>JAKAKI010000086.1 GCA_021813505.1 bacterium | reverse complement strand
GCTCGGCGAATGGGTACCGGAGGTCACGACACCGGCCAAAGCTCCGTTAACCTGGATATCGCAGCCGTGGCGGGGGATGGCTTTTTCGTTGAGTGTGAATGCGACCAGTTTGCGTTTGGAGCCACCCTGCTTCGCGGTCACTACGTGTTTGCGGCCGATAAACTCGATTGGCTTGTCCGGCTTGACGACCCAGCCGAGACCAGCATCGATCGGATTGGTCGTGTCGTCGATGTCATTGCCATAAAGTGCGAACTTCATTTCCAGGCGAAGTGTGTCGCGAGCTCCCAATCCGATCGGAAGGATTCCGAATTCCTTGCCGGCATCCATCGCCGCATCCCAGCAATCGAGCGCCATGTCGTTGGGCAGGTAGATCTCGAATCCGTCTTCACCGGTGTAACCAGTCCGGGAGAAGACGACGTTCTTACCCATCACTTTCCCCTCGGCGGCGTGGTAATACTTCACCGAAGCGAGGTCGAACTCCGCCATCCGCTTCATGACCGCCTCAGCCTTGGGTCCCTGGATGGCGATGAGCGCGGTCTCGTCCGAACGGTTGGTCAGCTTTACTCCTGGCGGGCAATGCTTCTGCAGCCAGGCAAAATCCTTGTCGAGATTGGCAGCGTTGACGACCAACAGCGCCCGTCCAGGCAGATTATAGATCAGCAGATCATCGACGATGCCGCCATCGTCATTGAGCATCAAAGTGTACTGCGCCTGGAAGAACTGCAGCGATCCAACGTCGTTGGTGGTCATCCGCTCGAGAAACTCGAGCGTGCCCGGTCCCTGGACTTCGAACTCGCCCATATGTGAAAGATCGAATATCCCCACGCTGTTGCGGACCGCGCGATGCTCGGCGATGATGCTCGAGTATTGGATCGGCATGATGTAGCCTGCGAATGGCGCCATACGCGCGCCGAGCGCCTCGTGACGAGCGAGCAGGGGAGTGGGTTTCGCGGCGGAAGTGTCAGTCTGTGTCATCAGCAGTCCTTCTCGTTGTATACTCAGATTCCCAATTGATCAATGGACAGGATCAGGCTCCTGGATGGGAGGGCGAGGCTCCTGCCGAGCCATGTTCCCGCGCGGAAGCAAGGCTCGGCAGGAGCCTCGCCCTCCCTCGCGGGGAGCAACATTGACTGCTCATCACGACTGTACTCTTGCTTACGCATGCTTCTTCGTGTAATTGAGCAGGCCGCCTTCGATCAACACCGCACGGCTCGATGGCGACAGATCGCACTTCAGGTCGAAGGAGAATCCCTTCGTCTTATTCGTCGCTTTGAGATTTCCACCATTCTTGATCGTCTCGACGACATCGGCGATTTCGATCATGTCACCTTGCGCGATCTTGTCGTAATCGGCGGGATTCGCGAATGTCAGCGGCGGGATGCCGAAGTTGATCAGATTGGCGTAATGGATTCGTGCGAACGACTTGGTAATCACCGCGCGCACGCCCAGAAACATCGGCGCCAGCGCGGCATGTTCACGGGACGAACCCTGTCCGTAATTCTCCCCGCCGATGATGATACCGCCGCCCTTCTCTTTGGCGCGTTTCGGGAATGTGGCATCGACGCGCTCGAAGACATATTCGGAGATCGCAGGAATGTTCGAGCGCAAGGGCAGCACCTTGGCGCCGGCCGGCATGATATGATCGGTGGTGATGTTGTCGCCAACTTTGAGAAGAATCTCACCGCTGATTGTTGGGGTCAAGGGCTTCTGGATCGGCAGCGGCTTGATATTGGGGCCGCGCAGAATCTCAACCGAACTCCCGTTGGATGGCGCCTTGATCACCATGGCATCATCAATGATGATCTCGGTCGGGAGTGTGATTTTCGGTTCGGCTCCCAGATCGCGGGGATCGGTGATGACGCCGGTCAGCGCGCAGGCGGCGCACACCTGGGGCGACGCGAGGTAGACGTTGGCGTCCTTCGTACCGGAACGCCCCTCAAAGTTCCGGTTGAAGCTGCGGATCGAGACGGCGCCCGATGACGGCGCCTGTCCCATGCCGATGCAGGGACCGCAGGCCGATTCGATAATGCGTGTGCCGGCGGCAATCATATCGGTCAGCGCACCGGTCTGGGAGATCGCCGTGAAGACCTGCTTGGAGCCCGGAGTGACGGTCATGCTGAGGTTCGGGTGGACATGCTTGCCTTTGAGGATCGCCGCGGTGACCGTCAAATCATACAACGAGGAGTTCGTGCAGGAACCCACGCACACCTGATCCACTTTCAATCCGGCGACATCGCGCACCCGGACGACTTTGTCGGGTGAATGCGGCTGCGCCAGCATCGGCTCGAGTTTCGACAGATCAATCGTGATTTCCTCATCGTACCTGGCATCCGGATCCGCCGCCAACGCCTTCCACTCGGCCTCGCGTTTCTGGAAAGCGAGATATTTCCGGGTGTTCTCGTCTGACGGGAAGATCGAAGTCGTGGCTCCAAGTTCGGCGCCCATGTTCGTGATCGTGGCGCGTTCGGGGACAGTGAGCGTGGCAACGCCTTCACCCGAATATTCCATGATCTTGCCAACGCCACCCTTGACAGTCAACTGGCGAAGGACTTCAAGAATGACATCCTTGGCGGCGACCCAGGGCTGCAGCTTTCCTTTGAGATTGATGCACACGACTTTCGGCATCGCAAGATGGAACGCACCGCCGCCCATGGCGACCGCGACATCAAGACCACCAGCGCCAATCGCCAGCATGCCGAGCCCGCCGTTTGTAGGAGTGTGCGAATCGGATCCGAGCAGTGTCTTGCCGGGCACGCCGAACCGCTCGAGGTGCACCTGGTGGCAGATGCCGTTGCCGGGCCGCGAGAAGTCGATGCCAAAGTGCGCGGCGACCGACTGCAGGTAGCGATGGTCATCGGCATTCTCGAATCCGGCCTGAAGCATATTGTGATCGACGTAGGAAACAGAACGTTCGGTCTTCACTCTCTCGATCCCGAGAGCCTCGAATTGCAGGTAGGCCATCGTTCCGGTGGCATCCTGTGTCAGTGTCTGGTCGATGCGAATCGCGATCGGCTGTCCTGCCTCGGGTTTCCCCTCGACAAGATGCGCCTCGATAATCTTTTGTGTAATGTTCTTTCCCATTTGAGCCTCCATTATATAAACCGACGGCTACGATAATGGCCGTTCACGCATGCATCAATCGAATTCGCCGGACGTCTTGATTGTTGTGTCAATTCCCATTGGACGGTTGCATGCCGGTCTTGGCCTCACGCACAAGTGCCTTCCGCTTCGACGAGTTTTTCGAGTTTAGTTCTTCGCGCAGGAACTGGCCGGTGTATGATCGGGGGCTGCGCGAAACCTCCTCCGGGGTGCCCACGGCGACAACCTCGCCGCCTTCCTCACCACCTTCGGGGCCCAAGTCGATTATCCAGTCGGCCGTCTTGATGACATCGAGATTATGCTCGATCACGACGACGGTATTGCCCCGCTCGACCAGTTCGTTGAGCACACCGAGGAGCATTTTGATGTCTTCGAAATGCAGCCCGGTGGTGGGTTCGTCCAGAATGTAGAACGTCCGGCCGGTAGCGGTCTTGGAAAGCTCGGTGGACAGTTTGACGCGCTGCGCCTCACCGCCGGAGAGTGTCGTGGCCTGCTGTCCGAGATGGATGTATCCAAGCCCGACTTCGGAGAGCGTGAGCAGCTTCTTGTGAATGCGCGGGAAGTTGGCGAAGAAGTCGAGCGCTTCCTCGACGGTCATGTCGAGAACGTCGGCGATGCTCCTCCCCTTGAATGTCACCTCAAGGGTCTCACGATTGTAGCGCTTCCCCTTGCAGACTTCACAGGGCACGTAGACATCCGGCAGGAAGTGCATTTCGATTTTGATGATGCCATCGCCCTCGCAGGCCTCGCATCGCCCGCCCTTCACATTGAATGAGAACCGTCCGGGGGCGTAACCGCGAATCTTGGCTTCCGGAAGTTGCGCAAAGAGATCGCGAACGAAGGTAAATACGCCGGTGTAGGTGGCGGGATTCGAGCGTGGGGTGCGGCCGATGGGAGACTGGTCGATATCGATCACTTTGTCGATCGCTTCCAGTCCGGCGACGCCGCGGTAAACCAGCGGCGTGGTTTTGGCGCCATAGAATCGCTCGGCCAGCACACGATACAGAGTCTCGTTGACCAGAGTCGACTTGCCGGACCCCGAGACACCGGTCACGCAGGTGAGAACGCCGAGCGGAAAATCGACGCTGATCTCCTTAAGATTATTCCCTTTCGCCCCGGCAATACGAACCTGCTGGCCGTTCCCGTGACGCCGTTCACGGGGTACCGGAATCTTCTTTGTGCCGGCGAGATACTGTCCGGTCAACGATGCCGGTGTCCGGCGAATCGTCGCGGGTGGACCGCTGGCAACAACGAAGCCGCCCTGTTTGCCGGCGCCTGGGCCCAGATCAATCACGTAATCTGCCGACTCGATCGTCTCGCGATCATGCTCCACGACGAGCACGGTGTTGCCCAGATCCCGCAGCCCCAGAAGTGTGTTCAACAGACGGCGATTATCGCGCTGGTGGAGCCCGATGGACGGCTCATCTAAGATGTAGAGAACACCAACCAGTCTTGAGCCGATCTGAGTCGCCAACCGTATTCGCTGGGCCTCGCCGCCCGAGAGTGTCTGTGCGGAGCGGTCGAGAGTGAGATAATCAAGGCCGACGTCGACAAGGAAGCTGAGCCGCTGGTTGATCTCCTTGAGAATCTGCCGCGCGATGTGCCGTTCGCGCGGGCCCAATTTCATCTCGGAAAAGAACTTCACTGCACCTTTGATGGGCAGTTGCACGACACCATTGATCGACCGGTCATTGACGCGAACCGCGAGCGCCTCGGGTTTCAACCGGGCGCCGTTGCAAGCCGGGCAGGGGATGAATCGCATGTACTGCTCGATCCACTGCCGTACCGCGTTCGATTCGGTTTGCCGGTAGCGGCGCTCGAGATTGGGGATCACGCCTTCGAATTTCCCAGTGAATTCCCCTTTGCCCCGTCCGTCGCGATTCTCGTAGCGGAACGTGAATTCTTTATGGCCGGAACCGTAGAGGATGACACGTTGCGCTTCTTTGGACAGATCACAGAAACGGGTGCGGAAGTTGAAATTGAAGTGAGCGGCCACGCCACGCAGGAGGAAGCGGTACCAGTTGGCGGGATCCTCACCCCACGGTTCAATCGCGCCCTCGAAGATGGACAAGGTCGGATTGGGAACGATCAAGCCGGGATCGATCTCCATCTTGTTCCCCAGCCCGCTGCAAGTCGGGCAGGCGCCGAACGGGGAGTTGAACGAAAACAGGCGCGGCGCCGGCTCTTCAAACGAGAGTCCGCACTCGGGACAGGCGGAGGTCTCCGAGAAGACATGTTCCTCCCCGCCGTCAATCGCCACTCGGGCAGCGCCACCCGCGAGCCGCAAAGCGGTTTCCAGTGAATCCGCCAGGCGTGATTTGACCGACGGGCCGGACACGAGACGGTCCACCACCGCTTCGATTGTGTGTTTGGTCTTCTTGTTCAGCGTCGGCGTATCTTCGAGATCGACGATCTTGCCGTCCACACGGACCCGGACCAGCCCCTTCTTCTTGATCTGCTCAAAAACTTCGCGGTGCTCACCTTTGCGACCTTCGACCAGGGGGGCAAGAATCACAAACCGGGTCTTGGCCGGCAGTTGCATCAAATGATCGACCATTTGCGAAACCGTCTGCCGCCGGATTGGCCGGTTGCAGCGAAAGCAGTGCGGGACGCCGATGCGCGCGAAGAGCAGGCGCAGGTAGTCGTAGATCTCGGTTACCGTCCCCACGGTGGAGCGTGGGTTCTTCGCCGAAGTCCGTTGTTCGATGGATATTGCCGGCGAAAGGCCGTCTATGAAGTCAACATCCGGCTTTTCCATAAGTCCCAGGAATTGCCGTGCATACGCTGACAGTGACTCGACATAACGGCGCTGGCCTTCGGCATAAATCGTGTCAAAAGCCAGCGATGACTTGCCTGAGCCAGATAAGCCTGTGATTACCACGAGCTTATCTCGTGGAATCTTCAGGTCGATCGATTGGAGGTTGTGTTCCCTTGCGCCTTTGATTTCTATGAAGCCACTCATGTCTCCGCATCCTCGGTGCCGGGGTTGGGAAAACCCGAACTGGGTAATCTAGCCAACTGCCACCGGTTCCGCAATCATTTGGACGAAATTGTCACTACGAAGATTTGGTGGAGGGAATAACGTGTCGTGTCGTGGGTAAAGTATCGCGGCCACATGGACTCAGTGGTGGGGGGAAACGATGCATCGGGTTGATTTCGCGTATGGGACGGACAGGATCAGGGAGATTGAAATCGGACATCCTTGGGATCGCGGACAGATCAACCAAGTGCCGAGAACGGGCGGGAAGACGTCAGAGCGATTGCGTCAGTCGCAATTCTTGCCCGGCAAAAAGCGTTTGACCCGTGGCTTCGGAGTTGTTTAATTGCGGCTCGTTTTTTTCGGGAGACTGGATTGACCCTCGTTTTGAATGAACACATGCATGGAGCCGAGAAGACAGGGGGAATGCCTTTGGAACTGACGAGACAGATGAAGTCCATGTGGGGCAGAGCGTTCGTGATGATCATGGGATTGGCCATGTTCGCGGCTTCCAGTTCCCTCGCCGGCGGTCTTTCCTACGCCGGGGTCGGGGTCAGGGCGCGGGCCATGGGCGGTGCCTTTCGAGGTGTTGCCGACGACTGGAGCGCCGCCAGTTACAATCCTGCCGGGCTTGCCTTCATGAAGGCAAGCGAATTAAACGTCTCGCTGGGGACTTATACCCCTGGTATGGCGTATACCCCGAACCTGTCCCCCAATGACTACGACATCGGGTTCAAGGACCGGCAGAAGCGGTATCCGCTCGACGAACTCTTCCCGATTCCCTCGTTTGGTGGTGTCGGTGTCCCCTCGGAATCCAAAGGCTGGGTGTTCGGTGGCGCAATCTACTGGACACAGGACGCCAATTATGGCTGGGACCTGTTCAAGGCGCCCGACACTTATTACAACGATTATCAGTTCGCGGAGGGAAATTTCCGGACCGATCTCGATGTGATCGATTTCCACCCGGTCGCCGCGAAGAAGATCAACGACAATCTGTCGGTTGGTGCCGGTTTGTCTCTCACGAACGGCGACTTGGTCTTCCGGAAGATTTTGTTCGTCGCGAATCCATTCGGTGCACCATTTGACGACCTTCCATACAACAATTTCCTCGGGGATTTCCGGATAGACGGCAAGGGATTCTCGGTTGGTGCCAATGGCGGTGTTCTCTGGAAGCTCAACGACAAACTCTCGCTCGGTATCAGTGCGCAGACGCCGGTCACGATCAAGGTCAAGGGGAACGCGACATTGAGCATGGCTTGGCCAAAAAATACTGCCTTGGCCACGAAGCAGTTAACGGTTGTGGTGGAAGGTGACACTCTTAAGCCGGATGTGTTCTTTTCTGGCAATTACAGCATCGGGAATTCCCGGAAGTCCGATGACTTCCGGCCTTTCAAGATGGATATGCGACTCCCGGCACAGTTGGGAGCGGGTTTGGGCTGGACGGCCTCTTCCAAGCTGACATTGGCCTTCGATGCCGCGGTGACATTCTGGTCGGTGATGGACAAGTGGGTCATCACTTTCGAGAACGGCGGTTTGAATACCGGGGTATCGCACCTCGACAAAGTTGAAGTCCCCTTTAATTGGAAGGATCAGATTCGCCTTTCGGCTGGTGCGGAGTACATGGCGCGTGAGGATCTGGTGGTGCGCGGGGGGCTTTACTACGATGGGACCGCGGCGCCGGATTCCACATTCGGACCTGGTTTCCCGGACGTTGGCAACCGGATTGGCCTGACGTTTGGCGGATCGTACATGCTCAATGGACATTTCGAAGTGGGTGTGGCAGAGGATCTCGGTTTCTACTCGAAGCGGAATGTTCCAACCTCCGCCTATGGCGTGGGACAGACGGTTTATCCCGGCGAATACAGTGCACTAAGAGTTGAGACACTTCTGTCGATGTCATACCGGTTCTAATGAATGAGGCAATTATGAGAATCTCGAAACGACATACCAAATCTGCTCTCGGCGCGGCGCTTGCAATCCTTGCAGTTGTGTATGGCTGCACACAGGGTGACAATCCAGTTGATCCTGCCCGGCCGATCCCCGGAGTGGCCGGATCCCAGATTCTTGGGTTCCCGGTTCTGGCCAATAATCCGTGGAATGACCCGACTGGCCGGGTTCTCTCGGTGGCCTTTGCTTCGGATGCCTCCCTGAAGGTGCCACAGCAGCCCTTCCCGGTTCTCTACCTGCTTCATGATTTCGATGGAGACGCCAAGTATTTCGAGCAATACAACTTACAGGGTATTCTCGAAGATCTTTACCGCAATGGCGAGATTGGCCGAATGATGGTCGTGACGGTGGATGCCGGCAATTTCTTCCACGGCTCCTACTATCGCAATTCGGCAGCATCCGGACAATATGCGGATCTGGTCGGCAGCGTCATTGCGCACGTCGAGCGGACCTTCCGTGTGTACACGCAGGGCGGACGTTCGGCGCGTGCGATCGCGGGGCATGGCATGGGAGGATTCGGCGCCATGCGATTCGCCATGGATCGGCCGGACTTGTTTGGTGCAGTGTCTTCGATGTCCGGGCCGCTCTCACTCGGCGGAGCCGACGGTAATTCGGGTGTGTTCAACTGGATCGATTCGGTCTTCGCTGAGAATAACGTGACGGCCGGTAACGACTCGGCGTACCTGCAAATCTTCCCATCGTGGGATCGCAAGTACACTCGGCGGCTGATTGCGATGGCCATTGCGTTCTCTCCGCACGCTCTCGAGCAATTGGTCCTTCCTGCACCACGCGATACATGCTGGGTGTGCAAACGGCCGCTGGGGATCTGCGATGGCCCCTGGCAATACGAACCTTGCGCACCCTGCTCATCGTTCACCCAAAACGACGCCTATTCAACGACGATTAAGTTCGCAACGCTCGAAAAGAAGCGGACTTGCGTCGACACGGTGCTGTTTATCAACCCGAAGCCGCTGGGAGTTGATCTGCCGTTCGATTCACGGCGCGAAAAGATCGCCGCCGTTTGGCCGCTCTGGCTCTCCCAGGATATCAAGAGCTGTTATGTTGCCAATCCCCATATCTTCGACAGCACGGCGGTGTATTTCGACTGTGGCGTAGACGATGATGAGCGTGAGTGGGGATACATCTCCCAGAACCGTGACTTCAATACCGCGATGGCAGGCACACCGCACGTCTATAAGGAGTATCAGGGATTCGGTGGCGTGCCGGCGGGACATTCCCAGTTCCTTCAGGAGCGTCTCCGGGAGATCATTAAGTTCCACGACAAGCAATTCAAGCACGCCCCGGGACCCCGATAATCCGCGATCCCAATAAGAATGACGTCCCGTCTTCAGAATGAAGGCGGGGCGATTTCTTTGCAGGGAGGCCGATATTGCCCGGTGTCACGAGGGAAACTACCGCGCACGGCTGGGCGCGGCTGGCGGCAGTTCGATCGTGAATTCTGCGCCGCCACTGGGACCTGGTCCGGCGGAAACTCGGCCGCCGTGACTCGTGACGATTCGATGAACGGTGAGAAGTCCGAAGCCGTGCTTGCCCGGTTTGCTGGAGACTGTCTGATTGAAGAGGCACGGTCGCACTGTTGGTGCCAAACCGGGGCCGTCGTCGGCAATGCGGATACGCACAAGTCCGTCGCCGCGGGCGTACTCCGTGCCGATCCAAATCGTGCTATGTGCCCCGGCGGTCTCGGTCAATGCCTCCGCCGAATTCAGCAGGAGATTGAAGACTGCCTGCTGGATATCAGCGGGATCGCAAGTGACCGGGGGGAGGTCGGATGAAAACTCGGTCTTGAAGATCACCTTCTTGAACGTTCGCTGCGGCCGGAGGAATGCCACCAGATTCGTCAGGAGGGCATTAATATCTAGTGGCGTGGCCGCTCCCCCACGGTGATGGGCGCTGAGCATGTCGTCCGTAAAGACCCGTACGCGATCCAGTGACTGACGAATACTGTTCAGGCAGCGGCCCGCCTTCTCCGGATATCCATTTCCCAAGTGCATCTCGAGCAATTCTGCGTTGCCCGACAGAATGGCCAGGTGGTTGTTCAGTTCATGGGCGATTTCCCCGGCCATCTCGCCTTTGGCGGCGAGCCGGTCGAGTTGACGAGATTGCTCCTCCCGGGAGCGCGTCTCTGTCCGATCTTCCAGCAACCACAACCCAGCGGGTGTCCCATCGGCGCCACCGGCAATGGGTGTGACCGTTACATTGCAGAGAAGGGAGCGATTATCGAGTCCGCAGAGTTCCAGTTCCCCCGCCCATGAATCTCCTGCACGCAATGCCGTTTCGATTGCGGAGACGGCTTCCGGCGCGGCCGGACGAAACCACTCCCAGATATTGCGGCTGTGGGAATCGCCGAACAGGCGCGTGGCCGCCGGATTGCTGAGGCGGACATTGTGACTCGCATCGGTCAGTACGACGGGATAGGGCGAGACGGTCAGGAAGCAGTCGCGTGTCGACAAGGCCGCTTCCAACTGATCATTCGTGGATTCCAAGTGCGCGAGCAGTTCCTTGAGACGGTCCCGAGTTTGTTCGAGGGTGGCATTCTTCTCTTCCAGTTCCTGTAGCCGGGCAGCGTCAATGTCTCTGATTCGTGCGGTCAGCACTCGCAGGATCTTGGTGGCCACGGCCGGGTGCTTGGCAAGAATATCGTAGAACGCATCGCGCGACAGCGTGAAGAAGTCGCATTCACCAACGCACACCACTGTCACATTGCGGGGCGAAGAATCGATCAACGCTGTTTCGCCGAGCATGTCGCCGGGACCGCGCCGTCCCACTTCGTACAGGACCCCGTCACGAACCCGTTGCAGACGGACATTGCCGCGCCGCACGACATAGAGTTTATCGCCCGTCTCCCCTTCGCGAAAGACGGTCAGGCCGGCGGCCAGATGTTGTTCCTCGAGATACTGGCGGATCGAAGCGAGATAATCGGTGGGCAGGTCCATGAAGACCTCGGCCCGAACCAGCACCATGCGAGCAGTATCCGTCAATTTCATGCAGTGTCCCGCCTTTGGATCGCAGTCATCGTGCCTGGGCGATCATAGTACTCGCCTTTTCCCAAGTATCGGCCTGTACGTGACCGACATTCACGACCAAATCCCGATCGTGTCACCAGTCACGAACAGTGCTCGTGGCGGCACCGCATCCTCGCGCAAGATCGAGAGACTTAGGTGTGAAAATCCTATAGAGCGTTCAGAATCTGCACAGTTGCGCAAATCGAGCGCGCTAAAGGAACTTGACTTTGCGGGCTTGGGCGGCCAGTTCATCCCGAAATTTCGGATGGGCAATCTCGATCAGGGCTTTGGCGCGCTCCCGTATTGATCGTCCATGCAGGTAGGCGACACCGAATTCGGTCACCACATAGTGCACATCGCCGCGGCTCGTGACAACGCCCGCGCCCTCGTCCAGATGGAGACTGATCCGGCTCAGGGTGTCATTCTTCGCGGTCGACGGCAGCGCAATAATCGGTTTGCCGCCGCGCGACCGGGCGGCGCCCCGGATGAAGTCGACCTGTCCTCCGAAGCCGGAGTAGATCGAGTACCCGATGGAATCAGCGCACACCTGGCCGGTCAGATCCACCTGCAGCGCCGAATTGATCGCGACCATCTTGTCGTTCTTGGCGATGATGAACGGGTCGTTCACATAGCTGACCGGGTGGAACTCGCAGATGGGATTGTTGTCGATGAAATCGTACAACGTGCGCGAGCCGAGGACAAAGGACGCCACAATCTTGCCGGGATGGAGCGTCTTCTTCTCGTTGTTGATGATTCCCTGGCGCACAAGATCAATCACGCCGTCGGAGAACATCTCGGTGTGAATACCCAGGTCCTGTTTGCCCTGGAGATGGAACAGCACGGCGTCCGGAATCCCGCCGATTCCCATTTGCAGGGTCGACCCGTTCTCGACCAGTTCCGCCACGTGGGCGCCGATCTGAGAGTGCAGATCGGTCATGTGAAGGCGGGGGAGTTCCAGCATGGAACGATCAACCGCCACGATATGGTCGAGCTTGTGGAGATGGATGAAGCTGTCGCCCAGCGTGCGCGGAGTCTGCCGGTTGATTTCAGCGATGACTATCTTGGCGTTCTCGGCGGCGGGCTTCGTCATGTCGATGCCAACGCCAAACGAACAGAAGCCGTGTTCATCCGGTGGTGATACCTGGACCAATGCCACGTCGAGCGGCAGTGTCCCGTCCGAGAAGAGCGCTGGGATTTCGTTTAGGAATATCGGCGTATAGTCCGCCCGGCCGTCGTTCACCGCATCGCGCACATTCTTGCCCGTGAACAGGGAACGATGGCGGAAATGCCCCGCCATATCCGGCGCGACATATGGCGCCGAGCCCATGGTCAGGATATGGACGACTTCGACGTTTTCAAGCTCGTCTTTGCGCGCCACCAGCGCGTGCACCAGCGTTTCCGGTTCCGCGCATCCGGGGTGAATGTACACCCGGTGCCCCGAGTGTACCGCCTTCAACGCCTCCTCGGGAGTCGTCAGTTTTCGCCGGTATTCCTCAAACCAGGTTGGAGTGCGCTGTGACGCCGTTGTGAATGGTGATGATGTGGGATTGGGTGTGAACATTCTATACTCCAGCCGGGTTGTGAGCCGGCAATATCGTTCGGACCTGCGTTAGTAGCTCACGGGAGCCGTGTCTGCCGCAAACATCTCCATGGCGGGATGGGCCATGCGCCCATCGCGCACATAGATTCCCTCACTGAAATTCGGCTGGTCTTCGAGGACTTTTTCGAGCCCCCCCTCGGCAAGGTTACGCACATAGGGGAAGAGCGCGTTCGCCAGTGCAAATGAGGCGGTGCGTGCGACCGACGCCGGCATGTTGGGAATACAGCAGTGGATCACCTTATCGACGACGAAGACCGGATCGGCGAACGACGTGGGCCGCCCGGTCTCGCAGATGCCTCCCTGGTCGATGGAACAATCCACGATCACGCTGCCCGGTTTCATGCTGCGAACCATTTCCCGCGTGATCAGGATTGGCGGCCGGCCGCCATACACCCAGACGGCGCCGATCACGACGTCCGCCGTCGGTAGAACACGTTCGAGATTGTAGCGATAGCTCAAATAGGTCGTCACGCGCCGGTCGAATTGGATTGCGGCATTGCGCAACGGTTCCGGATCCTTGTCGACCAGCGTGACCTGCGCCCCCAGTCCGAGAGCCGCCCGGACCGCGGCCATGCCGACATTGCCGCCGCCAATAACGACCACGTGGGACGGAGGCGTCCCGGGGAGTCCGCCGAGGAGCACGCCGCGGCCGCCTTGATGGCTTTCGAGAAATCTGGCCGCCATGGTGACCGCCATCGGTCCTGCGATTTCGCCCATGACTTCCACGATCGGACGGCGGCGCTGATCGTTCTCGATCAGCTCATACGCCACCGCGGTAATTGACTTGTCACACAACCCCCGGAAAGTCTCGGGGCGCAGCGTGACCAGATGCCCGAAGGTCATCAGCGTCTGATTGGGGAGCAGATGCGAGATGTCCTCCGGCTGAACTGGAGCGACACCGAGCACCAATTCGGCCCGCCCGACCGCCTCGGAGCGGGAATAGACAATCCCCGCGCCGGCGGCAAGATAGTCGTCATCCGTGAACCCGGCCGGCAGCCCGGCCTCGTGTTCGACGAACACGGAGTGCCCGCGGCTGGCGAGCAGATGTGCTCCCGCCGGAACGAGCGGTATACGGCGCTCTTGAAGTTGAATTTGCTTGAGAATCCCGATACGCATGGCTCACTCTCCAATCCTACTCGCAAGCGAGCGGACACCCATGAGCGTCACCAGAACCGGGACCGACAGTTCAAAGACTTTCAGAAACTAATGAATGCCAACCCCGGCAACCTGAATACCCAAGGCCAGCGCCGATTCCCGACCGGCTGCCAGGGCCTTGAGATTCGTTTCAATCAGTTCCTTCTTTCTCAGCTTCTTGATCAATGCTGTGAACGATTCCTCTTCGGTAATCCCGGTCAGGGCGATAATCGCACCGGCGGCCACCATGTTGGCCGTCTTGGCGTTGCCCAGTTGATTCGCGATCTCCGAGAACGGGATCGGCACCGGAGTCACATGCGAGGGAATCGAGGCAGTCTTCACAAACGAGCTGTCGTAGACCACCATTCCGCCCGGACGAACCGAATCGGCGAATTTCTCCAGCGAGGGCTGGTTCATGGCGATGAGCAGAGTCGGACGGGGCACGAACGGAGACCCGATCCGTTTCCGGGACACGACCACATGGCAGTTCGCGGTGCCGCCACGCATCTCCGGCCCGTACGAGGGCAGCCATGAAACGAACTTCCCTTCCGTCATGGAGGATTTTGTCAGCAATTGCCCCAGGAGCAACACGCCCTGGCCGCCGAAACCGGCCAGCACCAACTCGTGGGTGGGGAAGTCCGGCGGGATCGATGTGGCCCTTTGATCCGGACCGGCGCTCATATTCAGCGCGCCGAGCACTTCCTGGGCATTCAGGACTTTCAGCGGTTCCATCGTCCTGGGCTCGGCGTCTGTCCGTTCCTTATAGACTCCCGGCGGAAACACCGAGACCATGTTCTTGGTCAGCCACTCGCGCGATGCCAGCGGTTCGATTTCCCATCCGGTTGGGCACGGACTCAGCACTTCGACCAGCGAGAAGCCTTTGCCCGAAATTTGGTACTCGAGGGCCTTGCGGATTGCCTTGCGCGTCTTCATGATCGTCTTGCTGTCTTCCAGTGTGCAGCGCTCGATGTAAACCGGAGCGGTGAGTGTTGAGAGCAATTCACTCACGCGCAGGGGATAGCCTTCATTGGCGACCTTACGTCCGTAGGGCGTGGTCGTGGTCTTTTGACCCAACAGCGTGGTAGGGGCCATCTGGCCGCCCGTCATGCCGTAAATGGCGTTGTTGACGAAGATCACCGTCATCAGCTCGCCACGGTTTGCCGCCTGCAGGATCTCGTTGGCGCCGATGGCCGCCAGATCTCCGTCTCCCTGGTAGGAGATCACGATCGATTGCGGCAGGGCCCGGCGAACGCCGGTCGCGACAGCCGGAGCGCGGCCGTGCGCCGCCTGCACATTGCCGACGTGGAAGTAATAGTAGCCGAACACGGAACAGCCCACCGGCGAGACGAACACAGTGCGATCGACAATGCCGAGATCGTCGATGGCCTCTGCGACCAGCTTGTGCAAATTGCCATGGCCGCAGCCCGGGCAGTAATGCGTGGCTTCCTTGTCCACCCCGGCGCTGCGGGAGAATTCGTCGAAGAAAGAATCGGGTTTCTTGAAGACGTCCTTCACGGCAATTCCTCCTGCAGCTGTCGGATGGCATTTCCAAGTTCGGTCGCCGATGGGATATTGCCTCCAACACGGGAGTAGAGGCGTACTGGGACGGAGCATTCGATGGCGAGCTTGACGTCATCGATCAGCATCCCGGTGGAACATTCAGCGACGAGCATTCCCTTGACGTGGCGCGACAATTCGCGCAGCCGCTCATTGGGGAATGGCCAAAGCGTGATCGGGCGCAGCATGCCGATTTTGATGCCGGCATCACGCGCCTCATCGATTGCGGACATCAGAATGCGGGAAACGATGCCGTAGGCCACCGCCACGTACTCGCAATCGTCGAGGCGGTATTCTTCGAACCGGACTTCGGTCTTTTCGATTTCGCTGTACTTTGCGTACAGCTTGTGGATCTGCGCTTCGAGATCATCGTGCTTCAGGTAAATCGAGCTGACCAGATTGTCTCTGGTGTCCGCCGTCCCTTTCACCGCCCACTTCTTTTCGGGCAGATCGATGACCGGCGCCGGGATCTCCACCGGTTCCATCATCTGGCCGATGAAGCCATCGGCGAGAATCGCGACGGGATTGCGGTAGGTGTCGGCCAGATCGAACGCCAGCATGGTCAGGTCGCACATCTCCTGCGCGCCGTTGGGTGCGAGGCAGACGACTTTGTAATTGCCATGTCCGCCGCCCTTGACCATCTGATTGTAATCACCCTGCTCCGGGCCAATGTTGCCAAGACCGGGGCCGCCGCGCATAATGTCGACCACCACGATCGGCAGCTCGGCGCAGGCGCAGTACGAAATGCCTTCCTGCTTGAGCGAGATGCCCGGCGACGATGATGCGGTCATCGTCCGTTGGCCGCAGGAGGCGGCGCCATACACCATGTTGATGGCACCGATTTCGGATTCGGCCTGGATGAATGTCCCGCCGACTTTTGGCATCAAAAGAGCCGCCGTCTCGGCGATCTCCGAAGCCGGAGTGATCGGGTAGCCGAAGTACGAACGGCAGCCCGCCAGAATCGCTCCGACGACTATTGCCTCATTGCCCTTGAGTAGTTCCTTGCTCACGAATTCCACCCTTTCTGATCACGTGTCAGACGGCTACCTTTGCCGCGGCTACTGGAGCACCTTGCGTGGTTTGGCGTCGGCCGGTTTGCGCCAGACTGTGATGGCGCCCGGTTCGGGGCAGTTGTAAAAACAGATTCCGCACCCGGTGCATCCGTCACCGAGGTAGAAAGAGTAGCGGTACCCGCGCTCATTGATATCTGTGGAGAACCCCAGCACCCGGGGCGGACAGGCCTCGACGCAAAAATCACATCCCTTGCAAAGGCGGCTGGTGACATCCACCCAGGGGAGCGTCGGCGGTGTCTTCGTGGCAGTTGTCTGCGTCATTGTTGTCCCTCAAGTCCTTCCATCGGTTACCGCATCCTCCCAGAGTGTTTTACCATCTGGCGATATCGGTTGTTTGGCAAGTTCCCAAGTCTCCTGTCAGTGACTCAACTGATACGATTGACATGATGGTCAAAATACCGGGTGGAAATTGACAGATCGAGTGCCGGCCTTCATGCCTGACCCATTCAGGCACGAAGTCCCCTCGACAGTTATTCAGGATCGGAATTCTCGGTTAATAAGTCAATTCTCGAGTGGTGCGGCCTGTCAAAATCCCCGGAATATCGCGCCGTCAAAGCGTGACTTACCGTCGGAAATCCGGACCCAGCGGGAAAAGCAAATCGGCCAGCCACGGTTGTTTCTCCAGAACCTCGCGCCACAGATCGAATGCCACTTTCCGGTAGGCATCGTGGCCCTTCGCAGTGCCGCGAAGCCGGACAAAGTGGAATACCTCGCGCAGATTCCAGTTGAACAGGGTACGCTTCCGGAACGCCAGCATGAGCGCGTACGATGCTTCGGCGGGATAATTCTCATACAGCGCCTTGCAGACCGACGCCGATGACGCGACCATATCTTCGAATTCGCTCTTCAAACCCATATCCGCGATCAACTGAGGAACAGCATAGCCGAGATCGGGTGAAAGCTCCTGGGCGATCTGTGTGCCGATGCGATGCCGCTGAATATCACGCCAGGCGCCGAAATCGACGGTCACTTCAAACAGGTAATTCAGACACTCGAAGGCACGCGGCAGGGGATCGTATGGAGCCATGCCGGTCAACGACGCGCGCAGCAACGCCATCATGTCGTCGGCTGACCAGCCGCTCAGATTCTTGTCGAGGGCGGACCATCCAGCGGGTTGGTTAGCATAGGCGACGCCGCAACAGAGCCGGTGCAATCCGTCGGTTTCGAAGCTCAGTAAACGAGTCTCCGATGTCTGCTCATTGTGTTCTTCTTGATGCGTTACTCTGAGCGAGGAGAGCTTGCCGGCAACAGCTTTCGCCGATTCTACGCGAGAGTAGTCAGGATCGGAGTACTTGAGCAGAGTGGGGACTTCGTTAAGCGCTGTCGCTTTGAGTTCCGCGGCGATAGCGCGAAACTCAGCGATGTCCGAACCGGAGAGTTTGCGGATGGCCGCCGCCAGAGCCCGGGCGTTGACGGTCCACCCGAGATTGGTGAGTGTCGCAGTGGGCAAGAGGTAGCGAATCGAGTCGCAGGCCCTGGCTCGCAAACGTGTTTCCCACGCCCGGTCGGTTTCGTTCTCTGTCTTGGGTGCCGTTGTTCTCAGCCAGTCGACTGCGCGGCGATGCCAGATCTGGTAGTTCGAAAGCAGAGTGGTGATCAGCGATTCGTACAGTTTGTTCAATTGCGGCGAGCTCGCGAACGATGTCGGTCGGTAAACATGGTTGGGGTCGTACACCTGGTAACGCGTTGATTTCTCGGTGTACGACGCCAAGCGGTTGTCTTCTATGGCCTTGGCCGCCAGGATCGACACGTTTTCGACGGCCAGCGACAACACCGCGTGTTCGGCCACTGATGCGTGGCCATACCCCACCACCCACTTTTCGTGGAATTTGGCCGACGCCGTCGCCGTCAATTCCGCAGCGATCTGATCGAACGGCTCCGGCGAGCGGGAGGTCTTGGCAAATGCGACCGCAACAACCTCGGGCGGGAGGTCGGGCATCACATATATCCGGCGAGCGCAGCCTTCGGCGGTCAGCGGTGATGTTGAGGTTGTCTGATCCATACTGTGCGTCGCTGGCATTGATGTCCTTGGCTCGCGGTCGGTCATGTCTTCCGAAGATAGAGACGAATCGGGCAGGCGTCAAACAGTCACTGCAGACATTGATCACTTTGGTGGAAGGTCCGCGCGCTGATTCGCCGAGATTGCTTCGGCGCAAAAAGCCGCGCCTCGCAATGACGCTATTGAGAGATTCTTGTTGAAATGGTCATTGTGAGGAGCGTCTGCGCCGAAGACGTAGTGGGGAGAAAGCGATCTCACTTCATCACTAATGTCCCGGAAGTGTAGGGATGGGAGGGCGAGGCTCCTGCCGAGCCATGTTTCCGCGCGTGAGCTTGGTGTCCGCGCGGAGTCAAGGCTCGGCAGGAGCCTCGCCCTCCCACCACACGCCTTCCCAAGTGCGAGGCGGCGGGTGCTTTGCAGCGAGTCCACCATCTCGGAAACGGCCCATCACTGCCGATAAATAGATTAGCGAGGAGCAGGGCTTTTCAACGAATGCACCAATGTGAGTCGAAGAGTCTATGGCGGTACGCAAACGACTGGACCAGATTCTCCTGACCAAGGGCCTGGTCACGGAAACCAAGATCCGGGCGGCCTTGAGCCGGCAGCGAATGCATGGAGGGAAGCTGGGCGAGCATCTCCTGCGTGCCGGGGATATCCGTGAGATTGAACTCGTCGGCGCCCTATCCGAACAGTTCGGCGTGCCCGGTGTCTGCCTGACCGGACGTGAGCTCGATCCTGCCCTTTTCGAATATCTGCCCCGGCGTTTGGCAGAGTCGTATCACTGTGTTCCGTTGTCCTACGACCGTGCCACGAATACGATGGATGTTGCGTTCGCAGAGCCGGCAAATGCCGATGCGGTGTGGGCGGTTAGTCAGGCGGTTGACCCGGCGCGTGTGAACAAGTTCGTCGCGGCGGAGTCCGCGATTCACGCCGTGCTCACCCAGTCTCTCTTGCCCGCCGCTCTGGCGGCAGAACCGGCAAGCAGCGGACGTCCGAGTCCGCTGCGCGCCGAGCCGATCCCGCGGCCGGTGATCATTCTTCTGGAAATGGCGGTCAGCGCCGCCGAGCGCAACCGCAAATCGCGGAGCATCGATTCGATCTGGACCGCGCGCCTCGCCGAGGAGATGGCGGTGCGCCTGGGGCTGTCATACAAGACGGCGCAGATGGTTCACCTCACCGCGTTGACCGCCTTCTGTGCGGCGTGGCATCGGCCGATCCCCGACGAATCGGCGAGCACGCTCCTGGAGCGATCACACTCGGTAACCGCGTCGCTCGACCTGCCCACCGATCTCGCAGACCTTCTCAATGAGAGCGTCCGCTGGAGCGATGCCAGCGCACCCAGCCCGGCGGCCCAGGTCCTTCGGACCGCGTTTGCGGTCGGCGAGGCCAGGCCATCCGCGGTGACCGATGCGGCGGTAGACGATTGGCAGAGCAAAGTCGCCAGTTCGGTCAAATGGAACCTCAGTCCGGAATTCGTGGCCATGGCATTCTCGATTGTGCGGGAATGGCGGCAGAGCCAGCAATTGGATCATCCGCCGCGCGAAGCGATGATCGTGGGTACCACCCCCCTGGCCGACGAATTGGAGAAACGGGTTTGCGCCGCGGAGCATCGCTGCCTCAAACTCGCCACTGTGGCGGAGGCTCTTGGATTGATCCGGCGGCGCGCGCCCGATCTGGTGTGTGTGCATGTCGCCACGGAGACCGGCTCGACCTACAATGAATTGACCGACATCTTTGGCGCCGCGCCACGCCACTCGACGCATGTCATTCTGATCATCGGCGGCGGCGTGAGTGTGCGCGTCACGGGACTGGCGCGTTCGGGTCTCGCCGAGGTCATCGCCGAGTCGGATGGCGCCGAAGCGATCTTTGCGCGAATGGAACACGTTCTGTCACCGCCACGGTCGGGTGCGGCCACGGACAAACAGGCAACATCGGCTGCTGCAAAGCCTGCGGGATTTCCCTCGGTGGCCGGTCAGCTTGCGGAGATGAGCCTGGCCGATCTCGTGCAGGTTTTGTCGGCGTCACAAAAGACCGCGAAGGTGATCTTCAGCCGCCTGGGGAACAAAGCGGCCCTGTGGTTTCAGCAGGGCCAAATCGTCACTGCGCAATCCGGCAAACTCAGCGGCGAGAGTGCCTTTTTCGATCTGGTCAAGTGGCACGACGGGACCTTTGAAGTCCACACTACCGACGACGTGCCCGCCCGGAACGTCTTCGCGCCAACCGCCGCCTTGCTGTTGGAAGGCTACCGCCGTCTCGATGAGTGGCGGCGGGACAGAGATTTGGTCATCACACCGTGAATCAACCGTCCTCCGTCTCTTACTTCCCCAATTGAGATTGATCAATCACCGTCTATGGAAGTGGCGGTAGTCCCTTTTGGGGTAAGATCAACCACTCCCGGCGCACCCCCCGATTGCGTATATTCCGCCCGGCAGCCGGGGAGAGCGAGGGCCTTTGCCGGATTGGTCTGGCGCCGCGCTCTCCGGGAGGAAGCGAGATTGGAGGAGGAATGAAGGATCCACGTTGGCAGAAGCTGGCGGACACGCTGGTCAATTACTCGTGCGGGGTCAAGCCGGGGGAGAAGGTGCTGGTCGAGTCCAAGGGGAATGACGCGACATCGCTTGTCAAAGATATCGTGACCGAAGTCGCCAAGGCTGGTGGCGTGGCACGGTGGTATCACAATGACGAGGAAGTCGAACGGCGCTGGGTCATGCACGCGGCCGAGGCCCAGATCAAGGCGTTCGGGCAGATGCACTTGAAGACGATGAAAGACACCGACTGCTACATCTCGGTGCGCGGCGCAAATAACGCGTTCACGATGGCGGACGTGCCCGCGCAACAGCGCGAATGGTACCAAAAGTACTTCTACAAACCGGTGCATCTCGAACAGCGGGTGAAGAAGACGCGCTGGGTCGTGTTGCGTTATCCCAATGACGCGATGGCGCAGTTGGCGGAGACCTCCCGGGAATCATTCGAGGATTTCTACTTCTCCGTTTGCAATGTGGACTATGTGAAGATGTCCAAGGCGATGGACCCGCTGGCCGAGCTAATGGCGAAGACCGACCGCGTCCACATAATCGGTCCCGGCACCGACCTGAAGTTTTCGATCAAGGGAATCCCGCCGGTCAAGTGCGATGGTCACCGCAATATTCCGGACGGCGAAGTCTATACCGCGCCGGTTCGCACCTCGATCAGCGGCGAAATCACCTACAACACGCCCTCGATCTACGAATCGGCTGTCTACGAGAAGATTCATCTCGTCTTCAAGAACGGTAAGATCGTGAAGGCCGAGTGCGCGGGGGACAACAAGCAGTTAAACAAGATCTTCGACACCGATCCCGGGGCGCGGTATGTCGGCGAATTCTCATTCGGACTCAATCCCAACGTGCGCCTGCCGATGAAGGACACGCTGTTCGACGAGAAGATCTTTGGGTCGATCCATTTGACTCCCGGTCAGGCTTATGACGAAGCGCCCAATGGCAACAAATCGGCGATCCACTGGGACCTGGTGCTGATTCAGACCAAGGAATTCGGTGGCGGGCAGATCTTCATGGATGACCAGTTGATCCGTCAGGATGGCATATTCATCCATCCGGCGCTGAAGAACAAACTGTCGGCGCAGGCGTTGCGATAATGACGCTTTCCCGATCCATGCGCAGTGAAGAGATGGTCATTCTGAGGAGCGTAGCGACGAAGAATCTGCAGTCCGTCTCTGCGAGTTGCGGGCATTCACTGCAGACCATTCGTCGCTACGGGTTGCGTGGAGGGAGCGGTCTCGCGGGGGCCGCTCCTCATGGTGACACTGCCGGCTGACACCGCGATGCGTGGAGTTCTCTGATGAGCATGAGGAAGTCTCGTACCGCCATCGTGGCCATTGCCATCGTCATAGTCGCACTTCTTCTGGTTGAAATCGTGGCGAGGCTGGTCGGACGGCCGCGATCGAGTGCTGATGCGGCATTCATCGAGGCGCCGGAATGGAACTATCCGGAGCAGATCGCCAAGGACCGCGAACTGTTCTGGACATACAAGCCGAATCAGGTCATCAGCGGTGGATTCTTCGCACCTGGTACCTACACGATCAACTCGCTGGGATTTCGAGGGCCGGAGCCGCAAGCGACGAAGCCCGCCAACGGAAAGCGCGTTGTCTGTATCGGAGAATCGACGACGTTTGGATGGGGGGTATCAGATGAACTGGCCTATCCCCGCCAACTGGAACTGCAGTTGAACCGTCTCGACCCCGAACACCGTCAGTGGGAAGTCATCAATGCCGGTGTGACCAACTACTCAAGCTATCAGGGTGTCCACCTGGCGCAACGCTGGCTGCCGGTCTGGAAGCCGGACATCGTGCTCTACAACTTCTCGTGGGCAGATCACCAGCCGGCGGGGAGAGACGTAGCGGACGCTGAAATCCGTGTTCCGCCGCTTTGGCGGCTTCGGCTGAATGAAACCCTTCGGAAATCGGTGGCCGTTCAATGGGCGCTTCACGCCGGGGCATCGCTTTCGGAGACAAAGCCACAATCGGGTCCACAAGAGCGGCGCGTGTGGCGGGTCGGCCTCACGGATCTTGTATCGAACATCGAGAAGCTCACTCGTGCGGCCCAGATCGTGAATGCCCGTCCGGTCTACGTGACCTCGCCGATCTCCTGGCCTCCACCGGGGAAATCCGACACATCGGGTATCTTCCATTATCACCAGCGGTACAGACGCATGGTTCGCTATGGCGCGGACAACACCGGCGCGGAGTTTGCCGAGCTGGCAAATGCCTTCGACCAGCATCCCGAGTTCTTCTCCAATGCGATGCTGGATAACGAACATTTCAATGCCGCCGGCCACGTATTCGCCGGCGAGTTTCTCGCCCGATACATCCTTGGTGTCAAGCCCGATACCACAGATTCGAAGCGGTGACAGAATCGTGAAGTTGGCGGCACCGCGGACGGTCGCCGGAGCGCCCTCACTCCCGACCCCTCTCCCTGAGGGAGAGGGGAGAATTCTCCTGTAACGATTAGCGTTGCAGAATGTGGCGCGGGTGCCCTCGCCCACGTTTGCCGCGGAGCGGCGAACACTCTGGCGTGGGGCGTGTCCCCTCGTGTTGTGGCCAAAGATGCGCGCTTCGCGCGCACGCGGGCGATGGGCGCCTGCGCCACAATGGGGGAAGTGGTCCAGCCCCATCACTCTCTCGGGGCCTCCCCACAAAAGTCGCGTTGTCGACAGTGGCTGTTCAGCCCTTTTCCTGCTGTGCAGCGATTGCGCACTCGTCTAATCCATAAGGATACAATTCGTTACGCCGCAGCGCGGATTTTCCCTGATAACCGGTCGCACATTTGCAGGGGATAGCTCTCACGACGCCGGTGGATGCACCGGCAAAGGAGACTGGAACCACCCCAAATTGCCCACTCGACCCCGAGACCCATAGCAGTTCCCCTCCAAACCCCGGGTCGCCGCCCTCGACCCGGGGTTCCTCCCCTTTAGGGGGTGTCTGTAAGACTCCCCAAGCGTTAATTGATCACCAACACCGGTGTCCGGTGGTGGACCGTGGCACGCCGATGTAGTGAAAGAGGGCAGGCGACTTGGACGAACCCGGCGACATCATTGAACCAAGTGGGGATCAATCCGCCGAACCAGTGATTGAACAGGAATTCCATGTTGAGGATTTCCGGCCATCATGGGATGGCGGACGCGCAATTCTCTATTTCGTCCTCGCCGCGTTCTCGTCTCTGCTCATGACAATCAGCTTCATCGATCCGTTGGGATTCAACGGATCGGTGATTGCCTCCGAGGCGATTGCCTTCGGCCTCATCCCGATACTTCTGAGCCGCTTTTTCCGGACCGGCTGGCGAGGCTGGATATCGAAACCGGCGGGGCCGGCGATGATGTGGCCCTGGGCGATCGTGGCGGTGCTGGCATTTGTTGTTGCGCAAAGCAACTTGCTCGTGCTGTTGGATCGCCTGTATCCGATCCCGACTTCGCAACTGGACATGTTTCGGAAATACCTGGCTCCGGAAAGCGCCAGCGGTCTGATTGGGTTGATTCTCGTGGCCGCGGTCGTTCCCGGCGTATTCGAGGAAATTGCATTTCGAGGATTGATTCAGGGCGGACTGCGATGGTCTTATGGGCCTCGCCACGCGGTAGTCTGGACCGGACTTCTCTTTGCGCTGCTGCATATGAACCCGTGGAATTTCATCAGTCTTTGGAGCCTCGGCTGTTTCCTCGGATATGTCACCGAGCGAACGCGCTCGCTGTATCCGGCGGTCGTGTTGCACCTGATCAACAACGCCTGTGCGTTGTCATTGCTGTATGTTCAGGGCCGCGAGCACTGGGAAAAGCGGCCGGAGTTCATTCCCTGGTACTGGACAGTTTTGGGGGGAATTGTCATGCTGGCCGCAGTTTGGAAATTCCACCGCCTGACCGAGCCTGCCGCTGCCGGCGCACGCCAAGTGGAACGGATGCAGGCAGAAGCGCAATTCCCCGGCGGGCCCCCGGTCCAGTATTGACAGTCACTTAGAAGTTCGACAGGCCATTTTTCCAGCACAAACCGGGCCATTCCTCGTATCTTCCATCTGAGTTTCTCGGTCGTGTCTGCCCGAGGAGCCCGAGGGCAGGCAGTGAACATGGTGGCATCATCGACATTGGAGGGCGATCAGCAAGGTGTCTCTACATCTATGATGCCGTTTGCTGACTTGGTCGGGCTGGAGGGGAAAAGCGACGCCGAACTGCTGATCGTGGCAGCCCGCGCCATGCACTCCACGTTGAAACTCAACGACTTATACGAAGTCACTCTGCGCGTCCTAACCCTTCTCACCGGTGCCCAGGGTGCGGTGCTTCTCGTCCAGCGCCCCCGTACCCACCATCCAATCATCTTCAAGATGCTCAAGGAGTCCGACGGGATCGTCTGCGATCTGCCGGTCGGTGAGGGGCGTGCGTTTCTTGACTGGCTTGGGGAGCACGGGGATCACGCTGCCTGCTTTGACGATATTCCGGAGCAAACACGCAAGGTCGTCGAGCAAAACCATGGCACGCATCTCAACGCCGTCCGCTGGGTCAAGCTGGTAATTCGCGGGCGTTTGTTGGGGGCACTCGGAGTCTTGGCCGGCAACAGTGGATATCTGCCGCGTGCCGACACGCTCTTGGTTCCACTGGCAGAGCAGGCGGCCATTGCGTTGGACAATGCGATTCTCTACCGCCGCGCCGAACGGCAGTCACTCGAGACGCAGATCCTGCTCGAGTCGAGCCGGCTTTTGATGTCGTCACTCGATCTCGATGAAGTGCTGGATGAGATCATGAATTCGCTGCAGAAGGCGATTCCGTACGATGCGGTGGGAATCTTCCTGGTGAATTCAAAGGGCGAGGTCGAACGGATCGTGGATCGTGGTTATGGTCCCGAGGGTCGGTCGTGCCTTGAAGGCAAGGCGGGGAAGGGGCTGGTTGGATGGGTGGCGTCGACCGGGAAACCACTGGTCATCGATGACGTTTCCAAGGATTCGCGCTACGAAAAAGCACGCGAGGCAACGCGCTCCGAAATGGTCGTGCCCATTTTTGCCGGCGAACTTCTGGTCGGCATCTTCAACGTCGAACGCGATGTGCTGGCCGGCTTCTTTGAGGCCGAATTGGATCTCGTCCATGCCTTTGCCCAGCACGCCGGTGTCGCGATCGAACGTGCCCGCATGCACGCGGCATCAATGGAGCAGCGCCGGATCATGGCGGAACTCCAGACGGCGCGCAGTATCCAAAAGACCTTCCAGCCTGAGAAAGCACCGATTATTGAGGGATTCGATGTCGCCGGTGTCAATATCCCCTCCGAGGAGGTGGGCGGCGACTACTACGACTTCATCAATATCGTCGATGGCCAACTCGGCATTGCCATTGCCGATGTGGCTGGAAAAGGAATCCCGGCCGCGCTGATCATGGCGTCGTTCCGGGCATCCCTGATTGCCGAGATTCGCAATAACTACGCCCTGCGGGTCATCATGAAGAAGGTGAACCGCCTGCTGTGCGAACGGAACGATTCGGCACGGTTCGTGACGGCGATTTATGGTGTCCTCGATACCCGGAACCGTGTGCTCACATTCAGCAATGCCGGGCACAACCCCGGTGTTCTGCGCCGCGCCGATGGGACCGTAATTCTGTTGAAGGAGGGCGGCACCGCGCTGGGGATTTTCAAGGATTCCAAATACGACGAGCGGGCGATTAGTCTGGCATCCGGGGATCTGGTCGTGTTTTACACGGACGGCGTGACGGAAGCGACGGGCAAGGATGGCAGCATGTATGAGTTAGAACGGTTGATCGACGTCCTGCACGCATCCGTGGGCAAACCTGCCCAGGAGATTGTCACCGCGGTTCAGGAATCGATTCATGCTTTCGCCGATCCCGAGGGCGCATGGGACGACATCACGATGGTGGTGATTCGTATTC
Source organism: bacterium (assembly GCA_021813505.1). GTDB lineage: Bacteria > Zixibacteria > MSB-5A5 > WJJR01 > WJJR01 > JACRMA01. Next base: position 24,663 of record JAKAKI010000086.1, on the reverse strand, counting down.
TATGAGCACGAAAGCCGCCAAGCGCATTCCAATCGTGTCCGATCTTCCGCCGATGTCACCGGAGATCATGACCAAAGTCCGGGGATACTTCGCACGGTACGGATGGCCGAAACGCGGTTCCGCCATTCTGGTAGCGCTGTCCGGCGGGCCTGATTCGGTTTGCGTTTTGCAGGCATTGCTTGCTTTGGCGAAGGAACGGCATTGGCGAATTGCCGCGGGGCACGTCAACTATCGGTTGCGAGGTGAGGAATCGGACCAGGATGAGGATTTCTGCCGAGACTTGTGTCGTGGTCATGGGATTGAATTCTTCCGGCTGCGTCCATCGCATGCCAAAAAGGGCGGAGGATTCAATCTTCAGTCGTGGGCCCGCCAGATTCGTTACGATTTTCTGGAGAAGATCGCGGACCGCGAGGGGTTCGATTGGATTGCCGTCGGGCATCACCTGGGCGACCGTGCCGAGACCGTGGCGGCCGCGGTACTCGATGCGGCGGGGACGTTTGCGCTGAGTGGTATCCCGCCGGTGCGGGACAGGATCATCCGGCCAGTGTTCGACTGTTCGCCGGAAGAGATTCGCGAATCTCTGGGCTCTGAGGGGATTTCTTACCGGATGGATTGCTCGAATCTCACGCAGGCATACCGGCGTAATCGAATTCGCCTGGAGACAATTCCTTCATGGGCCAAGGGCAACCCAGCGATTGTGGGCGGTCTGGCGCGTCTTGGTGAGCAGCTTTGGAGGCAGCAGCAGTACATGCAGGCGCAGGCAGTGCGAGTCCTGAAACGGGCCGTGATCACCGAGAATGCGCAGCGGATCACGCTCGACGCCTCACGGATTTCCCATGTGGATGCATCTCTTGATCCCTTTATTCTAAGAGAACTCGCCGCGCGGCTGGGCCTTCCAGTGGCGCCAACCTCTGCGACTGTTGAGCGGTTTTCCCGGCTGCGTGAGACGCACGGATCGGATCATGTCGAACAAGGGCAACTCTCAATCGTGCGTTCGAAGGGCCGAATCGCCGTGAGCGCCCAGAAGCGGGTGAGATCGGGGAGAGACGCGAACACCGCCGTCGCACGCGATTCACGTGCCGGGCAGGGCCAATGGACGTTCAAAGCGGAAATCGTCGCAGAGGCGTCCCCGGACCAGTTTGATGACCGACACCAGGTGTTTCTTGATCTCGATCATGTTCAGATGCCGGTCGAATTGAGACCGGTTGCGGCGGGTGACCGGTATCGTCCACTCGGCCTGCGTGGAACAAAAAAGGTGTTTGATGTGTTGGCAGATCATAACATTCCGGTGTTCGAGAGGCGCATGGTTCCTGTGCTCACCGACGCAGATGGGATCCTGTGGCCTGTTGGACAGCCAATTGCGGAGCGTGTGAAGATCACCAAAAGGACCCGCCGCATTCTGCGGGTAGCGGTGCAGCACCAATGACAAACAATGCGCAAACACCGGCCCCATCCGGGTCCGCAATTCATCCGGTGCCGATGAAAGTTCTGATCACGGCCGACCAATTGCAGAAGCGCGTGATCGAACTTGCCGCGCAAATTGACGCCGATTTTGCCAATGAAACTCCGGTTCTGATTGGACTCCTGAAGGGCAGCTTCATTTTCTTGGCAGACCTCTGCCGGGCGGTGACGATTCCTCACCTGGTGGATTTTATGGCCATCGCCGCCTACGGGGGAGGAACCTCCCACTCCGGAGGAGTGAGACTATTAAAGGATTTGAGTGTAAATATAACCGGGCGGTCGGCAATTGTTATTGAGGACATCATCGATTCCGGACTGACGATGGCCTATATTCGCCGGCTCCTGCTGGCCCGGCAGCCCAGGCGTCTCGCGATCGCCACGCTTCTTGACAAAAAGAGCCGGCGGGAGACGGATTTGCCGATAGAATACGTGGGGTTTGAGATTGGCGGAGGATTTGTCGTAGGCTACGGATTGGATCTGGCCGAACGCTACCGTCACCTTCCCCATATTGCGGAGCTCGACTTGACTGCCGCAGAGGAGATGCCAACCAGTGAGTGATTCCCCCAACAAGCTTCCGGGACTTCCCCGATCCGGCAAGCGCCCGAGCGAGAGCGATAACAAACCGCAGTTCCCCTGGAAGAAGTCGTCCCGAACGTTGATCTTCTGGCTGGCGCTGATCACCATGTCAGCGCTCCTGATCAACTACTACAATTTCGGCAAGGCGCAGCAAACCGAGGTCACCTATACCGAGTTTGTCGAGCAACTCGATGCCGACAACGTGACGTCCATTACGATCGTGGACCGCAAGGTCGAGGGCGAATTCAAAGTCGAGATTCTCAAGACGGTTGGGCGCAAGAGTGTCAAAGTCCGTGAATTCTGGATGCTGCTGCCGATGACCGATCCCGCGCCGTTCGTTGCACGCGTGGAACTCAAGCACGTGAAGATCAACGCTCAGGAAGAGGGCATCAATTGGACCAGCCTGATCCTGGGATTCGCGCCGTGGATTCTGATTCTGGTCTTCTTCTGGGTGTTCATGTTCCGCCAGATGCAATCCGGCCCCAAGGGAATCTTCTCTTTTGGGAAGAGCCGGGCCAAGCTTCTGGCCGAGGACAAGCCCAAGCTGACGTTCAATGATGTCGCCGGCGCCGAGGAAGCCAAAGAAGAGTTGGAAGAGATCATCGAGTTCCTGCGTGATCCCGGACGGTTTCAGAAGCTCGGCGGCAAGATTCCCAAAGGCGTGCTGCTTCTCGGCCCTCCGGGGACGGGAAAGACCCTGTTGGCCCGTGCGGTCGCTGGAGAAGCTGGCGTGCCATTCTTCTCGATGAGCGGATCGGATTTTGTCGAGATGTTTGTCGGTGTCGGCGCCTCCCGTGTGCGCGATCTGTTCGAGCAGGGCAAGCGCTCGGCACCGTGCATCATCTTCATCGATGAAATCGACGCCGTCGGCCGTCATCGCGGGGCCGGTCTGGGCGGCGGCCACGATGAGCGCGAGCAGACGTTGAATCAGTTGCTGGTCGAGATGGATGGTTTCGAATCGAACGAGGGTGTGATACTTCTGGCGGCCACCAACCGTCCCGATGTGCTGGATCCCGCGCTTCTGCGCCCCGGCCGGTTTGACCGGCAGGTTGTCGTTGATTCGCCCGATGTTCGCGGGCGTGAGGGGATCCTGAAAGTCCACACTCGGAAAATTCCGGTGGCCGAGGATGTCGACCTGAAAGTGCTTGCCCGTGGAACACCGGGGCTTTCGGGCGCCGACATTGCCAATCTGGTGAATGAGGCGGCACTCTTGGCGGCACGCCGCAATCGCGACAAAGTCGCGATGACCGACTTCGAGGATGCCAAAGACAAAGTCATGATGGGGACCGAGCGCCGTTCGTTGGTCATCACCGAAGAGGAAAAGAAGACGACGGCCTACCACGAAGCGGGTCACGCGTTGGTCGGCAAGTTGTCTCCCGGCGCCGATCCGGTGCACAAGGTGACGATTATCCCGCGCGGTATGGCTCTGGGCCTGACGCACTTCCTGCCGATCGACGAGAAGCACACGCACTCGAAGGAGTATCTCGAAGCGCGTCTGATTTACACGATGGGCGGCCGGGTCGCGGAGAAACTGGTTTTCGACCGGTACACAACCGGGGCCGGAAACGACATCGAGCGGGCGACCGCTCTCGCACGGAAGATGGTGTGCGAATGGGGAATGTCCGAGAAGCTCGGTGCCATGACGTTTGGGAAAAAGCAGGAAGAGATCTTCCTCGGGCGCGAAATCGCGCAGCATCGCGACTACTCGGAGCGCACCGCGCAGATGATCGACGACGAGGTGAAGCGGATTATCGCCGAAGCTGAGGCCAAAGCGACGGAAGTGCTCTCCAGCCACTTGGACGATCTGCACGCCATCGCCAAGTCGCTTCTCGAACGCGAAATACTCGATGGCGACGAGATCGACGCGATTCTCCGTGGTGATACACTGGCCAAGCGTCCGCCCAATGGCACACCGGCGAAGCCGTCGTCGGCGGACATAACGCCTCAGCCGGCTCGTGCAACCTAGTACTCGTCTTGGGAATTGCCCGATGCGGCTTATTCCAGACTCCAAAGGATGTTGGATCATGGGCGTGCTCAACTGCACGCCCGATTCATTTTCGGACGGCGGCCGATTCCTGGCAGCCGATGCGGCCGTGGCGCATGCGCGGCGAATGATCGTGGAGGGAGTGGACATCGTGGACATCGGAGGGGAATCCACGCGTCCTGGTTCCCTGCCCGTCGATCCCGCAGAGCAGATACGCCGCACCATCCCCGTGATCGAGCACATCCGATCCTTCTGGGATGGCCCAATATCGATCGACACCACAAAGGCAGAGGTTGCCAGAGCCGCCTTGGCGGCGGGGGCCAACTGGATTAATGATATTTCCGCGTTCCGCGACGACGACGGCATGGCTGACATCGCCGCCAAATCCGGGAGCATGGTTGTTCTGATGCACATGCAGGGAACGCCGCGGACCATGCAGACGGCGCCCGATTACTCCGACGTGGTTACAGAAGTTCGAGACTTCCTCCAGGAGCGAGCGAATTTCGCCTTAGGGTTGGGCGTGAAAGTTGATCGCCTTGTCGTCGATCCCGGCATCGGTTTCGGCAAAAGGCAGGACGACAATCTGGCGATTCTGGGCAATCTGCCGCGAATCGCAGAGTTGGGATTTCCGGTGTTGGTCGGGGCGTCGCGAAAGTCCTTCATCGGCAAGATTACCGGCGACGATACCCCGGATCGTCTCGAGGGATCTCTTGCGGCTGCCGTTTGGGCCGCCCTGCATGGTGCCAGGATCGTCCGGGTTCATGATGTTGCCGCGACCCGCAAGGCGCTACGCGTGGCCGAATCGATCGCCGGTGCCCAAGCCGGCCGATCCCCCATACCTTAGCAGTCTGCGCCGGGCATCCCAGCCCCGCAAATCCCATGAGACCTGCGGGATTCTCTTTTCAAAATCGCGCTAGATGATTGACCTGCCGATCCCGCGCCCCTAAGTTGCGGTTGTCGGTTTGTTGATTCAGCTCGGAGAGAATGGGTCGTGGTACTGTTCCGTTATGGGTTCCTGCGTTTCGGCGTCGTCGACTTGGTCGATGTGTTGCTGGTCGCGTATATTTTCTACCGGTTGCTTTCCCTGATGAAAGGGACCCGGTCGGCGCAGATGGCCACCGGTCTGATTCTTCTCGGTCTCGTATCGTTTTTGGCGTTTTGGTTCCAATTGGAAGCGTTGAAATGGTTGTTTATCAATCTGGCGACAGTAGGCTTTATCGTCCTGGTCGTCGTGTTCCAGCCGGAATTGCGTGGCGCGCTGGCGCAGATTGGGCATTCGCGCATCTTCCGGTTCTTCTTCAAACTCGAGGAGCAGGCGGCTGCCGATGAAATCGTGCGCGCCGCCGCGCGTCTATCGGAGCTCGGCTATGGCGCTCTCATCACCATCGAGCGCAATGTGGGTCTCCGCAATATCGCCGAAACGGGCAAGGATCTGAACGCACGGGTTTCCTCTGAGATCCTGGTGACACTGTTCACACCCCATACACCGTTGCACGATGGTGCAGTTCTCGTGCGCGGCGAGTTCATTATTGCCGCCGCCTGTACGCTGCCGTTGACCACGCGTGAGGAGTTCACGCGTCTATACGGCATGCGGCACAAGGCCGCGGTCGGTGTCTCCGAGGTATCGGACGCCATTGTGATTGTCGTCTCCGAGGAGACCCGCGAGATTTCCATCGCCTACAAGGGTGATTTGTATCGCAAGATTCAACCGGACCGTTTGCGTGAGCACATTAGAGCCCTAATGGGTACTTGAGCGAAGTTCTACTGACGGCTCGAGTCCGCAGAACCTGGGTCCATCACATTGCACTGGCAGGAATACGCGTGGAATTCGTCGACGAAGTCACAATTCAGGTTACGGCCGGCCACGGCGGCGGGGGAATTATCAGTTTCCGTCGGGAGAAGTTTGTGCCCAAAGGCGGGCCGGACGGCGGCGATGGCGGGAAGGGTGGCGATGTCATCGCCGAAGTCGATCCGAATCTCGCGACCCTGCTTGATCTGCGGTTCAAAAAGCACATCAAGGCTGAACGCGGCTGGCACGGTTCGGGAGGGGAGAGGACCGGCGCCAGTGGCAAGGACACGATCATGCGGGTCCCGCCCGGAACTCTCATCTTTGATGCCGAAGAGAATGAGCTCATCTGTGATCTGATCGAACCCGGCGCGCGCGCCGTGGTTGCCGCCGGTGGAATTGGGGGGCGTGGCAACGCGCATTTCAAATCCGCGACCCGGCAATCTCCCCAGTACTCGGAACTCGGGCAACCCGGACAGGACCGCAGGATTCGAATCGAATTGCGGCTGATCGCCGATGTCGGGCTGGTCGGGTATCCCAACGCCGGGAAATCAACGTTCCTGCGGGCGATTAGCGCCGCGGAACCGAAGATTGGGGCGTATCCATTCACGACACTCCAGCCGCAGCTTGGAGTCGTGAATCGTCCCAATTATCACGCGTACACCGTCGCCGATCTGCCCGGCATCATCGATGGTGCGAGCGAAGGGCGCGGACTTGGCCTGCGTTTCCTTCGGCATATTCAGCGTACACGAATTCTTCTGTTCCTCGTCGACATGACATCCGACGCGCCGGGAAACGATCTCGCGCATCTGTATGACGAATTGGCGGCATTTGATCCGTTACTCCTCCAGAAGCCGCGTTTGGTCGTCCTCAATAAGATCGACCTGGTTGAGGGAGACGGCGGAGAGGACTCTGAGTTCGCGGACTTTGTGATTTCTGCCATGACCGGTCAGGGTGTGAAAGCCGTCCTGGGAGCGATCGATAAGATCCTCGGACCGCCCCAGAGTCATCGATCCGTAGGATAGTGACAGTTTGATCTGAGGCGTGGACCGCAGCAAGCATGGATAGGGCAGGATTGGCGACATCGGGTGACACGACCCTCGGGGAGTCCGTGGTGGGTGAGAGCCGTGAACGAATTCCTCCGGATGCGGAGTTGTGGCTGGCCCTGTCGCGTCTGCCGGGTGTCGGCAGGCGTTCGTACATGAAATTGATCGAAGCGTACGGGACGCCTCGCATCGCCTGGGAGCATTCCGACCACGACTGGATTGGGGCCGGTTTGGTCCGCTCCGGCATCGAGACGGGAGTTCACCGGCAGAAGGCACTGGCATGGGGAGAAAAGCAGGTTGGATTGCTGACCGCCAGCCAGTGGACCCTGGCGGTATTCGGGGGGGCGTATTATCCAGCGGCGCTGACTTCCCTGCATACACCGCCACCGTACTTGTTTTTCCGGGGCCAAATTCCGGAGCAGCCCAGCATCGCAATTGTCGGCTCCCGTCAGTCCACTGACTACGGCATGAGGACGGCGAAAGACATGGCCAGTCATCTGGCCGCCGCCGGTGTGCTCATCGTTTCCGGATTTGCACGGGGAATCGATACGGCAGCACATGTCGGCGCGCTCGATGCCGGCGGCGCCACGTTGGCCGTCTGGGGATGTGGTCCGGACTTTGTGTATCCCAGCGAGAACAAGCCTCTCATTCCAAAAGTCATCGACCAGGGCGGTGTCGTCACCGAGTTTCCGTTCGGGACTCCCCCTGAGCCTCAGAATTTCCCGGTGCGCAATCGCCTGATTGCCGGACTCTCGGCCGGCGTGCTGGTCGTGCAGGCCCGCGAGCGATCGGGCGCGCTCCTGACGGCACATCATGCTCTCGAACAGGGAAAGGACGTCTACGCCATACCCGGGGAAATCGGCCAGCCGCACGCGGCCGGCGTCAACGAATTGATCAAGCAGGGAGCCAAAATGGTCACCTGCGTCGACGACATCCTCTCGGAGTTGGGACTTCGATCCTCCTCATTGTCGGCCGTGCCCTCCCGAATCGCGCGTCCCCTGCCGGCGATGACGGAAATGGAGGCCCGTGTTTTCGCCGGGTTGGGAGGTTCCGCTTGCCACATCGACCGGCTGGCCGTTTCTTTGAACCTGTCGGCTGCCGAGTGTGCCGCCGTGTTGTTGACCTTGGAACTCAAGGGCGCCGTCAGGCAATCGGCGGGGAACATGTTCTCACGAGAAGCTTGAGACGCTCGCAGCCGGCTGGTGGGCCAACCGTTGGGATCGTGAACGAGCGTAAAGTGAAAGTGACCAACCCCCTCGGGGTGCATGCACGTCCTGCCGCGATGCTGGTCCAAACTGCCGCCAAGTTCAAGTCTGAGATTTGGCTGTCGAAAGACGGCAACGAGGTCAACGGCAAGAGCATGCTGGGTGTAATGACTCTTGCCGCGGAAATGGGATCGACTGTCATCATCAAGGCCGATGGTCCGGATGAGGACAAGGCCATCGAAGCGCTGGCACGTGTCTTCGAAATCCGATTCGGTGAAGCCTGATTGACATGACCGAGGAAGCGACCAAGAAGCGTACGGGACGGCGATGGCGGGGTATCCCGGCGGCGCCTGGTATCGCCCTGGGACCGGCGTTCGTTCACAGTGTACGCCACGAGCAGCCCCCAATCCGGCATCTGGCGTCCCCCGCAGAAGTCGAAGCCGAGTTCGTCCGCCTGACAGAGTCACTCTCGCTGGTGCGAGCTGATCTCTTGCGTTTGAAGGGAGACTCCGGCGGCACCGTGGGTTCGGCCCTCGGCAAGATCTTTGACGCGCAGGTCATGATCGTCGATGATGCTGCCATCGTAGCACAGGTCAAGGGCTTCATCCAGCGGGAGCAGATCGGCGCCGAGAACGCCTACTCGCGTGTGCTCACCGACGCACAGCAATCGATTGCGCGCGCGTCTGATCCGTACTTGCGCGAAATGGTCAATGACATCGAGGCGGTCAAGACACGGGTTGTCAATTGCCTGCTGGGCTTGGGAGCCTCGCTCAATACACCGCTGTCTTCCCCGGTCATCCTGTTTGCCGACAACATCACTCCATCGGATATTATCGGACTCAAACGTGACTGCGTACTCGGGATCGTTACCGAGGGCGGCGGCCAGACGTCACACACGGCCCTGCTCGCCAAGTCGTTGCGCATTCCCGCGGTTGTCGGCGTCGGTCTTGATGTCCGGCTGGTGCGATCGGGCAGTCTGGTGGCGGTCGACGGATACAACGGCCTCGTCATTTTGGAGCCGGACCCGGCGACGGTCGAGTTCATCCAGCGGAAGCGCAAACGCACCCTGGCGCCGTGGCCAAAGAAGTTCGAAGTGCTTCGCGAACTGCCGGCCACGACCCCTGACAAGCACCGCGTCCGGTTGATGGCCAATATCGACCTTGGTCGCGAGGCGGCATCGGTCGCCGAGGCTGGTGCCGACGGCGTCGGACTCTATCGGACAGAATACCTGTTCCTCGAACACGGCAAGTATCCGTCGGAGAGCGCGCAACGCGCCACGTATCGCGAGGCGGTCGAGGCACTAGATGGCCGGCCGCTGGTGGTCAGGACGTTTGATTTGGGCAGCGACAAGGCAATACCCGGCCGCTCCCCGGAACCGAACCCGGCTCTTGGTTTGCGCGGGCTGCGCCTGTCGTTACGCTACCCCGAGACCTTGCTGGCGCAGTTCAGGGCGTTGTTGTCGGTGTCGGCCCTGGGTCCCGTTTGGGTGATGCTGCCGATGGTGATCGACGTGGAGGAGTTTCTTGAGGCGCGGAGGCTCTGGCAAAGCGCGAAATCCACGTTGAAGAAGAAGGGTGTCAAGTTCGACGCTAAGACGCCGCTGGGAATCATGGTGGAAACGCCATCGTCCGTTTGCATGATCGAGGAGCTGGCCGAAGCATCCGATTTTCTTTCGATTGGCAGCAACGACTTACTCCAGTACACGGTGGTTGCCGATCGCGGCAATCGCGCCGTCACCCACCCCAACGACCGTTGGCACCCCGCGCTGTGGCGGCAAATGGCCACGGTGATCAAAGCCGGCCACCGGGCTCGCCGGCCGGTCGCGATCTGCGGCGAAATCGCCACCGATCCCCAGGTTGTTCCGATTCTCCTGGGGCTGGGAATCGATTCGCTCTCCTGTCATCCCAATTCTATTCCGAAAATCAAATCGATCATTCGCAATTCGCGTTACTCCGACGCCCGCAAGCTGGTCGAGCGCTTCCTGGAGACACCCACTCTGGAGCAGGGTCGCCAACTGGCGTTGCGCTTTGCCGGACAACACGGAATCAAAGTTTAGGCCGCCGAACCCCAGGCAGGCGCGGAGCGATGTGAACATGTCAGTCTCGAACCTGGACAACCTCGCGCGCCACCGTGAACTTGATCCGGGCTTGATGCACGACCTGATCGCGGTGTTTCCGGCACATCTCAAAGCTTCGCTCCAGTTGCAGAGCGGCATTGACTGGTCGGCACAGAAGCCCACCACGCCCCAGGGCGTGTGCATCTGTGGCATGGGCGGCTCCGCCATCGGTGGTGACTTGGCCCGTCTGTACTGGGAGCCGCAATCTCCCATGCCGATTGTCGTTGTCAGAAACCATCGCCTGCCAACTTTCATCAATGACCATTGGTTCGTGATAGCCTCGAGTTATTCGGGCAATACCGAAGAGGTTCTGGCCGCGGTATCAGAAGCTGCCCAGCGTGGTTGCCGTCGTGTGCTGGCACTCGCCTCGGAGGGCCGGCTCGCGACCATGGCCGCAGAAAACCACTGGCCTCTGATCCACTTGCCCGGTGGCCTGATGCCGCGAGCGGCGCTTGGGTATTCCTTCGGCGCGGTGATGATGGCGCTGGCCCAATGGGGTATCGCCGGGAACAATCCGGCGATGTTGGTGGCGAATCTGACGGAGGAATTGCAGGCGGCGGCAGATTTTCTGGCTAGTCGAGTTGCTTTGCTGGATCGTGCCAATCCCGAGGCGACTAATCCGGCTAAGAAGGCCGCCGCTCGGATCGGTGGACGCATTGTTTCGGTTCTCGGTGCCTCAGGGACAACCGACGTCATCGCAGCCCGGATCAAAAGTCAGCTCTGTGAGAACGGCAAGGCCCTGGCCTTCGCCAATTCCTTCCCCGAGGTGACACACAATGAGATTGTGGGTGTCGCGGATCTCGCCAACGCGAGTGACCGGCTTGCGATCATCCTGTTATCCACCGCTGATGATAATCCCGGCGTCTCGGCGCAGCAGGCGGCGTTCAAGCGGATCATCTCCAATCTGGGGGTTCCACTCATTCATCTGGCGGGCGAAGGGACGACCCGGTTGGAGCGCATCCTGTCACTCGTGCAAATGGGCGATTTCATCAGTTACCATCTGGCCATCCTCAACGGCCATAACCCGACGCCGATTGCCGCCATCGATGCCCTGAAGAAAGCGCTGGCCGCGAAAGCCCAATGAACATCGTCACGCACCCGAAGAGTCGCCCCGACGTCATTCCCGCGGATGCGGGAATCCAGCGTGTCCGGGCAGCGCTGGATTCCCGCTTTCGCGGGAATGACGTCGGGGGCGTGAAGGCGATTCGAGAATGCGGCAGACGTCTTTCTGCTGCGGAGCAAGCGTTCACCGGACTCATCACTATCGTTCTCACAGTGCAAGTGATTCTCCCAAGTGTCTCAACCGGCGACGGCCAGCTTGCGGGTGTCTTTCGCATGGAGCGAATCAACGCACTCGTCTTGTCGGTCGTGTTCGGCGCTGCCGTGCTGTGGTACATCGCGCAGGCCCGCCGGGGTGCGAAAATGTATGTCCGGCCGATTCCCGGACTCTCGGCCGTCGATGAGGCTGTTGGCCGGGCGACTGAGATGGGCCGTCCGGTCGTCTATATCCCTGGAACGGGAGACCTCGACGAGATTCAAACGATCGCCGGGCTTTCGATTCTCGGAAGAGTCGCCCGCGTGACCGCGCGGTACAACACGCCGCTCCGCGTGCCGGTGCTGTATCCCTTACCGATGGCGGCGGCGCAAGAGACAGTGCGCGAGGCATACCTCGACGAAGGCGTCGAGCATCAGGACCCGGAAACTGTTCAGTATGTCGCCGGCGAGTCCTTTTCCTACTCGGCGCGTGTCGGCGGGATCATGATGCGTGAACGGCCCGGGGCGGCGATCTACATGGGGCTTTTCACCGCAGAATCCCTGCTGATCGCCGAGGTTGGCCAGTCGACTGGGGCGATTCAGATTGCGGGAACGGCCGCACCCGACCAACTGCCGTTTTTCATCGCGGCTTGCGACTACGTGTTGATCGGCGAGGAACTTTACGCCGCCAGCGCCTATCTGTCCGGCGACCCGAAGATTCTGGGATCGCTGAAAGGACAGGACTTGATGAAGATCGTCATTACCGTCATCGTCCTCGCCGGTGTGCTCGCCATCACCTTCGGGCAAAATCCGGAATGGCTGACCGCGATATTTGAGGCCAAGTGACCACTCCCCTGGAATCCACTTCATGAAGTCCCGCCTTCCGGTGCTCGTCGCTTTCATCTCCGGCGCGCTGATGATCCTGGCGTTCTTCGGGAGAGGCACTGTTGTCGATGCGGTTTCCGATCGGGCGTTAACCTGGCAAACGATCGTCGGCGGGTTCTCGCTCCTTCTTGGAGCCGTGTCAATCGCCCGGGTGCACTGGAAGAAAGTCGCCACCAGGCATGAGGATCGGTTCTACTCGCTGTGTCTGTTGATTTGCTTCGTCGTCATGGGTGGTTCGGGTGTGTTCTACGGGATCGGAAGCGGGACGCTCTTCGACACGCTGTTCCAGCGCATCCAGGCGCCGATGATGTCGACGATGTTCTCCGTTCTCGCCTTCTTTATTGCGTCGGCCGCGTACCGAGCCTTCCGGGCGCGCTCAGCGTCGTCGGCGATTCTGCTGGTCGCCGCGGTGCTGGTCATGCTGGGCCGCATCCCAATGGGCCAGTACATCTATCACGGTCTGCCGTCATGGGCCGACTGGATCATGACCGTCCCCTCGATGGCGGTCCAGAGAGGCATCTTAATCGGTGCCGCCCTGGGCGCGGCATCGATGTCGTTGCGCATTATCCTTGGCATTGAACGCACGTACCTGGGGCGCGGATGACGATGAACGGGACGGCGATGGGTATATCCGGAAAGTCGTTCTGGGAACGGCTTCAAGGTGTGGACAGAAGAATTCTGTACACGCTGATTTTCGCCTCCGTGATCATTCCCATTCTCTGGCCCCTGCACTTGCCGACGCCGGTTACGCCGGAATCGAGGGCATTCTTTAACGCGGTCGATTCCCTGCCTTCAGGTTCGGTGGTGCTTTTCCCATTCGACTTCTGGCCATCGACACTGCCGGAGACTGAGCCGATGGCGGTGGCGGGACTGCGACACTGCTTCCGGAAAAACCTGCGTGTCGTTGGCCTCTCTAATGTAGGCATGGGTGGCCCGTCGATCGCCGACCGGCTTCTCGACTCTATCGGAGCCGAGTTCCACAAAACGTATGGCGTGGATTATGTCAATTTGGGCTACAAAGCGAACTACTCGGCCGTGTTGCTGGGGATGGGATCCAAGATCGCTGATATCTTTCCGACCGACCATCGCGGCACGCGTCTCGACTCGATTCCGCTCATGCGTCAGGTGCCCAACTACGATTCCGTGAAATTCGTGCTGATCGTTTCGGACAACGCCATGACCGACTACTGGGTGGCTCTGGTAAACGCTCGCTACGGATTGCCGATGGTCGCGGGTGTGACGGCCATCATGGCTCCGAAGATGCTCTCGTATATCCAGTCGCACCAATTGCTCGGATTGTTAGGTGGTATGAAGGGGGCCGCGGAGTACGAACAACTGATTGAACACTCCGACAAAGCCAGCCGGGGGATGGACGCGCAGTCGCTGATCCATTTCCTCATCATCGCATTCATCATCCTCGGGAACTTCGGATTCTTTATGCTGCGCCGCGAGCAGTCCCAGAAAGGTCAGAACTGACCGGCCATGCCTGAGTGGTACTCCCATCCGTTCTTCCTGCTGCTGCCGACGGCGTTCTTCACGCTGGCGATCTTCTCATTCCTCTATAAAGACAACCCGATGTTCAAGCTCGCGGAGCATGTCTTCGCCGGGCTGTCCGCCGGATACTACTTCGGTCTCATTTGGCAGTCGGTGATCAGGCAGCAGGTCTGGATGCCGCTCACCCAGGATGGCCAATGGAGCGTCCTGGTTCCCGGGGTGCTGGGACTGTTGATGTTCGCGCGATTTTTCCCCAGAATCGGCTGGACCACACGGCTGCCGCTTGCATTCGTGATCGGGAGTACGGCCGGGATCATGTTCATCCAGCAACTGCATGGCATGGTTCTTCCCCAGGTCGGGCGGACCCTGCTGCCGCTCGATTCCCTGCGGAATATCCTGATCATCGTCGGGGTCCTGACGACACTGATCTATTTCTACTTTTCCAAACCCCACACCGGGACACTCGGCTGGATCGCGTCTGTGGGTATAGGATTTATCATGGTGGCCTTCGGCGCCCACTTTGGCTATACCGTCATGGCGCGTGTGTCATTGTTGATCGGGCGGGTACAATTCCTGTTAGTCGATTGGCTGGGAGTTGCCCGCTGAGCTTTTCCCGCCGGACTTCGATCCTCTCCAGAAAGCGTTGGCTCCGTGCGCGGCCGGATTGTATAATCGCCTCAGACGAGGAGAACGTGTTCATGTCCAGACAGCACATTATCCAGCGCTACTGGCGCTATCTTGCAATCGCATCTGCAATCCCCGCGTTGATTGCCTGTGGCAAGCGGCAGAAGACGATCGATCCCGCGACGTTCGCGGTGGGATGGGTGTCCGATTCGACGGCGCACTTCCGCCTATTCGATCCGCCGCAATCTCCCCGAGTGGCCCAGTTGAGGGTTCTGGCCCAAGCGTGTGAAGAAGCATACGCGAATTTGTCGAAGCTGCTCAATCTGGATGTGAAGGAGAAGATTTCGATCTACCGGTTTATCACCAATCAGGATTGTGAAGCAGCGATTGGCCACCCCGCCGTCTACGTGGAGGGTTACCGGATTTACACGCGCATCGGGTCGCCGGTCGGGGGCGCAATCGCCGTGGCGGCCTTTACGTCGATTGATCCTGAGGCGCCATCGTTTGAGATGATCAAGGATGGACTGCGTGAGGCGTTCGACGGCGAGAGTGATAACATCCATGGTGACGCGGCCAACTTGAAAAACGGTGGCCGGTGGATCCCGCTGTCCGCGTTGGTGAATCCCTCAACGGTAACAGATCGCGATGCCTATCGGCTCGAGAGTGCTTCGTTTGTCGCCTATTTGATCCAGACGCAAGGTGTGGATCGGTTCAAAATGCTCTGGAAGAGTGTTCTGGATTTGCCGTCTTCTCTCGAGAAGATTTACGGTGGCACATTGAAGGAAATCGAAGATGATTGGACGGCCCATCTTCAGCGCGAAGCGAAACGCACATAATCGACCCAATTCGCACAGGGTATCGCTGCCATCCCCAGGATCCGGACCGATGATCCGGCGAGAGTCAGTATCCAACGACCGTGGCGGCCCAATCGTCAGACATCGGTAGTTAGCGTCATGAACGTTGTCTTAAGGCGTATGATGATCGAACGTCGCAGAACAGCTGCCAAGCGTTGCCTGGCGGGCTGCGCAGCGCTCTTGGCCTTCGTAGCGATCTCCTGCACGCTGGCGCCACCACCGTCGCCGGCCCCACCGCCTCCACCCATGCCTATCGGCGGTGCCGCGCGAATCCTGCCTGCGCCCGTGATCACCCGCGCGGAGGGATTCGGCGATCGCCTGGAACTGACCTGGCTGACCCATCGCACGCCTCGTGACGTGGTTGCCGGGTACAACGTGTATGTTTCAACCACTCCCGGTGCCGACCGGTTGGCGAGTAACGACCCTCAGCTTGTCAATTGCCTGCTCGGCGGAACCGCATACCCGGGGGACACCGATGGTATCATTGACAGCGAGTCCGTCATCATCGCCCCGGTCACGCGTGGGTCACAGTACTACCTGCATGTGCGTACAGCCTTGCCCGGAGGCGCGCAAGGTCCTCCGTCGGCTGAGTACGAGGTCATCGCCAGACCACGGGGTGTGCTCACCCTGCGGTCCCGGTTTGCCGGGGCCGGTGACGGGTTCTCGTTTGCGGCCGATCGGAGCGTTTCCAGTCTCTCCGACTCAAACGATGTCTACTTGTTTGCGATGAAGAATGGCCTGTTCCTTGGCAGCCCCGCCAGATTGAATCCACTACTGCGGAGCACACGGCTTTCGGATCTGGGACCGTCGGCTTCGATTGATGATTTCCCCGATTGCCCCCTCCAGGGGTACGGTGATGAGAAAGCGGCACTCATCCCGGGGCACACGATTTTGGTCGTCACAGATGACGGCCGAATGGCCAAACTGCGCCCTCGAGACCCTGTTGTCAGCAGCGACACGTCGTCAGTGACATTTGACTACCTCTTTCAGCCCATCGCCGGTGAGGCACGCTTCTAGCCCCAGCAGTGCTGGAGCTTCACCTCGAGCCCGGAAGTCTATGGATTGTAGCTCGTTGTGTCGGACGGGGCGCGGCTGGGTGTCAACAGTGTTTCCGATGCCCCTGGCTGATCACACGTGCGTAAAGTGTAGTTCGGCGGGGCGTTCAAGTTGTATATTATGATAAGAGCCCCGGTGGGTGGGGCGGATATCCGTTAATGACATGAGAGCGATTCAAAGGTGGGTGCCGTGATGAAGAAGTCCCTCGCACGTGTGGCGATTTTGGTGTCCCTCGGTGCACTGATCTGGGCGGGCTGCAGCAAGAAGGGGAGCGAGCCGGAGCCACCCAAGCCATTCAACCAGGTGGTCGTCAATATCTACCAGTCACACCCTCTGCCGGTGGGATTCGCATTCAAACTCTGGGCGAAAGCCGCGGATACCGGATTGGCGGCGGTCGAACAGCCATGGGTGCCTCTGACCCGCTTTAACATCAATGCCACCGGAAACCTGCTCGATTCGAATGGGGCCGCCATTACGGACAACGCTGTCAAGAACCTCCCGGTGAATCTGGACGATTACGATTCACTGGAGATTACGATTGAGCGGCTCAGCAGCATGGTGTCGGTGCCTTCCGCCGTGGTCCTTCTGCATGGGAATATCCCTGCCGATCTGACGAATCTGCATCTGCCCAAGCTCGAATTCCCGCATACGTTCGGTGAGGGGCAGAGCGCCTTCATGATACTCTCGCCGACGGACACGGACACCTCGGATGAACTTTCGGGTGTGTGGTTTATCTCGAGGGATCCAGCGCAGGCTGACGATTCGGGCCTGACGCTTCCGCCCGCACCGACCGGATGGATCTATGAGGGGTGGATTCGCCACCTGGGATCCAACCTGTCAACGGGACGTTTTCAGGATCCCATAGGGATAGATCTGGACAATCCGTATTGTGGTCCCGGCGCTAAACCACCATTCCCCGGCGAGGATTTTCTCCAAAACGCGCCTTCGGGCCTGGGATTCACCTTCCCGTTGACTCTCGCCCGCGGCGACATAATTTCAGTGGCTCTCGAACCCGATTATTCACCCGGTCTGGGTGGCTTTGGCGTCACGCTGCTCACGACGACCTTGTCCGGGTCGATCGTGCCATCAACCCTAACGCTCCTGGATTGGACGGCGACGGACTCTTATCCATCGGCAATCCTGGATATCAAGCGCTCCGACGCTCCTTAGTCGTCACTGGCTATTGTCGCAAAGAACCGGCTGGATATTGTGTTCGGCCCGCAGGGGACCGCGAGAAAACGTCGGCTCATTCTTTGCTTGAGTCAGTCCCTGTTTGAGCGTGGCGTTGAAGCAGTTGTGGCGTATTCTCTCTCTCCGCTGGCTCTTGGGGGCGGTCCGGTGTGTCCAAAACCTCGATTTATTCGCCTGGACAGGAAATAAAACCGTGTTTCAGTGGTAAGACATTCGGATGGGGGGTCTTGGAGTTGGTGTCCAGTTGAGTGAAAGCGGCGGTTTCTGGGGCAGAACAATAGCAGTATTGAGCCTCTGGCAGTGGGGTTTCTCGATCTTGCTCTTCGGATTGGGGCTCTGGTTGGTTTTGTCGGGCGTGGTGGTGGCTGGGGGAAGCGGGCGTCTGCTGGGCTGGATGCTCATTGTGTACGCGTTGGTACGCTTGGTGTTGTATCGGCTGTCGCAATCAGGGAAGGCAGAGTCATGAGACACCTCCGACACCAAAATCCGCTTGACTGTGCGGCTCATGAAGCGAATCATTGCAAATCTATGTGGCGCAGCGCGACCAGAGTGTATCCGTATCGGTTCTGGATCGGATGGACATCCGTGTCTGTCCTGCTGTTGGTCACACTCCTCGCGAATCCTGGCGTTTCTTCGGTTAAGCCGGATCTGTCAGGTGTTCAGGCGGCTTTGACTGCCCACAACTTCCAAAGCGCATTGGACCTGCTGGCGCCCATTCTGAGTGCGGATGACAAGAATGGCGAGGCGCTTTGCCTCCAGGGTGAAGCCCTGATCGGGCTGGGCAAGGCGGCGGAGGCCGAACAGGCCTTCATGAAGGCGATTGACAACAAATTCCGGGAGCCGGAAGCGTACGTCGGCCGTGCTAATGCTCTGATCTTGCTGGGACGTGCAGCTGAGGTTGGGCCACTTCTTGCCAAGCCGTTGGAAAAGCCCAAGACTCCGAAGATCGGCGCTATGCTCAAGAATGCTTGGGGGCGGGCGCAATTCTCCTTGGGCGACTATTCGAAGGCGCAGGAATTGCTGTTGGGCGCGCGCTACGACGACGAGCAGAATCTCCAGTACCGCATTGATCTTGGTGACGCCTACTACAAAGGCCAGGTTTATCCGTTGGCCGCGAGCGAGTATGAGGCGGTCTTGGCCGGCGATTCGACGCGGCTGGACATTATGTACAAGCTGGCCGACGCGTTTTACCAGCAGCGCCGCCTGAATGAGGCGCGGCCGCTTCTCGTTGAGTTGTTGAAGAAGGATTCGACGTTCCACGAGGCCTATCTGCGCCTAGCCAATATCTACATGCTGGCGGCCAAGAGCCGCCCGATGAGCGAGGCGACCGAATACTACAAGGCCGCATTGTCGCTCTACCGCAAGGTTCGCACTGTCGATCCGAAAGCGGATCCTATTCTGGTTGTCAAGAACATCGCCACCGTCTACTACCTTCTGAACGCCCACGATTCTGCGATCGTCGAATTGCAGAATGCGATTTCAGCCGGTGCGTCCGATCCGGAATTGGCCTTCTATCTCGGTCGATCCAATATGCTGCTGGGGCAGTACGACAAGGCGATCGAAGCGTTTACCGGCTATCGCCGGACACTCGACAGTATGCAGCCGCCGCATGTTTATGTCGCGGGTGATGCCGAACTGTTCTGGCGGACGGCGATGTGCATGGAAGCGCTGAAGGACAGCTCCTACGAACAGCAGATTGCCGACAATTACCGCCGGGCCGTTGAACTGGATCCCAATGATGAACGTTCGATTGGCGGGCTGGCCCTGGCTTACCACAAGCTTGGGCGCTATGCCGAAGCCGCTGTTGAGTACGAAAAGCTGATTGTCAAGCACCCCACCGATTCCCGGAATCTGTTCAATGCCTCGCTGCCCTACATGCAGCTCAATAACAATGAGAAAGCCGTCGAGTACCTGCTCCGTGCGGCCGAGAACGACACGACGGCCGGCAAGGTCTACGAGGAGCGCGGCTACAAGCTGGCCGCGCCGCGGCTGATCAAGATGATGCGGACAGCGGATGCCCAGAAATGCTACCGCTGGCTGATGGATCGCGAGCCCGAGGTTTGTGATCACCGCCAGTGGTATGGATTCACTTTATTTGCCGCGAAGGACTACGCCGGTGCAGTGCCGGTCCTGCAGCGCGCTTACAAGTGTTTCGAGGCAACGAAGGAGCCGGCCTGTAAGTTCAACGAACTGCGCTGGTGGCTCGCCTACGCGTTGTACGAATCCGGGGAGAAGGACGCCTCCTACAAGCTTTGCGAGAAGGTTGTCGCATGCGACCCCGGGAACAAGGACGCGAAGGATCTCATGCGGTTGATCGACGAACAGATTATCGAGAAGAATTGAGCCTTCTGCGGATTGATGGACACAGTTTAGCCAACGGATGACAATGACTGCCACACAACCCAATTCGGCCCCGCCGCAGCCGCCTGCGGATCAGGACATCAGCGAAGAAACGCGGTTTCGGTTCATCGGCTTCGAAGTCTATTCGAAGCAGGTGCCACGGTTCTGGAAATCCGATGCCGAAGCCGCCGAGTATTCAAAGCAGGTGCAACTCGGTGTCGGCGTTTCGTCTCTGGATCGCGACTTTTCGCTTTTGCATGACGTCGCTCTCTCCAAGGTCGACAAACTGGTGATGACGGCGGTGGGGGCGGTCATGCTCCTGACCGCAGTGCTGCCCTGGGTGCAGTTCCGAACCGCAACCGGCAGCGACTTCTCGCTCTCGTGGATGGGCGTGATTGGAACGCTGCTGGGCGGAATCGGGACGGCTTTTTCGGGCGGCTTGACCGTCGGGCTGTCGGCTATCCTGGCGCTGGTTTCGGCCATTGTCACACCGCTGCTCGGGATCTGGATTCTGGCATTGCTTTGGACGAAGGCGCCATCGGAGGATGCATTTCAGGAGCGGCTGCGCAAGCCGTTGCAGTTCGGTTATGGAGTCTTTTTTGCCGGGGTGGCCATTCTGGTATTATCGCTCGCGGGCGGTCAGATCCCGGGTTACGCGTCCTGGGGAATGATCGATCCCGGCGAATCGTATGGCTTGGGCGGTCTGCTGACGCTGCTTTCCTATGGCGCGTACTCGGCGCTGGGAGCCGGGTTCGTCGCCGGCGTGAAGTCTGGGGATTTGTAGTCGCTGCCGGTGACGGCTCAGGCCAGCCCGGTCGCATGTTGCATCATAACTGGTTGTAGTCGGAGAATCACTCAAGTGGGAAAACGTACAATGACGGCGCTTCGCAGGGATGACCATCGAGGCGAAGTCAGTCGGGTCAAAGGAGGCGGTCGGTGAAACAGAGTTTGTTCGTCGTGGTCGTGCTGGTGGTCTCGCTGGCTACCGGCTTCATCATCTGGACGCAACTGCCGGACTATCTTCAAAAGGGCGGGTACCTGGTTGCCCTCCTGATTGCGTTGTCGGTGATGCTGGTGGCCTTCATTCTCGAGCGGTTGTTCACGCTCCGGAAGGCGCGCGGCGCCAGTTCGGTGCAGGCGTTCTTTAAGCATGTCGTCGATGCCCTCCACAAAGGTGATTACAAGGGCGCTGTGGCCGCTTGCGACAAGCAGCGCGGATCCTGCGCCAACGTCTTGCGCGCCGGTATCGAACGGTACTCGCAGGTGAAGGACGACCACTCATTAAATACAGACAAGCGAGTCGAAGAGACACAGCGTGCGATCGAAGAAGCCAATTCTCTGGAAGTTCCGCTTCTCGAGCGCAATCTGATCGCCCTCTCGACCATCGCCTCCATCGCCACCATGATCGGGCTGCTCGGAACCACGATCGGCATGATTCGTGCGTTTAAGGCCACCGGTCACGCCGCGGGCGGTGTCATTGATGCGACCTCCCTCGCCACCGGTATTTCCGAGGCGCTGGTCAATACGGCCGGCGGGCTTCTGGATGCCATCATCGGCATCGTGGCGTACAACTTCTTCGTGAACAAGGTCGACAGTTTCAATTACACGATTGACGAAGCATCGTATGAGGTTGTCCAACTTCTCAAGTCGCGTGAAGCGCGCACGGCTGGTGCCTAAGTCATGACCAAAAAGAGTAAAAGACGGATCGCTGTCCGCATCGATATGACCCCGATGGTGGATATTGCGTTCCTGCTGTTGATCTTCTACATGACGACGACGCAGTTCAAACCGCCGGAACAGAAGCAGGTGGTGCTGCCGACCTCGACCTCGCAACGCCAGTTGCCGCTGAAGAACTTCATCACGATCACGGTGACGAAGCAGGATTCGGTCTTCCTTGACTACATCCTCAAGGTCAAGAAGTTCGATCCAACCATCGGGGACTCGATTGAGCTGCCGGAGCGGGAATACCTGACCTCCACACCGGAGGGGGTCGGGAACGAAATCCAGAAGATGCGGCTGAAAGCCATCTCGCAGAATATCAAGGACCTCTTCCTGGTCATGAAAGCGGATAAGGACGCATCATTCGGTGTGGTCGAGAAGATCATGAAAGCAATGCAGGATCAAAATCTTACGAGCTTCCAGGTGGTAACCGATCTGGATCGCACCCTCTCAAGGACCGTCGGCGGCGGGTGATCGAATGCGGATTTGGAAGCGTATAACAGAGTGCAGGCATGATCTGCGAGGAGTTGGAGTCCCTGGATTGGCCAAACGTGGTCCAGGGTGCCACCTCTTTGAGGGAGTTAAGTAATGGGTTCTGTTGATCTCGGCGGCGATAAGCCACAAAAAAAGAAGGGGTTGCGGCGGCCCAAAAGGCGGGTGGCAGTTCGGATCGATATGACCCCGATGGTCGATATCGCCTTCCTGCTCCTGATCTTCTACATGGTCTCAACCATCTTCTCCGAACCCCAGGCGATGGAGATCAATCTGCCGCCCACACAAACGGAGAAGCCGACCGGCGAGTCCAAAGTCTTGACTCTGCGGATTGACGCCAAGAATCGCATCTTCTGGAACGTCGGAAAGGACGATCCGCAAGCCGTCGAACTTCCCGCGCTCCCCAAGCTTTTGCAGGACAAAGTCCATGAGATTCCGGGGTTGATCACACTTGTGAAGATTAACAAGGGCGCCCGGTATTCCCGGATGGTCGAGGTTCTCGACCGAATTGAAATCGTTGAATACCGCCTCAAGGAGGCACAGAAACTAGGCAAGGAGAGGGGTACCGTCCCCAAGGATGACCCCGAGTTCTCCTATACCTTCTCTCTGGGGCCCTGGACGCGACTGGATACCAAGACGATTGCCAAGGTAACCGGTGAAGCGGAGGTGGAAGAAGGGACGGCGACGCCATGAGCGCAAAACCATCTGCGGCGGTAATGCCGGGGGGATGGTACGGAGCGTTTGAGCTCAAGCGCTCGTACCAGCGCAATATGGCAATGGGAGTCGGGCTGGCCGCTCTGCTCCACATTACCCTGGTAGCCGGAATGCTGATCTACCAGTACATCAAATCGCGCAATGATGTCGAAGCGGTCGGCATCGTGCGTATCAAAGCGCTTTCGGACATCGCTCCGCCACCCTCGATGACTGCGGCCAAACCACAGGTCAACGTCGCCGAGCCGAATATTGCCCCGCCATCGATCGGTATCCCGACACCCGTGCCGGACGAAGAAGCTCCGGAGGATGTGCATTTCGCCACGCGTGCGGAATTGGCCGAACTGTCCGCGCCGGTGGTGGCGCCATCGACCGGGGGACGCGGTGATTCGGTGGTCGTTGATCCCAGTGCGCTCAACGAGGAGTATTTCCCACAGGCCGGTGAGTTTGTGGCTGTTGAAGAACAGCCCGTGGAGATCTCCCACGAAAACCCAATAACGCCGGAATTGGCCACCCTGACCGGGACGACCGGCGTGGTGTGGATTCAGGCGCTCGTCGACAAAGAGGGCAAAGTCCGCGACGCACGTGTTCTGAAGCCCTCCGGCAGCAAAGTCGGGTTCGAGGAAGCGGCCCTCGAAGCGGCGCTCAAGAACCGCTACAAACCGGCCATCCAAAACGGCCGACCGGTCGCGGTCTGGGTTTCCTACAAAGTCGAATTCAAAACCAAATAGCTCAGGCGCGCCAGCGCAGAGCAAAGGTCTTCCGCCCCTCGCCATAACAGGCGGGGGGCTTTTTCTTGCTGCGTAATGGAATAAGTCTCCCGGCCAGGCGTAATCCTTTTGGATAACACACGAGCCGTGATTTCCGGACGCGTGAGCGGACCGGCGGAATCATTACAGCAAGGAGGCAGTCCATGCGCAGGGCATTGGGATCAATGGCGCTGACGAGTCCTATGGCGGGAACGGGACCAGGGTACGTGCTCTATGGCGCCCTCGAGATCAAACGCTGTTATCAGCGCAACATGGCCGTTGGTGTCCTGCTGGCGGCGACCGTTCACCTCTTGATTGTTGGCGGGGTCGGAGTGTACAGACATTTGACGCCCGCCGCGATGGATGAACCGGTCATCATAATCCTCAGCGGCCCGAAAGACCTGGCGCCGATACCGAAGATGACACACGTTATACCGCATGCGCAGGTTTCGAACCCGGATGTTGCCATGCCTGAGTTCGGAATCCCTGAACCGGTCCCGGATGAGGAAGCCCCAGCGCAAGTCCATTTTCCCACGAAGGACGAGCTTGCTGCAATCAATCCAACACTCCCGCCCACGACCGGGGAAACTCCCGAGGCTTATGTAGTCCCGGGCCCTGTTGACAACGACGCAGAGTATTTTCCCAAGTCCGGGGAATTCGTGCCCGTTGAGATCCTGCCGGTGCGGATCGATAGGACGAAGTTGGAATATCCCGAGATGGCCGCGCTGACCGGTACGGAGGGTGTCGTTGTTGTTGAGGCGCTGGTCGATCGTGAGGGCAGAGTTCGTGAGGCGATCGTCAAGAAACCCTCCGGCAGCAATGTCGGCTTCGAGCAGGCGGCCGTCGATTTCAGCTTGAGACACCTGTACAGACCGGCGATACAAAATGGGCGCCCGGTGGCGGTGAGGATTGCGTTCAAGGTGGAGTTTCGCCTGTCGCACCGGTAGGGCGGGTGATTCACCGGGCGTTATCCGCTAGGGAAGCTGTCCGGGTGTGAATCACCCGCCCTACGGCTACTTACCGGCGTGTCCCTCTTGTCCCTCGAATGACCGGAGGTTTCTAGTGCCCAGCTTCTGTAGCAGGCAGGGGACGAAGTTCACCTGGGGGGGATGGCCTTCCC
>JAKAKI010000009.1 GCA_021813505.1 bacterium | reverse complement strand
GCTGATCGCCGCCCCATGATCCTGGTCCATGACTCATCCTCCGCTCCCAAGTTAGGCCCGGAGAACCGTCGCAAACCATCAACTTTCAAAGGCTAATTCTGTCCAGGTTGGACTGAAACAGGACAAACCATCTTGCTCATCACCGATGCCAGCGAGTTGCAGTTCGACGTCCGCGGACACCGTTGCATCACTTATCGGAAAATCAGGGACTTGGAGAACGCGCTACAGATTGAGTTGCAGGGCTTACGCGGCCGTCTCCAGCTGTGAGGACAAGTGGTGAATCAGCCTTATTCGAAGGAGAAATCGATGGGATCTACCGGAGCTAATCAGCCGATGGAAGACGCGTTAGTCCCCATCATCTTCGGCGTCACCGGTCATCGAGATCTACAACCGGAGGATTTGCCTTATCTCGAGCAGAGGGTTCGTGAAATCTTCCTTGCGATTCAGAGTAAGTATAAGAATTCGCCCATCGCCCTCCTCTCTCCTCTCGCGGAGGGGGCTGACAGACTCGTTGCCAAAGTGGCCCTGGAGATAGGCGCCAATCTGATCGTTCCCCTGCCGATGCCAGCGGCGGAGTACGAAAAGGACTTCATTGATTCAACGTCCAAGTCAGAGTTCGCCGACTTGAGAAGCAAGAGTTCGGCCTGCTTCGAACTGCCCCTAGTTGAGGAAAACACGCTCCAGAGCATCAGCAAGAGTGGCCCTGAGCGTGATCGCCAATATGAACAGGTCGGGGCGTACATAGCCCAGCACAGCCAGATCCTCATTGCTCTGTGGAATGGAGTCGACGACGGCAAAGTCGCTGGAACCGCCGCGGTGGTCCGATTCAAGTTCCAAGGCGTTCCCGCAGTCTACGCAGCGTCGCCGAGCGTACTGAGCCGACCTGAAAGCGGTCCTGTTTACCACGTCAGGACCCCGAGGATCAGCAATCCTCGCGTTAAGGGAGTTGCCTTTGAAGTCGATGAGCTCTATCCGGATTACTGGGGAGAGAAGGCTCGCGCCCAAAAGGCCTATGATCAGATGCTCCGTTGCGTGGATGAATTCAATGCCGACGTGCGCAGGAATCACGCATCAATGCTCGGTAACATAGCTGATAGCAGATCCTACGTAGTAACAGAGGATCAGCTGATGGAGCTGGCGCCGGGCCTGCGGGTAATCCTCGATCGCTACGCTGTTTCCGATGTAATGGCACAGATGTTCCAGAAGATGCGGTTCCGCACTATCAGGGGCTTGTACGGACTGGTGCTGGTGAGCTTCCTGGTCTTTCAGATTTACCTCGAGTTCTGGCGTACTCCGGGGCTGCTTCTTCCTTACCCAATTCTGTCGATGGTGGCGATCGCTTGGTACCTGTACGCAAGAAGCAGAGAGTACGAGCGCAAGCATCAGGACTACCGCGCATTGGCGGAGGCCATCAGAGTGCAGTTCTTCTGGAGCCTCACCGGAGTCGGCGCAAACGCCGCCGACCATTATCTCCGCAAGCACAAAGGGGAACTGGAGTGGATACGCTATGCGATCCGTGTGTGGGGCATCAACGGTGACCAGATCACCAGGACCAATCCGAATACTATAGCGTTGGCTCAAGCGCAGTGGGTGGTCGATCAGGCGAAGTGGTTCAGGAAGAGATCTGGTGAAAACGCGACAGCAATTCGGAAGTACCATAGATCGAGTCAGGTCTTGTTCATTGCCAGCCTGTCTCTGGCTTTCGTCCTCCTCCTTTTGGAACTCTTCGGGGCTAGGAATCACCAAGTTTTCGAAGTGCTCATACACCCGCTGATGATCTTCGCAATTGTCTCTCCCCTCGCCGCTGCCGCAACGATTCAGGGGTATCTGGAAAAGCTAGTGCTTTCCGAGCAATTAAAACAGTATGAACGCATGACCGGCATCTATGAATTTGCTGCCGTGGGGTTACAGAAAGCAATCGCACAATCCCAGCCTGCTGGAGCTCTAGCCATTTTGTTAGAGCTGGGGAAGGAGGCTCTAACTGAGAACGGCGACTGGATTCTCTTACACCGGGCACGCCCTCTCGACCTCCCCATTATCGAGGCAAATCTCCACCCGTAGGCTTGGCCCCGAATGATTGGCAGCGCCTATGAGAAACGTGCGCAGTCTGCCACCCCTAAGATGTCTCGAATCGTTTCGGGGAGTGTGTGGTAATCTGCTGGGCGCGTCTGTAGGCCTGGGTCTGCTGCTGAGAAAGTTCGTGTCTCTTGCCATTTTGAGGCTCCCGTTAATCCCGGACCGATAGTCGCGCATCACTGTGCGGCGGTGGAACCGACGTGGCACGAGATGAATCTTGCTGGCACCCTGTCGCTTCATCCCCGGCGGCTCTGTCCGGTACCTCCGGGTCCGGATTGCTCCTCTATCCGCTCAGGGTCCTGCCTGACTCGCTCGCCGCCCGGACAGTCAACATCAGTCGATCGAGCAAGCGCCGCAAGGCCACTCTAAACAAGAGGGGCCTATTCGTATGCCTGTCTGCCTGTGGCCATCCGCATTACAGACGACACCATCATCCAACCAGCTACTACGAACGTTGCCGACCAGGTTGCGATAAGACCCGAGGTCTTCGGAGCCAGCAGGAGAAAGGCAAACGCCATTCCCGCGGTCGCAATCGCAGGTATGGTCATTCCCATTTCCCGGTCATCCGTCCTCTCGCATCTCCATGCGAGCGTGGCGCGGGCCATAAGTCCCAGCCAGAATCCCGAGAGAAGTGCGACAGGCTCAAGCCAACCTCGATCTGCCAAGCTGGAGGCCAAGGGGAATTTCGCCATGCCACCAAGCATTGCCAGAAATCCGAGAATGAATCCTGCCATGATCCCCAAGCTTCCAATCCGTCCCACCAAGTTCAGCACGAGCATTATGGAAGTGGCCAGACTGCGCGTAAACACGGCTGTCGCGACAAATCGGCCAGGCGCTAATCCCCAGACAAGGGATGATAACGTCTGTCTGTTGAGCTGGATGATCTGCGGTCGGCCCTGCATAGGAGATTCCGTTGCTGCGGATGCCACTCCGCGGAACACCGGTAGCATAGCTTGCGACAGACGTTTGATGGCTGGGTCCATGAGTATCACGATGTGCGGAGTTCCCGTGACTCGGTGAGCCTCGATCGCGGCCAGCAGTTCCGCAGCCACCCACTCCCGTTGAACGCCCTTCACGTCTAGAATGCAGATGAACGTATCGCACTTGCCAATATGCTGATTGAGGGACCTCCTCCAGCTCGCACCGACTGGGATATTGGCGCGGTCGAGGAAGGGCGAGGCCCCTGCCTTTTTCAACCCGCTGTACAGGGCCCTCGCCAGCCTGCTGCCCTTGTCCGAGCTTCGTGTGTAGCTAATAAAGACTCGCTCAGATGGCGAGGGAAGTAGAGGGCAGGAAAAGGGGTTTATCGGATCGCCTCGCAGCACAGTTGTCTTAGGATCTTGCATTGCCGAATTGGCTGTGTCCTTGATCAACGCTTCTACATCGATCATCTCCCGCCGCGCCTGATAGCCGGCACGGCGAATCGCATCCAGCAGGACGCCAATCGCCAGTCCCAGGAGAGCCCATGAGAGCGGGCCGCCAACTATCTGCTGGAAGTAGTTTGCCGCCAGCATGATAACAGCGCCAAAGAGTACCCACCGCCTGAGGATGACATTGTCTCTTGGAGCCAGTGCGGCCGCCCGCACTCCACGGAGCAGCAGGAAAATCAACGGAGCTTGAAGCGGGAACGCCAGCAATCCCAGCGCCAGCGAAGCTAGCTCAGGACCATGCGGACCGAGCCATCCCGGTTTCGTCTTCAGGAACCACGCAGGGAATCCTAGCAACGAGACAGCAATCGCCGCGAGAAGTATCCCCGTCGCTAGTTTTCCACATGCCCCGGACAGTCGGAGCCGCAGGTCCCGCCAAAGCGCAGCAACCCTTATTTGCTCAACCCGTCGAACGTAGGGGACAAGCGTCCGCCGCAATTGCTCTAGCGACGGCAGGTCCGCGATTTGCGTAGTGTCGAAAAGCCTTGCGACGAACAGATTCCCGTCAGCCAACGTCCGAAGCTCGTCCACCGTCAGATCCGAGAGATACACCAACAGACGGAAGTCCGACACGGCGAGCACTCTATGCATGCAGGCAGTAGCCAATTCCTGGAACGCCGAATCATGAAGCCCTTCTCTCTCTAGCACGAGAATGGCTGCACACAGATGTTGATCCGACTCGGGTCGACGAAGGTTCCGCTGTTCCGGATCCGCGGCGCCAAAGGCTACGCGGGATACAGCAACCGGCCGACCAAATTCGTTTCCCAGCGAACCCAGATGCTCCATTAGGGCGTCGTTGGCCTCAACTGAATAGGACACCAGCCAGATTAGCTCACGCTGGTCAAAACGAACGTGACCGGACGTTCCTTCCGGCTCCGTTCTTTCTTCCTCTGTTGGTTCTAAATCGCTCTCCGGCAAATCCCAATCCCCGCCCTCCTCGAGTGCGGTAAGCCCCGCTTCAGTAGCCGCACCTTTCTCTGCGCATTTCGCGAGCGCCAAATCACACATCCGCATCCCCGACAGATCTGCGTTTGCTTCGTCCATCTGCCGTGAACGGCGCAGCGCACTGACTGCCTCGGGCAAGCGCCCCTTCTTCAGCGCGATGACTCCGAGCTGATAGAAGCAACCGGTAGTGTCCTCTGCACGATCCCGATTCGGCAGGCTATCGAGAACATTCAGTGCTGCGTTGATGAATTCCGCCGCTTGGTCCAGTTCACCGCGCGCGTGGTAAACGAGGCCAAGTTGGTACTTCGCTACCGCTTCATCAGCCAGTGCTCCGGCCTCTTTCGACATCTCAATTGCTGCGGCAAAGCCCCGTCTGGCAGTGTCCAGACGCGGGTCCTCTCGCCCTCGGCGGTAGTGTTCGTCCGTCATTTCATCAAACCGAACATGGGTCTCCTCAACGAATGCCTCGTATGCCTCCTTTGCCTCGACAAACACCCTGAACCGCGGATCTCTTCTCGCAGCCCATTGTTCAAGAAGCTTGTCCAACATCGTCACCGCCTTGTCGCTTCATGGAGATTCTTCCATCGCTAATCGACGCTGTCGACGATCTCGCTCAATCATGGGAGGAGCGACTAAGAGTGAGAGGATCGGGACGAGGATACCGGCAGCGACCCACCAGTGGCTCTGAATGCCATACACGGCGAAGTGCCATCGTGCAGCCAGGAGTGAGACCCCGACGGAAAAGGCCAGGTATAGGAGGAACGGCAACCGAATGATGGGGGCAAGGTACAAGGCAAGACCCAGCAGCACTCCGAGAAGACCGCCCGTTCCAAGAGCGTGGATCGTCGCGCGCTCCGCCCCGAAATCGATGATGGCCGCATGGGCTTGGTTCTGGCCAAGCGCCAGTGTCATCGCGAGGCCAACCGCAACTACCCACAAGACGGTTACGTTGGCAAGGTGTTGCCACAAAACGATGAAGAGATCGCTGAGGCGCTCACTGCGCACTTTGATGGTCAACGCGAGCCCGAAGCCGACCAGCGAAGCCATGCCGCCAAGGACGACAGCGATGGCAATCAAAGCGAAATGCTTCCAGGTCCATGCCGGAGCGGCCCAATCTATGGGTTCTAAGCCGAACTCTGCGATCCCACCATAGAAGGCGATAAAGGAAACGACAAGGAAGCCGACCATACCGAAGAAGCGACATAGGCCGGGGCATGGATACCGGATGAGCACCCTTGGCGGCGTCTCTCGTGTTGGGGATATCTTCCTGCTCTGCCAGTCCATCCGTACCCCCTACTGTGTACGCGATGCTGCGTTCAGCCGCGGCCACAGGCCCAACGCCTGCGGCCCGTTGTTCGCCGCTGCACATTCACCCATGCCAGCTCTCGAGTTCTACCGCTGGATCAGAGCATTCAGGATGAGTAGTCCAAGTGAGCACAACAAGGCGATCGTCAAGGCCTTGGGCATGCCGAGTGCCAGTGATCCGACGACGCCGACGCCTGCCATGGCCACTACGATCCAAGGGTTCTTCACCTCTCTGCTGAGCGGATTGTACTTCCTGTCGATTTGCTGATAGGTTCTCTTGAATTCCTCGCGCTTCTTCTTGGAGAAGACGAGATCGCCGGCGATAAGCAGAATCGCCAGTGAGCCGACGAGCAGCCCTGGATCGGGTTTGGCCGTCCATCCCAACTTCCACGCCGTAGCCGTGATGGCGACACCCAGACCCACTGCCATCAGTCTTCCTGTCCAGCTCATTCCTGTGCCCGGCGAACACTGAACGTGACTCTCGGTTCACCCGGGGGCTGCGCTGGTTGAGCGCAGGGCATCAACCCGATGGCCTCGTCCTTTCGCCCGACGCTCCAGTGCAGCCGCAGCGCCGTCCGCTGAGCCGGATGTCGCCGGGGGACCATGTCTTCGACTCACCGCGTGCTACGGACCGTACTGCTGCCGCTGAACTCGCTTCCATTTCAACCACTTTCGGATCTGGTACCAAGGAGGACCCGCGGACGGGCAATCCGCCAAGAGGGGGAACGGGGAGTCGCAAGCTGAGCATCGGCCGTTCCGCGAGCAGTCGGCGCAAAGCACCGCATAGCACATCCCGCAGACCCCAATTGGCCGAACCGAGACGACTACTTCACCCCGAACGAAGGGCCGCAGGTGTGGCGGCACGTGTTCGATTCCGCGCGTCGTGCTGCCCGTCCCGCAGCGATCACAACGAAGACGAGAGCCGAAGGCATCCATTCCGAACATCGGTACTATCTCCTGTGGCGTCAGAGCGTTGCCTTATCGCGGACCGCGACCATCCCGACCCGTGGGCGAAGATGCGAAAGCGCAAGCTTCCCTGTCAATTAGACAGTTCTGAAGTAGAGACTTCGGCGGTTTGAGATTCGCGGAAGATCGCTGTCGCCAGCCCAGCATGAACTGGGCCATGCAACCACAAGTGGAAAGTGGGTCACTCGGTCACGACTTCGGTCTTTGAATACCGCCAGATTTCGCAGACCGTTTCACTCGGCCCGCATTTGCAAGCTCCACGAACCTGACCGAGCCAGATAAGCGAAGTTCAACGCCCCACCGCGGGCGTTTTTTGTTGCCCGAAACTCGCCACGTCACCGTCGGTTAGGGCAAGGCCGCGAGTCGGTGCAGACGTGGCAGACCGGCCCAACGGATGGCTTGCCAGCACGATTCAGCGCGCGAAAAGGCCCGCGATACATCGCAATTCGATCTGTTTGTCTTGGATTTGGTGACCCTGTTCAGTGGCTGCTGATCGAGTTATGCAGATGCAAGCGGTGACGACCGCTCCTGCTCCGGCGCCTTGAACTCGATCTGCAGACTGTCGGTGAGATCGTCATAGATGACTTTGCTCACCAGGCTGCGTACCAGCCGGCAACGCTCGCCGGGATATAAGGCATCCCACAGATCGGTGAACTGACGCAGGGTTTGCTCCAGGTGCTTGCGGTCAACGCGCTGGTTGCGCAGGATGAGGCGATCTGAGTCGACCGCTACCAGCCGGTTCTCGATCAACGTGATCGTTGTCTCCAAGTCCCCCATCCGCTGATTCATCACCGCGCCGGAACCGTTCTCCCCTGAGCCGATGGCGTCCAGCAAGCGCCCGATGGTCTCCTGCCGCTGTTGGCGTTCTCGGAGTAGCCGGGTGCGCTCTGTCTCGAGCCTCTCGCTTTGCTCGCTCTGCTGAGTCATCACCTCGGCGAAGACAAGATCCAGCAAGGCGGGGTCAGCCGCCAGACGCCGGATCTCATCCACCATCTTCGCTTCGATGTCCCCGGCGCTGATCGGTGGGGTGCTACAGGCGGTGCGGGATTGCTTCTCGGCCCGGCTGCAACGGTAGTAGCGGTAGAGCTTGCCGTTCTTCTTGGTGTAGGAGTGGGCCATGGCGCTCTCGCACCGGCCACACCGCAACAGGCCCTTGAGCAGCGCCCCGTGGCGATTGCGGGCGCCGGGTCCCGCCCCGTTCCGGTTAGCCTCCAGCAGTCGCTGGACCTGTTCGAAGATCACCTCATCGACGATGGCTTCGTGCAGGCCGGGATAGACATCATCGTGGAGAGTGATTTGCCCGAGGTAGAGAGGGTTGGTGAGCAGACGCTGGAGGTACACCTTATCGAATGCCTTCCCTCCGCGTCTGGTCTCCCGGGCCGTCATCCAGGACTTCCGCGACCAGCCTCTGGCATTGACGACCTTGACGACGTCGAGAAGAGAATGGTGCTGGAGGTAAAGAACGAACAACTCCCGTACCATCTCGGCTTCCTCAGGATTGACGAGGATGCGATGGTTGACTTTGTCCAAATCATAGCCGAGGGGTGGGCACCCTCCGGTATAACGGCCCTTCTTCCTGGCCGCGTGGATCTTCTCGCGCGTGCGCTCCGAGCAGATCTCCCGTTCGAACTGGGCGAAGCTCATCAAGACATTGAGCATGAGCCTCCCAGCCGAGGTCGTGGTATTGATCTGCTGCGTGACAGCAACGAAGGCGCAGTGCTGCTGCTCGAACAACTCCAGCAGCCGGACGAAGTCCAACAGGGAGCGTGACAGCCTGTCAATCTTGTAAACCACCACGCAGTCAATCTCACCAGCCTTGACCAGGAGCAAGAGCCGCTTGAGGGCGGGGCGCTCAATCGTAGCACCACTCATTGCCCAGTCGTCGAACCGCTCTTCGTTCAGAATCCATCCCTCCTCCCTCTGGGAGCGGATGAAGGCTTCACACGCTTCCCGCTGGTTGTCGATGGAGGAGAAGTCGGAATCCAGTCCGGTGCCCGTAGACTTGCGGGTGTAGATGGCACAGCGGACCACGGTCTGCGCCGGGGGCGGGGGTTGAACCCGCTGACCCCGGCGAGTGGTACAGGAGACTGGAGCGGCGAGCGGGCTCACTTAACAGCCTTCTCCGTCTTGGCGTACTTTCCCAATTGGAAAAAGAGGTAGCCATTCATGGCTTTTGCTCCGGTGATGGCCATCGCCAGAGCCGAGAGCGACCGGTAGGGTTTGCCTTGGTACTCGAAGCCGTTTTCAGTCACTCGGACCAGCAGCTTCTTGCCCTTGTAGACCCGCTCGATTGTGGTGCCGACCTTGGGCAGCCACGGGTCGCGTTGGCGAGTCGTGTGGCTCGACGCGGCCGCTCCCTCGGCTTCAGCGGCCGCTTTGCGCTTGGAGCGCCCATTGCCCTTGCCGCCCGCCTTCTTCCCGCGCTTGCGTTCAAACTTCACGGTGAGCGTCGGTCCGACGGGCTTGGGCTGCGATTCCGCGTCCGCCTGAATCCGCTCAGCAATCTTCTTGACCAGTTGCTTGCGGTTGCGACTGAGGCTGGGCTTGCCGAAGACCTTCTCGTACTCCTCGCGCAAGGCTCCGAGGTTCATGGCGGGCAGTGCCGTCAGGCGGTCGGTCGTTGATTGTGGTGCCTCCGGTGCGGCCGTTGCTTCGGCCGCTGCTGTTGCCTGCTTCGCCGTCTTGGCGGGGTCGTCATCTCGTGTGATCCTCATCTCAACTCCTTGCTGGGGTTAGCGTTACGGCCACCATCTTGTCTGGCCTCAGGACTCATAACGCTGGTCTTGCCCACGGCGATTGCGACTTCAGAGGCAGTTTCTGAAGAATCTTCGGCCCCGGCTAAGTGGCCCGTAGTTTGTGGCTTAGTGGCTCTCTGAGACAGTAGGCGGATGTATCCCTGGGCAAGGATAGCCCCGATTTCGGCGTCCTGAGCCCTTGAACATATCGAATTCCCATCGCCCGACATCTGCTTCTCCGTGAGTGCGGCAGGACCACGCTCGTCATCGAGCGGGTCCTCCTACTTCGTCTCTACCGGATGGCGGATGAAAGTGTCGGGTGCTTTGTTTGAGGCAGTCGCAGAAAATAGTTCCAGGCAATTAAAGTCCAAGGCCCCCGTCACCATCGAGGGCCTAACCGTGAGCGCAATCGGCGCAAGCGACCGCTGCCGGGACTCAGCTGACGGCGACGCGCGCTCGGTTCGATCGGATCGGTGGTGTCAACTCGAGAGAAAGCTGGCGCGATATTTCGAAAAGAGGGGCGCGAAGCCCGGCAATGTGGTCGACGGTGTGGCAGTGCAATCCTGCGATTTGTGGTGCCAGAAGGTCGCCTTGATCGGCGCGAATGCAAAGAATGATGATCTTGGCAATTGTCGAACCACGCCAGATGACTGGGCGAAGAAGCACGGTCATGTCATCCAGCCCAAAGAAGTCGAAACCCGTCGCCTGTTTGATGTAGACTGCGGATTGATGCTCGTAGACCATACGTGCAAGGCTCCCAGGGACAACCATGTCTCCAGATCGGGGCAGGTGTGAAGCCAGGATGGGATTTACCTTTGCAGACATGCCCAGGATGGTCCAGCGATAGTGCAGTGCCATTTGGAGCGGGATGCGTGCTTCGATGTCACCTAAGCGTCGCCTGGCCACGGCCTCGATGTCCGCGAAGTCGTTGTCTTCGTAGAGGAGCCCGACGAAGGGGATCCCCAGCCGCCGGAGGCTGTCCTTTATTCCTATGAGTGTAGAGGAGTACGAGCGCTGGTACAGATTCTGTAACCGGAGAACATCAAGTCCGCAGGTGAGTACATCCTTGGCAAACGACTCTGTCGGCATAAAGACAGCCGCCGCGAATTCGTCGGCGTTGCGCTCCCGTTCCTTTGACGAGAGTGGAATCAACGTGGGTAATTGCTCCGCCAGTTTCCGGTGAATCAATTCATACAATTCGTGGAAGATCGTGTGCTCCTGACGAACCCGGTGATCCAGAGTGCTGACCCAGAGGGTATAGAAATCTCCATCCTGAGAGTTGTAGCCGCTGCACCCACGTGGCAGTTCAACGAACTGGAAGTCGTGAATCCCCAATTGCTGAGCAAGTCGGACCTGGGCCGATAGGACGACGGGAACGGGAATAGCAAAGTGCATACGGAGCGCTTCGGCCAATTCCGACGGCGGTACGGCGCTTGCTCCAGCGTACTGCCGGATCACGGCCGCGCAGAACTCCTCCAGCCTATTGATGGGTGGCGGGGCAGACCGTGGCCCAAAGAGATCGCCTTGAATCATGTGGATTTCTTCCCCACCGTCTTCTTGTACATCTCCACAACGAACCGTTTCAGGTCGAGGCTAGGCTCCTCGGTCAAGCGGGTGCCAAATTTGAAGCGGGGATCGCTAATTGCATGCTGGTACTCGCGGTCTATCTGCGCCTCCATGGTCTCTTTCACTTCGTGTTCGTCCAGATAGCCGGTGTGCTGAAGCATCTCCAGCATGGTGACGTTGAAGTAGTCGGCCAAACGTCTCAGGATGTCAGGCGGGGGCAGCTTCTGTGATTGCCTGGCGCCGGTCTCCAACTGGGACAGGTAGGCGTTCGAGATCTTCGTAGCATCTTCCACGTCGCGAAGACTGACATCCTTCTTCGCGCGCAGTTCCTTCAGGTACTGCCCCAACGGGCTGGGTTTGGGCCGTCGTGACGGCATTTGGCGTCCCTCCTTCCACCTGCTTATACGGAGGGTTGCTAAATTATGCAAGAGGTTTCTGCTGTCATATTCTTTCATTTTTGAACTGACCGCCGTATACATTGTAGTGCAAGCGCGGAACGCTTGCAGAATGTGAGGGGCATGGTGAAGGTAGATCTCAAGGGGGATACGGTTGAGCGGTACCTGGCGCGCAGGAATAAATCGAAAAGCTGGCTCGCACTGCGGCTGGGAATCAGCAGCGGCTACCTCAGCCAGTTGCTCGACGGAACGCGACACCCGTCTCCACGGATGCGGGATAAGTTCCTCGAAGTCCTGCCGGATTTCGAATTCGATGATCTCTTCGATCTGAACCAGAAGGAAAGGGCCTGACAACGGAATGAACATGCATTCGCTGAGCAGGCCACGTCGGCAACTGGTGAGATTGATGCAACACCTGCAGTTTGGTTGGATCGGGGGGCTACTTGTCGTAAAGGGAGAGCCCCAACTCCAACCCAAACTGCGGATCGTGCGCACGATTGCTCTCGGACTGGATGCGGCAGCCCCAATGACGCCGCGTACAAGGGATTTCGCGCTCAAACACACCGTGAAAGCCCTGTTTGACCTGTTCGACCGCAAACAGTCGCTCTCCATCGAGCGATTGGACGTT
Organism: bacterium; assembly: GCA_021813505.1. Classification (GTDB taxonomy): domain Bacteria; phylum Zixibacteria; class MSB-5A5; order WJJR01; family WJJR01; genus JACRMA01. The sequence goes on along the minus strand of JAKAKI010000009.1, from coordinate 39,980 downwards.
CAGCACGGATTGCCCTCTCGCATCCAATTCGACGATCAGTCTGCCTGGCAGATGCTGGAAACTATCGAATAACAACCAAAGCCAGACGACTGGCTTGCCGCAAGGAGCGGGAGCCGTCGTGGGTGTCACCGACCCGGTGATCTCACGCGGCCTCTGCCTTGCTTTAAGCCACCGCCCATCCCCGTCGGCCGGGACCCCCACTCGGTCACGCCCCACGGCGGGGAGGGGCAATGGGGGACAGGAACCGGTGCCCGGGAATCGATCCCGCAATCGCCGGACTGATTGCACTGAAGGCGAAACGGATGAGACATCAGCAGGAATTTAGAGAGGAAGAACTCGGTGATCTTCAGCAAATGCTGAATGTGCATTGGCTGGAGGCCGAGGCCGAATACGATCCCTCACGCGGAGATCGGACACAATTCGCCGACGCCGTTCTCGACAACTACATCTGCAAGCTGGTTGCGTCCCGCAATGCCGACAAACGGGCCTGGTGGCGGTGTCAGGAGTCATTGGATGGGCCTGTAGAGGTGCGGGATGAGGCGGGACTGACGGGTCACGATGTCTATGACCGCGCGGACTACTTCAGCCGGATGGGCGAGGAATCGCGCTCGGAAGAGGCTGAAACCCGCCTTCAGAGTCGTCTTCAGGCAGCCCTCGCAGCGCTGGGTCCCCGTCAGCGAGAGTACGCCGTCTGGCTCATGACCCATCCCAAAACTCAGATCGCCACTGCGATGGGTGTTCACCGCTCCACGCTCTATGCATGGCGAGAAGAAATCCGGCGCGTCTTTGAAAGGGCAGGACTGAGAGAATGCCTGTGATCGGCAAAGGCGGGACACGCGACATGAGAAAGTGAAGAATTCCACCCGACACTTTGGGACGGCATCCGGTAGAGAGGAATTAGGGGGCGACCTCGTGGACCGACCAGAGGCAATCCAGCTTGGGATCTGTCACACCCGGGGCTCTCGATGAGAGGGAGGATGATATGACAATGACACGAGGCGAGTCTCTATACCAGTATCACTTCAAGCGTCACCTCGACATCGACGATGTTCAGGACACGCTGACGCTGGCGATCCTCGGCGCAGAAAATCTGCACGGACGTGCCCGCATCCGGCTCGATGGTTCATGGCGACTTGACCGCCAACGCCGAGTGTGCACGATTGACGCATCGACCCCGGTCGGGGAAGACATCGCCAAGTTGTTCACGGGGTATTTGGGCAAGGAGTTCGGCGAGACAGCCTTCTCGGTCAGGCGACCTGTTCAGCGAGCCAAGGCGGCACGGCAGTGAATGCTTCAGACCAGCTGGTCCAGTTGTTGCCGCATCTCAAGGTCGTCCGCGGCCCGGATAAACGAGGCGAGTACGTTGCGTGGTGTCCCCTGCATGCGGATGGACAGGGCAAACCGCCGCACTCGCCGAATCTCCGGGTATCCGAGCGTGGCTGGTTCTGCGACGTCTGCAATCGGGGTGGGTCGCTGAGAGAACTTGCAAAAGAGGTGGGGATCGCGATAGAGTCAAAGACCGGCCTCAACATCGTGGCGGAGTACGATTACAACGACGAACGGGGCAATCTACTCTTCCAGGTTGTCCGACTCGACCCGAAGGGATTTCGTCAACGATGTCGGGACGCCAAAGGGAAGTGGAGCTACTCACTCAACGGCACCCGTCGCGTGCCCTACCGCCTCCCGGATCTCCTGGCCGATCCGACTCAACCTGTGTGGATCGTCGAAGGTGAGAAGGACGTCGACCGTCTGCGGGCGCTCGGACTGATTGCCACAACTAATCCCATGGGTGCCGGGAAGTGGCGGTCAGAGTACTCTAAATTTCTGCGCAATCGAGATGTCGTGATCGTCCCGGACAATGACCAGCCTGGCGAGGACCATGCACAGTCAGTCGCCATATCACTTCAAGGCAAAGCCCACTCCATCAAGGTCGTGCGTCTACCTGGCTTGCCAGAGAAGGGAGATGTCTCCGATTGGCTGGATGCGGGCCATTCGCTATCAGAACTTGCTCAATTCGTAGCGAGCACGCCCGAATTCAATTCCGGCAATGGCACCCCCCCGTCCGCGGCACGGAGCGGCGAGGGGGGCAAGCGGTCGCAAGCAGACGAGATGCTGGCGCTGGGCAAGGCTGCCGGTTTGACTCACCTGCGCGATGACCTCGGCGAACCGTTTCTCCAGATATCAATCGATGGGCATCAGGAGGTATGGCCTGCTGGGAGCCGCTCCGCCCGGTCCTGGCTAACGCGGTTGTACCATCAAGCGCACGATCGTGCCCCGAACCTGACGGCGATCGGCACTGCCGTCAACGCCCTGCAATCGCAGGCGCGCCTTGAGGGTCACCCTGTCCGTCTGATGAATCGAGTGAGTGCCCAGGACGGGAATATCTACTGTGACCTGGCCGATCACGCTTGGCGCCAGGTACGAATCACAGCGGATAGCTGGGAAGTCCTTGCGACACCGCCACCCTTATTTCGCCGGTACATGCACCAACAACCACAGGTCCTACCTGCATCTGATGGCTCGATAGAAGATCTGTTTGAGTTGATCAACTTTGCCGATCCGAACGGGAAACTCCTACTCATGGTGTATTTGGTGACCGCCCTCATCCCGGACATTCCCCACCCGGTCTGTATTGTCTACGGCCCGCAAGGATCGAGCAAGACCACAATGTCCAAGATGCTGAGCCAGTTGATTGACCCCTCTCAGGCCCCAGTGCAATCACTGCCGGAAAAGCCGGACGTTTTGATTCAGGCGCTCGCCCACAATTGGATGCCCATCTTCGACAATGTCAGCGGTTTGCCACGATGGGCCAGTGACATCTTCTGCCGGTCCGCCACGGGCGAGGGATTTACGAAGAGGGCATTGTACACCGATGACGAGGACTTCATTTGGACCTTCCGTCGTTGTCCAATCCTGAATGGCATCAACGTCGCAGCCATTCAACCCGACTTGCTGGACCGCGCGATTCTGCTTGGGCTCGAGCGGATTGACCCGAAGGATCGTCGTTCCGAGGAGGAGCTTTGGGCCGATTTCGAATCACTGCGTCCACGGCTGCTCGGCGCGATGTTCACGACGCTATCACAGGCGATGCGGGAGAAGCCGAAGATCTATCCATCGGCCTTGCCGCGCATGGCGGATTTCGCCCATTGGGGGATGGCGGTCGCCGCCGCACTGGGATACCAGCCCGGCGAGTTCCTCACCGCTTATGACGAGAACATCCGCCGGCAAAACAACGAAGTGATTTCGGCCCATCCGCTGGCCGCGGCTTTGGTGGAATTCGCCGAAAACCATCCGACGTGGGGCGGAAGTGCGACGGAGCTATTGGGGCTGCTGGATCAGATCGCCGGGAAACTCCATCTGAGGACCGACGACCGGGCTTGGCCACGGCAGCCCAATCAGCTGACACGGAAACTGAACGAATTGGCCGCCACTCTTCAAGACGCAGGTGTGGCAGTTCGCGTGACACGTGGTAGGAAGGGAAGTTTGATTGAAGTGACTCGGACTCGGCGCGAGGGTGACGATGCCTAAATCATCGTCACACTATCGTCACAGCCTAAGTCCAAGGGCGACAAGGGGCGGTGACGATGTGACGATGGTGACGGTGTTTCTCTTTCTTAAAGAAAGAAAAGAAAGAAGAAGAGAAGAAGGGGAAGAGAAGAGTAAAGGGCCGTCAAATCACCGTCACCACCGTCACCATCACCACAACCCACTGAATGCGAATGAGCTAAGTGATGACGATGGTGGTGACGATGGTCTCGCGGCATCGTCACCCATCGTCACCGGAGAACAGCGGGGGGACAGGACATGACGCAGATTGAAGAGACTTCCGTCGTCCGGCCGAGATCAAGCGGCGACGCTACGTGTGTGAACGATCAGACTGGGGTGGATCACGGCATCAATCGGGGTCACGTCGTCCTGACGATTGCAGTGATCGTCTTGTTGTTACTGGTCCTTTTACTCGGAGAATTGAGATGATACAAGTCGAACAGATTCCCATCGGCCAACTGAAGCCGAACCCGCGCAACCCTCGCCTCAATGACGAAGCGGTGGACGCGGTGGCCCGCTCGATCCAGGCGTACGGTTTTAACAATCCGATCATCACGGATGGTGACTGGAACGTGGCAGCAGGCCATACCCGCCTCAAAGCTGCAAGGAAGCTGGGACTTGAGACGGTACCGGTGATCCGAGTTCCTGGTTTGGTTGGCTCCAAGTTCACCGGATTCACGATTGCTGATAACGCCACGGCCTCGATAGCGGACTGGGACCAAGCATTGCTATCTCAACTGGTCAGTGAGCTGAACCTCGACGTCGACTTCAACCTGACGGACCTGGGGTTCTCGGACAAGGAACTCACGGATATCCTCGATCAGAACTTTGAGGATGAAAGCAGCAAGGAGGCTGACGCGCCGCCCCTGCCCGAGACACCGGTCACGCAGCGCGGTGATTTCTACCTGCTTGGCGACCATCGGCTCCTCTGCGGCGATGCCACCAGCCGGGAGGACATGCTTCGGCTCCTCGACGGCGAGAAGCTCGACGCCATTATCACGGACCCCCCTTACGGCGTGAGCTACCTCTCCCGGGGCCAGAAACGAGAGGAGTGGGGCGGCATCAAAAACGATGACCTTGATGCCGAAGGGTTGGAGCAATTCCTGTTCGCCTCATTCAGCAACCTTGCCTCCGTCTGCCGTCCTGGTGCGGTGGCGTACATCTGCCACGGGATCAGCATGGCAGGGATCAGAATCGCTTTTGAGCGGGCATTCATCCGTGCTGGGTTCCATCTCTCCTCCACAATCGTATGGGCGAAGGCCTCCGGGAGCATGGGTTGGAGCGATTACCGCGAGCAACACGAGTGCTTGCTTTATGGCTGGATTGGAGATGGCCATCGGCGGATCAAGGACCGGACTCAGACGACGCTTTGGCATGAGGAACGGGACGGGAACTATCGCCATCCCTGCCAGAAGCCGGTCGCACTGCTGAGTCGGGCGCTGCGGAACTCCACCATCCGGGGGGAGCGAGTCTGCGATGCCTTCGCCGGATCGGGATCAACGCTGATTGCCTGCGAACAGTTGGGCCGCCTCTGCTACTGCCTTGAGCTGGAGCCCAAGTACTGCGATGTGATCGTCGAGCGCTGGGAGACCTACACCGGGAAGAAGGCGACACGCATCCCGGCGCCGGTTGCTCCGGCTCTTGAGGAGGTGACGGACCACCATGCCCCGGCCTAACAAAGTGCGCGCCGAGAAAGAGCAGCACCGGAAGGCGTTCGAACTCTACTACGCCCAAGGAGAGAAGCGTTCGTTCCCGCGTCTGGCGAAGGACCTGGGTGTCTCCGTGGCTTCCCTGAAAGTGTGGTCAAAAGCATTTGGCTGGCAGGGCCGGTTGCGGGAACGTGACGCCACCATTGCCCGTCAGGCCGCCGACCAGGTGATCGGCTCGGCCGTCGTCAACGCTTCCCGGAAACGCAAGATGGTCGAACTGGCTTTGATGAAGGTGATCAAGGCCATCAACTCCGACAAGGTCAAGATCCAGGTTGGGGATCTCGACAGATTGCTTCGTCTGCAGGCGTTCCTTGACGGTGACGGTGGGCTACCGACCCCAGAGGCCCTCCGGGAGCGTCCGGTCCCGGCGGTCTTCGCCGTCTTCCAAGAATGGACGAAACTGCTGACCGACGAGGAACTCCACTGGATCATCGATTCGCACAGGGCAAGTCATCCGCCGCCTCAGCCCCCAGCACCCGCTGCTGACACCCCCCCGACGCCAGGAGAGGCTCATGTCCCAGCCCCGAACCCCACCGGTTGAACAGGATCACCACCGCAAGGCTTTCGAACTGTATGCCTCCCAAGGTGGCTCCCGATCGTATCAGAAGGTCGCAGCAGCCCTCAACGTCTCCGTGGCGAGCGTCAAACAATGGGGACGGACCTTCGGTTGGCGCCAGCGCCTCCGGGAGCGTGACGCCGAGGCTGCCCGGCAGATTGCAGACCGGCCCGCCCATTCGGGCCTTGATGACCGTTCCCGTGATCTCAAGATCATCCACATGGCCAAGATGAAGCTGACCCGTGACATCGCTGATGGGAAGGTCAAAGGCAAGATCCCCGACCTCGAGATGCTGATCCGGCTGGAGGAATACCTGGCGGACAGCCAGGAGGACTCCATCACCTCATTGCTCCGGCGATTGCCGGACGAATTGCGTGAGCCGATCACCGAGGCCATCCGGAAACGCCTGCTGCCGCTGGTGACCGCCCAGCAATCACCCCAAGGAGAGAAGCATGACGAAGCCGCAAACCCAGCTTCGTGAGCAGGAGCATCACCTCAAGGCCTTTGAGATGTATGCCTCCCAGGGCAACAGTCGCTCCTACGAGAAGGTCGCCACCGACCTCAACGTCTCGGTTGCCAGCGTGAAGCAATGGGGGTCAGCCTTTGGCTGGCGGCGCCGGCTGCAGGAGCGAGAGTTGGAAACCGCCCGCCAGCTCGCCGATCGTGCCCTGCAGACAAGTCTCGGTGATCAGGAACGGCACCACAAGATCGTCCGCATGGCGGTCAACAAGTTGGCCAAGGCCATTGCCGAGGATCGGGTCAAGCTCCAGGCCGCCGATTTGGACCGCCTCATCCGGCTGGAGGACTACCTCAGCCACCCCCGCGAGGGAGGCGCCTTTGGTGCGGTACCATCGGTCGAGGGCATCTTGAGCGCTTTCTCCCGGCTGTGCAGTGCCGACCAAGCCACGATTTTGGGGCGGCTTGAGGGGGCCTGACAGCCGCAGGGGGCGGTACACCAAGGGCCGGGGAAAGTAGACCAAGGGTAGACCAGAATAGACCAAAACCGGGGCATAAGTATACTTTGACTATACCATGGTATAGTCCTTCACGCTCCATCCTAACTGGCGGTGGCTCAAATCATTACGGGGAAACGGGCCAAAACTATACCAAGACCGCGATTTCCCCGAAGCGGTCTATTTTGGTCTATTTTGGTATAGTTCGGGTGCCAAAACGGTCGACAGGGTCAAATTCGGCCTAACCCCAAGAACAACATCGGATAACAGGCATTATGCGAATGAACAACTAATGAGCATAGTGTACAAGAATCGGAATCTCTCAGCAGGCGGCGGCGGTTTCCCCATCGCTTGCGGGGCTGTCTTCAGGATCCGTCTGTCGTTGACCAATGTTGTTGGGCTCTCGCCGGGTCTCGGATTCGAGGTTCAGTGCTTGTAGATGACTGTGGAATACGCAATGGTCGATAAGGATGGCTGTGACATCCATCTGTGCCACGTTTCGAGGGACGATCCGATCGAGATAGAGCATAATCAGGGAAACGATCAGAGCGGACACTGCAACTACTCCGCCCACAAGCCCTGCCCTTACCGAGGGGCGGCCGAAGAAATACTCAGGTAGAATGATGTTCCCGCAAGACAAGAAGATGCTCAGGAGTCCGGCGGTAAGGCCGAGCCAAACTGCATAACGAGCAGCCATCTGGCCGTGAACGATATGGGTCCATGTCCGGATGTTCGCCACAAGGCCGGGAACCACCTTCTTCCCGTAATAAAGTGAGTCGAGTGCTGAGCGCCAAGTGTCAGCCCAGTTCCATCGGAAATCCGAGCCAGTAAAACCATGCTGGGGAGTGGTGTCGATCTCTTCGATTAGCCCATCGAGCATGCCCTTACATGGACCATTCTTCGGGTAGCGTCGATGATACTCTCGAAGGGACAACTTCATCCGCCGCTCAAGAAGACCTCCCGGGCGCCAGTACCGGTAGAGCGCAATCCTGTGTAGAAGCCAACCTATGAGTGCACAGGCGGCAAGGTAGAGTGCTGACTGGTGTGTCGTCCAGTCGACGAACTTGCGCCCAGGTGAGAGGGACCAAAAGTCGGATACACCAAGAGACAAGTAGGTGAAACTCGCAATGAGTCCTATTACTACATGCAATACCGCGCTCCGGAGAGCGCCTTCAGCAGCTTTCAACCCCTGCATTCAATCACCCCGTCGACCGATTCTGTCGAGTTTGCGGCGTTTCGCTGATGTCAGCATGTACCCACATCACATCTTAGCTCCGAGGCGTTCATCGCTCGTGCCTGGAGTGAATTTCCGGACGGCGGAGAGTCAACCGCATCGGATCTGATAGGCAAATATTCCCAAGGCCACGACCCAAACAACGACGATAACGATGGGAGAACCAGTCATGAGCGGACGCACGCGTACTCCACGCACAAACTTGTTGAACTTGACCTTGTTCCGGTGGCCACTGATTGATCGATTGTTTGCGAAATTTAGGTCCTGCTCGAGGTCCGCGATGATTTCCTCGTAGAAGCTGAGAAAACCAAGAGCTCGAGCTTGAATAAGGTACCACATGGCGGACATGCCGGCACCGGCCGAGGCAATCACCATTCCAACGCCCGGTTCGGGGTAGTTGCCGGACGTAAACAGGCCAACTGTCAACACCGCGTTGGCAGCCCAGAAAATGCCGAAGACTGTCCAAACGATTTGATCTTCTTTGATCGCCGCCGACAGGGTGCGGTCAAGTTGATCCGAGAGGTCCCTACGCTCTTGGTCGGAAAGCGCTGTGGACAAGTTACTGAGATTGGGCTGGTTCATGGGGGTAGCTCCCAAGGCATCCTGTCATCAACTGTTCTCATAAGAAGCATCCAACCGCCGCTCAGATCAAGCGGCAGGTTCAACTTCCATTGCCCGCTTGATGAGTTGCCGGCGGACTCATTCTTTCGCCAAGCTCTCCAGGATTTCGGAACGCATCGCGAGAAGGTCAACATTGAAACGAAAGTCGTCGGTGTCTTTGACCGGCTGCCAAACTGGATGGAAGTATACGCCGTTGTGATAGGCAGCGTAGGATCGCTGCCGTGGGGTCAGAATCGCTACCAAGTTTTCAGGCTGATAATCGTTTGCGAACAGCGATATGCTTTTCACCGGCAGCCACGATGTGTCCGGCGCAGAGTGCCATGTTCTCCAGTCCTCTCCGTAGGAAAGTGAAATTCCCATCCGGACCTGAGAGAGATCGGCCAGTCTCTCTGCCTTCCAAGCAAGTTGATCCTTCCACATCGCACCGAACGGGGACATCGCGAATCTGAGAGTGCTCTTGCTGGGATCATAATCCAGAACTATTCCAGGCCATTCGATCCCCTGTGTCTGACCACGGTACCAACCTGAATCTGGGTTGTATCGAATGTGGAGGTAATTCGCAAAGAAACCAGTGGTTCTCAAATCCGCCACCGGCACCGAGGTTTCGAGCTGGAAGGAACAGCCTTCCCTGTACTTGGGGTTCGGTGCCTGGAGGTTGATTTCGAAACAGAGCGAGTTCAATCCAGATTCCAGTCTCTGTATCAGTTTCAAATCAGCCTGACGCTCTCTATCGGATCTCGCCGTCGACAAGGATTCCAAGAGCGACGCTGCTGGGCTAATAAGTAGCAATCCGAGCGCCAGCCACAGCCGCCAGGATCGAAATGGTTTCTTACCCCTCCACTGTTCAAGGAGTACGAATACACCTGCAAGGACACTCGCTACGATTGACAGGGCGAGGGATAGACTAAGACCGAGAACCATGTGTCAAAACTACCCATATGGCATCCTCGTAAGCAACTGGCAATCGAGGCGACCCTTCCCTGCGTCCTCCTGCGACGACCCTTACTTTGTCGCAGGTGCCACATTCCTGGACCTGCAAAACAGACCGGACACTCGAGTCGCGAGATCTTTCCGAGTCCACACTCAACACATGACAAGCCTTGCAAGCCGGTGCGCCTGGTCCTTGTGTCAGGCTACGGTGAAGGACTGCCTGCGCGTGCCGTCGGAAACTCGGGCGTAGATTCCCGCGCGGTAGGTCGGCGGTGGTTCCGTGTACGCTTACAAGTCGGTGTCGTGGCCGAAGCCCCGGGCACGGCGAGTCCCCTTGAGCGGTTCTAAGCGGCGATGCGGCCGCGAGGAGGCCGCGACATTTCAATCCAAAGTCGCTCTGCGGGTTTATGTCATACACAAGACAGCAATCCATGCCGCGGCGAACACCACGGGGAATAGATTCCACCCCGCGAAGACCCGGAGTATAGGATACCAACGAAGGCTTTTTTCCCATGGAGGCAGTCCCATCACCCCTGGTCCGATGTACTCGGCGGGCTTGTTAGACTCCCACCAGCTGACGAGGCGGTTCTGCGCCCAGGTCGCACTGATCAGCAGAAGGAAACACAACACTGAAACAGCGATGCCCAGTGTGCACAGCAGAGTTGCAAGCCCGGAACTATCTGGCTTGCCCCATGCGAAACCGAGCGAAGCGAACAGCAGGCCCTGCACAGTCGTCAGCCATGAGATCCGGTGATTGATCAATTCGTTTTCGGACTGGATCATGGACCTAACAATCTCTTCATTCTGCCGAAGTGATGGATCGGTTTCTCCCACGTTCATCGCTCCTCATCTACACTTCATAATGTGTATCCCCCGCGTATCTTCTCCAAGCTAAGGCACGCTTTGCAGAATGGCAATAGCGTGCGGCACGTTGGCTTCACGCCGGTGTATCAGGCAGTGGTAACTGCTCGCCGGAGTGATTCATCGCTCACCCGCACATGAATCTCCGTCGTAATCTGCCGGGCGCGCAGCCGACGGCAAAACTTGATAGGAAGCGACAGCAACCCGAGGGCTCGATAATCGGGCGCATTCGCTTGATCCAAGAAGGCTGTGGCAATTGGCTCAAGACAGACCGAAGGATTCCCTCAACAGCGCTTCGTACATCTCATCTACAAGAGGGGAGTACACTTCCGAGTCAGTCTCTGTGAATAGCCTCCTGTACCAGTAATACGCTAGCATGTGGAGATCAACCAATCTATAGTCCAGGAACGGCTTCCTCAGCCCGTATGGCCCAATTCCAGCAACGACGCGCAAATCACCACGCTCCCAGTCCCCTCCTCTTATCATGTACATGTCCAGGCCAAACTGCTGAAGCATATCCTCCCTAACATTGATTCCCTGGCCGGCCTCTGAGATTTCACCGGGCCAAAACACGATCGGAGGCAACGGCAGTTCATCTGTACGTTGATAATAGTCAAATGCATTCATCTCAAAGTTCTTAATGTACGTTTCTATCAGTAACTTACGGGCAGCATAAATGTTCCTATGGAAGCCAAGCATCTCTTCAAGCAACTCGTTAGGCGCTTGAACGGGTCGCTCCGCAAGCGCGTCCATGCCCACGACTCTGTGACTCATCACCCATTCCTCTAGCGCCGGTTCCCCACCAAACAGCTCCCCAATCGCCTGAGGGCCGTAGCGATCAACAAAGCCATCAGGTCTCGCCAAGTAATCTTCGATCACTTTGCAGAAGGACGATGCAGGATCGTCCGACCCATAGAGCGAATGCGCAACAGCCAAGTGCAGACTGACTATAGCCTGATCGAAACTTCCTGCATGATCGACAAACACATTGACCAGCTTGTTGTACTCAATGGGGAGCTGGCACACAACCTGCCTGTAGTACTGTTCAGCAGACGCGGCGTTGTGGGAGACCAGAATGTAGAGGAGTTCCGCTGCGATTGCGTCCGCCTCGAGAAGGTCGACCATCGAGACGGTGAGATCGTTCTTGCAAGTGTGGGTTTTGTACAATCTCCGCCGCTCCATGTTGTAGAGGCGGTCTGCCTCTTGCACCTCGCCGATTAGCGATAGACCAAATGGGGTGACGTCTGCCTGAATCGCCTTGCCGTTTTGGAGCGGTAGATCAGCTGCCGTAAGTCCGGAGATGTTCCCGGGCAATTGCAGGACACGCCAAAACCGGGAGTTCTGCAACATAAACAGCCTGAACAGGGGACGTGACAAGAGTGCGTCGTGGAAATGTCGAAGTTCGTGGCTGGAAGTAATAAACTGCTCGAAACCCTTTAGAAGTGCGTCTTCTGTGAAATCAGGCATCCCTCCCCCCATCGCAGCCTTAAGATAGCGGCTCAAATAGGGATCGATGGCAAAGACGGTTTCTGTTCGCACGAAGATCACTGGCAAGCCCTGCATGAAGAAACCAAGAGTTGCATGAAGGCGATTCTGAGGAGAATCATGAGCGGTGCGCATGGACACTTGATGTTCCGGCCTTTCTCAGGTCTATGTGCCAGCACCTGTCGGTCGAAGATTCAGATCCTTTGCCAGTTGCGTTAATTTCAGGTAGTGATTCATCCTTGCCATGTCGTTCCGATTGGCCTTATTATTGCGTACGTCCAAGTGACTTGAAAGGAGATAATATGTCGCCGGAAGAACCGAAGATCCCTCCAACACCTCCCGTGCCCCCAAAGGCCCCGCCTCCGCCCGTGGCCCCGCCAAATCCTCCGGCTGACCGAAAGGCACCAGTCCGGGCCAACAGGGAGAAACCTCCCGCGGTTGATAGACTCACGGAACGCAAGAGCAGGCCGTAACCACCATGACGGCGGTTGCTGCCGTTCCCAACAGTATCAGACGAATCGCCCAATTCACCTTCGTTCCAGTTCGCAGGAGGTCGGTCTTGATTTCGGTGTAGGCATCTTCCATTCCACTAATGAGATCAGCAGATGCCTCCTCGAGCGCGGTGCCTTCCTCCAAGTGCCATCTTATGAGGCTGATGTTCGGCGCTGTTGCAACCGCTGAGGTTCGATACGCGGTCGCCAATAGGACGAGTGCACAGAATATCAATCCGATTGGGATCCACATGAAGCCCATGTAGTCGAGCCGCGTCAGCGCATTGATGACAAACCCCATTAGAACGAATCCGAACCCCAGAAGGGTGCTAGCCTTGGACTGCAACCGACCATATGCTTCGTACTGCCGCCCGATTTGTTGACGGGCCAGTTCAAGGTATTTCCAGAGTTCGTCCGGCTTATTAGTCATTGGACACCTCCCGTCCAGTTTTCAATCGGTCTATCCGACACTGAAGGTACATGACCGCAAGAAAGGTGGTCAAGAGGCCGAATCTCTATTGGATGCATCCAGATGCGTTATCATGAACCCGGGGGTGAGACCAGGGTCGCGCGCTCAGATGCGGCGACCCGCACTCAGTACTGCAGGAATCGTAGCAGTGCGTGACGCTATGTGCGGACCAGTCGGAGTTAGTTGGCGCAGCTGACCGCATGCTTCAACACCGCATCCGAGACCCGCGCGTAGATCTCTGTGGTCGTGATCTGCCGATGCCCCAACGCCCTCTGCACCAGGTGCAGGTCCCCGGTTTTCTGATACAGCCGGGTCGCGAATGTGTGGCGACACGAGTGGACCGAGAACGACCGAGTAATCTCGGCCAGCCTGAGCCACCGGGCGAAGTTCAACTGAATCTGCCGCCCGCCCAGCCGTAGCCCCGACTTGGACCGAATCAGCGGCACGTTGGCGCCACGTTTGGCTTCAGTCGCGCATTCGCCGAGGTAGCCGACCAACATGGCGGACAACTCGGGATTGAGGAACACCCGCTCCTGTGCGCCGCCCTTGGCCCGGATGTGCAGGGTGCCGGTCTGGAGATCGATGTCACCCACGTTCAACCCCACCAGCGACCCCAGCCGGATGCCAGTACCGAGCAGAATCTCGAAGATCAGCCGGTCCCGCGAGGCGAATTGGCCTTTGTTCTCGGCCAGAATTGCCCGTAGCCGCCGAATCTCGTCGTCAGTCAAGGTCGACGGCTCCTTGGCCGCTGCCGGTGCCGATCGGATCAGCCGGGCCGGATTCTGCTCAATCCAACCCGATTCCACGCAGAACTGGAAGAACGACCGCAGCGCCGACTTGGTGCGGTTGATGGTGATGGGCTTGCGGGGCTGGCCGTCGGGGGTGCTTAGCGCCTCGTCACTAATCAAGAAGCGTGCCAGATCGTCAGGTTTGATCGCAGAAAGTTGAACATTCTCGCCTAACCAGCGGGTGAACGCCGCCAGATCCCGGGTGTAGGCCTTCAGAGTGTGGACCGAGCATCCGTTGGCCGCCAGTTGGCGGGTGAAGTGGGTCGTCGCTTGAGACAATCGCATAAGGCCTCCGTCAGTGTGGTGAACGAGAGGTTGGGGCAAAGAGATTGCGAGAATTCTCCTGAACTCCGGAAATCCCACCTCAGTTCGTACAACGCCTTAAGTACCTCTTGGTGCCCGGGTGATCCGGGAATAGTCGCTCGGCCACCGAGATTCCCAAGTCCAAGCCTATCAATGCCGTTGAGGAAATATCGCGTTCATTCCGCGCCGGATTTGGGATCTAGCGTACTACTATTATGAGGGGAATGGTCCCCTCAAGTTTCGCGCAATGAGGAGCAAAGATGAACTGCGAAATCAAAGTTGTGACTTTTGTGCTTATTGGAGTCACGGGCGCAGAGATCGCCTTGGGTCATGAGTGGGTGCCCCACACCCATTTGGAACAAGCCCGGTACCGCCCAACATTCGACGCCCCGCATGTGGTCTATTCGTCGGCCTCGGAGCGGGACGGAGGAATTCAGTACTCGAGTTCACTCGCGGCTGTCGCCTTGTGGCAGAAACGGTCAGTCAATGATCAGGTTGGGCCCACCGCCATCCAGCACACCAGCCGGACCTCTTCTGCGTCGATGAGCGGGAGTGGCTTCGGGGGCTCGTGTGGTGACAGACCGAGTTCGTGAATCTTCTCAACGATCTTTTCTGACCGCTCTGGGCCGGTGATCTCGTCATCATCCATGACCGTTCTGAGTTCACGTTCGTAGCGCATGCCCCAGGGAGCGAGCAGCGAATCGACGGCCGCATCGAGCGTTTTCTGATCGAGTCCGGCGGGAGGAAACTGCCGTAGGTGATTGGCAGCTGCGTGGAATAACGGCCGCACCTTAGGCTGTAGATTCTTGGGGTCAGTAGCCTTGGTCCATTCTGCGAAGATTGATTCCCTGGCCCTCTGCCAAGCCCCATACGCGCCAGCCAAGGTGAAATCGGACAACACGCGTGGAGTGTCATGTTCGCATGAGATGTACCGCAGGCAAGTCAACGTATCCGAAATCTGCGATTCACCATTTGTCGTGGGCACGAATCGCAGGATTGGTTTGTCACCGATACGAGCGCAGAAGAACCATCCGGTGGCAAGGCCACTCTTGATACCCGAGCCTGCTCCCCAAGGCAGATTTGTGATTTGATCTCCCCACTCTTCGAGACCCTTCCGAAGTTCCTGTCGGTATTCTTCACCTGAATGGGCACCCTCGGGTTCTCCCCCTCGCTCGAGGAGCCGCGCATCGCCCCTGCGCAACGCATTGATCTGTTCTCGAGTCTCCGCGAATACAACCTCAGCGGTGGAACCACCGGGAATTACTTCTGTCTCGAGACCTATTGACGCAGCCGCTTGAGCCAGTTTGCCGCGGACGCGATGCTCCAAACGCAGAAGAGTGTCGAGCCGCTTGTCCGGGAAAAAGCAGCGGACATAGACATCCTCGTGGGGACTCCCGATGCGGTCGATTCGCCCATGCCTTTGAACCAACCGCATTGGATTCCAGGGCAGGTCGAAGTTGATGATGTGTCGGCACTGCTGGAGATTCATCCCCTCGGCGAGTACGTCGGTGGTCACCAGGATGTCGTACAAGTCCTCGGCATGTCTCGGAGGCGCTTCGGTCGAGTGAGGAGCGAATCCATATACCGTTGCCTCCCGTGATCCGCCCTGTAAGGACTGATCCCCCGAAATGGCGGCGATACGTCCACGGTATGCCGAAAGTCGGCGATCTACTTCGACACGCTCCAACAGATAATCATAGATCCACTTCACCGTGTCAGCGAAGTATGAGAAGATCAGAACTTTGCGACGATCACGCTGCTCAGTGTCGGATCCATTCTCCCCGGCGGCTTGATGCAATATCTCCACAAGTTCTTCCACCAGGTGCACCAGTTTGGGGTCTTGCTTTGGAGCGATGGCGGCGCCGATTTCCGCATATCGCCGTAACAACGCTCGATCCGAGAGAACGTCGTTCCTGAGCGCTTCGACATCATACTCTGAGATCGGTAGCGATCCGGAAGACCGTAGTAATTCCTCGAATGCATCATCCGAATCGCTTTCCGACCATTCATCCATCGCCTCAGGCGAAGGCACAAACCCGGCGTCCAAAGCTTGGAGGAAGCGGTCATGTGAGTCTGCCAACCTTGCGCATGTGCGCGCGAAGGCATAGACGGATGACTCAAATCGCTTCAACAGACCCGAACGCAGCAACCCGACAAGCGCCAGTTCGCGCGATTCCACCTCTCCTTCGAGGAGATACCCCGACGGCCAATAACGCGCCATCGTCAGTTTGGGATGACCCTGCTGCGGTGCCAAAGCATCTTCGAAGTCGTCGAAGAACCCCTCCGGAAGAACGGCATCGAGATCATAGTCGATCTTGGCGACGTGTGGCGTGGGAAACCGAACGGGAATCAGAGTGCCATCCGGTCCCGGGATGCGTTCGTTTGGATACCACCGTTGTACGAAGCGACGCGTGCGCCTCACCGTCACCGGATCGAGAACATCGTAAAGGGTATCAGGCTTCAAGTCAAATGGGTCGATCTGCTGAGCGAACTTGAATCGCTCCTTAAGCGACAGGATACCGCGATCCGCGAAGACCGCGTCATGCTTGATGAAGTACGTCAGGAGATAATAGAGATCCCACAGGGAGTTGTTCACCGGCGTGGCGCTCATCAGGACGAGCTTCTTGGGTCTCTTCCCTCGCAGGAGCGCTCGCAAAGCTGCTGCACGCTCTGCACTGGGGTTTCGGAATGCTTGTGCCTCGTCGATCACGACCATCTCGTAATCGACAACCGCATTGTCTTGGTGGCCGTACTCATGGGTCCCGCGCACGAGTTGTTCAAAGGAGATGTTCTCAAAGCGCAGTTGATGACGCGTCTGGAATCGCTCCCACGTGCCATCACGGAGCGCCGCAGGGGAGATCAGCAACACACGCCAGTTCTGCTCTTGGATAAGCCGCATCAACTCGCCAGCGATGAAACTTTTCCCAAGTCCTACGCCGTCGGCAATGATGACGCCATTGTACTCATCCAGAATCCGGGCCGCGCGGCTCACCCCGTCCGTCTGAAACGTCGTCAACGGAATCCGGCCGCTCGGTTCACGCTCATGTTCCAATTCGTTCTTGTAGAGTTCCCACAGCACGCGCAGATAGATGAGGTACGGTGGATACTCGGCGTACCGTTCCTGGTAAATGGCGGCGAGGTCGTAAGGAACCGCTTCGTCCCAGAGACGGTCGAACCAATCTTTGACTTGCTTGACGAGGTGAGGCTGATAATGCCCGAGGTTCAACTCGCGATTCGCGGTCAGACCCGCGGCAGTGAAGTTAGAAGACCCTGCGAGAACACCTTCGTCACCGGCGAAGATGAACGCTTTACCATGAAGGAACCCGCGCTCGTAGCGGCGAACTTCAACCTTCCCTGATGCCAAGAACTCCAGAAGGCGTTTGATCGATCGGTCTGATGCCGAAGCAAATTCGAGAAGATTGCGATCATCGCGGATCGCCGTTTCTTCTTCTGAGAGTGCCGTCTTTAGCAGCTTCTGGCGAAAGGCCTCACCTCGGGGATCCTCGCCGATCTTTCGCGTCGGCACTTTGGGTGGGACAATCGGCTCCGCTCCGAGGAGGAGCCGCACTCGTGAAACTCGATCCAGATGCTCGGCGACGAGGGCAAACCCACCTGGATTAAAGTACCCGGTGGCGACTGACAGCTCAACCGGCGCCTTGTAGGTCTGGCCGAGCCAGTCGAGATGTTGGCGCAACGCCTCGCCGAGTGTATTCCCGTCGCGATTGTCGATGAATTCGGGTTTCGTCATGAAACCGATACTCTCAGCCTTTCTCCTGATGGAAGCCGATCTTGGTCTTCTTCGCGGGGGGAGGCGCCATGAGCTGCCGAATTGCAGCCACCAAAGATCGGATAGATTCATCATGCCCACCGACGCGACGCTCCAGATCGGCAAGCTTGGCTGCCAGTTCCTTGTTGGTTGCGGCCCACTCCCTCAATCGGACGAACGCCCGCGCCACGAAGATACTCGCCTCAACGGCGCGGGGTGATTTGAGCACACTGGCCAGCATGACCGCGCCGTGTTCGGTGAACGCATAAGGAATATGCCTACGACCGCCTCGTCCCGGCTTTGAGGTCGCAATTTGCGACCTCAAAACCTCTGCTTCAGCCGCGGTGAGTTGAAACATGAAGTCCACGGGAAAACGCTCACGGTTGCGGCGAACCTGTTCATTCAGCCGTTTCGTGGTCACTCCATAAAGAGATGCCAACTCGCTGTCCAGCATCACGTTTTGACCGCGAATCCGCAGAATGACCCGATCTATGCGTTCAGTTGGCACCAGTGATTTCGCCGTGCTCTTTTCGGACGACGATTTCCCTGTAGGCATGTCTATCCCTTGATTCTACCTGTTGCTGGATTTTGAAATCACAAATTGTGATCTCAAGTTGAGGTACCAATCTGGCACCTCTTCTTTAAGGTCGCAACTTGCGACCTCAAACAAGACACGAGCAATCATTTGCCGTACCGCCCCATCAAAACCGCTTCTTCCACTCCCGAAAATGCCCCAACACCGCCCGCAATCGCTCCTCGTAGTCCCAACCCTCATGGAATGTCTCGAAGATGTGCACCAACTGTTTCTCCGTCAGACCATACAAGTGTGCCACAACGGCGTCCAGTTCGGCTATCATGTCGCTCTTCTCGTCCTCTGGAATCGGCCCGCACTTGACGCCGACCACCTTTGCCCATGCTGCAAACCGCTTATCGGGACAGGCGAGGCGACCAGCTATGGCGATGACACGCTCTCGGAGGGTAGAACCCTGGTCCGGTCGTGGTATTGGAAGTGTGTTGAAGATATGAAAATTCATACTTACCTCGACGAAACAGCGCGAGAACCAGTCAAGAGGAATGGAAGAAATAACTCCCAAGAGATACGCCGTGTCCTGGTATTCACCCTTCGGCCAAAGGAGGTAAGGACCTTTGTTGGTAATCACGACTTCTGGCGGTAGGAGCGCTGCGCGTACTGTGTGTTGATCGGTGCTTCGTGTCACATCCCGGAAGGCAATGCGTGGGTGACGGCACGGGAGAGTCTTCGGGTCCTTTATCCATTGCGGAGAAAACTCAGCGAATGCCGACCGGCTTTTTGTCCGAACCTGCTCCGGTTCGTTGTCGAAACGTTCTTTGATTATCTCGGGATCAAGCCACACCCCTCGCTTGCCGCTACGTTCTCGTTTCTGCTGCAAGTGGGCGCAGATCTTCTCCGGATCAACCCAGGCATAGTACCGCCCCGTGTCGGGGTTCCAGATGTCGAACGATTCTCCTTTGTAGACCGGCCAGTATCCCTTGGGTGGGTCATTGGTCACAGTCATAAGATGCTTGTCGTTCGTGGCATGCAACTCAGCATGCGGCCGGCAGCGCCAGCTGCCGACGTCGGCGTCCAGACGTGGTGCCTTGCGAATCTTCAGGAATACCTCGGCAGATTCCTCTGACGGCAGGAGCGGCAGCGACGCCGATTCGGTCCACGACAGAACATCCTTCACCGCAAAGCGAACCGGATTAGCCTTGATCCCAGTGTCAAAGGCGGACTTGCTGCGGTACGGACCATGGACGCGTACTTCCGACGACGCCGGAACGCTCCCCTCCTTCTCCAAACAGGTCAGTACAACGGTGTACTGTGGGTGCACTTCAGGGAACACCCATTGGCGATTATTGAGCAGGTAGGTGAGATCTTCCACAAGCCCACTCTTGAATGCTTCAATGCGGAATTCCTCCGATCCCTTAGCAAACCATGCAGAGCGCGGCAACACCACTCCAAGTCGGCCGACGGGTGAACGCAGCAGATGCCAGAAGCGCCAGCAGAATGCCTTGTACAGATCGGGATCGCCCGTGCCCATCCCCGGATATGGCCCGCTGATCAGTACACGACGTAGAAGCTCAGCCTCGGATGTTTCCTTCTCCAGCAGGCGAACGAGGTCGGGGCGATCTTTGCGGTACTGCGCCTTGCGGGTCTCCTGATCACTCTGCTTCATTCCGCGCAACCCGGGGAAGTGGCGTGCCCAGAAAGCGTATTCCTCGATGGTGGCCTCTTGCCACGGCGGGTTGCCGATGATCACATCGAAGCCGGGTGTGTCGCGCAGGAAGATCTCGGGGAAGGCGATGGGGAAGTGGAAAGGCGGGAGCGCCTTCATTACCTGCTGCGCTTTCCGATGCAGCGCCACTCCGAACAGGTTGTCCAGATGCTGAAGATCGGCCACCATGCCGGCGAATCCGGACGCGACCTGCTTGATCACGTCCTTATCCAGACGCGCCGCGGCGAGGATATCAAAGAAGGCGCTGGTTCCCTGCAATGCCTTCTCGATGCGATCATGCGCTGCCTTGGCCTTCTCAACGTCAGCGATGTTCGCATCGCTGGTGGCGCGCAGCTGGTTGATGGCCTCGGCAGCCGCGCTGAGCATGCGCCGTGCGGGGTCATCAAACAGATCCATGTTGGCGCCCCTGCTGGTGATCTCCTCGATGGCTTCGCTGAAGGTCGCAATTCCGACCAGCGAGTTCCCGCAGACGAGATTGTGATCGAGGAAGGACAGCGGCAGACCCGGCACAAACGTGTGAATCCACACCGACAGGCGCGCCAACTCGACCGCCAGCGGGTTCAAATCGACGCCGTAGATGCAACGCCGTGCGATCAGACGACGCAGGAGCTTGTTGTTCTCCAGCCAGCGGTCATCGCAGGCGCTACCGAGTGTCTCCTTGGCAGCCGTGCGAAGCTTCTCGAGTTCTTCTGTGACTCCCGGCAGGGGTTGATCCGCCAGAAATCGCAAGAGACGCCGTTCAATTCGGTCAATGGCATTGACGAGGAAGTGCCCCGAACCCATCGCGATGTCGGCAACATAGAACTCGAAGAGTTGCACCGCCGCTTTCCTGTGGTCGGGTTTGGCGACTCGGGCGACTTTCTCCAAGTGCTCATCCAGCGCTTTTTCGAGTGAGTGATCGAGGAGATGCTCAACGGCGAATTCCTTGGTGTAGTATGAGCCAGTTGCCTTGCGTGCCCCGGAGTGGGTGTGCAGATAGATCTCGCCTTTGGCAATGATGGCTTTCTTAGAATCGTCCGCCGGCTTGTAGTCACCTTTCTTGTCGGTTGTGAGCGGTGACTCAGCGACCGAGAGTTCATTTTCCAGCAAACCCTCGTAGATCGTCCCGAATTCCCGCACACCCAGCGAGCGGAAATCGACCGGCCCCAGCCCCTCCGGGGTCTCGGGATCCAGAAGCAGGTTCCTGAGGATGACCGCGAATTCGCGATTGGACATTTTGATCTGGGCGAGGGCGGACCCGGCCGCATGCGTCAGGGCATCTTCTTCAAAGAGACCGCCGTCGTAGGGCGGCACACCCCATTCAGTATTCCCCTTCCGGACCGCATCCCAGAGGAGAACGATCTCGTCCCACTGCGACGTGCCGGTGTCGAACGTGCCGCCGGTCTCCACCAGCCGTTTCAGTTCCTTCGCGCGTTCGGTCAGCGACCGGCGACGGTAGGCTTCGTTGGCCTTGTACGGCAGAAGATCGTGATCCTCGGCGTAGGCGATGAAGAGGAGGCGAAACAGGACAAGCATCGCCATCTGGTATGTCAAGTCCAGATCGTTACTCTTCGGCTTCTTGAGCTTCCGCGCTTTGACAATCGCCTTGGCCAGTTCTGGGATGACAAGAGTGTAGATGCGGTCGCGCAGCCGTCTGCCGATGTCCTGGGCGTAGCGGCTGGATTTCTCCAGGAGCGCCTTGAGTCCATCCTCATCCGCCAGCGCCTCGGCCGAGAACGCCAGCCAGAGGAGAGGAAGCCGGTCTTCCGGGACAAGTGTCTGGTTGATTTGCAGGTAGGTGTCGGTCAGCCCGCGCCGTCCCACACCAACACCGGTTGCCGTGGGGTAAAGCCGCAATTCTGATCCGCGCGCGACAATCAACCACGGGAGACCCTGCTGTTGAGCGACGTTCAGACCATACGACACCGGTGGCTGACCGGCATAGCGGGTCGAGGCAACTTCGGCGGATTCATTCTGATCGAGGAAGATCGCCAGCGCGCAACGTGACCCGCGAGCCAACAGGAGCGATGCAGGACCCATAAGAGGCTGAATTGCATAACCCAGGCCCTCCAGGAGCTTGCGCTCGGACAGGTCGCGCAGCTTGCGCGATTGAGTACCAGCCTGCTCCCACCGTTGGGGGTCGAATTCCTCTTTCCCCCTCTGGATGACATGCGTGGCCAGCAGGCCCTGATTGCGGATGCCGAAGATTGGCGATTCAGCTTCGGGTATCTGTTCTCGGAGAAAACGATCGACGGCGTGGTGATCCGGCAGATCGAGCGCCGTATCGCAGAGCCGCTCCACATGGACGATTTCCAGATCGAGAAGTGCCGGTGGTGCCTCGTGATTCCGTGTCGTGTGACCGCACAACCCAGCTTTATCGGCGTAAAGCACTACCAGCACGACCGGCGTCGGCCGGCCTGCCCAGCGTTCCTTCCAGAGTTTGCGGACACTGTCCTGCGTCGGACGGCGGGATGCGTCATAGACAAGCACCTCCAGTGCCTGTGCGCCCGCGCCGAGTATCAGACCCCTCGGTGCCAGCCCCTCCGCACGCGCCAGTTCGGCGGGGCGGAGTTCACGATGGGGGAGGAAAGAGGTCATGCCAGTGCTTTAGACACCTGCAACTCGCAAATTTGGGCAAATGCTGCCAGTGGTCGCTTACGCAACCGGGCAAAAGGTCGGAATTCGAATGCCTATTGTCAATCATACCCTCATCGAGGGTCAGCGGAGCGTCCGGTCACCCCATTGTGTCCGGAGGGCTGAGTTGCTATCTTGGCGAGGGCAGACGTCGGAAGGATGCAGAAATCGTCGGAGGTGGATCTGATGATTGAGAACAATCCGAGTAACGTCTCGGCGGCCTTCGAGATGCTCTCCGAGGAAGTCGAAGCCGAAATCGACTTCGTCAATCGCATCGGATCAAAGTCATTCGAAGGGCGGGATTATGATCGTGCCCGCGAGGCATTGACGCGTGCTGGAACCCTGACCGCATTCCGCGATAAGTTGAGCTCGCTTCGGAAGGAGTGGGATGATCTGGCCGCCGAAGCCGAAAGCCATGAGGATGAAGCTACAAGAGCCGAGCGAAGGAACCTTGGTCGCCTGCGCAAAGGAATGCGGACGCCTGAGGCGCAGTTCCGCACGCCCTTACTTGAGATTCTGGCGGAGATGGGCGGGTCGGGAGACACCTCGGAAGTGATTGACCGGATAGGCAAGAGAATGAAAAAGGTCCTCAAGGACGTCGATTACGACCCTCTGGCGAGCGATTCGGACATGCCGCGTTGGCGAAACACGGTACAATGGGCATGCTATGCGCTGGTGCGGGACGGCCTTCTTAAGGCGAACTCGCCAAGGGGCATCTGGGAACTTTCAGATAAGGGTCGCGCGAGTTTGAAGCAGGACGAATAGGGCGTCAATTGCTCGGTCCGTTGGCGTACATTGAGATTGAGAAATCGTGCTGGCATCGCTGGGCATATAGTAGTAGAATCAGATAGAGAGCATTGAATCAGGAGACCTGCAGGCTCCAGTCCCGGAAGAGAATGAGATGGCAGAAGGACCATTAAACCTGTCGGATCTATGTCAGGCCGACTTCTGGCGATCTGTGAGCTCCCCTGACACCCGTAAGACTCCCGTCTGCGTCGTACTGCCCAGCGGTAGGAGTCGACTCGCGACCAGCGGCCATCTGGCGCTTATCAGTGACGCTCTTCACACGCATGAGGTGGTATTGGCAATTGACCAGCTCAGCCGCACGGGTGGGCTTGACGGGGCTGAAGTGAAGAGCATGCTCGACATAGACTTTTATGAGGCCTTGGCGCAGACAAGGAATGCGCGATCCGAGGCAGAAAAAGCCAGTGCCCAGCAAGAGGCCGGCACTATCTTGACCAGCAATGTACTCACGTTCGCGACAGCAGACATCAATGTTGTCACGAAGTTGTTGTTGGAAGAACTCAAGTCCGAAGAAGCCTATGGAATCGGGTTCCGAAAACCATATGAAGACTGCGGCATTTCCGGAGGACAGGGGAAAAGATATGCCGTTTCCGCGTACCCGAACATTGGCGTACTCGCCGCCTACTGGTCGCCGTGGGCCACGCCACTGAAACGAATCGCTATTGTTTGCGGTGGTGTGCTCGCTCCTGGTTCGCTTGGCGCCACGCGCTTGTTGCTTCGCTATCTATGTGGGGAAGCGAAGGGCAATAACCGCTTTCTTCCAGATCGCCCAGTTAGAATCATCAGTGCATCAATTCGAGATTATCGGTACACCGAGCTACTACCTACTGCGGAATGTCTTCCAAACCATGAATTGCGGAACATCACCGAGGAACTGATAATTCACGAGTAGGGGTATTCCCATGGAGATGGCATCACTTATCATTGCTGTCGTAGGAATCGGAATTGCCATTTATCAGACCATGATGGCCAGAGGAGTCAAGCGCGTGGTCAAGGACTGGGGAAGCGACATTCTCCGTCGGCTTGATCAGACCGCAGTCTCCTGCAAGTCACTGGACGATCGCCTTTCGAAAAAGGACTCAATCGCGTGGGGCCAGTCGAGAAACGAGGTTGAATACTGCCTCCGCGAGGCCGCCGAGCACCTGGAGCAACTTCGGAGTTCGATGCACTCGTTTCTTACAAATGTTTTGGGTGAGGTAAAGAATGAAAAGAACTGATAGGCAGCGTGAGGCCATTACTGAGACCAGTTGGGAAGTACGTGAGGCGAAAAGGTTGGCCGGAGATTCGCAAGGTCTAGACGACTTCTGGGAAAAGAGATGGATTGACGATTACAGCTTCATTCTCGACGAACTTCCCGAATTCGGTCGGCACGGGGTCATTGCGGAATTGATTAATCGAGTTGTTGTCAGAGGGAAGGTTCTCGATGTAGGGTGTGGCACTGGTATCCTCGCAGAGCTTATTGATCAAGAGCGATTCCTTTACACCGGCATTGATGTTTCTCGCACAGCACTCGCTATCGCAAATCGCAAGCGAGGTCGGAAAGGCGTGACATTCGTCCGTGGCAGGATTGAAGAGTTTAGCCCGCAAGACCAGTTCTCTGCGGTAGTATTTGGGGAGGTTCTCTACTACCTAGAGGCCGCCAAGGTCCTGCGCCAAGTGAACTCGTGGTTGACTCCGCCAGCGATGATCGTTGCTTCGGTATTTAGCTTTCCCGAAGGTGATGCGCTCCTGCCGCTCTTACATCAGGATCTCGACATCATTTGTGAAGCCAGCGTATGCAACTCCCTGAAAAGCCACAAGTGGAGCGTATGCGCTGGAGTGCTGAAGGCCGGTGCGCGATAGGACTTCGCTCAGATTTGTACGCATCAAATTCTATAAGACTCTTGCGAATGAGCCCCTTGTTGCTGTCGATCACTTGAGGATCGAATAGAGATGAGTTCGTCGGTGACAGTTGCTGAAGTCTTCAGAGCGGTCGGACTCAAACCTCATGGTCCAGTCCGGTGGGGCAAGCCGGTTGTGGAAGCCGCTCCTGGAGTCTATCTGGTGTCGCTGACACCGAATCCGACCGCCAAGCACAGGTATCTGAATGTGGACTACCTGTCGTCGGAGGAGCAAGAGAGATGGCTTCCCGGGGAGCCAGTACTCTACATCGGTCGCACGTCAAGGAAGCTCTGTATGCGTCTCTGCGAATTCTACTGCCATGAGTACGGGGACTCTTCCCCTCACAGAGGTGGCCAAGCGATTAAACTCCTCAGGGGTTGTCCTCTTTGGGTCTTCTGGGCTGGCACGGAGAGGTTCCTAGACGATGAGCGTGAGATGATCGCCTTCTTTAAGGACCGGATGGGAAGTCTTCCCTTCGCAAACCGCAAGCGCGGAAGTAGAAGCAGGAAGCGTCCGAGGCCGTGAGTGTAGCGGTTCAGAAAGCAGCGGGAGCAGTAGGCCAGGTGCGGAAATCAACTCTCCGCCCCCCGGTGTCCAAGGAGAGGCGGGGACGGGAGGAGTGCACTACCATGTCCTTAATGCATACCGATCGACTTTGCAAGGAGCAGTTGACTCACCGCCAAATACTATTACCAATGGGGATGTTGGACTGGCTCACTTTGATTGACTGACACGTTTACACGTCTGGCATCAGAACTGGCTCAATTCGTGGAGGTATGATGGGACCGTGCCCGTTGGGTGATTCTGCCAGATACAACCTGCCGAGCGCAATTCGGCGATTGTTCGTTCTTGGACTGTTGTGCATTTCGCTTTGGTTGTCATTGCCGTGTGCTGCAAGGGGTGCCTGCGAAAGCACGCAGATCAATGGGTACCCCTGCGATTCGGCAAAGGGACAGGTGACAGGCGGGGCCTCCTGTGCTGGAGGGGCACGATGTCGGTCAAACGCGCTGGCGTACTGGCACATCACCCATAGTAGTTTGTCGTCTGCCACGGCAGTCGACATCCATGTTCGATTCAAGAGCGCTTCCTATCAGGACAACAATGTCATCCAACTCTGGAACTGGTCGACCGGGACGTGGACCACCAAACTGGTCCTACCCAATTCTGCCGTGGAAAAAGAGGCCGTGATTGGTAACGTCACACTCTCGGCCTTCGTGAGATCCTCCACAATAATGATCAGGGCGATGATCGGCATCGAGACTGGTGTTGACTCTGCTGATTTCTGCTGGTTTCAGGCGGTATCGAGATCTGCTTCAGCCCCCACCGCACAATCTCCTTTGAATCACGCCTCCGGGATTAGTCTTACTCCCCAATTCCAATGGATCCCGTCCTGCGGGAACTCAGGTCAGCAGATCCAACTCTCTACGACCGCGAGCTTTTCCTCACCGCTTTGGACCCAGAGCTTGTCCAGTACCGCGACGACTTGCAGCTACACCGGTTCCCTGCTTTCCTACAGTACGACATACTATTGGCGCGTCGGCGACCGATTTGGCTCAACATTCGTCTGGCACACCGGCTCACCGTGGGACTTCACCACGGTCTGCCGGAGAACACTGTCGATCAGCTCATTGAATCCTACAACAGGGGCACAGATTTCGTTGTCGCCGAGTGATTGTGGGGCTGTTGTAACCACGCCGTCCACGTGCACATTCGCCTGCAACACTGTGGTCACCCTCACAGCCCCAGTGACGCCGCCTGGCGGAAGCGTCTTCTCGAAGTGGCAGATGGACGGGATAGATCTGCCAGGCAACCCGGCGACAGTGACTATGGCGGCCAACCATACGATGACCGCGGTATTTCTTCCGACCAGCATGCGGACTCTGTTCGTGGAATCTTCAAACCCCACCTCTGGTGTCTTGATCGCGGTCGCCCCCAATAACTGTGCACCAAACACCATGACGCCATTGTCGTGCACTTACATAAACGGCGCTATTGTCAGCCTGACTGCTCCGCCAACTGCCGACGGGAGCACTTTCCAGAAGTGGCAAAGAGACGGCACCGACTATAGCACAAGTCAGACGGCAACGGTGACCATGGATGCGAGCCACGTTCTGACCGCCGTGTATTCTACGCCAGTTACGCGGAGCCTGGCTGTTGGATCGGTCAATCCGAACTCCGGTGTGCTGGTAAACCTCCTACCGAGCAACTGCAATCCGAATGCGACAACGCCATTGACCTGTACCTACCCTGTCGGAACAGTAGTCGAACTCGAGGCGCCGTCGACGGCTGGTGGGAACTACTTCGCAAAGTGGACTCGGGACAATGCGGATTACAGCACGATGCCAACGATATCGCTGACCATGGACGGCGACTACACAATGACCGCGGTCTATGACCCTCCCCCGCCCGGCGGTACAAACGTGCCATTGTGTGAATCAGGGGGACTAATTTCGTTCAACATCGTCCCCAGTGATCCTTCCCTGTCCTCCGTGCTGTCAACGATCAAAGGCCAATACCAGGAAGTTCTCACTTCAGATTGCTATGGGCCTCAATCTTGGGAGGCGGGTAGACCCATAAATGACTTAAGCACGATGGATCCATTCCATGGGTATTGGCTCAGGACATCTTCCAAGAATGCAGGCCCCATCCAGGTGACAGGCACCTTGGCTCCCCCGAGCACGCCCCTAAGCCTGTGTTCCGGCTGGAATCTTATCCCCTATCTTCCGGATTTCCCCGATACCCTGACACACGCTCTGATGTCGATCACCGGCCAGTATATCCGCTTGTTCGGATACGAATGTGACAAAGGGTGGATCTCCTGGGATGTCAACCGTCCTGCTACCCTGAACGACATCACCTGTATGAAACCGAACCATGGATACTGGATCAACATCAACTCGGACGCGACATTGATATATCCGAGCAGTGGATACGCGTGCAGCCTGCCAACAGACTGCAACTTCCAGAGTCCACCAAACTGGCCGTACCACATGGACGTCTGGTCAATGTCAGCGCATTGTCAAGCTGATCTGATACCTGTCGGCACAACGATCTGCGCCATGGATGCACGGGGTGCTCTGTGTGGTACGACGACCGTGACGACGGAGGGCCAGTTTCTCATTCATGTGATGGGAGATGACCCGCAGACCCCTCTGGATGAAGGTGCCCGTGACGGAGAAGCGTTTACACTTCTTCTGAGCGGTCTATGTCCAATGCTCACGCCATTCGCATGGGTGAACGGCACTTCACACCAGTTCGACGTGACATTCCCATGCACCTGCCCATCGCCTCCTCCTTCCCGCCATTCAGTGGACAGTAGAGAAACGCTGGCGGCTTCCTCGCCTCCGGTTACGATGCCGCCCACTGCTGGTGCAAACGAATCAACGTATCCACTTTCTTCGGTCCACGGCGACCTGAATGCAGACGGGGTGATTGATGTAATGGATGTCATCGCCGAGATCGAGTATGTCTTTGCAGGCGGTCCATCCGCAAACCCGGAGTTCATCGCCGAGATCAACGGAACTGACCCGATTGACGTTTTCGATATCGTGCATTTGATCGACTATGCCTTTTCCAGTGGGCCTCCACCTCTCGACTATCAAGAGCCGATTGATTCGGCAGAAATCGTGATCGGTGTTGATGGCAACCGATACGCGCTTGACCAAGTGGAATTCGGATTGGACAGTGGGCTAAGCGTGTCTGTCGGCGATAGTCTCATCGGAGCTCTTGGGGCGCGCAAGCTCGGCGAGATACGTGTATTTGCGTACTTCAGGATTCAGGTCCCCGATACTACACTGGCCATAAGCGCACTCTTGGGTAGCGGGAAAGTACGCTACGCGACTCCATACCGATTTGTGGAACTAGAGCAGCAATCTTGTCAGACCTGTGGGCCCACTCCGGGTGCTGCCCCTTCTGATCCGGACTACATAGATTTCGTTCACGACTACTTCGCACTCGCTCGCGTGCCTCTGATGTGGAATTCCGTGTCTGGCAGCGACGCCGTTGTCATCGGTGTGATTGATGGTTCCTTCGACATTCGGGAGACAAAACCCGGTCGTGAGCTTTATGGAAGGGTGGTATCCCCGTGCCTGGGTCCCCAACCGCCGATAGGTGACCTGCATGGAACAAAGGTGTGTGGAGTCATTGGGGCTGCGCATGACAACGCGTTGGGTGTTGCAGGCGCATTGCGGTACTGCGAGATTCAGTATTACGATGCACCAGCAAGCTCGGGGCGTGTTGATTTGAACCTAGCACAAGAGGGCCTGGCGTATTTCACTAAACTCGCAAGGGAGGGGAGACGTGTCGTCGTCAACATGTCTTTTGCCATGGAGTTCCAGGATGCGGGGATGGTCAAACAGTCCCTTTGGGATGCGGTCCGTGGATTCAGCAATGCCAATGGGTTGATGATTGCCTCGGCGGGAAACCAGGGCTGGAAGATTGCAAAGCTGCCCGGAGGTTGCCAACAAACTTACTCCGACTGTGAAACATCAGATCATTGTGTGTTCCCGGCATCGGCGACGGAAGTGCTGGCTGTTGGTTCAGTGGACCTTGCAGACTCCAGGTACGGCAACTCTGGGTGCGGGGGACCGAGCAACTATGGCATGGGGGTTATCGCATCCACTCACCCGGCTCGCGATATCTATGGATTCAACGCAACCGAGAACTGTTTCGCAGATTGGTCGAATTGCGGGTGTACATCGCTTGCAGCGCCAGTGGTGACGGCGATTGCTGCTGCGGTTTGGTGCGCCAATCCCACTCTTTCAGCTGCTGAGGTTAAGGAGGCGCTCATTGCGAGTGCAGACAAGCGGTACGTCAACGCCTGCGATTTTGGATTCGGTCGAGTCAATGCGTTTCGCGCTATTCGATATGCCTGTGGGCAGGAACAGCATGAGGATCCGATCCCGGGACCTCCTGATGGACTTGAAGCACAGCCCGGCACGTCGAGTGTCGAATTATCCTGGAATTGGACATACTTCAACTACAAAGGAGGCTACGAGAGCGATATTGAGAAATTCAACGTCTATCGAAGAGACATTGTGTCAGGAACTACGTGGAGATGGACTCGTATTACTGGAACCGACGGAATAAGGTCAAAGCAATACACTGACGAGTCCGTCTTACCGAGCACCTTATACCTCTACCGCGTTGCCGCTGTTGACGCGGCGGGACAGGAGGGTTATCTGAGCGCTGCAGTACCTGCAACGACGCTGAACAGCGACGCGATTGCATTGCCCCTCTCCAGCCAGGTGATGGATATCTGGTCGGAGGCCGCTTACTGTCAATTCGGGCCCCTGCCAGCGGGGAGTCGGATATTAGCGAAGAACCCCCGGGGAACTGTCTGCGGAGTCGCGACAGTTCAAGCCGGAGGGGCGTATCTGCTTCATGTCATTGGGGACGATGCAAACACCGCCGCAGACGAGGGAGCCAGACGGGGCGAAGCGATGACATTAGTCCTTGAGGGAGCCTGTCAGGTTGTTACTCCGTTTACCTGGTCTCCCTTCAGCAGTGTCAGTTTTGATGGCGGGTTTCCATGTACTTGTGGGACACCTTCTCCGCGCTGACTCGCGGGGGCAGTGAGGTTGAGCGAATTAGAGTGCTCGGCGTATTCATACTCCGGCATTTGGATACCAACGCCTTCCGAAGTTCGTGGACCGTTTCACTCGGCCCGCCATTTTTAACACCTTAACCCTCAATGAGTTACAAGACCGCTTTGTTACGGCTTCGAACTTTCCCCCTCCCTGTTTTTGTAACTCCGCACCACACCGCACGTTAGCAAATCGCCACTCTCGCCATTTCGCAGTCTCACAACTGAACCCCTGACGTGACGGTGCGCGAAAAGTGCCGCCAGTTCGCCTGCACCACCCGCGAATTCCGTCTCGGAGTATTGGATTCGGTGACCTTCTTGAAAGCGAAAAGGGGCGCCCGAAGACGCCCCCTTGTAGTTTCGCATTGACGAGCGAGATTACGGTCCACACGGATCAATCGGATTCGGCCCGCCACTGAACGCGGTCGCGATCAGGTAGATCACGTCGAAGACGTCGGTCACGCCGTTATTGTCGACATCGGCGCGGGTCGCCGGGCAGAGGGGATCCTGCTGATCGGTGCCGCCGCTGAACGCAATGTCGATGACACCAATCACGTCGAACACGTCAATCACTGTGTCGGCGTTGATGTCGCCTTGCCTCGGACAGTAGCATCCGCCAACGCCGTACCAGAAACCAATCCCCATTTGGTAGGTTGCGGACCGCGAGGATCCTGCCGCCGACTGCCCCGCGGAGCCTCCCATTGAGTAACTGGTCGATGACGCTCTGGTTATGCCACCGCCGTTTATCGAGGCCCACGTTATCGTGTAGTTCGACGCCGGTGAGAAGATCGTTGACGCATTTCGACTCCTGTCAGTCGCACTTGATGCCGTCGTCGCCCGACTTAGCATTGAGGTCGGCACGGTCAGCGAGTCGGAAATGGCCTCCGCCACCACTTGATGGCTTTCACGATCCGGGATGCTTGCATGCCTCTCCGACGCGGCCGCTCTGAGAAGAGGCGGCAACAAGAGCAGACAGATCATTGTACCTCTCGCAATTCTCATCGCGACGAACCCTCCCGAGATCACTTCCTTTTGTCTGCTTGGGCACGAATCATCTCGCGCAGTTCAGCGATCTGTTCACGCAGTTGCCGGTTCTCTGACTTCTGCTGCTCATACAGCGCCTGGATTGCCGCCAGCGCGACCCCTGGCGGATCGATAGTCGAGATCGATTTCTCGTCGGTGCCCAGACCGAATAATCGATAGAAGTCCTGGCCCGTAGGACCGATGTGCTGAACTTGAGCGCTCTCCCCTTTGTAGTTCCAGCGCGTGATCGGCAGGGCGGCAATTCTCTCCAGCAGGTCGCCGCGATCAACCGATGTGAAGTTCTCTTTCCTGGCGGCATCGCAGGAATTGGTCCAGACGCCGCCGGTTGTCAGATGAGCACCCGTGGACGTGCTGAGGAAATCGACGGCAGGTATGCCGACCGCGTCGTTGGTGCCCATCCAGACACCGCCGGAGGCGCGCACGACGAATTGGTTGCTGCCGGTGGAGACCACGTTGGTGGCTTGGTCATCCCCCCACACGAAGGTGCCGGTGTGATTGGCCTTGGCGTTTCGTCCCGCCGCGACACTGGTAGTGCCAAAGTGGACAGATCCTGGACCCAACGCGGCTCCGCCGGCGGCGCTGCAGGCGCCACGAAGATTCAGATCACCGTACGCACTGAGTACCGCGTTGGTGTCGTGGACGGTTCCCATGTTGTCCTTCCCAACCACGACCATTCCTTCCGGTCGAAAATCCCATCCGACCCGGTCATAGGAGCCCGGCGGGAGGGTTGGCCCATGAAAGACTTCCAGGAAATTCCTCGCCTGACTGAGAATCACGCACGTGTCTCCCGCCGGGGTCCGCAGAGTGAGGTAACCACCAGTGGTGTCGGCGGCGGCAATCAGGTACTCCTGATTCGCGGGACCAAGCCGCATTCTGCCCTGGTATTCAGTGACCGTGAGGTCACAGAAGGCGCCCTGTGGTGCACCACCTTCTCCTGGGTGGAGGGCGACCTTGCATGTGTCTGTGGCCGCCAGGACTTCGAACTGCGATCCCACCCCCAACGGATGTCCGGCGCGAAGACTCAGCGCGCCGCGGCCACCCGTGACGAAGACATCGAAGAAAGACTGGATGGTATTGGGGGAAGCCTTGACCCGTCGGCGCGTGCCGCCCATGGCGTCGGCGAAGGCATCAAAGTACGACTGGGTGGCGAATCCTCCTCCTGATGCCATGGTCATGTCCACACGCTCCCGCTTGCCGTCCACGGAAACGTCGAAGAAAGATCCCGCTCCGAGTCCCCCGCCCGCGTAAAGGTCCATCACCGCCTTCCGATCCCCCACATACCCATTGAGAATCGACTCCATCCCCGGTGAACTATCCCGATTCAGGGTCAGAACCGCCCCGCCGGTGTCGACAACCATCGCGCACTTGGCCGGGACATTGTTGTCCGTTACCTGAAGACCAACCAGGGAATCTGCCGAAACGATGTCCACGTACTTGTGCCCTGGCGTCGTCTGGGGGATGAGCAGCTCCCCTGGCCCGGTTACGATGTCGCCGCTCACCGCCGATGAGATCAGGGCGTAGGGCGTGCTCAGAAGCCTGATCCGTCGCGACAGGGGTGGATCCCCCCCCACCTGAATCTGCAGGTAGAGCGGGGACGAATACACGCTCTGCGGCAAGGAGATCGATTGACCCAGCGAGGCGTCGAGCACACTGCCCGCGACCAGGACTGCCTGCGTCTCCGTCCACAGCTCGGCGCCTGCCACTGAGTCGCTCCACAAGCTGAAGGTCATATTGTAACTCCCATCAGGGACGGGATTGCCGGAGAGGTTGCGCAGAACCCCTTGGAAGTTGAGTACCGGCGGCACGTTCGTTCGATTAACCGTGTTCGCTGCACCGTATGCAGTCTCTGTCTGACCCAGATGCACCAATGCACCCACAGTTGCACCTGCCCACAACACCAACGCCAGCGTCTTGCGCATGGCTCACCTCCAGTGTGATACCTGCCATACCCGGCAATAACTACTTCCCGGCCCTGCGGTCGGATGATGTCGCGCCGGATGATCGTGTCTGCATTTGCAACTTACCGGGATCTCACGTGATGTCAAGAGGGGTCAGGTCCTTTTTTGCGCGAGGCTTACGCGAACGCGTACCGACCCCAAAGGATGCCTGCGTGCTGGACGCGCAGCGGTATTCTGAAGCGTCAAAGCATCTTGGCTGGCGATTGTGAAGAACATAGCTTCTGGAGTCCAATTGGTCAGGTTTTCAGTGCAGGGGCGTTCCCGACCGTGGCAACCCCAACTCGTTCTATTGTCATTCGGCTCGCGCGGGAGTGACCTCCCTTGTATCGCCGGTAAACCGGAACCGTATCTCAAACCTCTCCGCCTCATCATGGTACACAACCGTCTCAATCACCGACCGTACCAGCTTGACCTGCTCGATGGGGTAGAGGACGTCCCACAGGTCGGTGAACTGAGCGAGGGTTTGCGCGAGGTGGTCGCGGTCGAGGGTCTGGGACGTGAGGGTGTTGAGTTCTTGCTCCACGTCCTGCAAACGGAGGTTGAGTTGCGCGATCTCGGCTTGGCGTTCGCCGATTCTCTGTCCGATCACCGCGGGGGACTGGCCCTCAGGACTCTCCAGCGAAGACACCAGCCGCTTGATGGCTTCTTCGCGCTGCTCCCGCTGCCGCAACAGGCGGGTTCGGTCCATCTCCAGAAGCTCCCGGTTCTGCTTGGCTTGCTCCAGGGCTTCGGCGAATACTTGATCGATCAACGCCGGATCCTGCGCCAGCCGCTTGATCTCGTTGATGACTGCTGCTTCAACGTCTCCTGCCGGGAGCGTCGGTGTGGGACAGGCTGAACGGCCCTGCTTCTGCGCGGTGTTGCAGCCCAGGTAGGAGTATCTCCTGCCCCCTTTGCGGGTCCAGGTGTGCGCCATGACCGCCCCACAACGGCCACAACGCACCAATCCCCGCAACAGGGCGTTGCCGTGGCAGCGCCGTGAGGGGTCAGCGTAATTGCGGTTGGCGACCAACAGTGCCCCCACCTGATTGAAGGTCTCCTCGTCGACAATCGCTTCATGCAACCCGGGATAGAGGTCTCCTTTCAGGAAGGCCTTGCCCAAGTACAGCGGATTCGTCAGCAAGCGCTGGAGATAGACTTTGTTGAGTGCCTTCCCGCCCCGCAGTTCTTGCCTTGCGGTCAGCCAGGATTTCCGCACCCAGCCACGGGCGTTCACAACCTTCACCACCGCCAACAAGGACCGGTGTTCGAGGTACAACTCGAATAACTCCCGGATCATGGTGGCCTCTTCGGGAGCGACCTCCAATTGGTGCGTAATGGGATTGATGCTGTAGCCCAAGGGCGGAGTCCCGCCCGTGTACCTGCCTTTCTTTCTTGCGGCGTGAATCTTCTCCCGGGTGCGCTCACTGCACAGCTCCCTTTCGAATTGGGCGAAGCTGATCAGGACATTCAGCATCAGCCGCCCGGCCGAGGTCGTGGTATTGATCTGCTGGGTGACCGCCACAAAGGCAATCTTCTTGGATTCGAACAACTCCAACAGCCGGACGAAATCCAACAGGGAGCGTGACAGCCGGTCAATCTTGTAGACCACCACACAGTCAATCTCCCCAGCCTTCACCAACAGCAAGAGCCGCCTGAGGGCGGGGCGTTCAATGGTGCCGCCACTGAACCCCCCGTCATCAAACCGCTCCTCGTTCAGAACCCAACCTTCCTCCCGTTGGGAGCGGATGAAGGCCTCACACGCCTCTCTCTGGTTGTCGATGGAGGAGAATTCGGAATCCAGTCCGGTGTCGGTAGACTTGCGGGTGTAGATGGCCTGACACACCGCACTCATGAACGCTTCATCGCTCAACCGCGCGTAGATCTCCATTGTAGTGATCTGCCGGTTGCCGATTAGCCGTTGCATCAAGTGTCGGCCGGGCTCTATTGAACGCACTCCTCCTCGAAATCGGCCAGTGAGTTCAGAAAACGAGAAGCAGACTTCAGGCTTTGACCTGTGATGTCGCTCATAAGCTTTTGCACGAAGGGGAATCGCTTGATCCGGTCCGCGTAACGCCTCGAAACCCAGACCGCCAGAAATATGACGGCAAGCCCGAAGGCCAGATTCGCAGCAAGCCAGGCACCCGTGACGACTGCGTACACGTTGACATTGAACAGACTTTTGAGGGTCACTACCAGAAGTGGCGTCCAGAGCAGGGGTGCGAGAAGAAGGGCAAGCATAGTGACACGAAGCCGCCAGACTCGGAGCTCTTCAAGTCGCCTTTGAATTTTCACGATCGGCGCCGCGTAGTCGATCTGGGCGATTGAGATGATTTGATGGATGCCGGCTACCAGCAGCAATATGACGGACAGATGGATAGCTGCCGCCGGCAAGAAGAAGCGAGCCTGATCCACATGCCCCGCAATAAACGAGCCAAGCCAGAGGAGAACCGCGAAGTCGAGCAGCACTTCGAACCAGAGCCATCGGGACAATCGCCGCATCGCTGTTTTCGCCTTGCTCCTTCCGGATAGGTTTAATAGATGGGTATTCAATCGGATGTGTTGATTCAGCCTCCGGTCGTGATCCACCCACTTCTGCTTCAAGTCGTCGAGTTCCATGTTGGTAGCTCCTATTTCAAGCTGAGTTCAAAAAGTCGCACCGGAGCCGTTCTTTGATACGGCTGATCTTGGTGCCGACGTTAGTTTCGGAGATCCCGAGGATCTCGGCAATCGTGTCGTATCGGTTTTCGTCCAGATAGAGGAGGATAAGCGCCCGGTCAAGCTCGTCAAGCCGGGCTATGAACTGGTGCAAGAGCTGGAGACTCTTGTCCATTTCCCCTGACTCGGCCTTGTCTTCCGCAATCTCCAGGATGGAGTCATCAGCTGCGACGGTGTGACGAGAGCGGCGGGTTTCGCTGCGATAGAAGGAGATGGCAACGTTGAGAGCGATGCGGTACATCCAGGTGGAGAATCGGTAGCGGTCATCGTACCGGTCGAATGACCGCCAAAGCTGAAGGACAATCTCCTGCTCTAAGTCCGGACGATCGGCGGGATTACGACAGTAACCGGTCGCCACTTTGTAGAGAATCTTCCTGTGCTTGTCGAGAAGCTGCAGAAACCGATCTTGGTGTGTGGGTATCGACATCGGGAGCGACCATTAGGTTGGCGGCGCCAGTTTGCGCCCGCTACATCCTATGATTCGTCGGACGACCCCGAAAATCACACCCGCGGGGAGCACCATGCACGAAAATTCGATCCCAATCGAAAAAAGTCCATTGCGAGAGGTCAAGAGCCCGACGGTGTTGCTGAGACTCTGATCCTTCTGGGGCATAGATTTCGGTCATCCTGATCTGCCGGCGCCCGAGTGCCCTCTGCACAAGATACAGGTCGCCGGTTTGCTCTTACAGCGGCGCGGTCGACATGCCGTTGTCAGGGCATTCACACTCCCTCCGAAGGCTCAGTGTTGCCTCGTGTTGCCAGCGTCCTGAATGATTGGCCATGAGGGCGACCGATCTTGCGTGACATCTGATAAGAATGCCGTGGGGATTCGATCGATGGAATTCCTCTGTAGCGGCCCCCAGGAGTTGCGGATCGCTACTGAAGATCACGCTCAAGTGGGGCACAATGTCGGAGTACGCACCACTGTATGGCGGGTAGTCGGGAAACTGGGTCTGGATCAATCGGGTCAGATCCCGAAATGGTTGATCTGGCTCCGGCCGAAGGTACAGGACACCTGGAAACTCCGCCGTTCTTCGCAGCGTGAACGCGAATCCTGGAAATCCACGAAACAAACCCTCGAGCTTTCGGATCAGTATGGCGTCCACTCGATGGGCAGGGAGGAACGGGTAGAGTATCGTGATGTGAGCAGGCATACCTTCGGAGGCGGACGGGTCGTAAAGGTCTCGAAATGCACCGACAACCGATTCCGCCTCCGAAACCAAAATGACCAACGCCGTTTCGCCGATCGACATGTTGCGAGGATAAGTTGGCGGTTCAATCTGGGCAAGACCGACAGAGCTACCTACGGCGATTGTAGCGCCTGCCTCAGCGACTGATCGCTGACCCGCGTATTGATCTCGGTGGTAGTGATTTGCCTGTGCCCCAACGCCCGCTGTACGAGGTACAGGTCGCCGGTCTTCTGGTACTGGGGATCGGTGGCCGCAAACCACTGGTATAAAGAGAACTGGCTTGATATCCTTTCTCCAAGGGGAGATGAAGGGAGTCGATTGCCATGGAGAAATCACGAGCTATTCAGTTCGTCCAGGACATCTACGCATCTTTTGGACGAGCGGACATCGCGGCGGTTCTGAGCGCCTTGTCCGACGATGTTGACTGGCAAGTCTTTGGCCCGCCGGTGATCCCGTATGCCGGTATGCGCCACGGTCGCGAACAGGTGGCGGAGTTCTTTACCGCATTAGGGACTTGCCTGGACATTCAGCAGTTTGAGCCGCGGGAATTCGTGGCCGATGGTGACACGGTGGTCGTGTTCGGCTATGAGCGGGGTGAAGCCCGAGCGACGAAGCGCCCCTATGAGGCCAACTGGGTCCATATGTTCACGCTTCGTCAAGGGAAGGTCAGCCAATTCAGGGAATACATCGACACCGCGGCGGTTGCCTCGGCATTGAAGTAAGTTAGAGTGCATCGAGAACTCAGGCTGACATCAAACCGCACCTACGGCCTGCCTGAGGGCGTCGTCCGAGACTCTGGCATAGATCTCCGTGGTCGTTATTTGCCTGTGCCCCAGCACTCGCTGGACGAAGTAGAGGTCGCCCGTCTTCTGGTATAGGTTCGTGCCAAACGAGTGGCGCAGATAATGCACCGAGAATAGTCGCGTGATCCGGGCCAGCTTGAGCCATCGGGCGAAGGTTAACTGAATCTGCCGGGCATGCAGCCGTTGCCCGGATATGGACCGAATCAGGGGCACACTGCCGCCACGTTTGCTTCAGCGCCGCTTTCACGCCTGCCCAGAGCACAGCCGTGGGGGAGGTAGTCGGCCAGCATGGCGACCAGCCCCGGATTGAGGAACACCCACTCTTATCGTCGAATCCGTGGCCGTTCAGCGCGAGCGGCATCCGAGCTAAGGAAGCTAGTGAGATGCCCTGGATTGCGGGGGCCTCAAGCCGGTGTTCGGATTCAGCCTTGATCAGACGCGCAGGCAATCTGGCGGGGAGATCACTTTTCCGCCCCGGCGTCCAAGGTGAGATGGTGGGGGCGGCATTGCGCTCGATAACAGCGCGACTTAGCTTTGAGTCAGAACTTGGAAGAGGTGGGGGACGATGCAAACCCGCGGGAATGCCCCTGCATCACGGTATCGTGGATTCGGTGTGCTTCAGTGCAGCCTGTGTCAATTCCAAGGCTAACTCCAGGGCCTGTCCTGCTGCTGCCAGCGGAGCGTCGTTGCCCGCCGCCACAGCTTGTGGCAGCCAGGTGAGCAGATGGCGTGATGTGTAGTCGTTAATTGCCCGGCGGATCTGCCCCGCCTGATCCCGGTTGACAGAGTCTTGGTGGCTCTCCGCCTTGGCCAGAAGAGTGAGGAGATAAGAGACAAACTCCAGTTGATGGCGCAGATGGTCGGCGCTCTCGTTGCTCGTGGAGCTCAGCCGCAGCCCAAACTGCTGGTAGAAGAGGATGTTCTCGTGGAGGATTCTGGGAAGAGGGTCGCGTTTGTTGTAATGCGATTCAAGAAGGGGCACTTGGGGCGTGGGCACGCCCACATCGAAGGTGGCGATATAACGGGATTCGAAATCCGAAAATTCCGACGGCATGTCCAGATGATCGCCGAGCTGCGGGAATACGTCAGCCAAGTAGCGCCAGGATGCCGCGCACGATTCCCCGACCAATCTTGAGTGTTGCCCTGGGTCCGGAGGGAGGAACAAGTCGTGTGCAAATGAGAAGGCGGTTGCCAACTCGACAGTGCTCCATCTGTACGAGCCGTTTACGCTCACAGAGCCACCTCGTACCACAGACTGTAGTACTTGAGTCCATCGCGCTGTCCCTGGGATCCATTCCAGACCGCAAACGCCATCGGGGTGTTCTTACTCTGGCTCACGGGGATTTCAAAAACGACGACCCACTGGCCCTTCTCATATCTGGCGCTGCCGTGGAAGCTCACACCGTTCAGTGTCGTGGTGCCGCGGCCGGCAGCTTCCA
>JAKAKI010000067.1 GCA_021813505.1 bacterium | reverse complement strand
GCTGATCGCCGCCCCATGATCCTGGTCCATGACTCATCCTCCGCTCCCAAGTTAGGCCCGGAGAACCGTCGCAAACCATCAACTTTCAAAGGCTAATTCTGTCCAGGTTGGACTGAAACAGGACAAATATCTGGAGTGTGTCGTGGGATTGCATCGAGATCGTTGGTCGTATCACCATGCTGGGATGCATTGCAGCAATCGGGGTCGGCCTACTCCTGATCGGCTGCAGCAAGCCCGACAAGCCAAAGCCGGTCAAGTACAACCTCTATGTCCCCGCCACTCACCTCGCGGCGGGCCAAGGTGACTCATCGTTCAACCGGATCTACATCTACGACGCCGACAGCCTGACGCTCCACGATTCGATCTGGCAGGCACATTTCACGGAGAGTTTAGATGTGTCGCCTGATGGGGAGTGGCTGTACGTCGCCGGATTCATATCCTACCAGGCACGTCGAGTCATCCAGAAGATTGACATCCGCACCAAGCATACAGTATGGACCCGCTCTGATCTCTGGGGCGTGCGCTGCATCGCCAACGGGACGCTCTTACTGGCGGGACGTGATGTTCTGAGCTCGGACGATGCTTCCCTCCTGCGGCATCTCAGTGACACCCTCAAACCGCTGTTTGGTCCGGTGTCCGGCACGAAGATCGCCGCAACGGCGGGGGACACCGTCGTAACAGTGGTCGATGTGGCGAACGGTGTGGACACCGGGCAGTTTGTGCCTCGCGACACGTCAGGTATTGCGTTGTCACACATCTACACAGCGCGACTGCATCCGGACGGAAAGCGAATCCTGGCGGTTGGCGTCTATGGAAGCGATAGCAACACTTGGTTTGTGATCGGTGACATTGAAACAGGGCAAACTCTATTCAGGTATCACATCTATCGTCCGCAGGGCGAGATCGCAATCAGCAGCGACGGCAACTTGGCAGCAGTAACCAGCCAGGGATCGCCAGCGCGCGGAGAAAGAGGAGCGGTCCACGTCATCGACCTTCGGACACTGTCATTCATCGGACCCACTCCCCCCTTTCCAGCAGGAGCTCAGGTCAAATTCCTGCCAGGCGATCGCAGGATAGTAACAGCACCGTCTGCAGATCCGAGTTTTTTCGACGCTGGGCCATTGCTGGTGACCAACATGACCTCGATGGCGCTGGAAAGAGTGATCTGGCCTATGCCGACCGACCCTCCCAGAAGAGAGGATATTGGTTCCCTGGGCATCGGCCCTCGGCCATAGGCGGGAAGTCCGAGGAGTGATACAAATCATTTACAAGGATGAGAGGATCTTCCATGTTCACAAGAATAATGATTGTCCTGCTCACGGTCGGTATTTGGGCCGTGAGTTCCGGATCGCGGCCCTTGGCGCAGGAATTCTACCGTGACCTAGACACAACATACGCCGTCATTCCATATACGCCGTCATTCCATCGTCCTCCAAGATCGCCGTCCAGTTTGATACCACACGGACAATGCAAGCACAGAGCGACTTCTTCACAGCCCATCCCTGCCTGGATGCCTCGGTGGAAGCATCCTACTTGCACCGTGGTTACTGGATCTACGCTATGCAGCCGTCGTATGGATATGGCAGACATCGGGAATATCCGTGGCATTGATTTGTATTGGTTCTGACAGCGAGTGGTGCAGAGGAGATGAGATCCCGACCAGGAGGGGATCCAAGTTGTGATTGATCGCAGTCGACCGAGGGCTCCTCGTCAAGATGCCAATAGCAA
Source organism: bacterium (assembly GCA_021813505.1). GTDB lineage: Bacteria > Zixibacteria > MSB-5A5 > WJJR01 > WJJR01 > JACRMA01. Next base: position 50,335 of record JAKAKI010000067.1, on the reverse strand, counting down.
CTTCGGCAATGACAGCAATGGATGACGTGGCGCAGTCTAAACGAGTGCGCCTCCACGTGCCAGGCACTGGCAAGAGAACACGCACGTTCAATCACGGCAAGGCATGAGACAAACCCAAACCGCCCGGCGCTCCAATGAAAGCACGCAAGCAATCCCGGAGCGCCTGGGCGGGCCTCGTTGTAGAAAGGAGGCACGAATAATGTAGACGACGACTGCCAGCTTGAAAAGTGGAAAAGGTGTGAGCCGGAGAGAGGAGTCTATGGTTTACCTCAAGTTGATAACGCGCCTTAAGTCGGTGAGCTACTTGGGATGGAGGTCTCGCGTCATCGGAGCAGTAGTGCTTGCCGTGGCCACCGTCGGAATGTTCTTGGTTGGTTGCAGCAAAGCGACGAAACCAAGGCCCGCCAAGTACAACATCTACCTCGGGGCGAGCTATTGGAAAGATTCCACAGATGTCAATTCCCTGTTCAGCCAGATGTACGTGTATGATGCCGACAGTCTCACACGGCTCGATTCGATTCCGCTGCCGGCCCCATCATGGGAAATGGCGGCCTCACCCGACGGAAGGTGGCTGTACGTTTCCTTCGGCAGCGTGGGAGACCCCCAAAGTCAGGGGAACGTCATAAAGATCAATGCCATAACGCATCAGACTGTCTGGCAGAGCCCCGACGCCAGCTTTCGGATAGGGCTAATTAAGAATGGGCAGTTGCTGGTAAACGGAAGCAGAGTTCTGCGGACCAGTGACGGAACCACCGTTAGAAGATACAACGATAGTTACACCCTAGGTGGAGGTGCACCCTCGGGGACGAAGGTCGCTCTCATTGCGGAAGCCAGAGTGCGTATCGCGGATGTGGAGACAGGCGAAATCTCTGGCGATTTTGGACCCAATATCGGAACCGGCAGTGATTGTCCGGTTTATGCGGCGACGCTTCACCCAGATGAAGAGCGAGTTATCGTAATCGCAGTTGACACGACAAATCTCTCCTACTGGTTCGTTATAGGAAACGTCTTGACCGGAGAAACGCTTCTCTGGGATCGCATGTTCAGTCCTAATGGCCAACTGGAGATTAGCGCCGATGGGAAAACCGGTGTGTGCACAGATCCGGGCAGGCCATTCCTCGAGGAGACGCCTATGGGCATCGACATCCTCGACCTAGCGAATTGCAGACCTCTCAAGCGTCTCGATTATCGCAATGGGCTCCCAGTCGCAGCAAGTGGACAGGCGCGCTTTCTACCTGGTGACCGAAGACTGGTCGTGGCTCCGCGGGCAGGTGCCGCAGGTGGTCCGTTGTGCATCGTTAATCTAGAGTCTCTGACAGTTACAGACATCACTCTACTGTCCGACCGCTACGTTATTAAGAGAAGCCTGGGAGTGGGACCCAGACCAGATTGACAGTCCGGCAGATTCGGCCGGACTTCATGGGCAGTACAGTAATTGAGAGGATGAACAATATGAATAAGTATGAGCTACTTGCCTTGTTGATCACCTGCATGTTTTGTCTCAATGCAGGACCGGCCCGAGCCGATGGTTCTTTCTATTACAAGGACAAGTCGTTTCCTGTCACCATATCTTCAGAACGGATCGTAATTCAACTCGACTCTTCAAGGATCACCATGGCCGGCGATGACTTTCTTTCTAGAACTCATCCCAAAAATCGAATTCTGGGTGGGATCGAGTCGGCTGGCCAGGTCACCTCACCTATGAAGACTGGTTTAGCAAACTGCGTGCCAGAGCGCCGAAAGTGAATTTTGGGATAGCCTCTAGACACCCGTGCCTCAATGCCCGGGCTACTATTGAGCCCCTTCATCGAGGTTTCGCGGCGTACAGTCTGGAGGCGAGCTGGAATTACTCCAGCGCGTCGGCCGACCTTCTCGGCGATTCGGCAGTGCACCGTGTTGTTCCGGTGTACTTCTCACCTCCCTATTCGGGTGAGCTAAAGTATACCGATGTCATCGACGTTCGGTTTAAGCCAGACTTGACCGTAGACTCGATGATGACGTTACTGAAGACCGTGGCGCTGCATGTTGTTGATTCAAATACTATTGTTCATGGCTTATGGCGTTGTGCTCTCGACGACACTGTTAGAGGGAGTCCACTTGAGTACGTGAACCGGTTACACTCGCTCGACGAGACAATCTGGGCCAGCGCTACGTTTTCTGCAGTGGCCACCCCTCAGTCGGACGGACACGATCCACTCTTCGGTTATCAGTACTATCTCGAGAACACAGGAGACCCCTACGGAGCACTTGATGTCGATATTGATGCGGACTCCGCTTGGATGATTCCTTTACTTGACTCATCACTCATTGTGGCAGTGATCGACGTGGGCATGGAGACGCATCCTGAGTTTCCTGGCGCGCGGGTCATGCAGGGATACGATTTTGTCGGTGAGAATTGGTACCCTCCCTACGGGCTGCGACCTGACTACGATCCTTCTGCCGGACGACAACAGGGTCATGGTATGGCCTGTGCTGGAATCATAGGTGCTGGACACGATCTACAGGGTATTATGGGCATAATGGGAAGTTGCCGGTTTCTGCCAATTAAGGTATCGGATGATTCGATTCTTCACATCTGGCCCGATGTTCAAGAGCATCCGTGGGTCTACTCTGACGCGATCCGCTGGGCTGCGACGCACGGCGCTCGGGTCATCTCCTGCAGTTGGGGCGTCGTGGGCATTCCGTGGGTTGCAACGATTGCGGATGCGATTGAAGAAGTCGTCGACTCATGTCATAGTGGGACGACGAAGGATGCGCCAGCTTGCCGTGGCTGTGTGATGGTATTCGCGGCAGGTAACGACGGTGAAACTCAGCTGCCCCTCGTGCAGTTTCCTGCGATCATGCAGCAGGTCATTGCCGTAGGCGCGATAGACAGATATGGTCTGCATTGGGATTACAGTAACCAAGGCCCGACTTTAGATGTTGTCGCACCCAGCGGCTACAAGGGACTTCAGGGTGACCAGTGGACGACCGATCGCGTTGGAATTCTCGGATGGAATCCGCAGGTGGCCTGGGGTCCGGGGAATTCAGATTACACGAATGTCATGAGTGGAACCTCGGGAGCGACTCCTCAGGTCGCCGGAATCGCCGCGCTTGTCTTGGCCCGTCGAACCGACTTCGACACCCTTTACCACGATTTGCTAGGCAACGACACTCTCCCTCGTGTCATCCGGAGAATTGTGGAAGGCTCAGCGGTAGACTGGGGGGCCGATACCCTGCCGGGTTTCGACACGGTTTTCGGTTACGGACTCGCGAACGCTTACCGCGCCCTGCTTTCAGTAATCCGCGGCGACGTTGACAACAATGCGCGGATTGACACCGTGGACGTGCGCAAGATGGAGGAATATTGCTTCCGTCATGGGCCGGCACCAGTTTTGGATAGGCGCGTTGCGGATACCGACGGCGACAAGGACGCCGACATCATTGACTACCTCCGGACGCTGGGGGCAGCTTCGTACGGCAGGGTGATTCCGCCCTGTTACAGCTACTGACGCACGGCAGGCACGTTCGGAAGCTGCCTGAATGGGTTGGCGGGCCATTGTGCCCGGCAGCCACTGGAGAAGGGAGCAATACGTGAAAGCTATACTCAGATTAACGTTTGCGATGCTCACCGCATTTGCGACAACTGGAAGCACGCGGGCCACGGATTCTGTCGTGGTCGAATCGCGCGCCATCCCCGCAGGCAGTGGCGCAGCCGTCGGGATTCGCGTGACGAATAGTGCCGCTTTGTGCGGGCTGGTCGTCCCGCTGGAAATCCGTGCCGTAACGCCGGGGTCCTTCATCACGTCGATGTCGATGTCATATGGCGGGAGGTTGAGTAGTAATGTCCTGGCCGGCGCGATTGTCGGCGTGCAGCACGGTGTCAAGGATACAACTTGCAACTCGGGCAGTGCGGGGGAGGGTTACGGCAATGTGGTCTTTGACAGCATTGGGAGGAACCACACGGTGTCATCCTCGCCGGAAGGCGCTTTGTTTGTCCGGGCGCGGTCGAATGGCGGGGACCTGTCCCCCGGGACTGATACGACCCCATCGATGTGGCTCTTCGTCAACGTCACCGAGACACTGGGCACCTTTGAAATCGACACCACCTGCATGATCCCGAACAATCACCTGACGTTTGTGGTGAATTGGCCAGACGTGCAGGCAGTGACGCCCGTGTTCCAGAGAGGCACGGTGACGATTGTGCCATGCAATTGCCCCCTGCAGGGGGATTCGACGCCAATGGATATATCGATATCTTCGACGTCCTCGGTTCGATCGACGAGGCCTTCAGTGGCGGTCCCTCGCCGTGGGACGAAACGTGCACGGCTCAACGCGGTGATGTCAATTGTGACGGTGCGGTCGACGTTTTTGACGTAATCTATCTGATTGCCGCTACGTTCTCCGGCGGCACATCGCCCTGTAATCCATGCACTGCACTACTCGCGAACCGGCGTAATCCAGGCTGGGGTGGCCCGGAATTCACTCCATCCAAGGGCCACTCTTCACCAGTTGTTGACCCTGCCAATTGGCGTTAGGGAATCAGAGGGTGAAGCGGGTTTTGAACGCCATCGCAACTTTTGGTCGGTGAGATGCAGAACCTAAGGCAGAGATTGGAGAACACGATGAAAACGCGAATACTCATACTGGTATTGACATTCGTGAGCCTCGCTGCCGTCCCGGCGCTGGGCGCAAGTTCCGTTGTGGTAGAATCCAAGACGGTGGCCCGATACGCGCAGAATGTCCCGATCGGGATCAGTGTGACCAACGAGTCTCCCGTGGGGGCCCTGGCCATACCCTTGAGGATACGCGCCGTTACGCCGGGGTCATTCATTACGCAACTGGCGATGTCGTGGGGCGGGCGAATGGACAGCGTCCTGACCGATGCGGTGGTCACCGCGCAATACGCCACCCAGAGCTACGAATGCATGGGGGGTGGACTCGGCTTCGGCGATATCGTGACGCTGGCCCGCGATTCCAGCCGGACGGTTGGCGAGTCGCCGGAGGGCGCGATGTTTGCGCGGGTCAAGATCTTCTCCCCCGCGCTCGCTCCCGGTACCGATGAGTCCCCGTCCATGTTTCTTAAGGTCAGTGTGACGGGAGTCCCCGGTACATTTGAGATAGACACAACGTGCACGAGGCTTGCCAATCACCTCAAGTTCGTGCAGCCTGTTTCTGGCAGCAGTTGGCCGGCTCAGGAGATTCCAAGTTTCACGAAGGGGATCATTACCATCGCCGCCTGTGACTGTGCCCATCACGGCGATCTCAACGGCGACAATGTGATTGACGTGTTCGATCTGTCTCAACTGATCGACTACGTCTTCGGCGGTTACCCGATTCCGCCCACCGACCAGGGCTGCCCGCATGTTGATCGCGGGGACGTGAACTGCGATGGCGGCGATGACGTCTTCGACATTATCTACCTCAACGATCACCTGTTCAACAGCGGCCCGGCACCCTGCGATCCCTGCGCCTGCAGCCCGTACCCGACGAACTGCCCGTGAGCGAACAACCAGTGCAGTGTAAGAGAGGGGCGTCTTCGGGCGCCCCTTCTCGTTTCCCAGGGTCACCAAGTCCGAGATTTCCAGATGGAAATCGCCGGTCATTCGACCGAAGTCGGGATGCTTTTCGCGAACCGTATCACTCGCTCGCCATGCGTGTGAAAGCGAAATCGTCATCGCGATGGTTTGCTAATGCGCGACGTGCTTTGGAGTTACGAGAGGGTGCTGCTTGAGAGTTTGAAACCGTTACAAGGCGGTCTTGTAAGTCGTTGCAGTGGATGGGCTTGCAAACTGCGGGCGAATGAAACGGTGTACGAACTTGTAAGCGATTGGCCGACATGCCAGGTGGGGTGGCCTCTGGATCCCGATTTGGGTTACCGCTCATCGGTCGCGTGAATCGCCAAGAACAATCTACCAGAAGAACATCCTGGCAAGAAGCTATCAGGTGTTCAATTTTGCCTAGGCCGCGACATTACGCAGATTCTGTTCCCCCATCGGTGGGTTCATGGCAATATTTGGCGCCCGATCGCCTCCCTACATACGCAACGCTGCTCAAACTTCGACGTAGTATCTCCTGCCGAGCACGACCAGTCAGGGATTGGCCCCTCGTGGTAGTACGATCCGCCTATCGCAAGTGTGGCGTGAGTGCGTCCGAGACTCGCCCGGCCTGTTTCATGCCCGGAGAACATTCCAAAGCTTCTTTCACTTTGTCGAGTAGGTCCTCGGCAGTGAACGGTTTCTGCAGGAAGGGTGCGCCTGTGTCTGTGACCCGGTGACGCACGACCGAGTCATCTGTGTAGCCGGACATGTAGAGCGTCTTCATCCCCGGCCGGTTAGCGGCGAGATGGTCGGCCAGTTCCCAGCCGCTGCAGGAGGGCATGCAGATGTCCGTCAAGAGGAGATGGATCGATCCCGTGTGCTCTTGGCAGATCCTGACGGCATCAGCCTCGTCGGCCGCTTCGATCACATCGTAACCCCCACGTTGCAGGAGCACCTTGGCGATTCGCCGCACAAGCGGATCGTCTTCAACCAAGAGGATCGTCTCCGAGCCTGGCGACAGGGACTTCGAACCGGCAAGTTTCGCCGGTGCTGAGGCGGTCTCGCCGATCTTTGGCAGGTAGATCTCGAATGTTGTTCCCTGCTCGGGGGTACTACGCACCTGAATGTGGCCGCCACTCTGGTTGACGATCCCGAACACGGTCGAGAGTCCCAGGCCGGTGCCTTTCTCAAGTCCTTTGGTCGTGAAGAACGGCTCGAAGATGTGCGCCATGATCTCTGGGTCCATACCGCACCCGGTGTCGCTCACCGCGAGGCGAACATAGGAGCCCGGCTCGGTATCACCGTAGACGCAAGTGAATCCCTCTGGGAGGTCGATGTTTTCAGTTCTGATTGTCAGCGATCCACCGCCCGGCATTGCGTCACGGGCATTGACCGCCAGATTCATGATGACTTGCTCCATCTGGCCGGCATCGGCGCGGATGTAATCCAATTGCGGGTCCCTGTGTGTCTCCAGGTGAATGTCTTCCCCGATCAGGCGGCGGAGCATCTTCTCCAGATTTGTCACGATGTCGTTGAGGTTGAGAACCATTGGTTGCAACACCTGTTTGCGGCTGAAGGCCAGCAGTTGTCTTGTGAGCGCAGCAGCCCGCTTCGCCGCATCCTTGATCCCCTCGGCATCCTCGGAAAGCGGACTATCGGCCCCCAGTTGCATAGCGATGAGGTCGATGTGGCCCATGATGACCATCAGAATATTGTTGAAATCGTGGGCGACACCGCCGGCCAGCCGGCCGATCGCCTCCATCTTCTGAGCTTGCCGCAGCTGATCTGTACTTACTCGCAATTCCTCCTCTGCGCGCCGCTTTTCGGTGACATCGCGGATGACCACAATAGTCAAGTGTGTATCGTCTTCAATCAACGGGCTTAGGTTTATCTCGAGCGGGAACTCTGTCCCGTTATTGCGTAAGCCGATCAGGTCGCGATTGTCGCTCATCGAGGAGCGCGTGAGCTGGCTGGCGTGGTGTTCCCAATGACCAAGAAGCGCCTTACGGAGCCGGTCGGGCATCAGATCCTCGAGGTGCGTTCCGATCAGATCGGCGCGATCGTATCCGAATAATTCAGACACCCGAAAGTTGGATAGTCTGATTTCACCGGAAGCATCCACGAGCACAATTCCGTCCGGGGAAGACTCAAACAGTGCCTCAAATTTTCTGGCGCTCTCCTGGAGGGCCTTCTCGGCAGAACAGCGTCTGGCGTGCTCATTCGCCTCCTGTAGAGCGCGCTCAAGGGTGGGACCGAGGCGGGACAGGCGGTGCTTGAGCACATAGTCGGTCGCGCCAGCCCGCATGATCTCGATGGCGAATTCTTCGCCGATCGAGCCGGAAAAAAGAATGAACGGGAGGCTTGGACGGGTCGCACGGACTATCTTCAGCGCCGCCAAGGCGTCGAACGCAGGCAACGTGAAATCAGACAAGACTGCTTGGGGATCAAACTCCGATAGCGCTCGCTCGCATTGCTCCCGCGTTTCGACGCGGCGGGAAACAAAGTCCATACCCGACTTCCGCAGTTCATGCTCGGCCAGTTCCGCGTCGGCCGGGCTGTCTTCGACGATGAGAATGCGCACCGGATCGCTCATGCCGCTTACCTCCTACTTCCTGATAATTCTTTCCAATTCATCGGCCGGAACGGGTTTGCCGAATAGGCATCCCTGGCCCTCGTCGCATCCCATCGCCGTCAGCATTTCCCGCTGGCCCTCCGTTTCGATCCCTTCAGCGACAACCTTAATGTTCAGGCAGTGGGCCATGGTGATTATTGCCCGGACCATCGAGGCAGTGTCCGACTTCGCGGGGAGATCACTCACGAACGATCGGTCGATCTTGAGTTGATCGAACCGGGCGCGTCGCAGTTGCGCCAGGGACGAATATCCCGTCCCAAAATCGTCAATAGAGAGCTTGATGCCATGTTGCAGCAGCCGGTCGACCAATGAGAGGCTGCCGTGACCCATCAGAGTGCTTTCGGTCATTTCCAGGCGAAGCGCCTCGGTTGGAAGCGAGCAGTCTGTCAGTGTGCCCACAATCAGGTTCAAGAGCCCATCGTCTCGCAGCTGCCTGGGCGACAGATTGACTGAAACACTGTCAACAGGAACACCCACGTCCAGCCACTGCCGGACCTGCCGACAGGATTCTTTGATAACCCAGGCGCCGATCGGTACAATAGCGCCCGTCTCTTCCGCAATGGGGATGAACTCGGTGGGCAGACAGAGGCTCTCACCCCGGCGGTTCCAACGGATCAATGATTCGCACCCGGTGAGGCTGCCGGAATCGAGAGAAACAATCGGCTGAAAATACAAGAGGAGGTCCCCGTCGATCACGGCAGACCTCAAATCTGATTCGATTTGCAGGACCGACACGGCCGCCGCATGCAGCGGGGGATCGAAAATGACAAAGGTATCCCCCCCTTTGTGTTTGGCTTCTGCCAATGCCACTTCGGCGTCGCGCAGGATGCCCTCGGGATGCGTGTGGTCTGAGCCGACAACCACTACGCCCATGCTGAAGGTTGGTCCTATGCGCCGATTCCTCAATTCGAGCGGCATCCCCAGCCGGCCGCGAAGACGCTCGATGACATGGACGGTGCGGGCGAGACTCGTGTCATACTCCATCAGGACGGCGAATTCATCCGGGCCGATACGGGCGATAACCGAAGATAGATCGGCCTGTTGCGAAAGGCGCTCGGCCAGCATCACAATCAATTCATCCCCGGCCGAATGTCCCAGCGCTTGATTCACCCGACCGAATCGGTCAACATCGATCAAGATGACGGTCGGCCCCGTCTCGGCGAGACCGCTGTGGCGCCGCAGAGCACGCGCTAACCGGTCCACGAAGATATGCCGGTTGGGAAGGCCGGTGAGGGAATCGGCAAGGACTGCGCGGGCAAGCTGAGCGTGCATATGCAACTCGGCCGTGATGTCTTTCAGCGACACGACCACACGAATGAGGCGGCTGTCTGCACCAAACTCGGAACCGCCGCGAACGCGCAGATGACGTAGCGTGCCGTCACGCCGTTTCGCTCGAAACTGGCCTTCGAATGACGTCGTCTTTCCACGGGAAAGACAGTCAAAATGCACGCGCAGGCGGGAACTGTCGTCTTCACAAAAGTGCGCCAACCAGTCCGTCGGCAAGGCGGCGGGATCGTCTTCAGGTGTGTCGAGGAGCTTGCGCCACAAGTTGGAGGATGACGTATGCTGGCTCTGCACATCCCACACGGCAATCCCCTCGTCAATCAGGGAGCCAAAGGTGTCCCAGCCCGCTGAACCGACAGGAGTCTCGATCGTGGAACCGGAATTGTCACTCGGTGGAATAGTCATGGTGTCAAACACTCATACGCACTTGCCATCCATGGCTGTGTTGTCTTCCGACGGAGCCGAAGGCCGACCCCATCCCGGGTTCAGGCCGTTCCCGTTACGGACGGGTCGACAGGCTCGGTTCATTTTCGACGCCGGCTTTTTCCCCATCCGGCGCGGGCATCGGGCCCGTCGGCGGCTGGTTGAGCAGCAGCCAGTATAATCCCAGTTCCGCGACGGCGGTCGTGAACTGGTCAAACTCCACGGGCTTCACGACATAACTACTGGCCCCGAATTGGTAGCTGCGCACAACGTCCTGCTCTTCCCGTGACGATGTGAGGACGACAACGGGGATGTACCGCAGCCTTTGATCAGCGCGAATCCGGCGCAACACCTCAATCCCATCGACTTTGGGCAGTTTGAGGTCCAGGAGAATGAGCTTGGGGATGTGATTCCGGCCGGTGCTGTACCCACCGGTACACTCCAAGTATTCGAGCGCCTCGGCGCCGTCCTTAACATGATACAGCCGGTTGGCAAGGTTGTGTTTTTTCAACGCGCGAATGGTCAGTTCCGCGTCGCTGGGGTTGTCCTCCACAAGCAGGATTTCAACCTCGTGCGGTTGTTCTCTCATTGGTCCATATCCCTTGGAAGTGAGAAGTGGAATGACGCTCCGTGATCGGGCAAACCCTCGGCCCACGTGCGGCCGCCGTGACGGTGCACAATGCGCCGCACCAAGGCCAGCCCGACCCCGGTACCCTCGAATTCAGTGTTACCGTGAAGCCGTTGAAAGACCTCGTACAATTTGTGCGCGTACTTCATGTCGAATCCCACGCCGTTGTCGCGGATCGAGTAGATGATCTCGCCATTCTTGAGTTCCGCGGAAACCTCAATTCGGGCCGTGTCGCGAGGACGTGTGTATTTGACCGCGTTGGACAACAGGTTGCTCCAGACCGAACGGAGCAGGACTTGATCACCGTGCGCAGGTGGGAGTTCACCGACCTTGATCTGCAGGTCCCGGTCTGCGTCGGCCGCACGGACCTGCTCGACCTCGCTCTTGACGAGTGCGTTCATGTCGATCGGCGTGAATTGCAGCGGCTTCCGGCCGGTACGGGAGAACTCCAACAGATCATCGATCAATCGTCCCATATGTTCAGTGTTCTCGCGGATGACATTCAGGATGCGCCGCCCCTCGTCGTCGAGACGGGTGATCTGATCCTCCAATAGGATCTTGGAGAATCCGTCAACCGCGCGCAATGGCGCTCGCAGATCGTGCGAGACCGAATAGCTGAATGCCTCGAGTTCCTTGTTGACCGCCTCTGTCTCGCGAACACTCATTTCGAGTTCGGCGTTGAGCTTCTGCAGTTTTTCCTCGAAAGTCATGCGCTCGGTGATGTCTCGGGCCACGCCGCAGATAAGATCACTCTGTCCGTCAGGGGCCTTGCATATCCACTCCAGCCATACGTAGCTGCCGTTCTTCCGCAAATACCTGTTTCGGAATGTGACATCGACTCCGTCAGCGAGTTTGCGTGCCTCCGATGCTGTGGCGGCGCGATCTGCAGGGTGAACGAAGTCGGCATATGGCCGCGCGGTGAGTTCATCGGCCGTGAATCCCAGCACCTTGGTCCATGCTGGATTCAGCCGTTTGAAGTAACCATCCACACCTGCCACGCAGAACAGGTCCAGCGAAAGTGTGAAGAAGCGTCCAAGATCCCCCTCGGCGGCAAGTCGCTTCTTATCGAGCCGGTCCAGGGAGACCGCACTCGAAACTACGAGAACCACGAGGATCGCAATAACCGACACAGCGTAGAGGGCAACGCCGAGCCGGGTGCCATATAGTCCTTGTGTTTCCCCCTCGAGACGTAACCAGCCAATCAGCAGGGGGACGAGAACTGCAGCGGGAAGAAGGCGGCGCAGCAGCACACCCCCAGCGGAACGAGAGCGTATGGCCGCCATGATTCCGCGGTCGGGATAAGCGCATAGAATCCCGACGGTGAGGATCGCAAAGGAGCCCGCTGTGTGGATGGCCATAGCCGTGTAGGCACCAACTCCCTTGAACCATTCAACCGCGAAGACATAGCCCACCAATGACAAGAGCGGGAGCGTTAGAGCCGTCATGCTGGAGATCTGGGCGAAAATAAGGCCTCGCCGTGAACGAGAAAAGAGGATTGCGGAACCAAGCAGAATGAATGAGACGGCTGTTGTTGGCGCCATCCGGCCCGGCTGGGACGTACGCACCGTACCCGGTGGTTCACTGAAGAGCCATTGATCAATGCCCAAGTCCGCGCTGATGAGGTATTCGAGCAGCGTAATCAATCCGACGGCAACGACCAGAGAGGAAAGCAGCCGTACGCTGAAAGATGAACGAGACCAGTTCTCATGACCAACCTGAGATAGAGACAGCGCCAGCCCCAAGAGCAGCAGACACAAAGCCGTGTTCGCCTTCATAGTCACCGAATTAGGGAGGACAGCCTTTAGCTGAGAACTGTCAGTTAGCCAGCCCAGCAAGACGAGACTCCCGACCATGGCGACAACGATTCCGGCCGCCACGGACACCCTTCTGAAGACGGTGGTGCCCATAGTGATACCTATCGACACCGCGACAGGTTTGATTACACCAGGGTTGCGGATGCCGAGGCTTCTAAGCCAGGAAAGAGGTCGCCAAGGATCGAATCTGGGCGCCTGGACGAGGTCCTGCGGCGAGCCGTGATCATCGTACGAACTGCAGTGAAGGAACCATCCCACAGAGCCAATAAGTCGAAGTGCAGGGCATCATTAGGGCGCCTCTCGAATCGAACTGAACCATGGCTTCCCTTTCCGACACGTCCAGGACAGCGTCCGGTGACCGGCCCGCGCCGGGCGTACCCCGTGTCCTCGTCGTAGACGACGATCCGCAGGTGCGTCTGCTTGTGCGCAAGGCCCTGGAACACTATGGATACGTCGTTACAGAGGCGGCCTGCGGTCCGGGACAATCCCCTTGACGGCCTCACTCCCCTGTGCAGAGTACGTTCCCGATCTGTTTCGTCAGCCTGACTTGGAGGCGTCGTCCCTTGTCCGAATGCTGGAAATTGACCCTGCCAGCGCGGCGCCGCTCCTGAAGTTAGCGCGAATGCCACGCTTCGTTGGCGCCGGGTCTACGCTTGTCGATCTGCCTGGGGCAGTGCGACGTCTGGGAACAAGGAATTCCCTGTTGATCATGAGAACTGTCGTGCTCAGGCGCGCCCTTTGCACAGGCGACGCGGTGTGGGGTCCCCTATCCGCCGCGACCTGGAAAACCATGATGACGACTTCCAAGATTGCCTCACAGGCCGCCGAGGCAAAGTTCAAGTCTGTTATTTCCCCGGACCGGATGGGCATCCTGGCGCTGTTCCAGAACATCGGGGAGCTGGTGCTGGTGAAGGCAGCCGCACAACTCAATAACTCACCCCACCCCGGAGTGTCGGCCGGGGACCTCGCCGCTCAGGCAATGCAGTCGCACACCGATCTTGGCGACGCACTGTGTCGCTTTTGGAACATCGACGATGAGATCCGCCGGCTGGTCCGCTGCCACCATGCCCCCGATTCATTCTCCGATGGAAACTCTGATGACCGATTCCGCCAGCTATGCAGCCTTGCCGTGCTCGACGACCTGGAGGCGACACAGCGACTTGGCGCATATTTCTCTATCCAGCCGGGCTACCCGTCGCGATCTCAGTGCCTCGAATTGCTCGGGGTCTCAGAGGAAGAATGGCAAGAAATCACTTTGCATCAAGCGAGAGGTTCCATACTCCAGGAGTGACAGTACTCAGGACAGTCTCGGGATTCTCGCAACCGCCATCGAGGCACAACCTTCTACAGTGCGGCTGCTGCTTACCTTCAATGAGTGTTTGCGGTCTGCGACGATGTCGCCGGATCGTATTTCTGGTTCAGGCTTCCACTCATAATATCGGGCATTCGGCCGACAAGTAACCATAGGGCAAGACTTGGGCTTGACGACGCCTCTCCGGGGAAGACTACAGGATGGACGGCGGAATGGAATCGAGAGACCAGCACCCGCGCCGGTCAGCGCGGGCCACAGGAGACCTTGTTCTGGCTGTCCTGGCGGCCGCAGCCGTCATCACTGCCGGTCAAGTCAGCGGGGTGTTCGAGTGGATTCATCACGGATTGCACGCTGCCTGGCACCACGAGGTTGATGCGCTCCTGCCAGCGATCGTCACCATCCAACTCGTAGTTATTTGGTACGCTAGGCGGCGCCATGCTGACTTTCGCAATGAAGTGATTCGGCGCCAGAGCACTGCCGACAAACTGCGGGTCACTACAGAGCGCTATGCCCAGCTCATCGAGACCCTGCGTGAGGAATATTTCTTCTACCGGCACGATGCGAATGGTGTCTTCGAATATGTGAGTCCGTCGGTCGAGCACATCTTGGGTCACTCGCCAGACGAGCTCAAGAGACACTATGCGACTCTCCTGACAGACCATCCCGTCAATCAAGAGGTTGCGCGATACACCGAGCTTGGACTACAAGGTCATCAACAGCCACCGTACCGCGTGCAGGCCTTCCACAAAAACGGAGAGCGCCGGAACTTTGTAGTGACAGAAATCCCGGCAATGGACCCTGCCGGGAAGGTCGTTGCCCTCGAGGGGATTGCCAGAGACGTCACGACGCAACTTCGTTTGGAGGACGAGCTCCGGAGGAGCGAAGCCAAGTTCCGGTCTTTGGTTACCAACATCCCTGGCATGGTGTACCGGGCGCTTCCGGACTGGACGACCGAGATCGTGAGCGGAAGTGAAGAGATCATCGGCTACTCAGCCGCGGACCTTGGTTCACAGGGTGGGAAGTGGCTCGAACTCATTCTCCCATCGGACAGCGAGGACGTTCTTCTGTGCTCTCAAAGCCTGCTAAGAGGACCCTGCAGCATCGTCCAAAGCTACAGGATTGTCGCGAAAGACGGCACGGTACGCTGGATGGAGGATCACAAGACATCCCTTTTCTCTCCTGACGGTGATTTCCAGGGCGTTGATGGCATCGTGTTTGATATCACTGATCGCAAGGAAGCGGAACAAGCGATCATCACAATGAACGCAGAACTGGAAGAACGGGTGAGGGAACGCACGGCCAAGCTCGAGGCATCCAATGAGGAATTGCGTCAGAAGAACGCGGAACTTGACGAGTTCACCTATGTGGCCAGCCACGATCTCCAGGAACCGCTGAGAAAGATCACAGCCTTTGGGGGTCTCCTGCGCAAAGACATCGGCACGGCTTTGCCCGAAAGGGCGGAATCCGATCTTGCCTACGTGATCGACGGCGCCCGGAGAATGCAGGAGTTAATCGACCATCTGCTGCTGCTTTCCAGAGCTGGCAGAACGGCTCTGCGGAGACAGAACGTGAGCCTCCGCGGGTGCGCCGAGAAGGCGATCGACACACTGCGCTTACGGGTCGCGGAGCAGGGTGCAGTCGTCGCATTCGAAGATCTTCCATCGGTAACGGCCGACGAGACTATGCTCGTGCAGCTATACCAGAACCTTCTGGAAAATGCGCTGAAGTACATTGCAGGACGCCGGCCCGAGATCCGGCTGACCGCGGAGATGGTGGAGGGGGAGCACGTGTTCGGCGTAAGGGACAACGGCATCGGGATTGCCGCTGAATATGCCGATCAGATATTTGCTCCATTCAAACGGCTTCACGGCAGGTCCGAGTATCCAGGTACAGGGATCGGATTGTCCATCTGCCGGAAGATTGTGGAGCGACACGGTGGAAAGATCTGGGTGGAATCGGAACCCGGGCATGGTTCGCATTTCAGGTTTACACTTGCGGGTAGCGTCACCTTTGCACCGGAAAAGGCATATGCGTATGCAACACGATGACCCAAGACCGGTAGTGATCCTCCTTGCAGAGGATGACCCCGGCGACCAGGAACTTGTGAAGCGCGCCTTAACGGACAGTAAGCTTCATAACGAACTGAGAATCGTTTCAGACGGGCAGGAAGCACTCGATTATCTGCTCCAAAAGGGGACGTACGCGGAAGGTAGCACTGCTCCCCGCCCGGATCTGCTCCTGCTGGATTTGAACATGCCCAAGATCGATGGCCGTACCCTGCTGAAGCGAATACGTTCGGAACCGGAGATCCGGAGGATCCCCGTGGTGATCCTCACAACTTCCAAGCAGGAAAGCGACATCCTTCAAGCCTACGACCTGGGCGCGAATTCCTATATCGTGAAGCCGGTCACTATGGACGGCTTTGTGCAAGTAGTCTCCACACTGGAGGAGTACTGGTTTCAAATCGTGGTGCTCCCGGAAAACCCGAGGTGATCGATGGAAAAGCCGACATTACGCGTTCTTGCTGTGGACGACGACCCGGCGGATATTGAATTGATCGGCCGGCACTTGAGTGATATTCCAACATGGCAGATTCAGTTGCTGCCTTGCGGTTCCGCTGAGCAAGTGTCACAATTCCTGACCGGGAACCGCGTCGACGTTCTCTTGCTCGATTACCGCCTTGGTTCCCGGAGCGGACTGGATGTTCTCAGAGAAATGACTGACCGGAAGGATTGCTGCCCGGTGATCGTGGTGACCGGGACAGGCGCTGAAGAAGTGGCAGTGCAGAGCATGAAACTTGGGGCCGAGGATTACCTGATCAAAGGATCATTGACACCGGCCAGCCTGGAGCGCGCTATTCTCAATGCGCTGGAGAAGCACCAACTGCGTCTGCAGGCCGAGCAGCACCGCAGGCAACTGGAAGCGACGGTTGAGGAACTCAGAGCGGCTCTCGATCATGTCAAGCGGCTCCAGGGGCTGCTCCCAATCTGCATGTACTGTAAACGCATTCGCAACGATCAGAACGCTTGGCAGGAGATCGAAGTGTATATTCGGGATCATTCTGAAGCGTCGTTCACTCATGCGCTTTGTGCTGAGTGTCTTGCGAAGCACTATCCGGAGCACTCCGGGTCTCGTCGTCGATAGCGATGTCGGGGATTGGACCGGCGTGTGGGCGGCGTGCGCGGCCGGGGTCTTGAACAAGGTGCGCCGCGGCTCGTTCATCGTCCTTCAGGCGATCTGGTTCACAAGCAACAGTTGAACAGCAGGATGGTGCCATTGTCCGCCTCCGGCGGACGCGCGATCAGACATCGTGGCCACGAATGTCAGACACTCGCGGTTGCCCGATTACTGGTCACTCCGGTTGCTGGGTTGGCGAGGGTGCACATCGCGACTGCCACCCGGCCTGCTCTGCGCAACCCCAGTCGGTGAGGGCGTGCGGAGGCACGCCACAACTCCTGAAGGCTACGCTCCCCCCTCGGGCGGTGGAGGTTCGTTCAGAATGAGCCAGTACAGACCGACCTGTCGTATCGCCTCGGCGAACTCCGTGAACTCGACCGGCTTCCGCACGTAGCTGTTGGCGCCGGAGCCATACCCCTCCACGAGATCTCTCTGCTCCTTCGACGAGGTAAGGATGACGACGGGCACCAGTTTCGTCTTCTCGCCCGCACGTATACGCTTCAAAACCTCGAGACCGTCGATCTTCGGCAGCTTGAGATCCAGCAAGATCACTGCCGGAAGGTCCGTAAGGGCCCGGCTGGCGTGCGTCCCGGTGCCAAACAGGTAGTCGAGCGCCTCGGCGCCGTCGTGGACCACGACCACCTTGTTCATGACGTTGTTTTTCTTCAGCGCCCTAAGCGTGAGAGTCTCGTCCATGGGATTGTCCTCGACGAGAAGTATGACCCTTTCTTTCATGTACCCTCCTCAAGTGTGAAGTAGAATGTTGCTCCGCGGTCGACCTCGCCTTCCGCCCAGACCCTGCCGCCATGCCGATGGATGATCCGCTGCACCGTGGCCAACCCGATCCCAGTACCCTCGAACTCGCTCGCTGAGTGGAGGCGCTGAAATACACCGAACAGTTTCCGCACATAAGCCATGTCGAAGCCGTCTCCGTTGTCGCGGATGAAATAGACCGAGTGACCATCCTCGCATCGCTGGCCAAACTCGATGCGCGCCTGTGAACGTTTACTTGTGAACTTCCATGCATTGCCCAGGAGATTCTCGAGCACGATGCCGAGGAGCCGCTCGTCGCCCACGGCAGCCACCCCTTCGGGGACGACGAATTCAACCATCCGGTCCGGATGGTCCCTTTGCAAACGCGCCACCACAGCCCGAGCGATGTCCGTGAGGTCGATCCTGGACCGGGAGAGTTCGGCGCGGCTCAAGCGCGAGAGCCCCAGGAGATCATCGATAAGCTGCGCCATCTGTTGCGCGGACTCGCGCACATTTCCGAGGTATGCCTTCCCTTCTTCATCGAGCTTGTCAGCGCAGTCCTCAAGCAGGGCCTGGCTGAATCCGTCGATGCTCCTCAGCGGCGCCCGCAGGTCATGCGCCACCGAGTAGCTGAACGCCTCGAGCTCCCGGTTGGCAGTTTCCAACCGTGTCGTGCGTTCTCGCACTCGCTGTTCAAGCTCCAGGTTGAGCTTGCTGAGCCACTCATCCCGCTCCTGGATTTGCGCCAACATCTGGTTGAAACCGTCCACTAGGACGCCGATCTCGTCGTCGCTCAGCCGGGGCGCGCGCGCGGAGTAATCTCTCTTCTCGGAGACACTCCTCGCGGTCTCGACAATCGCCAGGATCGGCCTCGAGATTCGGCCCTGAAAGGAGCGGGCTAAGACGTACGCCAGAACGGTGGAGGCCGTGATAACCACGAGCACGATAATGCCGTACAGACGGAAGCGTTCGGCCATCTCCTGCAGGTTCGATTCGAGGTAGAGGGTACCGAGCGGCCTCCCGTTCTGGACCACAGGCGCGAAGATCTCGACATGCGACCCCGCGAAGCGAGCACCCTCGTCTCGGATCGTGCGAGGGAACGCGGCCGGGGGACTGTCGACGGGGTATGCGACGAAGAGTCGGCCCTCGCGGTCGTAGAGGCAGGCCACCTCCATGTGGGTGTCGTTCCGAAGTGCGCCGAGCACCTCCGCGGCGTCGTCCCGGTTTTCGAAGGCCAGCGAGGCGGTGCAGTTGGCGGCAAGGATGGCCGCACGCGTCGACAGGGACTCCACCATGGTCCTGCGGAAGGTCGTCACCTCGTAGACGATGAACACCGCGCAGGTCAAAAGCACCGGCATGAGGCTCGTCATCATCAGGACGGCCATCAGCTTTCGCCGCAGGCTTCTCCGCCCGGGGACCATCTACGGGGCCCCCTCGCCGCCGACGATCTCTGCCTGCCGGAGCAGCTTGGAACTGATCGTGAGTCCCTCGGAGCGGGCGACTTCGGCGTTGATCTGCAGCCGGATCTTTCCCTGGTCGACAACGAAACGAATGATCCCGCCAGCCGCCGTGAACTCGCTCGTTTCGCCGACAGTCAGCACATGCCGGCCTTTGAGCGCCGCGAGGATGCGGAAGACTCGCTCCGACTCGGATCGACTGACGAACAGGACATGGCAGGCGTCGATGTCCTCTACGCGGCGGTACCGTGCAACTACCAACTTGCGGCCCTCGACGATCTCGTCGACCACGATCTCGTCCAGGGTGGCCCCGAACGGGTCGTCGCCGAGAATCCCGATCGTGATCGGAGAGTCGACTGAAGGGAACGCCCCCTCGGGCCACTCCATGAACCGGGGGAAGTATAAGAGGAAGACAGCCTTGAGATCATACTCGCCGACCTGCACCGGCCGCGTGTCCGGCGCGGACGCAGGGGCAGCGGCAGCGGCAGCGAGGCAGAGTGCGACCCCCAAGGCGAGTGCGTGCCAGGCTCTCAATCGGGGATTGAGTGCCGCGGTCGACGCCCCCGAAGGGCGAGTCTCGCCATCCGTTCGGGCGCTCAACGACGCAACGTTCAGGGCCGCCACGTGACTCTCCCGTAAACGGCGCGTCGGACCTCAAGACGCGTACTTGGAGGTCGGAACTCGGCATGGTGGGGATCGAACAGATTCCTCGCAACGAGGTCCAGATCCAGGCCCGCGACCGGGCGCCATCCGAGCCGGACGTCCCAAGCCCAGTAGGACGGCACCTCCTGATGCGGCAGTTCGTCGACGAAGCGAACGCCGACATCGAGCTCCAGCCCGTGCACCGGCCCGAGGAGCGATCGTGCAAAGAACTGATGCTGCGGCGAGTCCCCCTCCTGGAGCACACTCGTTGCATCGGTGCTGCCGCGTTTCCGATGGAGCTCGATGTGGAGGTAAGTGTAGCCTGCGCTCCACCTCCAGCCGTCCTGTACCTGGAACACGGCATCGAGCTCAACCCCTATGCTCCTCCCTTCCAGTCCGTTGGCGAGAACCGGCGGAGGACCAGCTTCCACGCTGCGCAGGCGATCGTAGTCGTTGTAGAACGCGGCGCAGGATAGATTGAGGGTCGGCGTCGGCTCAGCCCTGTAGCCCACCTCGTAAGCCAGGAGCACCTCGGAAACGAAATCGGGCCCACCGGCAAGAAAGGTGTAGGGGGGCTTGCCCGGCACGTAGAAATCCCGATCAATGCGGGATGGATCCCGAACCGCCCGCGAGACGGCCGCCCAAGCCGTCTGGCGCTCGTCCGGTGCCCACGCCAACCGGAGGCTCGGCAGGTACTCGAGGCCGGTGTAATCGTTGTGCTCGATCTTCGCCCCCAGCGTCAGGCGGGTTCGCAGCGCGGCCAGCTCAACCTCGTCCTGCACGAACGCGTTGAATAGCCCCCGCGTGATGCGCGGGGGAAGGAAGGCAAGGAGATCGCTGTTGTCGACATCGTCCCTCATCCGACGATACCCCGCCGCCCACACGAAGTCGTGGCCACGCCCCAGCGGGAGGCGATGCTGGAAGCTCATATCCCAAATATCCAGCTTCTCGCTAAAGATCGCCGGAATGACTCTTTCGGTCCGGTCGTAGTAGAGCCGGAGCCGCACTTCGGACTTGTCCCCGAGGCGATGAGTCCACCTCCAGAGCAGGTTGCCCCCCGCAACAGTAACGTCGTCTGCATTGGTCTGGCCGACTCTCCCGCGGTAGAGGTCTCCCTGAACCGTAAAGCGACTGGCGCTTGTGTCGTCCCAGTCAAGCCGGAAACCGCCTTGGTTCATGCGGAACCGGTCGCTGGCATCGTCGCCGGTCGGGTGGAGTGATGCGGCACGGTCGAAGGACTTGCCGTAGGCACGCAGGTGGAGATTGGATCCCAGAGAGGTTCCGAAGCGGGCCCCTGCAAACCCGCGCTCCCCTTGCCCGCCACCGCCGCTGATGACTGCCCCCTGGGTAGCCGCGGCGCCCTTGGTAATAATGTCGATGACGCCGTTCATGGCGTTGGCGCCCCACGTGGTCGCGCCGGGGCCGCGGATGACCTCGATCCGCTCGATGTCCTCGATGAGCAAATCCTGGACGTCCCAGAAGACGCCGGAGAAGAGGGGGGTATAGACCGATCGGCCGTCGATCAGGACGAGCAGTTTGTTCGCGGTAGTGCTGTTGAATCCCCGTGCGGTGATCGCATACTGCCTCGAGTCGACGCGGGCCACCTCGACACCCGGGACGTTGCGCAACAGCTCGGGGATACTGGTCGCGCCTGAACGACGGATGTCCTCGGCAGTGATCACGTAAAGAGCGGCAGCGGCCTGCGAGAGCCTTTCGGGCTTCTTCGATACGGAGGTTACCTCAAGCTGAAAGAGCTGCTCCAGGCTGAGCTGCTTCAGGGCCTTCGCAGGTGTGACAACGTCGCCCTCCCGGGCGCCGACCGAGACCGGCAGGGCGACAAGTGCGGCGATCGCTACGGCAAACAGGCGCATTACTACCCCGTTCAGGGCACCGTCAGTTCCACCGATCGCGGACCGGGCAGGCGGATTCAGACTGGCCTCGATCAGACCACGGGCGTAATGCGCCACCCGTTCCTCAGCGCGCTTGCGCTCGGTTATATCGCGAGCAATAGAGGATACGCCGATGACGTTGCCGCGGGCGTCGTGAATGGGCGAGACAGTAAGTGAAACCGAGATTGCAGTCCCGTCCTTTCTGACCCGGAGTGTTTCGTAGTGATCAACACGCTTGCCGTCCCGGATATCCTTGAGCAGGGTCACCATCTCGTCGGGCCGGCTGGGATGAATGAGAAGCGACACCGGTTTGCCGACAATCTCGCCGGCCTTATACCCGTAGATGTGCTCAGCGGCCCGGTTCCAGCTCGTGATGGTTCCATCGAGGGTCTTGCTCATGATCGCGTCGTCGGATGAGTCGACGATGGACGCGAAGAGCGCGAGCCGGGTCTCGTTCTCACCTGTGTGCTTCCGCTCCGCGGAAACCTTCTCTCGTGTACGGCGCTCCACTGCCATTATCCTCCTCCGAAATCGAGAGCATCTCCGTCAGTACATACGAGGGACTGGCCGTGGGGAGGAGTTTCCCCCTTTCGTGTGTGGATCAACCCATCCCGTCACGGTTTCTAATGTTCGAATTAAGCACAACAACCAAGTAGCGGTCCACAAAATTCCCAGAACATTGACTTGCAACGAGATTTTGCCTCCGGTGACGGCAATTAGAAAATGTCCCCTCCGCGGAGGTGTACACCATGGAGGGGATGATTGCCAGGAGTGGCGGGAACTGCAGTGCGCGCTCGGATAGCTCGGTAATTGCGCATTTCGCGTTCGGAGCACTATCACGCAAGGCATTAAGCCTCTCGTCTGGGAGTTTGTGCATACCCGATTAATATGCTGATTTCTGCCATCAGGAACAACAGTCTCGTCGTTCACCACACTAATGGAGGCCTTATGCGATTATCTCAAGCCATGACCCACTTCACCCGCCAACTGGCGGCCAACGGCTGTTCTGTTCACACCCAGAAGGCCTACGCGCGAGATCTGCCCGCTTTTTCGCAGTGATTGGGGTGGGATGCCGCGCTTTCTGCGATCAAACCGGACAATTTGGCACGGGATTTGATCACCGACGCCGTCTTGGAGACCCCGGATGGCTTCCCCCGCAAGCCTATCACCATCAACCGCACCAAGTCGGCTCTGCGATCGTTCTTTGCTTTCTGCGTGGAATCGGGGTGGATTGAGCAGGACCCGGCACGGCTGATCCGGTCGGCACCGTCCTCGGCGAAGGAGCCGTCGACCTTGACCGACGACGAGATTCGGCAACTGCGAACGGCTCTGGCCGAGAACAATGGCAAGTTCGCCGCCCGGGACCGGCTGATCTTCGAGATTCTGCTCGGAACCGGCATCCGATTGGGGTCGCTCGTGGGGCTGAACATCGGGGATATCGATCTCCAGACCGGCACCCTGCAAATCCGAGCCAAAGGCGGCGCACAGGAGCGGGTGTTCCTCAATCCGGGGCTGTCCTCCATGTTGGCCGGCTACCTCCGTGAAACCGCCCCTGAAGCCAAACGTGGCGGCAACGTGCTGCTGATTCGGTCCAAGTCGGGGCAACGGCTGGGCCGCAGGCAGATTCAGCTGAACTTCGCCCGGCGGCTCAAGCAGGCAGGAATCACGCGGCCGTTCTCGCTTCATTCGCTACGCCACACCTTCACCACCCGGCTCTATCAGCGGACCGGGGACCTGTACCTCGTCCAGCGGGCCTTGGGGCATCGGCAGATTACGACCACGGAGATCTACGCTCAAGTGAGTGATGAATCACTTCGGAGAGCCGTGCGAATCGTCTGATTTCCTCCGGCAGTCTTCGATGACCTCGGCAGGGATGAATCGCAGTGCAGTGACCACCAAGAGTGGTACGATCACGGCGTCATCGAGGTGGCCAATCACCGGGATGAAATCGGGAATCAAGTCAAAAGGCATGAGCGTGTAGCCGACTGCGACCCAGAGCAAGACCTTCGCCACTCTCGGAGTGCCTGGATGACGCATGGCCAGCTGGTACACTCTGAGTTCACGCGTCAAGGCCCGGCCCATGGTTTTCAATCGGTCAAACACGTGTCCAATATAGAACAATGGGCGGGCGCTGAGGCATCGGCAGACCACTACGACCGAGATCCATGCGCGGGTGAGCGATGACAGGCTGAGGATGGTGGTGGGGATGGCGCGATGCTCTCACGGACCGCATCCGGGAACTTGTGCAGGCGCTGTTCGGTAACTTGACTGCACTCGAACAATCATTTCAGCAGGACCATTCTCTTCGATTCACTGTAACCACCTGCGGTCAATCGGCAAAGATACACCCCCGAGGCCACGAGTTGACCGGCCTCATCTTTTCCATCCCAAGTAGTCACATGCGAGCCAGCCTCTTGCCATCCACGGGACAGATTCCCAATGTGTCGCCCAATAGCATCAAAGACCTCGAGGCTCACATTTCCGTTCTTGCCCAAGCTGTAGCGAATCGTGGTTTCAGAGTTGAAGGGATTCGGATAATTCTGGTACAACCGATAACTCGTTGGAAGCGGTGCCCCCGTAGGGGTGTCGACCGAAGTCCACGTGTCCAACGACTCCGGTCTGACCGTTATGTAATTGGTCCCGAGCCCCTCGAAGTCATACTCCAAATCGAAAGAGGGAACCCCAGACGCGTGTATGCGCCATAGCTTGGGCCCTGCCTTGACGCGCAAAGGAGCATATCTCCGACTATCTGGCTGTCAGCAGTAAGCATCTCACCCAGAACGAGACTAACCGTCCCTGTATCGTGTGCAACGATCTTGAGATCGTACTGTTGAAGCGAATGCGCATAGAGCAGTTTGAGGTCACCTAACTTCATGCCAAAGACTGAGTCGATCCCAGATTGAAAACCGGCCGAGTCTGAGATTGCGACGGGGAGTCCAGTGATTGGGTCGGTCAGCTGCAATGAGATTGGACATCTGGCCAGAACCAATGACCCTAGACTGCTCCAGGTGTGAGATACAAGCTCGGATAATATCTCGGCGAAATCATCACCCATGTAGACGATGGCATTCCCGCAGCTATGTACCTGAACTTCCTCAATGACGGCGCCCCACAAACCAAGCACCTTGTTTAGTTCTTTGTAATATTCCAGCCCCAGTACCTCTACCGCCTCAAGGCAGAGTTGCGTCCAGTTGATGATCCTCTGCGCGGCAAGTCCGCGTGCCTCTTCTATCCTGTTCTGTTTGAGGAGTTCCTGAAATCCGTCCTCATCCTGTTGAGTCGCCAACCACTGCGCCTCAAACTTGACCTGCAGTTCGAAGTAGAGGTCCTTTGGAAGGTCATTCATATGAGGCGTCATGGCTCCAAACAGCTCCAATGCACACGAGATCGCCCAGTCAGGCTGACGATCGACTTTGATCTCGATATCCTTATACATGAACTGACCGGTGAGATCGGCCAGCGGTCCACCACTCTTGGACTCGGCGTCGACCCAGAGGAACTCCTCAGGGTAGTTTCTTCGTTCGGAGCTGCGTAGCCCAGCGGCGCCTCACCCTTTGCATAGCCGATGGCGCGGTAGCCACGCAACCGGTTCTCGAACATCCGCAGGAGCATTGGTACTTCGCAATCGACGTAGTCGAAGATACGGACTTCTGACTTGCTCGGACAAAGGCGATGCAAACGGCCGGCGTACTGGATCAACGTTCCCTTCCATGAAATGGGCAGCGCCAAGAAAAGAGTGTCAAGTCGGGCATCATCGAATCCCTCTCCGATGTACCGACCGGTCGCAAGGACGAGTCGTTCCTCGCTTTTCGGGATCGCGTCGAGCCGTGCTTTTGCCTCGAGCCTCTCCTTGGCACTCATGCGGCCCTGGAGCACGACGAGATTGCGGGCGAACTTCTTGAGATGGGTAGCGAAGTACTCGAGGTGGTCCTTTCTCTCAGTGAGGAGGATCGGCGAACGTCCCTCTTCAAGAGCTTGGATGACATCGTCAAGGATAAGCCGGTTGCGCTTCTCGTCGTTCGCCAGCGCTGCATACAACGCTTGGATGCTGGGCGCGGCCTCGCTTGTCAGCTTGAAATCGGTGTTGCGCACAATGAGATTGTGGATGAACGGGCGTTGCGCCGCTTGGCTTCTCGGATCGACAGTGAAGCGGACGGGGCCCAGTTGCATCTCAGTAATCGGCTGGTGCCCATCGCGGCGTTGAGGCGTGGAAGTCAGTCCAACAATGTACCGGGCCTTCACCTCGGCGAGCACGCGCTCGAACGAAACAGCCGGCAGATGGTGACACTCGTCGACAATAACCTGCCCGTAACTCGTAACGACATCTTGGACCAGTTCCTTGCGACCCAGGCTCTGGATCATCGCCACGTCGAGCCGACCGTTCCCAGTCTTCTTGCCTGATCCGATCTGACCGATCTCTTTCGGTTCGATCCCCAGGAATAACGAAAGCTGTGCGACCCACTGGTCGAGAAGAGGGCGACGGTGGAGGAGGATCAGTGTGCTGCAGGCACGCATAGCAACGAGGTATGTGCCGACGACCGTTTTGCCTACGCCAGGGGGCGCGACGAGGACACCGATGTCGTGCCCAAGCAGCGCGTTCGCAGCCTTCTGCTGAGCCGGCGTCAGTTCGCCTCGGAATCTGAAGTCCACAGACTCGCCACTGTTACGCTTGTCTTCGAGTTCAAGGGAGATATCATACTCGCGCAGGAGCGATTCCAGTGCGGAGCGCGTGCCGCGAGGCAGACCAATATGTTGAGGAAGATCCTCGGCGCACGCGATCACTCGCGGTGTCAACGCTGTCGACAGGCGCATGCTCTGTTTCTTGTAGAACTCCGGATTCTGGAAGGCCGCCAGTCTCTTGATCTGATTGAGCAGTGGTGACGGAAGGCCCTCCTTTTCAACGAAGAGTTTCTGAGCGAGGACTGCGTGTACTTTCGGCGGAAGTGGCTCAGTGATGATCGCTCTTCGGCGCGTTCGCGAGGGGGATCGAGCCCACGGCGATGTGTCGTCTTCATCCTCTGATTCCGCAGATCGTACGCCGCCGACGGATCCCTGCCGTGTCGCCTCGCGCGCGATTGCGTCCGCGGTGCTGAGATCGATGCGTGTTACCGAGGCGAGATAGGCCCACTGCTGATCATCGGGGAGAGGTTTCAACTGGTCGTCGAGGAAAACCGTGTTGCCCTGCTTCCTTGCCTCGTGCTGGAGCGGCAATGCAATCAGATTCCCAAAGCCACCCCGCGGCATTGTGTCCTGGTTGGGGAATAGCCGATCGTACGATTCCATGCTTAGCTGATGACGCCGGGCCATGGTCTCGGTGATCAAGTAGCAACCCATCTTGCGCGCAGTGCTCGCTGGCACTGGTGAGGAAAAGAAGAACCAGATATGGGCGCCGTTGCCCGAACGCGATCTCTCCACCGCGACCGGCAGCCCGACGCGTCGGCAGGTGTCGACGAACGCAGCCACGTCTTCTGTCCAAGTGCTCTTGTCGAAGTCGGCAGCGAGAAACCAACAAGTTTCGTTCTCGAGGAGCGGGTACACGCCCATCACATGCCGACCGGTGAGGTGGGCGATGATCGCCTCGTCGTCCACCGGGATGAAGGCCTGGTTCAGACACTCGCCACACTTGACTTTCGGCAGATCGCAGACGCCCCTGACGAACTTGTTCGTGCACGCAGGAGCGTAGCCAGGCTTCCCAGTCTTCTTGCTTACGAACCGTGTCGCGAAGACATCCTCACGACCACGGAACAGAGAGCGAAAGAGCTTCACCTTCTCCGCGGAAGTTGTTGGGATCGTCGCCTCGGAAGTCCGAGACAGGGATACGCGGATCTCTGATTCGGTACCGAGGGAGGCAAACTCTGCTCGAAGGGCGTCTAATCGATGTCGCGAACTCGCCTGCTCAGCTTCGAGTCGGCCCAGGTTCGCTTCTTCGCGGGCAATCTTCTTTAGCAGGTCTGCGCGACCTGATGCGCTTCCTGATTGACGGTTCTCATCCATCGCGCACACTTACCGCAGTCCAATTAGCTCTTCCGCTGTCATTTGGAATGCCACATCGCACGATCTGTCGCGCGTTCTTCTACTCTTCGATGAGCCCGGTGGAATACGTGAGATAAGGGCGTTCGTCACCCTCCCGAGAGCCGCCACGGGATCAAAGGAAACACCAGTTGCAAGAAGTGGAGGCACGTCGCTGAGGAAGACCTTGTCATCAATCTTCTCGGCGAGGTTGTTTTCGAATTCAGCGCGCGTGATTCGGAGGCCATCGCTCTCCAGAGAACGCAGGAAGCAAGCGACCACTTTCTCGGCATCGAGCCCGGTGTTTCGGGTGAGCGCATCGGCGAGATCGAAGAGATCTCGCCCCTTCTTTCGCTGGTAGAGGGCTCGCAGTTTCGTACCCAGCAACTCTTCAAGCTCGTAGGTGAGCACATCGGCTTCTCCGCTGTACCAGGGGTTATCGATCTGAAAGCGCACTCGACGGTGACCAAGAACACAGAAGTGCTCCCGCGTGTTGGTCTCGACCTTGAGCCTGAGCGGTGTGATAGGCTTTGTTTCCGATTCAAAACGGTAGTTGAGCGTCACATTATCCTGGCCCCGCTTCCGCCTTGGCTCCCCAAGCCACGGATCCAGCCGGGCACGCACCGCATCCATGACCGGCCCGATTGGTCCCTCGTTGACCTGGACAAGGTCAATGTCTTCCGAATAGCGACTCGGCGTGCTGAAGTGAAGCTTGTGAAGCGCCGTACACCCACGGAACGCGGCCTCGCGCGCGAGGAACTTATCCCCAAAGAGGTCCACGACCGCCCGACAAATGACGAGGTCCTGCTCGACTTGCGCGTCCGAAGACCACGGCGCTTCCGAGCGCCACGCCGTGATGTTCGCCCGCGGAATCACGTTTCAGCCTCAACCCTGTCATTCACGAGCACGCGCCACCGCTCGTCTCTCACGGCTTGGCGCGCGGGGTGATCTGATCGGAGTGACACGAACCGGGGACGCAGCTTTCCGATCCAAGCCGCGAGCGCCATCCCGACCTTGTCATCACCAACCTGATCGAGGAGGTAACCTAGCCGCTGCGCCGTCGTGACATCGCCTTCGGCTTTGGCGACTTCGACGAGTCGTTTGGGATCAATCTTCTGAGCGAGCCCGGCGAGTACTGTCACTACGTTGCCGAGGTGGCCAGAGGCCTCCACGTACCTGAGGAGATCGAGAGCCGTCGCTTCCGGTGTGGATACGCGAATGGTACCCGTCTCCGTCTTCATTTCCACCGTCGGGGTGCGATTGATGTTGCGCTTTCGTAAGAAACGGATGCGGGCGCGACCAGCGATGGCAGGGCGAACTTGCTCATTGGTGACTACCTGGAACTCCTGAGGTTGATGGTGTGCCGCCCCATGAAGTGCCGCGGCGCTGAGGAGCCCCACGTAGTATGGCTGGCCATGGAACCTCATCAGGTCATCAATAAACCAAGTGGGTGGCGGTGCTCCCGCTTCGCGATACTCCACTGGTACGATGACGAAGAAACCGCGTCGCACAACAGCAAGTCGGCGCTTGGCAACCAATCTCTGCACGGACTTCTTCATTGCGTCGTTGGACACTTCCATGGCCGCCAGCGCTTGCTCACGCGTCATCACATAACGCCCGGATGCCTGGTAGGAGTCAACCAACTCCGAGAGAGTCTTGCGACCGATCTGCTGATTCATAGTCATAACGGGACCATTCCTAGACCTTTTTGAGTCCAATCGGGCAACAGCCAAGATGCCGAAGCCGGTGCTAATCCGCAAGATATATTCGAATGGGGACTATTGACGTCCCTTTATGAATGCAAAGAACGCACGACAACCGGAGAACCATGCGCCGATGTGCTTCTGCGAGGGAAGAGGAAACGCTCCACGAACCAAGGAGATGTCAAATCTGCGTCAAATGCACACTCAGGAGAAGTTCAGCGATCGCTAACATGCTGTTAGTCAATCGGATGAATCGATGAGAAACAAACGGTCTGCGAGACAATGCTCGTAGGCCAGCAACATTATTAACTTATTGAATTACAATGTCTTACTGATTCGCCGACGAGCTTCGGACCGCGGTTGCACGACGAGCCGTTGCGCGTAATACATTGATCAACAATAGCTTAGATGAAAATGGCGGGCCGAGTGAAACGGTCTGCGAACTTGTAAGTCGTTGGGGGCATGGCGCCCTCGATTGCTTTCGAGCACCCCTTACCATACCTACTGCCCGCTCGGGTCACAGGTTACTGAAAACACTCCGGCCAGACCGGTTCGCGCAAGACAACGCGACCGCTTGGACGATGCCCGGGCGAAACGAGACCATTCCCCGATAGTCCTTTTAAATCTGGAACGCATCAGAAAATCGAAGGTCGATCTGATCCCAAATCGTGGATCATTTTACTCCCGATACTTTACGGATCCGCTCCGTGCCTGCCGAGAGAACAACCGGTAGATGACTGGCAAACCGAAGAAGATCAACATACTCGAGACCGAGAATCCGCCAATGACAGCAATTGCAAGAGGTTGCTGCATCTGTGCTCCGGCACCGATGCCGAGTGCCAGTGGTAGGAGAGCTAACACTGCTGCCAGCGTGGTCATAATAATCGGCCTGGCCCGTTTCTGAGTGGCTTGAATCAGTGCCGAATCCAAGTCGACTCCTTCTTTCTGCAGCCGCTTCGCAGTGTGCATAACAAAGATGGCATTTTCTGCCACGATACCTATGATCATGATCACGCCCACAAAACTTGAAATGTTAAACGTGATCCCGGTCAGCCAGAGCGCTCCGGCTACTCCAAGAAGTGACAGCACGTCGATAGCGAAGATCGCGAGCGGTACGGAAAACTCACCGAATTCAAACAGGAGGACAGTGAACACAAGCATGACGGCCAGGATCGCGACAATCATAAGACTCCGGAATGATTCCTGTTGAGTCTGGTATACACCGCCGAACTGTAACATCACATTGCGCGGGAGGGACAACTGCGTGGCAAGCGTCTTGCGGACCTCGGAAAGCGTGCTGCCGAGATCGCGGCCTTCAATTCTGGCTGTAACAGCGACGAGCTGGCGCAGTCCTTCGCGATCGAGTTCTGACTGACCAGCGGTCACTTCCACGGTCGCGATTCTGGAAAGGGGAACGAGCGTACCGCTGTCATTTACGAGCTGGAGCTGATCGATGTGATTGATATCGTATCGATAGACTTCGGGATAACGGGTGCGAATGCCGATCAGTTTGTCGCCCTTCTGAACGGCACTCTCCGCACGACCCTGCATAACGGTAGTTAACTCTTCTGCGACGATACTGGCATTGAATCCAGCGAGAGCGGCTTTTGCCGGGTCCACGTGGAACACCATTGATGGCCCGGAGACTACGATTCCGTCAAACACGTCGACCACGCCGGGCACTGAAGCAAGCAGTTTGGCCACTTCCTTGGCCTTGGAATGAAGGAGTTCGGTATCATCACCGAAGAGTTTGAGCTCAATCGGCTGAGGACTATTGGTGAGGTCTCCGATTACGTCCATCATGAGCTGGCCGAATTCGATTCTCAGCGCGGGCTGGGCGGATTCAACCTTGCTCCGAACCTCCGAGATCACGTCGAGGATGCCCCTGGTCCGCTTCTGCTTCAGTTTCACGAGGAAATCCCCCGTGTTCGGTTCCGTAAGAAAGAACCCCAGTTGAGTCCCAGTTCGCCGAGAGTAGGACTCAACTTCCGGAATGGTCATCAGTGTCTTCTCAACTCCCATGAGCATTCGATTGGTTTCTGTGAGCGATGTCCCGGGGGGGGAGGTGTAATCGAGCACAAAGGTTCCTTCATCCATGTCAGGCATGAAACCCGTGCCGACGTGCTGATACAGCACAAATGTCAGACCCATAATGGCAATCGCTATCGGAATCGCCGCGAGCCGAAACTTCAAGCACTTGGCCAGTGCTTTCCCGAACAAGCATCCCAGCCGGGACGTCTGATCGTGGGAGGCTGCGGCACGCCGGACATCGCGATCTCTGAGAACGAATGATCCGACCAGAGGAGCAAGAAAGATGGAGAAGACCGCCGAAATCAGAAGTGCGAAGATCATGGTCACAGACAATGGTTTGAAAAACGCGCCCGTGACTCCGCCCAGAAATGCCAGGGGGACATTGATGACAACGGTACTAAGTGTTGATCCCACGATGGCCGGGAGCAGATCTTTGAGCGAGGAATCGGTGGCCTGGGCATAAGCGTCGGAGTCCTGTAGTCGGTCTTGCGGTTTGCGCCGGAGGTGGGTGAAGATGTTCTCAATCATCACGATGGAATCATCGATGATTAACCCCACTGCTGCCGCGATTCCCCCCAGGGTCATGATGTTGATGGTCTCGCCAGCAAGATGCAAACAGGCGAATGTGGCGGCAATAGTCGCTGGCACAACCAGAGCCATGACCACCAGCAGGCGCCAGCTCCGCAGAAATACCACGAGGATGATCGTCGACAGAATGATCCCGATGAGGATGCTGTCGCGGGTACTGCTCATGGCACTGTCGATGAAATGGGACTGATCGTACCAGTTCTCAAACCGCAGGCTGGACGGGAGATGAAGTCGGGCAATCGCCGCATCGACATCCTTGCCGATCTGAACGGTACTCCCTGTTGGTTGTTTGATGATGTTGATAAGCACGGCCTCCCGGCCATTCGCGGTGGTCCTGAGATGGCGATCCGCGACTGACGGCTGCACATTCGCAACGTCTATCACACGAACCGGCACTCCATTGCGTACTTCGATCACGACCGAATCGATGTCTCCGAGAGCTGTCAATGATCCTGAGACAAGCGGCAGATACAGCCGGTAATTGTCGTCCACCAGACCAGATGCAACGATCTTGTTGGTCTTCTCGATTGCGTCCGCGACCTGCTGGACGTCGATTCCATATTCTGCCAGCTTCTGAGGCGCCACCGTCACCGAGAATTCCCGTGTGTCCCCTCCCATGATCTCAACGCGGGCGACATCAGCCACCTGTAACAGTGCCGGGCGGATCTGATAAAGTGCCAAATCACGGAGTTCAACCTGGCTGAGTTTGTCGGAGGTAAGACTGTAGCCGGCAATCGGGAAAACGGCCACACTCATCTGCTCTGCCTGCACGGTTGCACTGGGAGGAAGTGCGCCTTTGCTGCTGGCAATGCGACTCTGGAGAAGCTGCAAAGTCTTGGGCACGTCAGTGCCCCAGCTGAGACCGATTGAGATTTCCGTGGTTCCCCGGCCGGTTTTGGATCGAACGAATCTCACACCGGGAGTA
The DNA here is from genome assembly GCA_021813505.1 of bacterium. Taxonomy (GTDB): domain Bacteria; phylum Zixibacteria; class MSB-5A5; order WJJR01; family WJJR01; genus JACRMA01. The sequence continues at coordinate 17,549 of JAKAKI010000067.1, read as the reverse complement.
GCGCTTGCCACCTCCTCCAGTGGCTTCGTGACCTCCGCGAGCATCCGTTCCGGCGGTTGCTCACCGTTGTCGGCAATGATGACGATGCGCGGGAAGATGATATCCGGAAACAGTGATACCGGCATCCTCAGGAAGAGAACAATGCCACTGATGACCAGCACCACGACGGTGAAGAGGAATGCCTTGGCGTTTCTCTTGACGAGATCGAATGCTGTCATTTCACCCGGTCGTTGAGGACGGCGAGCCTTGTGGAATCCTCGAGCGCATAGTGACCCGCGATGATGACGTCGAGACCCTCGTGCAGACCATTACCACTGACCTCTGCCAAGGAATCGTTCACGGTTCCCACCATGACGGGCAGAGATTTCGCGAGGGAGTCCCTGGTCATTTCGACGATGGAGTAGGTGTTCGTCTCATCGTCTCGCAGTAATGCGGCCTTGGGCACAAGCAGCGCATTGCGATGCGTACCAGTGACAATCGTAACTGTCCCGGTGAGGCCGGTCTTCAGCAGGCGCTTCATCTCCTCGGAAAGGTGCGCGAAATGCAGACGGATCTGAAATGTCTGACTCTGGACGTTGGACTGGGGGTCAATGGCGTACACCGTCGCCGCGAACTCTCGCTCCGGCAATGCGGTGAGCTTGATCCATGCGGGCTGACCTGGATGAATATCCTCCAACGCGCCGATCGTGACATCGCCAATGAACTCGATCGACGAGAGGTCAAGGATGGAGAACAGTTGAGAGTTCTCATCGACCAATTCGCCCTCAGTGGCGCCGCGCGCAGAAACCACTCCATCAATACTGGAATGAATCTGGACCACAGTTTGAATCGAGTCTGCCAAACGCGCCGCGGATTCGGCCTCGGCACGTTGCTCTGCGGTGGTCGCCATCCGAAGCATTGCTGCCGCACCACGGATGGCGGCGTCGGATTCCCTGGTGCGAACCCGGGCAATAATCTGCCTCGTCTGGACCAATGATCCTTCGGTAACCTCCATCGAAAGAATCCGGCCGGCAATGGGTGGCTGGATACGCACTTGCCTGAGCGCATATGTCTTCCCTGTTGCAGTCACGGCGACTGTGACATCGGCCGATCTCACCCGAGCGATTTTGACAGCCACGACCGGTGCTGCCGACGATCCCGCTTCATCCTGGGAGCGACCAAGGGAGCATCCGGCAATGCCGGCAACAAGGAGCAGCAACCCAATGAATTCCTTCACCGATTTCATCTTGATCTCCGCTGCTGTCTACCGACTGGTAAGTCGTTCAAGCGTCGACGCAAGCGATTCCTCCTCCGCGAGCGCCTCCAGTTCCGCGAGCTTTGCCTCACTCAGGAGCTGATGCGCATCTACCACCTCCAGGGACAGCGAGGTGCCGGAAGAGAACTTGGCTTTCGTGAGCAGATAGTTGTCTTTCGCGACCTGAATGTTGGCCCGAATCGAATCCAGTCGTTTCTTCAAGTTAGCCAACTGCACCTTGGTCCGTCGTATTTCCAGGGCCGCCGCTCTGCCGAGCAGGCGGGTCTCGAGTCGTAGCGAGTCACTCACTATCTGCCGCTGCTGCGTGCGCATCTTGTTTGCCCCCCATCCAAATAGCGGCATCTGAAGTGTCACACCTGCCGAGTATCCAATCATGCTCGCGCGATCAGCGCGGGGAATCCGGAGGTTTGAAACTGACGTGAGGAGACCGGCATCAGCGAAGAGGGCAATCACGGGGCGACGCTCCCGCTTCGACAGATCAATGTCGATCAGGCTGGCGCGACTGGTGATCTCTGAGATCCGGGTGTCAAGATTGGAGGCCGTGTCGGCACCGCCATCCCCCCCCGTGTCGGCGGGGGGGAACGCGATCAAACCGGCCAGCGGACCGTGAAGCTCAAAACTCGTATCCCCGGGCGCCCCCATCAATTCGGCAAGTTCGTATTTCGCTACCGTGGCCGATTCTTCCGCCTTCTGAAGTGATAAGGAGTCGCGCACAAGTTCAATCTGTGTCTTCATCACGTCCGTCGGACTGGCAGCGCCGCCACTCGCCAATCGAGACACAATACCGAAGTAGTCTGCCATTCTCTGCGTGTTTTCCCTCTGCACTTTGATTTCTTCCTGCGCGCGCAGACCCTCGATAAAGCCCTGCTCGACGTTGTACCGCAGGTCCCGTTCCAAGGCACGCCTTGCAGCAGCCAACCGCTCGAACTCCAGTCCAAGTTGCTTTGATCGGAGCCTCCGAGAGCCGCCGTCATACAAGGATTGCGCGACGAACACCTGACCGTTGAGTTGTCCCTCATTGGACATGGCCGGATCGTAGCCGAAATGTCGCGAAGCAGGCGCAAAGCTGGCACCGGAACCAATCACGAAGGAGGGTAAGCCAGACGTGGTCAATTCTGCATGTGCCAGCTTCGCCTTTCGCATTGCGTCGTCAGCTTCTTTCAGCCTCAGACTACACTGCTCCGCACGATCAACGCAGTTGTTCAACGACAGGGTATCACGGGATTCGCCACGCGATGCCGATGATACGGCAATGAGCAAACAAAGGAAGATCGCACCGGCGCGGAGGCCCGCGCGACGGTTTGCGAGCCCCCGAGGCGGCGGCTGGTGTGACTTGCTGCCCAGCAGACACCCAAAGCGGAGGTAATCGGGGCTAATCGCTCTCCTCTCCGCTTTCATCCTCCTCTTTTCCTGAAAGCTTCTCGCTCTTGAGAATCTTGCCGGTGGCATCGAGAACGACTTCGCTCTTGTCTTCGCCCGCCTCAAGTCCGACCTCGTATTCGATGACGGTCCCACGAGTGATTCTTTCTGCACGCTCGACCCTTGCCTTTGGATTGTCTGCCGACAGGCGAGCCAGGATTTCTCTCGGCAGCGAACTTGCCGGGACTGCTTCCTCGACTTCATAGACCGCGCCATCGGGCAAATACAGGATGTTCCGTTTCATCTTGCCATCTACACTCTCGATCTCATAGTAGACGGTACTGTCTTTCGTTTCCTTGTCTGCTTTGGTGACCTTGCTCTTGGGGTAGGTCTTATGGAATGCCGCCAGCACGGCGGGCGGCAGATCCACCGCATTTGGCTTTTTCGCTTCATTCCTCACAGTCTTTTCGATCGCGAAACTCAGATTCGTTGTGCCTGCGACGGCCATCGCGACCATTGCGGTCACGGCAACGAGTCTATTAAAGTGTGTCATCCCGCTCTCCTTCCGAAATTGGATGAACTCAGCTTTGCTTGTGGAGACTCGCCTCCACCCTACCCCTCATACGCCAGCAAGATGAAACCCACATGAAAATGGCCACGGCCGGAGGCGCACAGTCATTTAAATCGTTGCCCCGTAGAGAAGGATTGTACAACCCGGCGGGCCTTCATCTGATTATCATATTGGCATGGTATTGTCAGAGTCGGAGCCGTGGAGATGAGGATACTCCTGATTGAGGACGACCGGCGTACTGCCGCCACCGTCTCCAAAAGCCTCAGGGCAGAGGGCTTCGCGGTCGATGTGGCTTACGATGGCATGTCGGGCGAGGCGATGGCGAAGATTAATGACAATGACATCATCATCCTCGATGTCCTTTTGCCACAACAGGATGGTTGGACCACCTGTCAGAACATCAGACACCAAGGTGTTAGGACGCCAATTCTGATGCTGACAGCTCTCGATGATGTCGCTGATCGGATCAAGGGGCTCGATGCCGGAGCCGATGATTATCTCCCCAAGCCATTTCACTTCGGTGAGTTACTCGCCCGCATTCGTTCGCTGGTCCGCCGGTCGACCGCTGTCCGCACAGCTGTCGTCGAGAAATTCGGGCTTCGGCTTGACCTGAATACTCACAAGGCATCCCGAAATGGACGCGAGATTTCATTGACTTCCAAGGAGTTTGCGCTGCTTGAGTTGTTTGTCATGAATGCCGGACGGATTATATCCCGCGAGATGATCTCCGAGCACCTTTGGGACATGAACTTCGAACCGCGGAGCAATGTTATTGAGTCCTTTGTGAGGTTCCTGAGGCAGAAGATCGACAAAGGATTTGAAACGCCTCTCATACACACGGTGCGAGGAGCGGGATACATCTTTGCCGAAGACGAACCATAGTTGGCCGTCGTGGTTAAGTTGACAATCAAGGCCAGAATCATCCTGGCGGTGACCCTGTTCTTCGCCGTGATGCTCATTGGTTTTGCGCACCTGATCTATCGGAGTGCCCGCAATGGGGAAATCGCCCAGCTCGATGCGCGTCTTGAGAATCATGCCACCAAGATTCAGGCCGAACTCGATGTTGAGTCCGACGACCTCGTGAGACCCGAGATGGGGGAGCTGCGATCCATATATACTGACGGTCTCGATGAGGTGCGGCTGCAACTCTTTGATTCACTCGGGGTGGTTGTGATTGCCGATTCACTGCTCGGGGGACAGCCGGCCGAGTTTCTCACGGCAGCACTCGCAGGCCATACTCTTAAAACCAAGCTCGAGGCCGGTCACAGGCGATTCCGCGGTCTCTGGGTACCTGTTGAAGTGAATGACAAACCGCAAGGTGCTTTGGAAATCGCCGCGCCCATGGACGGAATCGCCGCCAGTCTGCGCCATTTGTGGATTCTTTTCCTGGTTACGATTCCGTGTGTATTGCTGCTGACGGCTCTTGCCGTGTACTGGATTGTGACGATGGCGTTTCGCCCCATGACGGCCATGATTGAAACGGCAGGAAGGATTACTGCGAACAACCTCGACCAGCGGCTGACGCTCCCAGGGACGGCGGACGAGATTAGAAAACTTGGCGAGACACTCAATTCTATGATTGCACGGATCGGTGATGCGTTCAAGAGTCAGCGGCAATTTGTGGCGGATGCATCCCACGAAATCCGAACGCCACTGACGGTCATCTCCAGTGAACTCGAGTATTCTGTCCGGAACACCAAGGACGAATTGACCAAGACAAGCCTGGAGACAATGCTCTCCGAGATTGACCGGCTTGCGAATCTCGTGGAAGGGCTTCTGCTGTTAGCAAGGCTCGACGCCTCGGCGCTGCAGCTCAACCTTCAAACGATTCGTCTCGATGAGCTTGTGGCAGAGAGTATTCAGCTTGTCGCTCCGCTGGCTGCCAAAAAGCAGATCCGAATACGGTTTCAGGTGAAGCAGCCGGTCGAAATCAAAGCCGATCATGAAAAACTCAAGAGAACGTTTGTCAATCTCCTGGACAATGCCATCAAGTATTCATCCGCAGGAAGTGTCATACCTGTCTCACTGCGCGTCGGCAATACCCGGCCCAACCTGGCTCTTGTGTCAATTGAGGATCACGGCTCCGGTATTGCCGCCGCGGACCTGCCCAATATTTTTAAGAGGTTCTACCGTGCAGCGACGTCGAGGGCAGATGACTCCGGGAGCGGGCTGGGGCTGGCAATTGCCGACCAATTGGTGTCGTTACACCACGGGGAGATTACTGTGAGCAGCCGGTTGGGTGAAGGCTCCACAATCATCGTCAAGTTGCCAATTGAAAGAGCCATTCAATTCTGATCTCCAGAGAACATGCCATCGCGCGTCGTTAAGCAGATCGGACGCTCCAGTACCCTACACATGACACAAGAATTGGTGTATGGAAGTAAGATGGTCGCTGGACGGAGACAAGCAGAGGGCGTCCTCTTGCGAAAACGCCCTCTCTGATGATTGAACACGGTTGCTTAGATTAGCGCAAGCGCGTGTTCACAACGATTCAGTACGTTAATGCTGACCCTCCTCGTCGCCCGATGTCGCCGTCGTGAAACTCCGACTGGCAGAGAAAGCGCTCGTGCCGCCAGCGTTCGTCGCACTTACCCGCCAATAGTAGACCGTGCTGGCGGCAAGTCCAGAGACGCTTGTTGATGTGGTCGTGATACCAGACACGTTATACGCGAACGTTGTGAAGGCGGAGCTGGTCGAGACCTGAGCGGTGTACGAGGTCGCGCCGGATGATGCCGCCCATGAAAGAGTCGTTGGCACCGCTACGCCCGTTGCTGCGTTCGCGGGAGAACTGAGTACGGGCGCCGGCGGCGGTGGCGGTGGTGCCACGTTAGCGGTCGTGAAACTCCAACTTGCGGAGAAAGAGCTCGTGCCACCTGCGTTGGTTGCGCTAACCCGCCAGTAGTAGACCGTGTTGGCAGCAAGCCCGGAAACACTTGTTGAAGTCGTCGTGATGCCGGATACGTTATACGCGAACGTCGTGAAGGCGGAACTGGTCGAGACTTGAGCGGTATACGAAGTCGCTCCAGTCGACACAGCCCATGAGAGCGTAGTAGGGACTGCCACGCCAGTGGCACCATTCAACGGGGCACTGAGCACGGGTGCTGCCGGCGGCGGTGGTGGAGCACCCGAAAGCGAATAAAGGAGCCTATTTGGCGTTCCTGACGGAACACCCGTTAGCGCATTAGCGGTGGCATTGGCGACTATCGCGGACTGCACAGCCGCCGGTGTCGCTGTTGGATTTACTTGAAGATAAAGGGCCGCCGCACCTGCAACGTGGGGCGAAGACATCGAAGTGCCGGAGAGGACGGCCGTCGCGGTGTTCGAGGTGAAGTAGTCGGAAGTGATATCGACGCCGGGAGCCTGAATGTCAACACCGCTCCCGAAATTCGAGAAATAGGCAAATGCGTCGGTGTTGTCGGTCGCGCCTACCGTGATCGCTTCGGCGACATCAGCCGGCGATTGAGTCGAGGCATTCACGGCAGAATTGCCGGCCGAAACGCAATAGGTTACCCCATCGGCAATCGAGCGCCTGACAGCGGCATCGAGCGTTGCATCGACCGGTCCGCCAAGGGACATGTTGGCAACAGCCGGACGCGTGGTGTGGTCGCCTGTCACCCAATCGATCCCGGCGATCACCTGAGCATACGTCCCCGAGCCACTGTTATCGAGCACACGAACCGCAATCAAGCGCACACCCTTGGCAACGCCATAGGCGGCACCGCCGATGGTGCCTGCAGTGTGTGTGCCGTGCCCGTTGCCATCTGCCGCCGTACCGCCCGGTGTAATGGCATCGTAGCCAGTAACCGCCCGGCCGCTAAAATCGGTGTGTGTGAAACGGATACCCGTATCGATGCAGTAAACATCCACGCCAGCACCGGTTTGGTTGTAGACATAAGTAGCGTCCAACGGGAGAGCGCGTTGGTCGATTCGATCCAATCCCCAAGATGGGGGATTGGCCTGGGTGGCGTCCATGTGCGCCATCTGATTCTGCTCGATGTAGGCGACGCTTGGGTTATTCCGCAGTGCCTCAACTTCGACCGGAGACAGCTTGCCTGCGAATCCCTTGATCGAGTACTTGTAACGATAATCAGCGGTGATGCCGAGTTGCTGGCCAACCTGATCGACCTCGCCATCGACATCGGCAACCGATTCCTTGAACACAACGATGTAAGACCCGGGGACATACTCTCCCCCCGGAACCTTAGCGAGCAGCGGGGCTCGGCCGGTGAATTGCTGCTGAACTGGCGCGGTGATCTCGGAGGACTGGTCGCTGCAACCCGCGATCAGCCCTGCCACGACGACTCCGGCCAGCAACGACAAGAGCAAGAACCGTTTCATTCATACCTCCTGCAAGTGAAGGGTGAGTTCGGGGGCACCCGTGTGGCCTCCCACTTTTCATAGCCATAGAATAGACAAATCGAGTGTATTGATCGAAGCGTGAACCTTTGACAAGAAAGGCAGTTGCACTACAAGGTCCATTAGATGCCCACGCTTGTTGGTGGCAAGCACTTCCGCTGTCATAGATCCTGACTGATCGGTGATGAGAATGAGTGCACCCTACAGAACCGCCTATACCCGCTCATGCTGCTTCCCCCTCAGGCTTGCCAAGGTGATTGAGAAGCAATTCTTAGCATGCTAACAGTGAAGGATGCCCATACCGCACAGCAAGCGGGCAACCTACCTGTTCTTAAGGGTATTCTGAACGGGCAAATGATACCTCACTTGCCCAAAAAGGCGCGAGTAATTACAAGTCAATGAAGAGAGGCGCGCAATGTCACCAGGCACGCACGGGGCGCATCAGCGGCAAGGTATGCTCAGTAACACGTTTTGATAGAGGATCGTCGTCATCATGGCAACGTCAGCTTCATCGACCCTGCCATCGCAGTTAACATCGGCCAGAATGCGCACTTTCGCCGAAATCTCGTTATTCGCGGCCCCTGCGCTCTGTTCGGCGTTTTGAGTGAAAACGATATTCTGCAGGGCGACTAAATCAAGCACATCCAAGCGACCGGAATTATCAAGATCGCCCCGACGGACTGAGTGGACTGCACAAAATGCATCGAGGGCGCCGTAGCCATAAAGCGGGCTGATCGCCCGGATTGTCCCCCATTTCAGCTTTGGACGAGCAGATCGGAGCAGGTCATCGGAAGCTCCTGGCGCGGAGAGATCAGGCCGCGCGGCCAGCACCAGTGCGGCTGCCCCACTAACCAACGCGGTCGAAAACGACGTGCCGGTGCAAGTTCCCCATCTGTAGGGTCCCGCCCAACTAGAATAGAGATTCACGCCAGGGGCACAAAGGTCGACAAACGGCCCGGAGTTCGAGAAGGAGGCAATCGATTCGGTGCTATCAATCGCTGAGACTGCGATCACGCCGGGGTAGGCTGCCGGATACTGAAGAGCTTGGCTTGCATCGTTGCCGACAGCGGCGACGAGAAGAAGTCCCGCAATGGCGGCGTCCTTAATTGCCTGCTGGAGCAGTGCGGTAACGAAAGGTGCGCTAAAACTCATGTTGACTACCCGCGCCTTGTGGTCGATCGCCCAGTAGATCGCGCGCGCGATAGCAAATTCGTTGCCAATCCCATTTCCGTCAAATGCTGTGAGCGGCATGAGCGCACAATTCGGCGCAGCCAGCAGAATCAAACCGCCAAGAAGGGTCCCATGGCCATACATTGCGCCGCTGTCAGATGCAGAGGCATCGGCCAACGCAAGAAAGTTTGGCGCTGGGCAGACCGTGACCGTTCCAAACAATGGATGAGATAAGTCGAGTCCGTTATCGATCACCGCTACAGTTACTCCTGCCCCAGTGGAGAACAGGTGCGCCGAGTCGAGCCCGACTCGCAATGTGGTCTGCTGCTCATAAAACTTGCTTGGCGTCGCCTGAGCCGCAAAAACCGAGAGCCCATTGTCAGGAAATCCTATTGACACCTGCCCTCCCCGCGGCAAGGCGTACAGCACATTGAGCGACGCGCCGTCGACCCGACTGTCAGCGTCGAGGGATTGAACCACGTTGTTTGCATTCAGCGTGTCGGAAAATCTAAGTAGATATACCTGACGGTTTGGTATGCTGTCGATTATGCCGACCGAAAAATCGTTTGCCAGTTGTCTCACATCCGTGCCCACCGCAACCGAAACCACCGCTTGGCCTGGAACAGAGCCAGCGATACTATTGCCAGTGGACAAGGCAACGAAGACGATTACCAGCAAGGTTCTCATCGCAATTCTGCTTTTGCCAAACATCATTCTTCTCCTCATCTACCAAGCAAAACGAAAGATCCCCAGGATGCAGGGGCTCCGGTCAATCCATGCAGGGAATCGACGGAACGCCTGTAAGCCAATGTGACATTGCCGCAGTCGCGCAAGGCATCGTAAAAGCTTACCATGAATACTCTGGCTACCTGATCCTTTACGGGCCAGAGAGACGCAATCACATACCGACTGCCCGCCCGATAGAACGCCTTTGCGAGGCTCAGTGCAGTACCATGGAAAAACCCAGGGAGTGCAGTCTGGCACCCGGAAAGAGTAACAAGCATTGCCTTAATACCAATGCCAGACAAGTCGAATGGATAAAACGGACCATCCCCAATCATCAATTTTGAGAATAGCGGATTCTCCGAGGAATGTGATGCATGCGCGGCAACATGCACAAATCCGTTGGCCTTGGTTAGCTCTTCCCGCAGGGCTGCTGAGGTGGCTTCGGCGCCAAGATAGAGGTGGACGTTTTCAAAGCCTCCAGAGATGTCCCGTCCCTCCTGCTCGATGGATTGCAGTTCGGAGGTAGGGATGGCAAAGACGGCACTTCGGCGATCATGAAGACATGCCAGCGCCATGGGATCATTGGCGATATCGCTCGGGTTCACAACAGTATGAAAGTCGAGCGTGTCTTTGGCGAAGCCCCCGAGAGAATCCCGGAGAGCCCCGAACGGCACTTGCTCAAAGATACCATCCAGAATGAAGATTGCCCGTCGATTGACAAGTCGGGTTAGGAGCGGCTCCAGGAGCTTCTCAAACAGCAGCGTGAGCTTTTCGTCGATACTTTGCTCGGCTTCTGGGGGAACGCGCGGTCCGAGTATGGTTGTCTCAAATAAGAAACTGAGCTTGCGGAGCGTCTCGCGCAATTCGGCACGGGTAATCTCTAATGGTACCAGATCTGCTCTTTCTGAAGTAGCGATGAACGCACCAATGAACGCCTCGGTGTCCACGAAGTTTACGAGAGTCTCGTGCGGTCGGAGATACTTCTGCCAGTGATTCTTGTACTCTCTGAGCCGGGGCCACTCAGTATACCCTGGAGGGGAATGTGTCCGGATTCTTTGTTCCACCAACCAGACTTTTTTCTCCACCGCAGAAGCGCTGCGGACCTGCGGAAGAGCCCGTCCCGGGACACTTGGGAACTGATAAAGAGCGTTCAATGACGATCGCAACTGTTCCATCTCCGCAATCAAATTCTCCGGTACCTCGCGATGTAAACGGGGTGTGGCAAGCCCGCGGTGGTTGATCACGGCGGCTCGTGTCAGGCTGGCATCCAATGCGTTTCGCGTGCGGCCTTGTTTCAATAGGCATTCAATCAAGAGTGAGTACCCCCGCGCTTTGTCAGCGAAGAAGAAGTCCCCGAGCTCATCCGGGTACAGTCGCGACATGATCTTCTCAACCGACGCCACTGCTCTGGAGAGGTATGACAGGGCGGTGGCGTAATCCTTACGGCCGGAATGAAACTCACCGAGCACGCGGTTTAGATCATATCGCTGGCGATGAGTCAGGCCTTTGTGCAATAGGATGTCCGCTTCCCGAAGCAGCGCTTTCGTCGGAAGTACTTTCAGACGCGATTCGATCCACGAGATCCTGGCGTCTAGAGCCCGCCGTTCATCCTTGCTGCTATAAAAGAGTCTGAGCGCTGAGGCCGCAAGCCTGGCGGCCGTCGAGTAATCACCTTCGAGAAAGCATAGCCTGCCCCTGGCAAGCCGGACCATGCCACTCCACAAGTGGTTCGACTCAAGCTTGAATAGGCGGGCCGCGCGGTTCAATTCCGGCTCCGCCTGTCGGTAGTCGCCGAGCGCCTGTTTGGCCATGGCGAGAAAAACACGCGCCTTTGCCTCTTCATAGCGCATACGACGGGACTTGAACGAGGGTATGATCTCCTCGCCGATCGTAATCGTAGTGATATACTGATTAATTCGAAGATGGATTTCCATCAGGTCCAGTTGAGCCATTAATCGCGATCTGACATCATCAGAGTCACGAAGAGCATCGACAGCCTCCTCGATCAGTTTCAGGGACTCCGGGTACCGATCTTCGAGCAGGTATAGGTATGCGATCGATGACTTCGCCAGGTTCGCGGCAATCGTCATCCCATGTGAAGTGTATACGCCGGCGACTTCGCGATAGAGCGCCTCGGCCTCCCGCAACTGATTCAGGTTCAGCATGATGTTCGCACGATTATAGTCCACAATCGCCAGCGGGATTCCTCGTTCCGACCGGAAGATATCGCGGGCGTGGTCGTAGTATCGAAGCGCCATCCGGTTGTTGTCCATCCGGTGGTAGACGTTGCCGATGTTGGTCAAAGTTTGTGCAGCTTCGGTGCTCTTGCCATTTGCAACAAAATAGCGCAACGACCGCCGGCCAGAAATAAGGGCCTCGTCATACTGGCCCAGATACATGCACACTTCTGTCAATGCCCGCTCCACTTTGGCGACGAATTCGGCGTTACGGTGGCGCCGGAAAGACTCAGCCGCCAGCAAGTATCGCTGGCGTGCGAGTTGATGGCGTCCAGCGTATTGGCACTGGCGAGCATCCATAGCCTGCCACCGGGCCCAGTACTCGTGAGGCAATGCGCCAAAGCACTTCTTTGCGGCCCGCACGAATCTCCTGGCCCTCTGGAGGTCAGACTGTAGCAACTGTCTAAGCTCGGCATCGAACGATTGTGCCGCCGCCGCCGGATCGCTGTTAAACCTTGTCGCAATGAATGAGCGGGCAGCAGCCGTCGTTTTCAGCTTTAGGACGTCCTGGTAGTTGGTCATAGTTCGACTTCGATCAGACCGATTGGATCATCGCCGTCAGAGATCAGGAGGCGGTACTTCGCCACGGGGACTCGCTGCAGGCGAAAGGAACGATCAGCAAGTGCTTCGACACAGAAATCGCTGTGGTCGTTGTGAAGACGCACTTTCAACCTTCCGCCGACGAGAGGCCCGGAGACAAATCCCATTAACTCTGCAGAATCTGGTGTCAGCGGATAACTTGCGAGATCGACCTCCCATTCGTTCATCTTGTATCTCAAACGGCGGCAATCGAGACCTGACGGCCTCGCGCCTTCGGGTGCCGGCAGGAGAGCGGAATCGAACACAGGGATACCGCGGTGGGGTGCTTCTTCCCCGGCGCCTGCGAGGAATGCGCGGATGGCGTCGCGTGCAAGCCGGGACGCGGCGGACGAGAGCTTTTGTGAGTTCGGGTGACCACTGTCGCGGCGGAATTCCTTCAGGAAACGCGCCATTTCCTGACTACCTCGATGGGATTCAAAGAGAGACTCTACCTCGCGAACTTCCTCGGCGGTTACACTCTCGCAGCAATAACGCCACAGCAACTCAACAGTATTTTCCCAGCTTCTCATAGCCCTCCATGTCGACTACGCTCACCAGATCTCTTGCCTATCTGTCAAAGTCACTCTCAGCTAAGATATCGCGAAGCTTGGCCAGGCTCCTTGCCCGAGTCGGGCCAATTGAAGAGACCGGGATCTTCAGAGACTCAGAGATTTCCGCGTAACTCGGCTCAAGCGGATCGAGGAACAGCGCTCTAATTAGGTGGTGCTCCCTATTGGGGAGCTTCGAGAGAGCCTCCAGCAGTGCCTCTGCGCGCTTTTCAAGAACGTATCTTGTCTCGGGAGTTTTATCAGTGAATTGTGCTTGATCGACGGCGAATTCTCGTTCGAGCACCTGCGCTCTGCGAACTCGCCGACGCAGATGGAAGATCTCGTTATGAGTGACCTTCGCGGCGAAAAATAGCACTTTCTCTTTGGACCGCAACCGGCAGATGTCTGTAAGCAGCACGTGGCACACTTGTCCAAATACATCAAGACTCTCATCCGCGGGTAGACCCGCGTGCCTGCAGATTGCCAGAATTATGGGCGTGAGCAGGTCAAGAAGCTCTTCCCAAGCCTGTTGATCACCCTGCTGACATAGACTCACGATTGCGGTGAGGTCTTGATCTTGATTGAGACTCATAGAACGGTGATCCTAATCACTCTCTTGCTGAAAGATAAGTCATGATGCGTTCAATCTCAAGTGAAATCGCATGAAATGGGCCCGATCTGTCGTCACCAGGACCCACCGACTGCGATTCTTGTGAGCGATTGTTCGAGCGAAGCGACCAGCGGCAGTGGCTGCGTCTGACTTCTACTTATGGTCATCAACCAATTAAGCAGACAGCCCCACACACGTTAGCAGTTGCGGCGATCCCGGCACCAGGGACAGCAAGGCGGCCTCTATCTGTTCGCGGTCTTCGAGGAAGTCATCACACCACGGATGCGCATGATTTGGTAGACGGGTTAGATGAGAAACTGCTCATAGTTCTCGCGACCGCCATCACATTCCCCAACTTCGCGTAATCCGCATGACTTGAGAGGTGCGAGATGAATCTGACGATAGCGACGACCCACTTCACCCGCCAAATGGCGGCCAACGGATGTTCTGTCCACACACAGAAGGCCTACGCCCGGGATCTGGCGGCTTTCGCCCGCTGGTTGGGCGAGAATATTCAACTTTCTGCGATCAAACCAGACGATCTGGCAAGGTTTTTGATCAGCGACCGGGTGCTACGAACCCCTGACGGCCAGCCCCGCAAGCCCATCACCATAAACCGCACCAAGTCGGCACTGCGGTCATTCTTCCAATTCTGCGTGGAATCTGGGTGGATCAAGGACAACCCGGCCCGGCTGATCCGGTCGTCACCTGCCACGGCCAAGGAGCCGTCGACGCTGACTGACGACGAGATTCGGCGGCTACGGGCGGTTCTGGCCGAGAACAAGGGCCAATTCACCGCCCGAGACCGGCTGATCTTTGAGATTCTCCTCGGCACCGGCATCCGGCTGGGGTCGCTGGTGGGGCTGAATGGGGGGGGACATCGATCTCCAGACCGGCACCCTACAGATCCGGGCCAAGGGTGGCGCCCAGGAGCGGGTGTTCCTAATTCCTGGGCTGTGCGCCATGTTGGCCGACTACCTCCGTGAAAGCGCCACTGAAGCCAAACGTGGGGCCAACGTGCCGCTGATTCGGTCGAAGTCCGGCCTTCGCCTCGGCGGACGGCAGATTCAGCTGAACTTCGCCCGGTGGCTCAGGCAGGCCGGGATCACGCGGCCGTTCTCGGTCCATTCATTGAGGCATACGTTTGCCACCCGGCTGTACCAGAAAACTGGAGACCTGTACCTGGTGCAGAGGGCGCTGGGGCATAGGCAGATCACTACCACAGAGATCTACGCCAGAGTAAGCGATGACCGGCTGAGGCGGGCGGTCAGCGCTTGAGTATCTCTCGATAAGCGTTGACCAGGTTGTTGTAGCGTGCATGAGCGTCTATCGATGCTTGGGGATGTGAGAACGCAACGAGGTAGTGACCTGCGTCGTGTTCAGAGAATGGAACGCCGGTAGCCGTCTTGCGCCATTTCGAGGGATCACCGATCTCCAGCGCTTTGGCCAGACCGTCCGCGACACCTACGCCGCAACAGACGGCGATTCGGACGTCATAACGGTTGCCGTAGAGCCGGAACTGCTTGCGAAGCAAGTCGCTGTCCCGGTCCACCGCACATCTCAATTCCCCCATCACAGTCGAGCCTTTTCCGGGCCACTTCTTCAGGTTCATCACACAAATCGAACTGAGCGTCCTTGCTCGCATGTCCTGGTCAATCGTTTGAAGATCTGACCACGAGACTTCCTCTTGCAACCGCTGCAGGCCGATTGCCCAGCGGGTCACATTGTTCCATGTTTTCCCACAGGCACCACCCCGTAGGAATTCCTTCAGGTCACAAGTAGGTGGATCATTGGCTTCCTTGAGAACAAATACGAGCGGTAAATTCATCTTCAAGAAGAGGCTTTCTTGAACGATGCCATCCTCGACAAAAGTTTGACTATGTCTCACGCACCGCTGCCTCCATTCTTCCAGGACATCGCCCTCTGTTTCAGAGATCCTCATTCGCCTACTCCTTCTGATCGTGGCGGCTGGACACAGTGCTCGATTCTGGACAACAGTACAATGTACTCAAGCAGCGGCTGTCTCCAAGGTAAAGATCTCGTTGAACACGGGCAGCACAATCAATCGGCTCAGCCACCAGGCACTTCGCAAGTCGCCGCCTAAGACACCAATGCGACGCCAACTGGCGCCGCAAAACTGTTCAGTACTATTTGTGCGGACTCAGACTCCGAACTCAAGTTGGCTATCTTCTTCAGCGCCCGAACGCGACTCAATCAGCGTTTGATCAATAGCCTTGCACTTGGTAAGGTTTTTGAAAAGACTCGCCAGATAGGATTCGGGGTAGAGCTTGTCCACCATGGGAGGCACTTCACCCGCGACCCTTGTCGTAAGTGCCTCTGCCGATTCGATAAGCGGCGTCATGTCGACATCCGGTTTATTGAATGATCGCAGATCAAACAGCTGAAATACCTGATGTGCAATGAGCCTATTCCCATGAACCAGTATCATTCGATCTCGCCCCGATTTCTTTTGGCCCAAGAAGTCTTAGCTGGGAATCGACGCGGCGTTGGATTTGTACGAGTCGCCAGAGTCTTCGGCCTGACAGGGCTTGATTGAAGTGCGTCCGATACGGCTGCTTACTTGTATCTTCCCAGAGTTTGCCTATCTCACGCTTCGCCTGGACAGAAAGTGCGACGTCCTGATGAGCGCACGCCAGGGCAACCGTTGCCTCGTCCAGGTCAAAGCCGTTATCGGTACTCGCGATAGAGTCTCCCGATTTGTAAACGTACCGGACATCGTCCAATTGGAGTTCCGTCTGCAACCGCTGCTGCTGTTCGTCAAGCGACACAAAATCCCTCAGTTCGATTCGATTTTGGGTATTTGTCGAACGGGTAACACTGATTGCAAATTCAGGTGGACACTGGTCAAGTGAGATCAGCCTCAGAAGGATCCGCGCGTTCTCAACTGATCGATGGTCCTGAGAGAATGCTGTGGCGGCCGCTCCAACCGTTTGAGCGCCATTCACGATTGTGACCCCACGGCACTCGAAAATGCCCGTATCGCGGCTGCTTCCCCCAACCATCTTCTTCTGGATCGAAGAGCACAGTGCGGTGATCCCATTATTATAGTACCAGAATTGATGGGGCGAGTTCCGTAGCGTTTCCACCATTCGCTCATTCACGTCCGTACCGATTCCGCCCACCGATCAAGGCTGCCCGCATGTTGATCGCGGGGACGTGAACTGCGATGGCGGCGATGACGTTTTCGATGTCATCTACCTTAACGATTACCTGTTCAACAGCGGTCCGGCACCCTGCGATCCCTGCGCCTGCAGCCCGTACCCGACGAATTGTCCGTAGGGTGGAATCCGCGAACCGAACTGAACGAGGGGCGTCTTTCTGGCGCCCCTTTCGCTTCGCCGGAAATACGCCGAATCCGGGATTGCCAGGCGCAAATTCGCGGGAATTCGCCGCGATGGCAGGATGAACTATGTTTCCCGTCCGGCACGGCGCAGTGGCAGCGGTCTTGACGGCGACGAGACAGGCTCTGTCCTCGATCTGGCCTTCTCAGCCTGAGATGCCCCCCGCAATCACTCCCGACGGGAAAAAACCTTGGCCATTGGGACATCAAAGTGTAATGTACGACCCGGCTGCGGAACCGGCGACCGTCGGATTATGGCGGGCCGGCCAGGTGGCGCAATCCCGGCAGAAAGGCAGGAGACAGGAACGTGAGAAAGTGGTGGTTGGGATTTTGTATCGGGCCGCTGGTGGCGGTACCCGAGTTCGGCCTGGAACTGCTTTTCTCCTCCATGCCCGAAAACCTGTGGTTCTACCTCTTCGGCGCGATCGCTCGGGGCGCACTGGCGGGACTTCTGACCGGCTTCGCCAATCGCGCGGGCGTCTCGCTGCGCACCGGGATTCTGCGCGGCGCCATTGTCTATGTCGGGGTTAGCCTGCTGACCGCGATCCCGGCACAGGAATTCGTGCCCATCATTCTTCCGGCGCTGGTCTCCGGCGTGATTGTCGGAGCCATAACCCATCACTGGGGCCGCGCCGGGCGCACCCGTACACTCTAGTGTACTGTCTCAGAAATGTCTTGACAATAGGTGAGAGCGACCCCATGTTGGGGTCATGTGGAATTCGGCGTCGGCCCTCTCGATTTCTTCTGATCATCGGCTCGTGCTGGAGGCTTGGATCC
>JAKAKI010000073.1 GCA_021813505.1 bacterium | reverse complement strand
CCGGCTTCAATTATCCGGTCGAGCACACGACTCCCTTCCTGGCTCATCAACTGGATTCACTGCGGCCTCTCATGCGGAAGAAATTGAACTACAAGATCACCTATCACGATGCCTGCGCGCTGGGACGCCACAACGGATTCTACGAAGAACCGCGCACCCTGCTCAGTGCCATCCCTGGCGTGAGGCTCGTGGAGATGCCCCACAATCGCATCAGCGCCATTTGCTGCGGCGGCGGCGGGGGCGGCATGTGGCTCGATACCTACTACAAGGCCAAAGGGTACGAGCGGCTCTCCGAGCGGCGGGCGCGTGAAGCCGCCGCCACCGGCGCAGATGTACTGGCCGTGTCGTGTCCGTACGAGCTGTCGCGTTTTGAAGATGCATTCAAGGTCTTGGGCTGCGACTCGAAGATCGCGGTCCGCGATGTGACCGAATTGCTGGCAGAAGCGATGGAGGTATGATCATATGAACATCCTCGTCCTGTTACGGATGGTACCCGACGTCGTGGAGGAGCTGGAAATCGCCCCCGACGGCCGGACGCTCGATACCGAGTACTTGCGCATGATTGTCAACGAGTCCGACGATCATGCGCTGGAACAGGCTCTGATTCTCAAAGAGCGCAAGGGCGGCAAGGTCACGGTGCTCGCGCTCGATGCTCCCGACGTGGATGACGTGCTCTTTTCCGCTGTCGCCAAGGGTGCCGACCGGGTGATGAAGATCGAAGGCGGTGATGGGGGAGTAACCACACGCGCCGCCGCCGGAATGTTCGCCGAGATCATCCGCAATGAAAAAGACCTGCAGCCGTTCGACATTGTTCTGACGGGGGTGCAGGCCATCGACGATCTCGATGCCTTGGTCGCACCGATACTTTCCCACCGTCTGGGATTGCCTTATCTCGCCATCGTCACCAAGGTGACCCCGGATGCTACGGGCAAGTCGGTCACTGCAATCCGCGAGTTTGCCGGCGGTGTGCGTGGTGAATTCGATGTGCCCCTGCCCGCAGTGCTGGGGATTCAGGCCGCCGAAAAGCCGCCACGGTATGTACCGGTGGCAAAAGTGCGGGCAGCGATGAAGACCAGCAAGATTGAATCCATCGGCGTGCCCACGATGGCGGATGGCGGGCAACCGCTGTTGGACGTCTCGCACATGCGAAAACCCGTTGTCTCGGGCCATGCCCAAATGCTCGACGGCGAGCCAGAGGACGTTTCGAAGAAGCTGGCCGGCATCTTCACCGAGCGCGGTTTGCTCTAGGAGGAATTGATATGTCTGGAAATATCTGGATTGTCGCGGAGCAATGGCGCGGGAAGCTCTCGGAGATCACGTTCGAATCGCTCGCGTTGGGCCGGGAAGTCGCCGATGGGTTGGGCGTCAAGCTCCAGGCTGTGCTTCTGGGACACGATGTCCAGAATCTGAGCACCTCGCTCGGCATGGCCGACTCTGTCATCTACGTTGACCACACCGAGCTGGCCGATCCCGGTGCTTCGGCGCAGGCCAGCGCCCTCGCGCAGCTCGTCCGGCAACAGAAGCCGCGCACCGTCATCGTCCCGCTGACCAACGTCAGCCTGGGGACCGGCACACTGCTCGGCGAGCAGGTGGGCGCGCCGGTCGTCAACTTTTGCAAGGACTTGCGCGCAGCCGACGGCCACATCGTGGCGGACTGCGTGCTCTATGGCGGCAAGATCGAGGCGACGGTCACGCCGAGAGGCGATCTGACGGTCATTGGACTCTGGCCGGGATCGCGCCCCCCCGACAAGGGGAGAAGCGACCGGAATCCACCGGTGGAAACACAGACCGTGACATTCGCCGATCAGCCATCGGTCAAACTCCGGTCGTATATCGAGCCCGATGCGAGTGATGTGGACATCACGCAACAGGACGTGCTGGTGGCGGTCGGGCGGGGAATTCAATCGCAGGAAAACGTGGCACTGGCCGAGGAACTGGCCGCTTCACTCGGTGGAGCCGTGTGTGGCTCACGTCCGGTCATCGACCAGGGATGGTTGCCACTATCGCGACAGGTGGGGAAGTCGGGTCTCAACGTAAAACCCAAATTGTACCTCGCCTTGGGTATCAGCGGCGCGCCGGAACATCTGGAGGGGATGAAAGACGCGCCGCTGATCGTCGCGGTCAATTCCGATCCCGACGCCCCGATCTTCAATGTCGCCCATTACGGAGTCGTGGCCGACGCCATGGACATGATTCCAACTCTAAAGGAGACCGTGCTAGCATTGAGAGGATGACTCGTCATGCACGACCCTGCGGCTGCTGAATACTTTGGACTCCCTGGTTTCGCCTACCTGTGGCTTTTTGCCCTGGTCAGTTTCTTTCTGTTCGGCCGCCGGGTCTGGCGATACATTCAGACTCTGATTGAAGCGAGAAACGAGCCGCGCTGGGATCAGATTCCGCGGCGGCTTGGCGTTTTCGGATTGGATGTCCTGGCCCAGCGCAAACTTCTGCGCGAGCCGGTTATTGGTGTCGCACACTTCCTGATTTTCTGGGCGTTCGTGGTTTTCGCGGTCAGCTTCTTTTGGAATCTGATTCGCGGATTGCTCCCCTTCCTCCCGATACCGTACGCCGATGACGTGTCGTGGATGGCGGCGGTGCTCACGGTCATGGGAGTTCTTGGCCTGGCAGCGCTTATCGTTGCGGCGGTCCGCCGCTACATCTTCCCACCGGCGGGTCTGGAAAAATCGGGCGATGCCACGCTCATATTGAGTCTGATCGCAATCGTCCTGCTGACTTCACTGCTGGGACAGGCAACGAAGGAGAGTTCCCCGCAACTTGCCCAGGCACTCTGGTGGGTGCACATGGCCACGGTGCTCGGATTCCTTGCGTATCTTCCGTACTCCAAGCACCTGCATCTGCTGGCGTCGCCGTTTGGAGTCTTGTTCGGCGCGCTCCAGCCGGGTGGAATTCCGCCGCCATCGGAGGGCGCGTCGTTCCGTGATGATTTCACTTGGCGCCAGTTGTTCAGCGGATTGGCTTGCGCCGAGTGCGGCCGATGTGAACGCGGCTGCCCGGCGTTCCAGAGCGGCGAGCCTTTGTCCCCCAAGGTCCTGATGCACCACTTCAAAGAACTGGTGCGCTCCCCGTCATTGGTGCGTGACGGCGACGGCGTCATCGGGAATCAGGTGCAGCAGGAGGATATCTGGGGCTGCCGGACCTGCCTGGCGTGCATGGACCGCTGCCCAGTCGCCAATGAGCACATTCCCATCATTGTCGAGATGCGACGCTTCCTGATTTCCCAGGGCACTGTCGACGCGCATCTGCAGAGCACGCTGGTGAATCTCACGCGCTACGGAAACTCGTTTGGCGCGTCGCCGCGCACACGCGCCAAATGGACTCAAAACCTGGAGTTCAAGCCAAAGGATGCCCGCAAGGAGAAAGTGGAATACCTGTGGTTCGTGGGCGATTACGCCTCCTTCGACGCGCGTCTCCAACCAGTCGTGCAGGCCACGGCGCGCCTCTTCCACGAAGCCAGTCTGGATTTCGGAATTCTCTACGATGGCGAGAATAATTCGGGCAATGACGTGCGCCGGGTCGGCGAAGAAGGTCTCTTCGACATGTTGCGGGAAAAGAACCGGCATGCATTCGACAAATCGTCCTTCGACCGGATCGTAACCACCGATCCGCACAGTTTCCAGGCGCTCAAGAACGAATACGGCGAGTCGAACGGGCATGTCCAGCATTACACGCAATTGGTGGATCACCTCATCGACGACGGGAAACTCACGGTCGGGAAACGGCTGGGCATCAAAGCGACCTATCACGATCCGTGCTATCTGGGACGCTACAACGGGGTTTACGATGCCCCGAGACGAATTCTCAACCGGATCGGTGTCGAGATGGTTGAAATGCCCCGCAATCGCGCGGACTCGTACTGCTGCGGGGCGGGCGGCGGACGAATCTGGATGGAGGATGTCCCCTGCAGCAAGGAGCGGCCGGCGGAGAGCCGTGTACGAGAAGCCGCCGCTCTGCCGGGTGTGGAGACTCTCGTGGTGAGCTGCCCCAAGGACCTGGTGATGTTCCAGGATGCCCTCAAGACGACAGGACTGGAAGACAAGCTTGTGGTGAAGGATCTGGTGGAACTGGTGGAGCAATCCTGCCGGCCAGACAAGGAGCGAGTTGAATGTCCGACCTAATCGGCGGCAATGGATGCGGTGTCCGCATCGGAGTGTATGTATGCCACTGTGGCACGAATATCGCCGGAACCATCGACGTCCGCGCGCTGGCCGAGTTTGCGGCCACCCTTCCCGGCGTGGTGCTGGCGCGCGATTACAAGTACATGTGCTCCGACCCCGGGCAGGAGCTGATCAAGAAGGACATCGCCGAGCAGAATCTTACCCGAATCGTCGTGGCCGCGTGCTCGCCGTGCCTGCACGAAAAGACCTTCCGGCATGCGACCGAGGAAGGCGGACTCAATCCGTTCTTCTTCCACATGGTCAATCTGCGCGAGCATGACTCCTGGGTGCACACCGACAAAGTGGCCGCCACCGAAAAGGGCAAAGACCTGCTGCGCGCCGCCGTCCGGCGCGTCAAGCATCACAAGCCGCTCGAACGGCGCCAGGTGTCGATCAATCCAGACGCACTGATTGTCGGCGGCGGCATTGCCGGCATTCACGCGGCGCTGACCATGGCCAATGCCGGCAAGCATGTGTACCTGGTCGAACGCGAGCCGACCATCGGCGGCCACATGGCGCAGTTCGATAAGACGTTTCCGACACTCGACTGCGCCGCCTGCATTCTCACGCCGAAGATGACGGCGGCCAAGACGCATCCGAACATCACACTCTGGACGCTCTCTGAAGTGGAAAAGGTCGAAGGCTACGTCGGCAATTACAAAGTCAGCGTGAAGCGCAAACCGCGCTACATCCGTGAGGACGTTTGCGTCGGCTGTCTTGAGTGCGTCGAGGCGTGTGTCTACAAGCAGGCGAAAGTGCTCGATGAGTTTAACCTGGGGCTGGGCAAACGCCGCCCGATCTACATTCCATTTCCGCAGGCCGTCCCGCAATTGGTGTTGATCGATCCCGAATCCTGCATCGAGTTCAAGAGCGGTACCTGCAAAAAGACGTGTGTAGAGGCATGCGCCGAACGCCAGGCGATCGATTTCAAGCAGCAGGAGCGATTCGAGGAAATCGACGTCGGAACGATCATTCTGGCCACCGGATTCGACGTCTTCGACGCCAGTCGCATTCCATACTACGGTTACGGGACCTACCCAAATGTTTACACCGCTCTGGAACTGGAGCGTTTGGTCAATGCGTCCGGCCCGACGGCCGGTGAGGTTCTCCTGCGGGACGGCACCAAGCCAAAATCGGTTGGGATCATTCACTGCGTCGGCAGCCGCGATGACAACACGAACAAGTATTGCTCACGCGTCTGCTGCATGTATTCGCTGAAGCTTGCGCACCTAATAAAGGAGAAAACCGACGCAGAGGTTTACAACTGCTACATCGACATCCGTGCGCCGGGCAAGGGATTCGAGGAATTCTACAACAGGGTCTCTGAGGAGGGAACACACTTCATACGCGGCAAAGTGGCGGATGTCTTTCCCACTGAGGGAACAAACCAGCTCACCATGCGCGTGGAAGACACGCTCATGAGCATGGTGCGCCAGATTTCCGTCGACATGGTCGTCCTGGCCGTCGGGTTGGAAGCCCAGTCCGACGCGCAGGATGTTCGGCGCCGCTTCAACATCTCCTCTTCCACCGAAGGGTTCTTCCTCGAACGGCATCCCAAGCTGGCGCCGGTGAGCACTTTCACCGACGGCGTCTTCCTGGCGGGCTGCTGCCAGGGGCCCAAGGATATCCCCGACACGGTCGCACAGGCGGGAGCGGCGGCGGCAGAAGCACTCGCCCTCATTGATGCCGGCGCCGTTGAGCTCGAGCCAAACACGGCGTATATCGAAGAGGAGCTCTGTTCGGGCTGCAAGACGTGCATCCCGATGTGTCCGTACTCGGCAATTTCGTTCGTCGCGGACAAGAAGAAAGCGGCCATCAACGAGGTTTTGTGCAAGGGTTGCGGGACCTGTGTGGCCGCGTGTCCATCTGGTTCGATCGTGCAGAATCTGTTCGAGGACGTGGAAGTCTTTGATGAAATCGAGGGGGTCCTGGCCTATGCCTGACCAATTTGAACCGAAGATCGTCGCTTTCTTCTGCAATTGGTGCACGTACCTCGCGGCCGATCTTGCGGGCACGTCACGGTTGAAGTACGCGCCGAATATCCGGGTTGTCCGGCTGATGTGTTCCGGCCGGGTCGATCCCCAATTCGTTCTCGATGCCTTCGCCAAGGGTGCCGACGGTGTCCTGATCGGCGGATGCCATCCCGGCGATTGCCATTACCAGGAAGGCAATTACAAAGCACTGCGCCGCGCGCACCTTTTGCGAACCGTATTAAGAGAGATGGGAATCGAAGACGATCGATTCCGCCTCGAATGGATCTCCGCCTCCGAGGGGGACAAGGTGCGCACGGTCGTCAACGATATGGTCGCCAAAGTCAGAGCACTGGGACCGCTCCATCTGGCTGCCAAACCAACCCCGCAGGTGGTCGCGGCGCATGCGCACAGCATAACCGCTGCCGCGGTGGTCGGAGGTGCGTGATGAGCAAGCCGAAGGTCGGTTTCTACTGGTGTGCTTCCTGCGGCGGTTGTGAGGAAGCAGTGGTCGATCTGGCGGAGGACGTCCTTAAAGTCGTGGAGGCAGTGGACATCGCCTTCTGGCCCGTGGCGCTCGATTTCAAGCGTGCCGACGTGGCGGCAATGGCCGACGGCGAAATGGCGGTGTGTTTCGTCAACGGTGCGGTTCGGACATCAGAACAAGAAGAGATGGCACGGCTCATGCGGCTCAAATCGCAACTCATCATCGCGTTCGGAAGCTGCTCACACATGGGCGGTATTCCGGGGCTGGCCAACATGACCGATTGTGAAACCCTCCTGCGGCGGGTCTATCAGGAAGTTCCCAGTGTCGCCAATCCTGATTGTATCCTGCCGCAGGAGCGGTGTGAAGTGCCACAGGGCAGCCTCACCTTGCCGGCGTTGCATGACACCGTGAGCTCTCTTGACCAGATGATCCCGGTGGACTACTACCTTCCCGGCTGTCCGCCTCCGGTGAAATTGATCAAGGACGCCGTGAGCGCAATTCTGCAGGGCGCCATGCCGCCGAAAGGATCGGTCCTGGCTCCCGATGTGGCCATGTGCACTGGTTGCCCCAGAAAGGACAGCAAGCCAGAGAAACTTTTGGTAAGCGCCTTCAAGCGCCCGCATGAGATCCAAATCGATCCAGCGAAGTGCCTGCTCGAGCAAGGATTGTTGTGCATGGGTCCTGTGACCCGCAGTGGCTGCGATGCCGCTTGCGTTGAAGGGAACATGCCCTGCACCGGTTGTCTCGGGCCGACGGGACGAGTGCGCGATTTTGGCGCGAAGGCGCTGTCGGCCGTGGCGTCGATTGCCGACGCAACGGAGGAATCGAAAATTGCGGGAGTATTGGACAAGATCGTGGATCCCGTCGGCACATTCTATCGATACAGTCTGCCCACGTCTATTCTCCACAAGCGGAACAGGCACGAAGGAAACGGAGCGCATTGACCATGGGCCGCACAATTTCAGTTGATCCGATTACCCGGCTTGAAGGCCACGGCAAGATCGACATCTTTCTCGATGATCACGGCGAGGTCGAGCGGGCGTATCTGCAGGTTCCGGAATTGCGGGGATTCGAGAAATTCGCCGAAGGTCGTCCCGCGGAGGATATGCCCCAGATCACTTCGCGCATTTGCGGTGTCTGCCCGACCGCGCATCATATGGCCTCCACCAAAGCCGTGGACGATTTGTACAAAGTGGAGCCGCCGCCGGCAGGGAGAAAGATCCGCGAGCTTGTCTACAGCATCTTTTACGTCGAGGATCACGCGCTGCATTTCTTTTTCCTCGGCGGACCGGACTTTGTCGTCGGTCCCAGTGCCCCCAAGGCAGAACGGAATATCCTGGGAGTACTCGGCAAAGCCGGGCTTGAAATCGGCAAGGAGGTTATTGGCCTGCGCAAGGAACTGCGCGCGCTCATGACGCTCGCGAGCGGCAAGCCCATCCATCCGGTCTTCGGACTGCCGGGCGGCGTGGCCAAGGCACTCACTTCGGCGGATCAGGAGAAGTTCATTGGTGCCGCAGACCATGCAGTCAAATTCGGCCAGTTTGCGCTGGGCATCTTCAATGACGTTGTGCTGAAGAACCCCAAGTACGTCGAGGCGATCCTTTCCGATGCCTACACACATAAGACCTACTACATGGGAGTGGTCGACGCTCAGAACAAAGTCAACTTCTATGACGGCGATATCCGCGTGACCTCTCCCGGCGGCGGCGAATATCTGAAGTTCAAAGCGCAGGAATATCTGAAGCACGTCGCCGAGCACGTCGAACCCTGGAGCTATATCAAGTTCTGTTATCTGAAGGATGTCGGCTGGAGTGGATTCGGCGATGGCCCGCAGAGCGGGGTCTACTGTGTCGCTCCGCTCGCACGTCTCAATGCGGCTGACGGAATGGCAACGCCGCTTGCCCAGGAGGCCTACGAGCAGTTTTTCACCACGCTGGGCGGCAAGCCGGTGCATCACACTTTGGCCAACCACTGGGCCCGGCTGATTGAACTGCTCTACGCGGCCGAACGCATGCGCGAGCTGGCCAATGATCCGGACATCATCAATCCCAATGTCCGCACCATTCCGACCGGAATCCCGCATGAGGGCGTCGGTGTGGTCGAAGCGCCACGGGGAACGCTGTTCCATCATTACGAGACTGACGACCGCGGTGTCATCACGAAGGCAAACCTGATTGTGGCGACCCAGAACAACGCCGCGCGCATCGCCATGTCAGTGGACAAGGCGGCGCGAGGGGTGATCAAGAACGGCCATGTCGATGATGGTATCCTGAATCTGGTCGAGATGGCCTTCCGCGCCTACGATCCGTGCCACGGCTGCGCCACGCATGCGCTGCCGGGACAGATGCCGTTGATCATTTCGGTCTACAATCAGAATCACGAGTTACTCAAGGAGATCCGGCGCGACGGATGAAGTCTCCACGCGACGCCCAAACTCGTCGGATGGGGCGGGGTTTCCCCGCCCCATTTTGCCACGTACACTGACCGCAGAACGCAGATGAGCATCCTGATTCTTGGTCTGGGCAACGAACTGATCGCCGACGACGCTGTCGGGATTCTGACGGCGCGCCATTTGAGGGCGCTATTGGATGGGGAAATCGAGGTGATCGAAAGCGGTTTGAGCGGTATCGCCTTGATTGAACTGTTTGCCGGTCACGAGCGAGCCATTGTGATCGATGCCATTCACGCCGGGCAGCGCCCGCCGGGAACGATCCGAGAATTCGATTCTACCGACCTGGGCCCGGTGTTATCACCGTCACCGCACTATTCCGGCCTGCCGGAGATCCTTGCTTTAGCACGCCAGCTTGAAGTAGATTTCCCGAGTGAGATCAAGATTTTCGCAGTTGAGGCAGCGGACATGACAACGATTGGCGGTCAGATTAGCGCCTCTGTGGCCGATGTGATCCCGCAGCTTGTGGATCGTATCGTGCTTCAGATTCGCGATTGGCAAAGGCAGAAAACCCATGCATGAGTTTGCGATCATCAAGCAGTTGGTTGATACGCTGTCCGGCGAACTGCGGGAAAAGGGTGTCCAGCAGGTGAAGACGATTCACCTCCGGCGTGGCAGCACTTTTGCCGAGGATCCGCTTCGCCTCGCCCTGGAAGTTCTGACGGAAGATACACCGCTCAAGGGCGCCGAAGTGCGCATCGATTCCTATTCGGTGGAGCACAAATGCGCCTCGTGTGGCCGCTCACAGGTCGTCACCTCCGACGACCTGGTCGGCCACCTCTTCATCTGTCCCGCCTGCGGCACCGCCAAGGAGATCGAGGAGGCCCACGGCCTCCAACTCGTGTCGGTGGAATACTAATCCACTTGTGGAATGGGCCATGCCTTTACGTGATTCGGAACGGCGTATGCGATACGCCGCTACGAATGCTTCCGCTCGAATCGCTCAATTGACGTCACTTGGAATTCGGGGCGTATGGCATACGACCCTACGCTTCCATATTCCTTGACCGTTTCGGTTTGCAATCGATCTCCCGATTGTGCATTCACTTTCCCAATGTTAGATTGGGCATTCCAGGAGGGAATGTCACTCATGCCCGCACACTCGCGTACTCGGAAACTTCCATCGCTGTCGATCCTGCAAGACATGCATAGTGGCGATTTCGAGGAAATCATCTTCGTCCAGGAAAGACGAAGCGGACTCAAGGCGATCATCTGTATTCACAGTACAAAGCTCGGCGCCGCTCACGGGGGCATCCGGCGCATCGCCTACAAATCGGAATCGGAGGCGCTCGCCGATGTCATGCGCCTTGGGCGCGCCATGAGCCGCAAGACCGCACTGGCCGGAATTCCTGCCGGCGGGGGAAAGGCGGTGATCATCGATCACCCCGGGCTGAAGCGTAAGGCCGCTTACGAGGCATTGGGACGCGCCATCGAACGGCTCGGGGGGCGCTTCTATACCGGGCCAGACGTCGGGACGACCGAGAAGGATCTCGCGGCAGTCCGAAGCCAGACCCGGTTTGTCGTCGAACCACAGACGGGGAGTGGTCCCGGTGACATCTCCGATGCAACGGCCCGCGGCGTCATCGCCGGAATCAAGGCCACGCTGGCATTCCTCTACGGCGATCCCTCACCGGCGAGCCGGAACTTCGCAGTTCAAGGCCTGGGCGCGATCGGTGGGCGCGTGGCCGAGTGGTTGTGGCGCGGTGACGCGCACTTGACTGTTGCGGAGATCGATGCCTCAAAACTCCGCCAGTGGCGGAGCAAGCCCGATGTGGATGTCGTGCCGACTAAGCGCGTTTTGGAAGTGCCTTGCGACATCCTTTCACCCTGCGCTCTCGGAGGCATCATTTCGTCCAGATCGAGGCTGAAATGCCAAGCCATCATTGGAGCAGCCAACAATCCTCTGGCGTCCGAGTCAGTGGCCGAGGCGCTGAACCGCCGGGGTATTCTCCTCGCACCCGACTTTGTGGTGAACGCCGGTGGCGTGATTGAAGGCGCTGGCCGGCATCTCGGATTCGCCGATCAAACCACCCAGAAGATTGACGGAATTGCTGAGACATTGATGTCGATTTACCGACGTGCCCGGAAGATCGGCGCATCCCCCTATCACGTCGCCCTGTCAATGGCCGATGCCCGTCTCCGTTGAGCCCAACCACCGCCGGCAATCCGGGGTTGCTTTAGGGCCTGTACCAAGAGGGGTAAAGAAATCTTCATTCGGCCCCGTCTTTGATCTTGACAGTCTTTGGCAGAAACCTTGCCTTAGCGCCGTTGTATCGGGAATCGAACGCTTAGGAAGAGAACACGAACCTGCACGAGAGGAGAAGGGGATGAAAAAACTGTCTTTGAAGCTGGTGGTCATCGCGCTTCTGGGTCTGGCCGCATTGACGGCCGGCGGTTGCGCCATGGTTCAGGCGCCAGTCACGGGCTTCATATACACGGATGTTCAGGGGCCGGCAGGGGCGACCAGCAATTCCGGGTCCTCGAAGATGGGCACGGCGTCCTGCTCGTCGATTCTAGGGTGGATTGCGACCGGCGATGCCAGCATCGCCACCGCCGCGAAGAGCGCCGGAATCACCAAGATTCACCACGTTGACTACTACAGCCAGAGCATTCTCGGCTTCTGGGCGAAGTACACTGTAAAGGTGTACGGCGAATAAATCACCGGAAGGTGTTTGACACCATGATTGCCGTGTACCCCCGTTCGGATTCGAGCGGGGGTACTTGCATTCAGGGAAGGAAGAAGGATCATGACGACGGGACCTGACCCCGAAACTTGGGCGGACTACTCCGGGGCGCTACGCGCGATTCTCGATGAATACGCACGGTCCATCCACGAACTGGAAGCCGTGGTTCTGAAGATTCCGCAGGAATCGTATTCGGCTCAGACACCGCTCAGCGACAAGACCTTCGCCAATATGAATGTGATCATGGGCCACGTGATTGGCGCCGCGCACGTCTATGTCGATTACATCGACGATGGCATACGCAAGACCGATGGCGGACGGCGCACCCACTCCTATGCGAATGCCGATCCCCAGGAGGCGATGGCCGCTGTCTGGGAGGCATTCGGGAGGATGGTCGAGCTACTGGGCCGGTTCAAGGACTGGGGCGAGGACGAACTGGAGAAGATCCAGTTCACCACGCGGTGGAATCAGCGCTACGACGTGGAACAGATGTTGGAGCACGCCATCGTCCATATCCTGCGTCACCGCCGGCAGATCGAGCGGTGGCTCGCCGCCTGAACCTCACGCCGAGCGGAATAGAATTCGCGAGATCTGATTTCGGTGGCGGACCAGCCATTGGTAACAGCGCTCGGCGACGGCGCCGCCGACCCTGATCCTCAAGACGCGCGCCACTCGCTTCCAACCGAGTCGCTCGACAATGACGGCGACGGCGGCCGCCCCTTCGATAGCAGTTCCGTTGGGATCAACAACCTGCATTGACCGGCGGCACCGCGCGGCCAGTTTCTCGGAGAGCGCATCGTGCGCGAGGTTCTGGTAGGGGACAAGCCGAATCGATCCGGAGCTATCATAGCGTGCGACCCAGCCTGCTGCCCGGCGGCAAATGCCACAACTGCCATCCCAGATGATCAGGAATGATTCGGAATGAATTTTGTCCTGCTGTGGCTCCACGATGACTGATACGCCTGCAGTCTGGCAACTGCGAAGTGATTGGTCATTAGGTCCCTGGCCCGCGTTCGCCGCAAAGCGGCGAAACTCCTCGCAGGAGAGGTTCCATGAAGATCGCTCGGGCTTTGCCTGAGCACGCGGCCGAGGGCGGTCGCGCCACATTCACTGGCGGAAAACGCCTGATTGGTAGCATGGGCATCTTGCCCATGCTCTTGCCCATGCGTCTGCCCAGGCGGCACTACTTGATGATGACGATCTTCCCGACCTGCGTACCCAGCCTCGAATCAACGCGGTAGATGTAGATACCGGAGACGACGGCCTGGGCATTGCGCGTGATCAGATCCCATCCGACGGAGGATGGGTAGGTCGTGAGGAAGGGGTCGGGATGGTGGATTTCCCGAATGAGATCACCGGAGAGCGAGTAGATGCGAATCAGAGCCGTGTCGGGGAGATTGATAAAGTGGATGCGCCGGTCGTACTCGGTGTACTCCGGCTGCCCGATGGCCTCGTATCCTTCGTGATAGTAGCTGTTCATGTTTCCAGTGCCGTCAATGTACTGGATCTTGTACGGATTCGGGTAGACGCCCACCTTCAGGTTGGAATCCTGGACGACATCGGTCGAGAAGATCGGTTGTGTGTACCGGTTGTTGGTCGAGGGTGAGGACTCCAGCGGTGAGACATTATTCTGAAAGTCGCCGTAATCGAAAGTGGTGACGGCAAAGAACAACGGCACCGATGCCTGCAACCGTTTCATCGTGAATTCATAAACGCCTAACTTGAGCGGTTCCCCGCCGATGACTGTGTCCCGTTCTCCGACGCGCTGGATCAGATTCGTGTCGATGTTGCCTTCGTTCTCATACGTGTTGCCCCGATTTCCGGCCTCGGGATGCCAATAGGAATAGCGCTCTTTCTCGGTGACGTTCACGACTTGTCCCTTGCTGTTCCAGACCGTGTCGGGATATAAGTCCCGGAAGGCGCTTGCGAGATTCGCGTTAAGATAACTGATCGGCGTGAAACTCGAATCGCGCATCAGGGTGCGCCATTGTTCGGCCGGGTAAGGATCCGATGCCGCTATCCATTCGTGCGTGTCGGGGTCATACGCCATACGC
This sequence comes from bacterium, assembly GCA_021813505.1. Lineage (GTDB taxonomy): Bacteria > Zixibacteria > MSB-5A5 > WJJR01 > WJJR01 > JACRMA01. The sequence goes on along the minus strand of JAKAKI010000073.1, from coordinate 150,816 downwards.
CGGTAGTCTTCTTTGTCCCAGCTGGTGATGAGCGAGTACTGATCGTCCTGATTGTACCTGGCCGCATAGACGCGATACCCCTCAAAGTCCCGTTTCGCCGAAGTGACGTCCCGTTCAGTCTCGGTATAGACTCCGTCCCAGCGAAGCGTGACTTCGTTTGGCCGCGTCGTGACCTCAAAGACCGGTCCCGGCGGAGCATGGGGGCCGGTGAAATCCGCGATTCCATCACCCTTGTAATAGATCGAGTCGCAACCATTCATAATGGTAATGGGGACAATCGTGGTCTCCGGAGGATCGCCGGTGATGGTCGTGTCGTACCCGAGGGTATCGCCGACCGCGCAATTGTACATGTAGTACTTGCCCCGGTATGAGTTTCCATCCTCCGGATCCGTATCGATGCCGGGCGAGTCGTACACCCAATCCGCCCAGCGCGAATTGCGGATCAGATCACGGAAATCGAGATTGGAGAAGTACACCGTTGGGTCGCTGGCACTCCAGTTGTAATTGTAGTTCGTGGGGTCCGTGTGCACCTTGCCGCCGCCGATGAAGGCCACCGTGAACGGCACCGAATCGCCGGGGGGAATATTCCGAAACGGGCCGCTGGACAATATCATGCGGCAGTCGCGCCCACGGGCGAATCCCGATGAAATCCACTCTTGCGGCGGTCGCGCGCTCCAGCCTTTGGCGGTGTGATCGATGCCCGCGGTGATTTGATCGTAGTCCTGCTCCCCGTTGGTCATCATCTTGTAGCGGCTGCGATCTCCGAACGGCGAACCCTCCACGCGGAAGAAATTCGTCCGGTTGTGCTCCATGCGCGGGCCCCAGTCGTTGCGGCCGCCGTCGGTCACCCACCAATTGAAACTGGATGGCCCCCCCGGTGACCGCAACACGCGCACACCCATCGCGCCGGTCACGCTGGAGTTGTCATAGACGCTGCCCGCCGGCTTGCCATCGATATCGATGACGTACGCAGTATTGATGGTGTCGATCGTCCCGGGCAGAACCCCAGGAACCTCCCGAAGGAAACCGCAAAGGTCATCGGTCGATTTCAATGGTGGCGGCCATTCGTCCAGCTCAATCGTACTTCGGCGGTATGTAAAGCTCCGAATCCGGCTGGGTACGTATTGCACGTCGGGATCGACATAAATCCCCACACACCCCTTCTCGATCGTCTCACGGCCGATGTTCTTGATCCAGAAGTTTGTGATGATGAACCGCAGTGAGTAATCGTCGGCCCAGGCGTACGTTGTCTGGTGCACCTCGATGCCGATCGGGATGTGCGGCCGATTCTCAAGCGCATCGTAATAGAGCCCCGGATTGCGCCCCGGCTTTACGATCTCCGTATCGGAGTAGGCCATGTAGAATTCCTGGGGAGCGCGCGCAGCCGGATTGTATTTCGCGTTGTTACGGTTCGAAGAGATCTCCCGGATCGGGGCGTAGCTGTTCATTTCCCACTGCGGCTCGCCCGGTGAGGAGGCCGGTACGCCGGGTCCCAGACTCACCAGCGTGTCCAATCCGCGGATGCAGCCGAACATCAATTGGGAACTGTACAGATAGGTCTGGCGGCTGCCCCTGGGAAACTCGAAGCGCACAATCCCCTGGTAATTGGTGACGAGTGGCGAGACTTCGTTGACGTCGACTGGGTCCTGATCAAAGCTGATCGCGGATTGTTCCATCGCCCGTTCTTCGGGCGACTGAATGGAAAGTGTGTCTTCGGTGCCGGCGAGCGCGGCATTGTGAGAACCTGGGCATGCGGCCAATACCGCAAGGGTCAGCGCCACAATTCCGAAGATCAACTTCAGGCGCCCGCACAAACTCCATGTGTCAGTTCTGCGTCCGGGCATTTCACCACGGTGGCCTCATCGCCCACCACTGGCCTTAAGATAGTCAAATTGCCTCTGATATCCAAGACGGCCGCTGAGGTTGTTGCCAAACAGGATGTGAAGTGATCGCCCGAGCTCAGGAGTTTCTGGGTGGAATGATTGACGGTTTTGTTTCGCTTGCGGCTAGTGGTGTATGGGGTTATGGCCATCGCTATGGCAAAATGCGGCGTGGCCCTCGGCTTGGCCATGATGGAGCCTCAGTGGCTTCACGATGGCAGCGCAACTTCCGGGTGGGGCCATGCGGATTGCAATAGCGCGGGCTCGGCTGTGGCGTATGTCAGGGAATCAGCGCCCGCCCATATCGCTGGAACTGATGACCCGATTTCCCTATAATCTCCCAGTACACAGCCGATATAAGGTATGAGAGGATTCGGTGCGAATATGAAGGTCTCAAACGAGCAAAACCCGATTCTGCCCAATGACTGGGCGAACAAACGCCCCCGGAAGGCGTCCGCCAGGCAGGAAGCGTCGTCGCCAGTCACTGATTCGGCAGAGCTTTCTGCCAAACGTGCTGAACAGGCATCCAAGTCTCCCGCGTCGGCCGGTGCCGGGGCGCCCAGGAACCAGGACGCCGTCCACCGCGAAGCGGCTCTGCGAGAATCAGTTGCGAAGCTGATCGAGTCAGGAGATCTCGCCGCCGCCGAGGAAGGCGATGTCCGCCGTCAGCGCGTCGATGAAGCCCGCAAGAAGCTCGAAACCGGAGCCTACGGCGGGAAAGACATCATCGGCGGGATCGTTGATCGGCTTCTCGATCAATGGAAGATATGAGGGCGGGATTCGGATCCCGTAAGGGTCTGAGTTCCTAGCTTGCATTCTGGGCTGTTGGGACGTTGTTTCAAAAGAGTTGCACCTGAATCACTCTGGGGCGGGAAGTGATGAAACAAGGCACCTCGACAGTTGGGACCAGTCGTCCGGTCATGGACCGCATCAAGGACATTCAATCACTCCCGACTCCGCCGCTCGTCTTCACGCAAATCAATCGTGTCATCAATGATCCGCAGGCGTCGGCTTATGACGTCGCCGCGATCGTGTCCGAGGACCCGGGAATCGCGGCCCGCATTCTGCGCATGGCCAACTCGGCTTACTACGGATTGCCGCAGCCGGTCTCCTCAATCCGCCAGGCCATCATCATTCTCGGCATGGATGCGTTGCGTTCGCTGGTTTTGTCCGTGTCGATAATGGACGCGTTTGCGACGTCGCCGCTGGAGCGGGAGTACCAGGACGTGATCTGGCGCCACTCGCTGTCGACTGCCTCAGCGGCTCGCCTATTCTTCTGCTCGCGGTTCTCTTCCGGCCAGATTCGTGGTTCCGAGGAGGGCTTCGCCGCCGGACTGCTGCATGACATCGGCAAGATGGTGATTGCCTGCCATCTGCCCGCGGAGCGGGCGAGGATAAGGTCCAATCTCGACTACGGTGTCCTCGAAGACCGGTTCGTCGAGCAGGAGACGATTGGTGTCACGCACGAAGAGATCGGGGCGTATCTCGCCGAACGCTGGGAATTGCCGCCCATCCTGCTGTCTGCGATCCGTCATCACCACGACCTGAACGTCGCCAATCCAGACCATCGCCTGCTGTCCCGTGTGATCCATGTCGCCGACTATCTCGCCCATGCCGCATCCCCCACCAACTTGCGCGGCGCCGGCGTTCTGCCCACGATCGATCCGGAAACGTATGGCGAATTCCGTTTGGATGAGCAAACAATGGAAGAGCTGGTCTCCAAGGTCCGTGAGGACTTTGGCCGTGCAGAGACGTTCCTGGAAATGGCCCGCAGCGCGTAGCGCAAGTTAGTTCTGAATCCCTGATATCAATAGAAATGCACTGGTGGCCCACCAGGAGTCCAGTCTGCGCAGCAGACAGGACGGATGGTGGGGCGCTGCGCGGCAGCGCACGATTCATATGTGGCGCGGGCGCCTCGCCCGCGTTCACCGCGCAGCGGTGAACCCGCTTGTCAAGCGCCCAGACGAAGAAGCTGCGCACTCCGTGCGCACGCGGCCGAGGGCGGCCGCGCCACAACCGCTCCCGCCGCTCACAGAGCGCCCTCACCCCAACCCTCTCCCAGAGGGAGAGGGGGCAACCTGCCGTGAAGCAGAACGGGTTGTGCATCCGGATATTGAGGTGCAGGTGATGCGCAAATGGCGGTGCTTTCCCCCCTCTCCCTCTGGGAGGGGCCGGGGGTGAGGGCGCCTCGCCGGCGCGAGTCGCCGCCAGTGTGGTGGGGCGCTGCGCGGCAGGCCTGCCGGGATCACCTTCCCACCAAAGAACTTGCGCCTTTTGACCGAACCGGGTATTATAGGTCGATGGCAGTGGGGCGATTAGCTCAGATGGTTAGAGTGCTTGCTTGACATGCAAGAGGTCACTGGTTCGATTCCAGTATCGCCCACCAGTGTCTGCTCGCGCGGACCGCTCGGGTCAATGCCCAGTCCCAAATGGTATCTTTGGGCCAAGCGTAACACCGGTTTGGCCGATCACGTATGGTAGGGGATGACGATTGGTATGTCCGGAACGATGATTAAGCTCACATTGCCTGATGGGTCAGTACGGGAATACGCCGCCGGTGTGACCGGGGCTGATGTCGCGGCGTCAATTGGCGCGCGACTGGCCAAAGATGCGCTCGCCATCAAGGTCGGGGACCGGGTGCGCGATTTGTCCTGGCCGATCACGGCTGATGCGCCGATTCAGATTCTGACTTTTGATTCTCCCGAAGGCCGCGAGGTTTTCTGGCATTCGTCGGCCCATTTGATGGCGCAGGCGGTGACCGAGGTTTTGCCGGGAACCAAGCTGGCGATCGGTCCGCCCATCGAAGAGGGATTCTACTACGATTTCGATCCGCCCCGGCCGTTCACGACCGACGATCTCGAGAAATTCGAAAAGCGCATGGGGGAGATTGTCGCCGAGGACGCGCCCTTTGTCCGCAAGGAATGCAGTCTGGCCGAGGCCCGGAAGACCTTCGGAGACCGCCAGGAGAAGTACAAGCTGGAGATTCTCGAGAAGATCGAAGGCGAGGAACAACAGGCCAGCATGTACAGCCATTCGCGCTTCCAGGATCTATGCCGTGGTCCCCACGTGCCCTCGACAGGGCGGTTGAAGTCCTTCAAGCTGCTGTCGATCGCCGGCGCCTATTGGCGCGATGCCGAGGGGAATCCGCAGTTGCAGCGAATTTACGGTGTCTCGTTCCCCGACAAGAAACGTCTCGAAGAATTCGTTCAGCGTCGCGAGGAAGCCAAGAAACGCGACCACCGGCATTTGGGCAAACAGCTCAAGCTCTTCTCGATCCAGGAGGGCTCCGGCGCCGGGCTGGTGCTGTGGCATCCCAAGGGCGCATTCATTCGCCGAAAGATCGAAGAGTTCTGGTACAAGCGGCATCAGGAGTCGGGATACGAACTGGTCTACTCGCCGCATATCGCACGCCTCAAGCTATGGGATGTCTCCGGCCACACCGGTTTCTACGCCGAGAACATGTTCCCGCCGTTCGATGTGGAGAACAACCCGCATCAGTTGAAGCCGATGAATTGCCCGTTCCATATTCTGATTTACCAGTCCGATCTGCAGTCGTATCGCGACCTGCCGAAGCGCTGGGCCGAGATGGGAACGGTGTACCGGTTCGAACGTGGCGGTGTGTTGCACGGCCTGTTCCGGGTGCGCGGCTTTACGCAGGATGACGCACACATCTTCTGCCGCCGTGATCAGGTGGAAGAAGAGATCGGTACCGTCCTCGACTTTTGCCTTTCGATTTACGGGGCATTTGGGTTTAACGACGTCAGTATCAGCCTGTCGACCCGTCCGGCAAAGGCGATCGGGGAAGAGGCCGACTGGCAGATGGCGGAGGAAGCGCTCCGCAATGCCATCGTACGGCGAGGAAAGACGTATAAAGTAGATGAGGGCGGGGGTGCATTCTACGGACCCAAAATCGACCTGCACGTCAAAGACGCGATCGGCCGGCCATGGCAATGCGGCACGATTCAATTCGATTTCAATCTTCCCGAGCGGTTTGATTTGACGTACGTCGGCACCGATGGCAAGAAGCATCGCCCCGTGATGGTGCACCGCGCCCTGCTCGGTTCACTGGAGCGATTCTTCGGCATCCTGATCGAGCACCACGCCGGCGTCTTCCCGGTCTGGCTGGCGCCGGAACAGGCGATCATCTTGTCGGTGACCGAAAAGGTCAACGATTACGCCGCCCAACTTCAGCGTGAGTTGGAAACGGCAGGCGTGCGGGTTCGTCTTGATGACCGTCCTGAGAAGATTGGCATGAAGATACGTGAAGCTGAAACGTTGAAAATTCCGTATATGTTAGTTGTCGGGGACCGTGAGTCCCAATCACACTCGGTGGCGGTTCGCGCCCATGGGGGCCAGGATTTGGGAACCAAGTCAGTGGCGGAATTCGCCGAACTGATTCATTCCCAGGATGGGCCCGCAGGAGATTCCGTCACTCAACCGTAATGCCCCGCCCAGAGCGGGGGGAGGTATGTTTCCATCGCTGTTTCGCGCCAGCCTTCCACACGAATCAACAACCGCATTCGATTCCCGCAAGTACGCGTCATCGGTCCCGACGGCACCCAGCTTGGGATCATGGCCACCAAGGACGCCCTCAAACAGGCACAGGACCAGGGGCTGGATTTAGTCGAGATATCCCCCAACGCCCGTCCCCCGGTGTGCCGCATTCTCGACTTCGGCAAGTTCCAGTACGAGGAAGCGAAGAACGCGAAGCGTGCCAAGAAAAAGCAGCACGCCACCCAATTGAAAGAGATGCGTTTCCGTCCCAAAATCGACGAGCACGATATCAACTTCAAGACCAACCGCCTGCGCGAGTTCCTGCAGGACGGCCACAAGGTCCGTGCCTTCGTCGAGTTCCGCGGCCGGGAAATGACCCATACAGAATTCGGCTACCGAATCTTAGAACGCGTCAAAGAAAGCCTCGCCGACGTCGGCCTCCCCGAACCATCGGTGCGCATGGAAGGCCGCCATATGTCGTTGATTATCAACCCGAAGCGCGGCCCAGTTAAAACAAAGGATGAGGAGCACCACCACGCCGAAGCCAAGAAACCCGAAGGCACGATCCCCGCTCCATCCGATGTAATCCCACCGGCAGCGCCAGCCACCACGGTGGCGTCAGAGGGGATGTCGGCGTAGAGATTTCGGACTAATCAGTTTCTCGATCTTGAAGCCCGGGCAGTAATGTCCGGGCTTTTTCGTTGTATTGGGTGCCCCACGGGTTGCCGTGGGATCGTGGCTGTCCCGAGCGCGTAGGTTAGCGCCAGTGAAGCGAAGCAACCCACCGCAGGCAGCCGGGCACTTTGGCACTTCCAACACCGCCACACGACTAAGGCGAATCGAGCCCAAAGACGCGGGCAAACACGTGGTCAACTGGCTCGCTTGAATCCTCATCAGCTTGAGGGTCGAGCGCGTATTGGACAAAGAGATTCGATTTTGCCATGCGATCTTCGTCCCAGTCGAAATCATAGGAATCAGCGTGTCTACTACGGAGGAAGTCGAGATAGTCGAAGGCTCTCCCGAAAACGCCTGCATCCACTTCCTTATCAGCGACGGAGTCAAGGGCTGATTCTGTGAAATCGAGCCTACCGACAAATCCCGCAGTGCAGAACAGACCAAGGTGAAAGCGGTAATTTCTAACTTTGAATCTTGTTTCATCCTTAAGCTCAATTTGCATGCCGTCAATTTTCTCTCTACCGAGTTCCTCGACGGCTCGCATCGTTTTAGCGCAGAACAAATACACCTCAAGTCTTCGGTTCGGGTCGAAAACCTTCCGATATCCATTGTCGTCCTTGATCAATGTGGTCGGTCGCGCGCGCGCTTGATCTGGCTGCCTCAATGCTATCGCCATCAGCGCTTGTCCCAAGTACTCGATTGATATTATCTGTGAGGCTGCCCGTCCGAGGTTTTTGTGGTAGTTCTTCCTTCTGTCATAGTACATGCCGTGCGATACGAAGAAATCCTCAAGCTTTGCTTGGAATGGGTCAGTTGCCCTTAGCGAGCCGGCCGTAACTGCTGTTTGGAAGTTGGTCGCCTTTATTACTCTGTCCCGTGTGCGGCTCTCTCGTGTCTGAAGGATCTTGATCAGTATGCTCCGCTTGTCATTCTGTGGTTTCTCTCGCTTCATATAGCGGTGTATGCTGACCGTGGTCTGCAATCCGTTGACAATCTGCGCATCCTCCATGAGAATTATGTCCCCTTGTAGACGCGCGCGCGTGCACACAATGGTGATGCCATTATTCAGCCACCAAAAATCGACGTCGTCGCGGGCAGCCAGCGTTCCGGAAATGTCCTTGTTGACCTCAACATTACCCTGAAAATCACGTACGTTCGAATCGAAGACATCCTTTCTCATGCTCCCGCGATCGTCAGTGATGAACGCATGGAAGTCATTAATCGTGCTAAGCGCGACGTATCCATCTTCACCCTTGGTAAAGAGCTTCTGAAAGACCAAGCGCAGTCTGGATCTTCTCTTCTTCTTCGCTTCCTCATAGAGCTCACGTGCACCAAGCAGTCGTACCTCGACTTCAGCATCAGTGTACATCGTTCCCATCTGGGTTCTCAGGGCGACCGCCGCCGCCATGACCTTTGGATGAGCCTCATTGGTCTCACCTTTGGTGGCATAGACGACTGTCAGCCGAATGTTTGGGAAGTCAGCCGCGAGCTTCTTGCAGCAGTCCCTGAAGATCCCTGCCGCGGTGAGCAAGTCACTGTTGTACCGAATCTTCTGTGAGTCTTCCGGACCAGCCAGCGCAAAGAGATCTCTTACCGTCTTTTGCACTTTGTCAATGGGCTCCTCTTTGAAAGAACCCTCCCGCTTCGCCTGAATTACGTATAGATCGACAGTTCCAGCTGCCCTGAAAGCAGAAAGGTCGGTATCCTCCCGGATCAGAACGCTGTCCACCAAAGTGTATAGACCGTCTATTCCTCCGTCGTCGCCTCCAGACATTTGACCATATCGAATCTCGCTTTCGGATAGGTCATATGGCTTTAGGATCTGCTCGAAGACAAAGTATTCGAACCGCTCAGCCTCATCGAGATCTCCTGGAAATTGAGGCAACGTCTGTTCCAGCAAGGCGTTTAGGAGGACCAGATCATTACTGGGTAGTGGGTTGCCATGTACCATGATTGCGTTCCTTTTCTTCCGTGAACTTCGTCAACAGACCTCAAACATATCTCGTGAGGCGAAGAGAATCTTGAAAACGGAGGCGCGGGGAAATTCCCGCTGCAGTGTTGTCGAGTTGGCGAGAAGATGGCCCCGCTATAAACAATGGAGGAGGCGAGCCCCTGGGCCTTTCGCGTTGCCAAGAATCAGGTTGAGGCCGCTGATGAGTCGCAGGTCACTACACCATTGGGTTCCACAGCTTAATAATGCTTTCAATCGAAAAGTCCGTCCAATCACTGAAGACCGCAAGAGCACCACATCTCCTGAAGTGATCCAGAATGTTGAAGTCCGTTACAGCGGGAATCGCGATTACTCGTGAATTCGCCGCAATCGCCGCTCTTACACCGACAGGTGAGTCTTCAAAGACTAGTTGATGCGAGACAGCAACGCCCATCCGATTTGCTGTCTCGACATACACATCCGGAGCCGGCTTCGGTTGTACAACGTCCTCAATGAAAACCTGTGCGTGTTGGGGGAAAAAGCTCAGTAAGCCCGCGGCTGAAAGAATCGCGTTGCCGTCCTCTCGACTTGTTACCGATCCAATCGCCAACGGAATGTTCATTTGCCGTGCCGAGAGTAAGAATGCGGCTACTCCGCGTCGCGGACAAATGTCCATGGCAGCCCGCAATCGTCTGTAGTGTCGACGCGTCCGGGAAACTATCTCCTCAACAGAATCTTGTGCGTCGGCAGCTTTCTTGATTTCTGCGGCCACGGCAAAATCCGGCCCTCCCACCAAAGAAGGAATTAGTTTCAAAGCGTCCTCGAACGAGAGCGTCAGACCTAATTCTCTGGCGGTCTCGAGATGCCCTCCATGATGGGCTTTCTCAAGATCTACCAACGTTCCCTCGAGGTCAAACGCCAGCCCGATCCCTTTCATGACCACACTTTCGTTGGGCACACGGCCTTATCGCGAAGGTTTGTGGCGCCGATCGGCAGTTTTACCGGTGGCATTTCATCGGAGATTTTGATCTGGATCGGTATAGTACCGGTTGCCTCATGTCTGACCTCTGTAACTTCAATCACGAACTGGTAATAGGGTTTATCCTGCAGTTGATCGACCAAGTCACGAAGCTGACTCAGGGGAAGCTGATTGAGAAGCAGCGTCACAGCTTCGGTCCCTGCGCCGTGCCCTCCTGCGAAGATCAGAATATCCCCACCGACGGATGTGCGTGGGAGTCGCGAGATTAGGAGAAAGTCGCTATTGAGACTTTTCCCGCTCATGTAATTCTTTGGTTGCCATGTGTCCAAATCTCCAGCCGCCCTCCATTTCCAGATCATCTTACGCGTCTTGGGCTTCGTTGCACCGGGTGACATCATCGAAACAACTTCAACCATGGGAGCTGATAGGTCTTCTCCAAACAAGTACGTTAGGTCCTCAGTTCGAAGGAAAGACGCATATTGCTGACGCGCCTTGCCATCCTTAAACTCGAGGGAGGGCAAGTATTTCCTCACCATGTTATTTGTCTTCGTACTGCCAGTGCAGATCAACCTGCTCGAGCCCTCCAGGGAAGATGGAAAAAACAGCGTCTCTTGGTACCTGGATTCTTCAGGGAAGAAGGGTGTAAAGGCCCTTAGGGCACGCACTTCGTGGGGGTAACCCCGCGCCGTATAGGGGGGCGCAGTTTGCCCTTCTGCCGGTCGCCAATCTGTCCCCGGATGAAACAGAATGTCACGCTTGTCGACGAACAAGGCCTCGATGAGTTCGCGCCGCTTGCCAGGCAAATCGACGTGATCCAAGAACCTCTCCCACACCCACTTTGCGGTTTTGGGGGCGACACGAAGTACAACTTCGAGCCCTCTGAACGCTGAGAGAACAGTCAGTGTGTCGTGCAGGGTTGAGTCCAATCAATCCTCCTTGCCAAGTGAATCCGTTTCGGATTCTCTCATCGTGTACACCCGGCCATCCAGTCTATGGCTTCAAATACTATATTTGGCTACGCCCCCTCGGGGAAGGGAGCAACGGTAAATCATAAGCACAGTCGACGGGGTTGTCAATCTGAATCGGGCACTTCTCGCCGGGCGCGGATGCCCTTGACCTTGGGCTGGTGTGTCGACGATCTCCAATAGCGGTCGACCGAAAGCTGACAGTCACATCCGTCCCGACTTGAGCCGGCTTTCGTCACGGCATAGACACCGAGCCCATTCCAACTTCACCCAACTTTGTAATTGACCCCCGAAGCCCGGAAGCGTTTCACTCACGAAGCTAAGGCGCAGGCGATACCTGCGCCGAAAGGAGTTACGCTCATGTCGAAGCTTCGGGTGAACGCATTCGCAATCTCTATTGATGGATACGGCGCCGGTCCCGGCCAGGATCTGGAAAATCCGATGGGAATCGGCGGTATGGCACTGCACCAGTGGGTCTTCGGCACGAAGACTTTCCAGAAGATGCACGGTGACTTCGCCGAATCGCTGATCGGCGACAGGGATGCCGAAGGAGGCATCGACGACGATTTCGCCGCGCGCGGTTTCGCGAACGTCGGCGCCTGGATCCTCGGCCGCAACATGTTCGGGCCGATCCGAGGCCCCTGGACCGATGACAGTTGGAAGGGATGGTGGGGCAACAACCCGCCCAACCACGTACCGGTTTTCGTGCTCACACACCACGCGCGTGCGTACTTCGCGATGGAGGGCGGAACGACGTTCCACTTCGTGACCGATGGCATCCATGCCGCGCTGAAACGCGCAAAGGAGGCGGCTGGCGGCAAGGACATCCGGCTCGGCGGCGGAGCTGCCACCATTCGCCAGTACCTCACCGCGGGACTGATCGACGAAATCCATCTCGTGATTTCCCCAGTACTCCTCGGCCGGGGCGAGCATCTCCTGGCCGGCATCGACACGGTGAGCCTCGGCTACAAATGCACCGAGCACGCCCACACGGACAACGCCACGCATGTTGTCCTGACGAAATAGGGAGGTGCCGGGTGCGGGAGCGCAACCCAAGCGTGGCCGCGATCTCTGGGGCGTGTTGAAGAACCGGGCAGCCAAGAGTGTCTGCCCCACTCCGGATCATGGAAGCTCTTGTCTCTCAGTGGCGCGGACACTCTTGTCCGCGCTCTCGCAACCAGAGGCCCGGGTTTTTCAACACGCCCCTCGGGCGCACGTTGGAGAAGTCCTCCGAGGAGCGCCGACAGTTGAGCAAGGGGGAGGTTGCTTCGGCGCATAGAGCCGCGCCTCGCAACGACATCAGAAGGTTCACTGGCAATGCAGAGGCACGGATGTCCTTGCGAGGAACGTCTCCGCCGAAGGCGGAGGGAGCGACGAAGCAACCTCCCCCCGACGCAACTACCGCGACGTTGGGGACGAGTTTTTCAACAGGCACCAAAGGGGCGTGTTGAAAAACCCCAGCATTTGGAAACGAGAGCGCGGACAAGAGTGTCCGCGCCACTGAGAGAGAAGAACTTCCATGACCAAGAGTGGGGCAGACACTCTTGTCTGCCCGGTTCTTCAACAGGCCCCAAAGATCGCGGCCACGCTTTTCGGGCTCCCTGGCCCTAAACGCACCCCAAATTCCCCCACTTTTTCTTGTTGACCGCCCTGTCCAAATGCCTATATTAGGCGTTTCCGGTCCGTTGGCCGGATCACGTTTTGTCACTTAGGGATGGTGCATCGATGCCGAAGATGAAGACAAACCGCTCTGCGGCCAAACGGTTCAAGAAGACCAAAAGCGGCGCCTACAAGCGCAAACGCGCCACTGCTGGCCATATCATGACCCACAAGACCACCAAGCGCGTGCGCCGTCTGCGCCACACAACCACTGTCTCCCATGCGGATTTGAACCGCGTCAAGGGGATGCTGCCGAACGGCTAAGATTGTCGAGCGCAATTTCGAAGGGATACTGTCGTGTCAAGAGCAACCAATAACGTAGCCGCCCACCGCCGCCGCAAAAAGTACTTGGACGAGGCGCGGGGGAATTATGGCGGCCGGCGCAAGCAGTACCGCAGCGCCCGCGAGACGGTCGAAAAGGGGTGGAAGTACGCATATCGCGACCGCCGCAATATCAAACGCACCATGCGCGCCCTGTGGATCATCCGGATCAACGCCGCCGCCCGTCAGTTCGGCACGACTTATGCCCGGCTGATCGACGGCATGAAGAAGGCCGGAATCGAGCTCGACCGCAAAGTCCTGGCGCATCTGGCGGCCACCGACCCCAAGGGTTTTGAAGCTGTCGTGCGCTCGGTGGCGAGCGCCTGACGACGGGGCGAAACTCGAGCCGTTCGCAATTGAGTGTTGACCCCGCTTCCAAAGCGGGGTTTTCTTTATCTGGCTTGTGAGACTAAAGCGGAATGAAGGATCGCGTGACGATCATCACAGACGACCTCGAATCCCCCATTCAGGGAGGGCGCGACGCGATAGCCCCGAAGGGGCGTTCTATTTCAGCCCAGCGCGAAGCGCTGGGTGTCGGCTCGCTCCGCTTCGATACCCAGGCCTTCGGCCTGGGCTGGTCTAGGGCGCCCCTTCGGGGCTTGTTTTCTGCAGGCGCGTGTTTCTCGTGGCTGGGCGTTGGCGTTCGGAAAGCGACGTCGGAACGTCTCCCTGTGCGTCAGCGTTCCACCGTGTGACAAATCGAGGCGATTGCGATGGGTGTCTTCGAAGAAATCGATGCCAAACTGAACGCTTTGGAAGAGTCGGCCAAACGGGAGTGGTCCGAGGCCCCGGCCCCCGAGCGCGAAAATGTCCGCCTGCGCTACCTTGGCCGCAAAGGATCGCTCAACGCGATTTTGCGCGGACTGAAGGACCTGCCTCCCGATGATCGCCGCACGGTTGGTGAACGCGCCAATCGGATCAAAGACAATCTGACCGCCTTGTTCGGCGATTCGGAGTCGGCTCCGGAAAATGCCGTCACGCCGGGCTACGATTTCACGTTGCCGGGCCGTCCCCGTCCGCGGGGGAAACGCCATATCCTCACCCAGACTATGGATGAGGTCATGGATATTTTCTATGGGATGGGATTCGAAATCGCCGACGGTCCGGAAATCGAAACGGAATACTACAATTTCAGCGCGCTCAACTTCCCGCCCGACCATCCGGCGCGTGACATGCAGGATACGTTTTTCCTCAACGACGAATACCTGATGCGCACCCATACCTCGCCGGTCCAGGTGCGCGTCTTCGAACGTCAGCGGCCGCCGGTGCGGATACTGGCGCCGGGACGGTCGTATCGCCACGAGGCGATCAACGCGCGGTCGTATTGTGTCTTTCATCAGGTCGAAGGATTCTTTGTCGACGTCGACGTGTCGTTCGGCGACCTCAAGGGGATCCTGCTCGCCTTCGCGATGGAGTATTTCGGCCCGGATGCCAAGCTGCGGTTCCGTCCGAGCTTCTTCCCATTCACCGAGCCATCGACCGAAGTCGACGTCGTCTGTTTGCTTTGCGGCGGCAAAGGCTGCCCGATTTGCAAACACGAAGGCTGGCTCGAGATTCTCGGCGCCGGCATGATCGACCCCGCAGTCTTCGCGGCTGTCGACTATGATCCGAAGGTCTTCTCCGGTTACGCATTCGGCATGGGCATGGAGCGGATCGCGATGCTCAAGCACGGCATCGACGATATCAGACTTTTCTATGAGAATGATCTGCGCTTCTTGAGGCAGTTTTGAGAGTTGGCATGGACCGTTGTTCGAATGTTCTCCAGCGGGAGCGCAAGGGGCTGAAAGCCCCTTGTCCGCGCGAGTCTACCCAGTGCTCGGACCGCGTCGCTGCCACCTTGCGGACAAGGGGCTTTCAGCCCCTTGGAGTCTCCGGCTGCGCGATGGCGTCGCCCTTGAGGCGCGCAGATTGCTTCGCTTCGCTCGCAATGACTGCTACTGAGTCTTCGGGCGGACTAGCTGCGGGGTCATTGCGAGGAACGTCTCCGCCGAAGGCGGAGGGAGTGACGAAGCAATCTCGTCGTTCGAATTGCCGCAGGCCTTACGAAATGAACCCACCCTCCGGGTGGGGCACCGGGCGCTGCATGAGGGAAAAGGTGGGCAGAGCCCACCCTACTTCACATTGCGGACAAGTGGCTTTCAGCCCCTTGGAGTCACTCGTAGGGTGGGCTTTGCCCACCTCCCATGTTAGAACGGGAGTCCAGGCCGTGAAGCATGGGCGGGATACCCATGCTACCCATGCTGCCAACACCCGTCCACCGAGGTCAGTTAGATGAAAGTCGGATACAACTGGCTTAAAGATTATGTCGCGTTCGAGTGGAGTCCGTCGGAACTCGGCGAGCGGCTCACGTCGATCGGCACGGCGGTCAATGCCATTGAGCCGGTGTTCGACCGGTTCAAGCATGTGGTCATCGGTCGCATTGAGACTTCGACACCGCATCCGTCACGTCCCGAATTGCGTGTTCTGACGGTCGACGTCCGTTCGGGCCGCCGGACAATCGTATGCGGCGCGCCGAATGCCCGTCCCGGCCTGATGGTTGCCGTGGCGCTGCCCGGCGCCGAGATCCCGGCATTGCATGGTGAAGTTCTCGGTGCGCGCGAGTTTGATACGGTGACCTCGGAGGGGATGTGCTGCTCCGAAGCCGAGCTTGGAGTTTCGCCCGAGGCCGATGCGCTGATGGAATTGGACCCGGAAGAATTCACGGTCGGCGACGATCTCTGGCAGGTGCTGGCGCTGGATGAAGTCAGCCTGTCGTTCGAATTGACGCCCAACCGCGCCGACTGCCTCTCGGTTTTTGGTATTGCACGCGAGATCGCCGCGATGGTCGGCGCCCGTATGCTGCGTCCGGAAATCCGGCTTTCGGAGTCGCGCGAACCCGCGGAAAAACATGTCCGGGTTTCGATCGAGGATCCCGAGGGTTGCCCGCGGTACGCCGCGCGGTTGGTGCGCAAGGGTATGGTGCGTTCGTCTCCGTTTTGGATGAAGCGCCGCCTGCGCTCTGCTGGTGTCCGGCCGATCAATAACGCGGTGGACATCACCAATTTCGTCATGCTCGAAACCGGCCAGCCGCTCCATGCATTCGATTTCAGCAAATTCCCCGATGGGCGGGTTGTGGTCCGTCAGCCGGTGACCGGTGAGGATTTCGTTACGCTCGATGATGTCAAGCGCAAGCTCCCTGCCGATGCAGTGATGATCACCAACGGTCGCGACCCGGTCGCGATTGGCGGAATCATGGGCGGCGCCGACTCCGAAGTAACTTCGCTCACGACAACGTTTCTGATCGAGGGCGCCTACTTCTCGCCCGCCCGCACGCGCCGTACACGCACCCGGCTGGGGCTTCTGACTGAGTCGGCGCAGCGCTTCGAGAAGGGTGCCGACCCCAACGGAATCCCCTATGCGCTGGATCGGGCAGGGGAGATGTTCGGGCATTTGACCGGCGGCGAGGTGCTGGGACGAATTGTGGACTCGTACCCGCATCCGATCGACCCGGTCAAGCTCGATTTGGATCCGGAACAGGTTAATCGCGTGCTGGGGACAAGCCTCTCGACACCGTCGATGGTGTCAGTGCTGGCCAGTCTCGAATTCGGCGTGGCAACCGGCAAACCGCCGACGATCACGGTTCCAACGTTCCGTCCCGACGTGACCCGCGAGATCGACCTCATCGAGGAAATCGCGCGGATTCACGGCTATGAGAAGATCCCGGTCACGCGCCGCGCCGCCGGTGCGGTGCCGACACGGCGCGACCAGGATGCGGCCTGCAAGAAGCGCACGCGCGATATCCTGATCGGGCTGGGGCTGGACGAAATTGTTTGCAATTCGATGACCGATCCGGCGTCGACCTTCGTCGATGCCTATCGGCATGTCGTCCTGCGCAATCCGTTGTCGGCCGATCTGTCGATCCTGCGTCCCGAACTGTTCGGTTCGCTGCTCACAGTCGTGGTCCATAATCTGAATCGCCAGGTCGATTCGATTTCGATCTTCGAACTCGGGCGCGTCTTCCAGCTTCAGGATGGCGAGCCGTCGTATGACGAGCGCACCGAACTGATCCTCGCGTTTTGCGGCCAGGCGCCAACGGCCGGGTGGGGCGAAGCGGCCCGTGCGTATGACTTCTTCGATCTGAAGGCGACGCTCACCGAATTCATGGCACAATGGGGCATGGGATTCTCGATTGTTTCCGGCGCGTCAGCGCCATTCCTCCCATCACAGGGTTTCGTGATCTTCAGCGAACCACGCGCCTCAAGCATGGCGCTCGGCCAGATGGGATTGATCGATCCAGCCCACGCGCGCCGGTTCGGCGCCAAGGAACCGGTCTGGGCGGCGGTTTTGGATTTCGAGATGTTGTGCGGGACCGGCAAGAAGAAATCGGTGCCGCAGTATGTCCCGTTGCCGCGATTCCCGGCGGCGTACCGTGATCTGGCGATCATTGTCGATGAATCGGTGTCGTGCGGCGATGTCCAGCGGACTATCGCCATGGCCGGCGGCAAGCTGCTCGACCGCATCCGTCTTTTCGATCGTTACACCGGCCCGCCGATTCCGGCCGGCAAGGTCAATCTGGCCTTCTCGATCAGCTACCGTCTGCCGGATCGCACGCTCACCGACGAAGAGACCGAATCGGCGCACCGGCGGATCACGGAAGCGGTCCAGTCGGCGCACGACGCGAAGCTGCGGGAGTAGGGTGGGCTTTGCCCACCGGGCTACGGGGCGGGCTGGCGACGTTCTTGTGAGAAGTCCGGGCAACTCCCTCTTGCGTAACGAGTGGTAGCGATATCGGTAGGCCGGACACTCCTGTCCGGTCTCTCGAATTCACGACGATAATGGTCTCTGAGGATGCCCAAACCACCCGCTGGCTGATTAACACGGCGCCGTTTGGGCCTCAAAAACCCCTTGGACTTCCGGCCGGAACAACATAACTTACAGGTCTTTGCGGGAGATAGACTATGGCCAAGACACGTACATTCCAGGATAAGCTGAAGAAGGACAAGGACGCACGCTTGTGTCCGGTCTGCGGAACCGCGATGACGGCAGTTCGTGCAGTCCGGCCGGAGGTGCATCCGACCAAAGGGTCGTGGAGATTCCGCGATCAAATTGTGATTGTCTGCAAATGCAATCACAAGGAAATCTACGGCTGACGGCCAATTGGGCTGTTGGCAACGTACACCGTTATCCTGGCGGATTGGGCCGATCATGTGGGGAGTCAACCCACTGATCGGTCTGTTGTTAGAGTGTTTGACCTGATGACCAGTCACACCCTGAAGTGCGGAATCACCCTCCGCCGTCATTCCCGCGAAAGCGGAAATTCAGACGCGCGGGGGACTGAATTCCCGCAATTGGGCGTGTTGAAGATGTCCTTCGAAGAGCGGCGGAAGTTGTGCATGGGCGAGATTGCTTCGGCGCAAAGAACCGCGCCTCGCAACGACATCCCATTGGTTGTTGGCACCGCAATGGCACAGTTGTCGTTGCGAGGAGCGTCTCCGCCGAAGGCGGAGGGAGCGACGAAGCAATCTCGCCCTTGCGCAACTGCCGCGACGTTGGAGACGGATTCTTCAGTACGTCCTATCGCGGGAATGACGTCATAGGATCGGGATTGACCACACTCGACTTTGTAGCGAAGACATCATGCCTCTCCCACCATCCTTCTTCTACCACGTCCTGCGCCCCGGCCGCTACCTCGGTGGCGAGGTCGATGGCTATGGCGAGGCGCCGGCAGCCGATGCCAAACAGGTCGTGTGGTTTTATCCGGAACGTTACGATCACGCCATGACCGATCCGGCTTGGCGCCGGGCGTTCTTCCAATTCCGGTCCATTCCCGGCATCCTGCCGTTGCGTGCCGTCGAGTACGCCGCCGATGTGTGGCAGCGTCTCGAAGCAAAATCGCTGGCGCCATTTACGCTCGATGGCCACCACGATCTTCGGCAGGCTGGTACAACCGTTTTTTGGGTTCCCGACGTCTTCTGCGCTGCCCACATTCCAGCGATTCTGAAACGAATCGGCGTTACCAACCAGAAGATCGGCGTTGTTGTCGATGGGTGGTGGGCGCCGCGCTTTCTAAAAGATCACGTTGACTGGATCGTCCCGGCGACCTCAGGTTGGCTTCCCAACTCTGTGAAGGAGATTCTCTCCAGTTCTGGATCACCGGTCACTCGGGATTGCTACAAGAAGGGTATGGAGTGGGAGGGATTCTGGAGTGGGAAGGCCGCCCGGCAGTCGCTTTTGATTCAATCGCAATCGGTGACCCCGAATTGGATTCCCCGAGTTGAGGTCGATGGCGCCGCACTGGATGTTGAGCTCTTTGAAGGCGGCGCCGATGATTCGCTACATCCGCGTCCGGTGGCATCGATTGTTGCCGACGCCGTTGCCTGCCTGCGCTCCACCGGAGCGGAGTCACTGAGATTCTGCGACTCGGGGTACAGCCGTGCTCAGGCTGTTGCGTCGGTGTTGATGGAAATGTCGCGCCTGCACAACATGAAACGTGTCCAGGTTGACCTGCCGCCGCTGACCGCTGCCGAATTCGAAACCTACTGGAAGTCGTACAAGCCGCACCTTCTGAAGCCGAACCTGCGGTTGCGCATGACGGCGGGCGACACGATTGATGATTTGATTGCCGCCGGAACCCGCGCCTTGAATGACGGATGGCACGGACTCACGGCGGTGCTGACCTTCGCCAACTTTGATGAATTCTCGCGCCTGGTCCCGATTGCCCTGGAGGCAATCAGGGGTTGGGCCAAGGCCGCGGGCACCTACGCAGACAAACGTCCCCTGCGGTTGCAGTTCGATCCGGCGCCGGTGGACCGTTGGGGCGATCCGCCTTCATACCCGGCGGAAGCAGACTTCCGCCGTCTGGCCTCCGAGTCCCGGCATTTCCGCGACGACATTTCCTCGGTGGCATCGGTCGGCTTATTCCGAATCGAAGATGTCATTGCCCGCAACTGGCTGGCGGCAACCGATGTCGATCTCTGGCCAAAGCTGGAAGCACTGAATCTCGCCGACGCCAATGACGATGCGCCGCCTTTTGACTGGAGCAGTTGGCTGCGGAACAACTCCGGTCTGACTGGCCCGCCGCAAACGAGTTTCTCGCGACGGACTCCCGATTCGATGGTCACAATGCCGTCTGAAGTTTCAGAAGCGGGTATTATGTCCACTGCCCCGGTATCAAATGCGAGTGGAGGGAATCTGTTTGGCCGGCGCCAGAAGAAGAACGGTTTCTCGCGCCGTCTGTCCTCGCCGAGTCGCAATCGTCTGCGGGTGCAATGGGGCAAGTCCGCCGAATGGCGTTTCTATTCCCACCTCGATTTGGTACGCGTGATCGAACGCGCTATTCGTAAGGCGAGTCTGCCGGCATCGTATTCCGAAGGATTTCATCCGCGCATGAAGCTCTCGTTCGGTCCTCCGCTGGCATTTGGAATGACGTCCAAGGCGGAATTCTTCGATCTGGTCATGGATCGTGGCGTGGAGACAGCGGATAGCGAGGCGCTCGAAGCCGCCATCCCGTCGGGGATCGAGATTATCGAGGCACAGGGAATGCCCGCGCAGATGCCATCACTCACCGAGACATTGAACGAGGCGGTCTACTCCGCGATTCTCCCGCTCGACATGCAACCGGCGCAGGATGCGATTCAATTCCTGATGACGCAGCAGCATCTCAGTTGGAGCCGTCCCGACCGTCCGGATCGCCGGCCATTTGACCCGCGAGTGAATTTGCGATCGACATCAATTGAGTCGACTGACGAGGGTACCCGGTGGGAATTGCGGGTTGGACTGGGAACCGAGGGAAACCTGCGCCCATCAGACTGGGCCAGTTTGATTTTTGGATTCGATCCCGAACAGATCGCCGCGCTGGTTATGGAACGGTCAGCGATGGTGATCCGTCTGGGCGATCGCGTCAAATCGCCATTCGAGTTTCCATAAGACTGTAATCCGGAACAGACCATGGTTGAAGCCGACTTTCAGATTGTCCACGCCGGGCAGCTTGTTTGTATCGGCACCGAGCGGAACGAGCCTGGTCCGCGCCGGAGGGGAGAGCTTTCCTCACTGGCGATTATCCAGGACGGCGCCCTGGCAGCACGCGACGGCAAGATCGTCTGGGCCGGCCCCACCGACCACGCCAGCAGTAACGTCACGCTGACCACCGATGCGACGGAAAGCAACGCCGGCGGGCGCGTAGTGACACCCGGCCTCATCGACGCGCATACGCATCCGGTTTTCGCCGCACCGCGCCATCTGGAATTCGAGATGCGTGTGGCAGGGAAGAGCTATCTGGAAATCGCGGCGGCCGGGGGTGGCATCCGGACCTCCGTCGCGGCGATGCGCGCCGATGGTCTGGGCGATCTGATCGCCAAGGGACGGCGCATCGCCGACCGGATGCTCGCACTCGGCACCACCACCGCTGAGGCCAAAAGCGGCTATGGGCTGTCGCTCGAGGCCGAGATCAAACTCCTTGAGGCGATCCGCGAGGTTAACGCGCTCCATACGATCGATTGGGTGCCGACCGCGCTTGCGGCTCACGATTTTCCCGCGGAATATCAAGGTCACCACGAAGAGTATGTCACGCTAATCGTTGAGGAGATCCTTCCCGCGATTGCCGACCGTCGCCTCGCCGAATTCAATGACATCTTCTTCGACACCGGCGTTTTCGACCGCGCTCAAACCGAACGCATTCAGACCAGAGCGCGCTCGCTTGGCTTTGGACTGAAGTTCCACGTCGATGAACTCTCCGACGTCGATGGCGCCGCGCTCGCGGCCCAGATGGGCGCAGTCTCCGCCGATCACCTCGTGTTCATTTCCCCAAAAGGGATTGACGCGCTCGCCGATTCGCCGACAGTTGCCGTCATGCTTCCCGGCACGGCGTATTTCCTCGACCTCCCGCGCCGCCCTCCCGTACGGCAGATGATCGCGGCGGGAGTCGCGGTAGCGGTCGCAACCGACTGCAACCCTGGCAGCAATATGACCGAATCGATGCCTCTGGCGATGAATCAGGCCTGCGTGCTGTATAAGATGTCACCGGCGGAAGCGCTGGTCGGCGGTACGCTGAACGCCGCTTGGGCGCTGGGGCGCGCCCAGAGCATCGGATCGCTGGCGGTCGGCAAGCAATGCGACCTTGTGGTGTGGGATGCCCATGATTATCGTGAGATTGCCTATCATTACGGAGTCGATTTGGCGGCCACGGTGATCAAGAACGGGAAAGTCGCGAAGTGAACCGGCATCGGAGCGAATCACCGGCGATTGGGTCGAGGGAGGGCGAGGCTCCCGCCGAGCCATGTGTCCGCGCGCGGAAGAGAGGCTCGGCGGGAGCCTCGCCCTCCCACGCCGGTTGGTTTGCCGTAAATTCGCCAGGCATCGGACTCCTCATTCTTCTCTGTGGGATCACTCTTTCCTGCACGCCCTACTCCTTTTCCGGCGGACGCACCGCTCTGGTTAAGTCGGTGGCTGTCCCGGTGTTCGAGAATGAAACAACGCAATTCGGTCTCGCCGAGGCGCTGACCAAGGGAATTATCGATGGCCTTGTTGAGGACAATCAGGTAAAAGTGGAGGATGCATCCATAGCGGAAGCAGTCCTCAATGGGCGGGTGTTGGATTATCAGCGCAAGGCGTACACCTTCGATCAGAATGATCAGGTCAAAGAGTATATGGTCGAAATCAACGTCGCCGCCGATCTGGTCAAACGGGATGGCACCGGCTCGGTGTGGAATGCCGCTGCCATTCGCGGATTTGGCACCTACGGGGCGGACACCGCCGAGACTGTGGGACAGGAGCGCGCGATCAAGAAGATCACTGAGGATATCATTAATCGCACGGTAAAGAGCTGGTAGCCCTTGCCGAAGTATTCCGGAACCAGAAGCTTGCGCCGGCTGTTGACTTACCGTATGGCCATGAAAGTCGGCATTGTTAGTCGGCCCGTAGCACCAGATATTGCATGGTCGGGCAAGGGGCTTTCAGCCCCTTGGCGTCCGACAGAGTCGATAGTTCTCGGAGGATTTCAGTGAAGATGATTCGATACATGGGCAAGTTCAGTGCGCTGACTGGCATTATGCTTGTGATCGCGGCGTTCGCGTCTACGACGATTCCTGTTCAGGCAGCCGGTCCCGGCGAAGCGGCGTACACGTTTCTCAAAGTTGGTACCGATGCGCGTGCCGAGGGGATGGGCGGCGCCTATGTCGGATTAGCCGATGGGCTCGGAGCGCTCACCTACAACCCTGCCGGTTTGGGACTGCTCGCGCCCAGACAGTTCATGGCGACCTACAACAACTGGCTGACGGACATTCAATCGGGCTTCATCGCTGGGACTTGGCAACTGGGGCAGACGGACCGGATTGGTGTATCGGCGCAGTACCTCGACTATGGGAATTTCCGTGGAGCCAAAGCCGATGGCACACCCCGTCCCGATTTCGGCGCTTCCGATCTCGCCCTGGCCTTTAGTTGGGGACGGCAGCTCTCGGGCGGCGGGGAGGAGGCTCCGGATGCCTCACGTTCGGCGATCGGTGGCACGGCACGCTTGGTGACCGAATCGATCGACAGCCAATCCTCTTGGGCTCTCGCATTCGATCTTGGATTTCTGTACCGATTTCCCGACGGGCACACGCAGCTTGGTCTCGCCGTCCGCAACGCGGGTGTGCAGATGAAGGCGTTCGGCCAGGGCGCCAAAGACAAGCTCCCGATTACCGGAGTCGCGGGGATCTCCCACCAATTGCGCGGCACACCTGCTTTGTTTGTGGCCGACGTGATGAAGTCCTATGACAGCAAATTCGGTGGGGCAATCGGCGCCGAGGTTGCGGTTGCCAAGCCGCTCATGCTCCGCGCCGGATACAATACGCTGGCCGGACAGATCGATACCGGCACGAGCTCTGATAACATGGCCGGACTGAGCCTGGGCGCGGGCTTCACCATGCGGCAGGTCACCATCGATTACGCCTTCGGATTCATGTCCAAGCTCGGTTCGACCCATCGCTTCACGCTTCATACGGGGTTCTAATTGAGGCGTCTCCTGCGGAGTTGAGGCCCATGGATACGGCAAGCTCTGATTCGAAACGATTTCAGAAAAGCCGGTCCCGGCGTGGGAGGGCGAGGCTCCTGCCGAGCCTGCTCCCCGGCGCGAGAAGAGGCTCGGCAGGAGCCTCGCCCTCCCAGAGGCGGCTTGCTCCCCTGTGTTTTCGTCCGCGTTGTACAGTAGCCCTGAGCGCAGCGCTCTTTTGCCTGGCTTGCTCCGGATCTGGCCGTCCCGATCCCAAGGAAACTGTGCAGAACATGTTTGAGGCGATGAGCAAATCCGACACATCGGCACTGGCCGCCAATGTCGACTTGGCGGCCGCTTCCCACGATCTCCGTGGCGACATCATCGATTCCACTGTGGACACATCCGTTGCGCAGGATTGGGGACGGCTTCTGTTACGGCAAATGACCGGCGAGGGGGCGATCCGCCGGCGCTGGATGACGGACAATCAAATCGTCCTGGGCCGCTCCGAAGTCACCGGCGATTCCGCTTTGGTCGAGGTCTCGTTTCTCGACCGCGTGACGCGGGTTCAGTACTATAACAAGATGAGGCTTCACTACCGTGGCGGCCGCTGGGTGGTCACGGATTTTCGCACGATGTAAGTAGAGCCAGAGCCATGACCGGGTTACCAGTGCAGAAAGCGCAATACTTGAAGATCGCGGTTCGAGGGGTTGTCTCGCTGGGGGCGATCTTGCTTTCGGCGTTGCCCGGGTGCAGTGGATTTGGCACTGCATCCATGGTCACGCAAATCTCCGTAGATGCGTTGCGCGATTCGCTGACCACCAACCCAGGGCTTCTTCTGGTCGATGTGCGCACGCCCGAGGAGTGGCAGGCGGTCCGCGTGCAGGGCATCAAGAAGTTCATCGAGCATACGGAAATCGCCGAACGGAAGGCCGATTTGCCGGCGGACTCCACTACCCCGATCTACCTCATCTGCCGCAGTGGGCACCGCAGCATGTTGGCCGGAGAAGCGCTCGCCAAACTCGGGTACCGGCGTCTCTTCAGCGTCAAGGGCGGCACCAATGCGTGGATTGCGGCAGGGTTCCCGGTCGATTCCGGGCGTGTTGCCGGCATGGCTCCGTAACCAGCTCCTAAGTTGACAATCACTCAAGGCCGCTTGTGTCTGAATCTCTGCTGAATCGTCCTCTCGCCGAGGTTGCCCTCGCGTTTGTCGACGTCGAAACCACCGGGCTGAGTCCCGACAGGGGAGACCGCGTTTGCGAGATCGCGATTATCCGCCAGGAGCCTGATGGCTCCGAACATGAGTTCGTCTCCTTTGTCGATCCCGAGCGGGAAATCTCCGCGGGTGCATTCGCGGTGAATGGCATTACGCCGGCGATGCTCGCCGGCGCGCCGCGCTTTGGAGAATTGATCGAACCGATCTCGAATCTGCTGAATCACGCCGCCGTCGTGGCGCACAATGCCCGTTTCGACCTGGGATTTCTGCGCTCCGAGTTCGCTCGCTGTGAACATCGATTCCCGGAACAGCCGGTGATTGACACCGTGTGGCTGGCCCGCAGGCATTTCCAGTTTCCATCGAACCGTCTCGAAGCCGTGGCGCGCGCCATGGGCGTCAGAAGCAGGCAGGAGCACCGGGCGCTCGCCGACACGCGGATGACCCAGCAAATCCTGAAGAAGATGCTCAAGAAAGTGTATGGCGACTCGTCCGTTCTGCTCAATCAGATCGTCGAGTCGCTCGCTGATCTCCCATACCAGCCTGTGGAAGACCTCAGTGAATTGGATGCGCTTTCGGTGCCGCCGTCACTGGTCGACATCATCCGGCGCTGCGGTGAATTGCGAATCGAGTACGTCACCGCCAACGGGGGCAAGAGTGTGCGGCGGATTCGCGCCCGAAAGGTGGTGCGGCTGGGTTCGTACATGTACCTTGTAGCGGAATGTCTTGAACGCAACGCCGAACGTCACTTTCGTCTGGACCGTATCGTGGATTGGACGCCCCCTGAGCCGGCGAACTCCCACGCGGAGGCAGACATATGAATGATTCCCCGTCCGGCAACCGCCAGATCACAATTCGCACGATGCGGATCGATGAAATCAAATCGCTCCACGCGTTGTGGGATGCGGCCCAGCTTGAGTATCGCCCCCGTGGACGCGACTCCCGCGAAAAGCTGCAGGATGAGTGGATGGCCAACGGCGAAGGATTCATCGCGGCGTTTCTCGAAGACCGGCTGGTCGGAAGCGTGCTGGCGACCGACGATGGCCGCCGCGGCTGGATCAACCGATTGGCAGTCCATCCCGATTTCCGCCGGGGCGGCTTGGCCGGACGGCTCATTGCCGCTGCGGAACGGGAACTGCACCGCCGGGGCGTGCGGGTGATCGCGGCCTTGATCGATCGCGAAAACACGTTCTCCCAGAAGCTCTTCGAGAAGAGCGGATACCATTTCCACAAAGACATCATGTATTTCTCAAAACGGGAATCCGATGATGTCTGATCCGCGGCGAACCGCCTTTGCGTGGCGGAGCGGACTGTTGATGGCAGCGCTGTCCGCACTTCTCTGCAGTTTATCCGCGAGTGCGCAGTCGGTTAAGTCGTTCAATCAATCTGTCCTGGCCCGGAATCTGCTGGACCGGCATCTAACCGATTCGGCCGCTAAAACCGTCGATCTCGGTCTGGCTGCCGACTCGCTCAGCGCTCCCCTATGGAATGTCAGGGCCCGAATTCTCCGTGAGCGCGGCGACCGGAGGGGCCAGGAGGCGGCGTTGCGCCGCGTGCTGGCGATCTCACCCGACTTTACGGAGGCACATCAGTCGATGGCGGAGATCTTCTGCGATTCCGGTCTGACAGATTCGGCACGAAAGTATCTCGCCCTCCCGCTGCGTATCGACTCCACGAATCCTCGCGCCATCTATTACAACGGCCTCATCCACGAACAGACAGGGGGAGGAGATACCGCGACTGTGCTCTATTCCCAGGCGTACGAGAAGCTCAGCGCGAACGACTTGATGCGCATCCCAGTGTGTCCGGGATACCGCATCCAACACACCCGCTTAAGGACCACCGGTTCTGGCGCTGCAAAGATACCCAATGGAAAGTCGACGCTCATACTGTTCTGGGCAACATGGTCGCCCCAGTCACTGAAGGCATTCAAAGCCATCATGGAGAAGCTTCCGCAATCAGGGATCTCGTGGAATTTGTTGCCGGTAAATGTGGATCGCCGGGAGTGGACTCAGTCGATCCGCGCCAGGGCGGACGCGAAGGCTCGGGAACTGGGATACAAGGACACCGTTGCCATTGACTCCGGTTTGGTTTTGTTCGATCGGCTCGGACTGGTGACGGTCCCGACCTTGGTGGTGGCGAATATCTCCGGCGATGTGGATGAATTGATCGCAGGCTGGTCAAAGAAGGCCTCGAACCATGTCTTGAATGGCGTGTTGGCGAAGACCGATACGACAAAGAAGGTGGTCAGGAATCCAGTCGATACGTGTGAGGCCGCATTACGCCGCCTGGGGACAGCCTGGCTGCATTGGGAGCAATCCGACCAGGCCGCCGCTATGGTGCAGATCTCGCGTGCCACGAAGATGTGTTCAACGATAGCCTATCCGCATGCCTTGTCCGCCGTCTTCCGCTGCTGGAATGGCGACACCGCCCGCGCCGGACGTGATGCCGTCCGTGCCTGTACCGCCAACCCGAACGATCCATGGGCGTGGCTGGCCCGCGCGGAGGTGGAACGGCGGCGGGTGCACCCCGACAGTTCGCGTGCGGCGCTGAAGCGCGCCATGGTGCTCGACAGTACCCTATCCACAGGATGGGTCATCAACGGACGTTTGGCGGCAGACGCGAGGGACACAATCGAGCTGAAACGCAGTATCTCGGTCCTGGATCGGTTGGATCGGATTGACCCTGGTTTGCCTGTCTTGCGGGCGCTCATGCACCAGGTTTCCGGGCGATGGGCCGAGGCGGCCAAAGCCTGGCGCGACATCATCAGGCCGCGCCTCCGGACTTGACGTTCGCCGGGCGTCCGGCCCTGGTCGCTTATTCACCAATCGTTGGAATCCTGCGTCGGCGGGTGTATAATGCAGTGAGGCTGGGCATGACTCGAGATGGAGCCCCGCCCAGACGATATATTGAACGATGGTCCGACTGTTCGGACCGGGGAGGAAATTGTGAGGAGTTGGCTGCGAATTCTCGTCCTGATGCTGGCTGCGGCGATACTGGTCCAGGCCGCGTGGGCGGAAAAAGGCAAGGAACAGCAAAACAAGGTGACCGCCTACCTGACGCCGGGGGCGACCGAAAAGGAAGCGATCGTTGCGATCTGGATGTCCAATATCAACCCGGTGATCGGCATCACGCTGCCATTCAAGTTCGCCATCGGGGAAGATACCCTTCGCTTGGACTCGGCGGACGTGATCGGAAGCCGTGCGGCGGAATTCCTGATGACGGCGCCGCTCTACAAGCCGGAAAACGCCACACTCCTGATGAACATGATCGCGAAGACGGACACGGTCACGCATAAGATGCCTCCAATTCCGCCGGGCGAGGGGCCGCTCGTGACATTCTATTTTCGGACAGACAGCAAATTCCCGATCGACAAGATCAAGATGGCCACGGTGCAGCTTCCTCCCGAGAATGTGCTGCTCTTTGTGACCGATTCTTACGCCAGCGTGAATCCGGCATTCGAGTTTGTTCGCAAAGCGCCGCCGTCGGCTGGGGCGAAATCTGGCAAGAAGATCTGAGGATCGGTAGCGGACCGGCGGAAGTGACCGGCCCGATTCGCAGGAGGTTTCAATGGGCCGGGCACGCGTGTCCGGCCCGCTGGTTTTTCAGGACGGTTCGTGATGACGTGCAGTGCGCCGCATCGAAATCGCCAGACTCACGATCATTGTCAAATTGCGGTTGACAGTCCTCCCATTGAGGTGGTATCAAGTGCGTCTGATTTGACCCCGCAAACAACGTCGGGGTCGCCATGCCGCCCTAGCTCAGCTGGTAGAGCAACGGACTGAAAATCCGTGTGTCCGCAGTTCAACTCTGCGGGGCGGCACTTTGCCGGGATTACCCTCCGATTAATGAGGTCAATTCTGCGTTTGGACCGACTGGATGTCGCGGCGTTTCAGCAAGACCCGGGCATACCCGGTCTGGGATTGCAGTGACAGCACGGGTTCGTAGCTCGCACTCGCCCACTGCCCGAGCGGCCCGGTATTCAAGCCGAAGTCGGTGGGATGGCCGGGTGGTCCCGGGTAACAGGCAATCCACTCCGGTGCAAGAGTGTGGATGTACTCCAGTGCAAGATCCCGCCGGCCCCGGCTGATGTATCCGGCGATGGCGGTATCGGTGAGCCCGTTGTAATCGATCACTCGCAGTCCGCTGTAGTAGCCAATTGCCCCGATGTTGTCGGTGACCAGCCTCTGATCCGGCGTGCCATGCCGGGCGAGGAACCGTCCCAGTTCCTCATCGGTCTCCGTAGTTCCTATGGAGCTCGATGAAACGTACAGGTACCCCTCGAATCCCCGGCCCACTCGCGTGACTTGATACATCCGGTGCAACTCCTGGGCACAGATCAGCAGCAGTAGGGCAATGGCCAGGGCGAGCCGCCTGCGGCCGAGCCATTGGCCGGTTTCGCACAGTCCCGTTACGATGCCCACCCAGAGGAACGGGATCCAGTACAGAGAAAATCTCTGGGTCAGGACATCGCCCCCCGCAAGGAGGAAGTAGATCGCATAGAACCCGCACACGATGATGAGCCAGCCATGAGTTCGTCTGAGCCGCCAAAGACCGGCCAGAGCCAGAATCCAGACGAGCGGCCCGAGGTTCTGTGAAGCGCCGAAGAGGAATCCGACGCCGCTTCTCAGTGTGCGGTCTGATTTTGCGAAGAACGTTGTCGGCAGCAAGGTGCCATACACGAAATACCGAATCACGAAAGGCAAGGCGAGCAGCAAGGCGACTCCCATTGCCCGCAAGACGGTCGTCTTCATCGTGTGGATCCGGCGCGCCGACCAGAGTCGCCACCCCCAGGCGACGACGATAACCATATTGGCTTCCGGACGAATCCAACCTGCGATCGTGGTGGCAATCCATAGATAAAGCTCCGGGGTTCCATCGCGGACAAAGAGAAAGACGACCATCGCTTCCCAGCAGAGGAATAGAGCCACGTCCATTCCGGAGCAAAGCCACGACTGAAAAAACGCACTGGAGGCCAGCAGGAAACTGGCAAGGTAGAGGCTGACCTGGTCTGAGCATAGTGCCCGGCACGATCGCCAGACGAACAGCAAGGTCAAAACACCCAGTATGATTCCAGCGGCCTTTGCGGCCAGCAGGACATTCCATCCGACGAATCGCGCGCCCGTAAGTAGCGCCAACCAAGCCGGGCTCGTAAACCCCTCGCATCGTTCGCCGGGATTGTAGACCGGTCCGTGCCCCGCCACTATATTTTCTGCGTATCGGAAGAAAATATACGAGTCATCGTTCGTGTACGGGTAGTAATAGGCGAGTCCGCAAAGAAGGATCAGCAGGACTGCCAGCGCGGCGGCGATTTGGAGCTTCCCCGTGGCGCGTGCCGACAGCACCAGTCCGCCGAGGCCGGCCGCGAGGTACACGAGGGTACAGGCTTTGAACCAAGTCCAATCCCACACGAGCGCTTTTTCGGGCGTCAGTTCAAATGGCAAAGTGACTCCTTGAATCTGACCTCGGTATCAAGGTAATCTGTGTGTCGTGTTTTCGATAGCCAAGATTCGCTCGCGCCAGATTGCGAGGAAGACAACCTGCTGGAAGAATTCGATTGGCTTCAAGCGGGCACTTGCATTATCTTTGCTGTTGCTGATGCCATCGTAGCTCAGCTGGTAGAGCAGACGATTCGTAATCGTCAGGTCAGCGGTTCGATCCCGCTCGATGGCTTTTCCTCTCCCGAATCAGCACCGGCAATTCACCTCAGTTTTTCATTCGCCGTCATTCCGGCGCGGCGACATTTGCTCGAAGCTTGTGAACGCGTGTGATGGCTCCGGGCCGCTCTGTTCCAAAGCGCATGGAAGCTCTTGATGGCATGTCGATTACCGAGGCATTCCTGGTACGGTGTGGCCTTCAACGAGGGCACAATCCCCGCCGTGGAGAGCCGACTTTACCTGCGGATCTGGATGGGTGGCGCCAACGAAGAGGGGGTAACCCCGTAAGTAGCATGGACGCGTGAAAAAATCTTCGTCCACACCACGAATTTTGCTTGACTGAGTTTGGGCCGGGTATATATTCGGGGTTTGCCGCCAGATGGCGGCTGGCAGTATTCTGGTCTTTGAAAACAAAATAGCGTAGACAGGCCTGAAGTTGAATTAGATGCGGGCTCTAGAATTCTCATTGGGAATTCTTAGGCCATTCGAACAATGAAGACGTTCAAATCGGATCGTCTTTGCGAAGAGAATATTGGATTTTGTTTTCTTCACGGAGAGTTTGATCCTGGCTCAGAACGAACGCTGGCGGCGTGCTTCATACATGCAAGTCGTGCGAGAAAGCGTCCTTCGGGGCGTTAGTAAAGCGGCGAACGGGTGCGTAACACGTGGGCAACCTGCCCACCGGTCTGGGATAAGCCTTCGAAAGGGGGTCTAATACCAGATGACACTCGGGGAGGGCATCCTTCCCGATTCAAAGGCGGTCACTTTCGGGTGGCCGTTGCCGGTGGATGGGCCCGCGGTCCATTAGCTTGTTGGTGAGGTAACGGCCCACCAAGGCTGCGATGGATAGCCGACCTGAGAGGGTGATCGGCCACACTGGGACTGAGATACGGCCCAGACTCCTACGGGAGGCAGCAGTAGGGAATATTGCGCAATGGGCGAAAGCCTGACGCAGCAACGCCGCGTGGGTGACGAAGCTTTTCGGAGTGTAAAACCCTGTCAGTGGGGAAGAAACGGTTGCGTAGGTAATGACGCAGCCCTGACGGTACCCGCAGAGGAAGTTCCGGCTAACTCCGTGCCAGCAGCCGCGGTAACACGGGGGGAACGAGCGTTGTTCGGATTTACTGGGCGTAAAGGGTGCGTAGGCGGGCCGGTCAGTCGGGTGTGAAAGCTCACGGCTTAACCGTGAATCTGCATCCGAAACTGCTGGTCTTGAGTACGGGAGAGGAAAGTGGAATTCCAGGTGTAGCGGTGAAATGCGTAGATATCTGGAGGAACACCGGTGGCGAAGGCGGCTTTCTGGACCGATACTGACGCTGATGCACGAAGGCCGGGGGAGCAAACAGGATTAGATACCCTGGTAGTCCCGGCGGTAAACGATGGGCACTAGGTGTCAGGGGTATCGACCCCCTTGGTGCCGCAGTTAACACATTAAGTGCCCCGCCTGGGGAGTACGGCCGCAAGGTTGAAACTCAAAGGAATTGACGGGGGCCCGCACAAGCGGTGGAGTATGTGGTTTAATTCGACGCAACGCGAAGAACCTTACCTGGGTTTGACATGCTGCGGACCAGGTCAGAGATGACCTTTTTCCTTCGGGAATCGCAGCACAGGTGCTGCATGGCTGTCGTCAGCTCGTGCCGTGAGGTGTTGGGTTAAGTCCCGCAACGAGCGCAACCCCTGTCCTCAGTTGCCAGCGGGCCCTTCGGGGCGCCGGGAACTCTGAGGAGACCGCCCCGGTCAACGGGGAGGAAGGTGGGGATGACGTCAAGTCCTCATGGTCCTTACATCCAGGGCTACACACGTACTACAATGGCCAGTACAGAGGGGTGCAATACCGCGAGGTGGAGCCAATCCCTAAAGCTGGCCTCAGTTCAGATTGGAGTCTGCAACTCGACTCCATGAAGGTGGAATCGCTAGTAATCGCGGATCAGCACGCCGCGGTGAATACGTTCCCGGGCCTTGTACACACCGCCCGTCAAGCCATGGGAGTCGGGAGTACCCAAAGTCATCGTTTTAACCCTTCGGGGATGGCGATGCCCAAGGTAAACCCGATGACTGGGGCTAAGTCGTAACAAGGTAGCCGTAGCGGAAGCTGCGGCTGGATCACCTCCTTTCTAAGGAGTACGGTGTGCATCCCAGCTCACGGTTGGGAAGCATCATCAGTAGGTCGATCGCATCTGATCTCCTGATGGCCTGTCGCGCTATTTTTTCAAGTTTGAGCGGGGGATTCCCGGGGGTCCGGAGTCGTTCGAAAGAACTCACCAACGCCCAATCCGCCTGCGGCGGACAGGGCACCCGGACTGCCGAATCTCGGTAGGCTCTGCACGGATTCAATCTCGCGATGAGATTGCCACCGGGGCCTATAGCTCAGTTGGTTAGAGCGCGCGCCTGATAAGCGCGAGGTCAGTGGTTCAACTCCACTTAGGCCCACTGAACCGCTCTTTGATAACTTCAGAACGGATCATTCCCTTTACGGGGGATCTTTTGACCGCCACCCGCCTGGAAAGCCTTGCGGCTTACGAAGGGCGGGATGTCTGTCTCTTGAGACGACACGGAGGTCTGGGCACGTGATCGATTTGGCTTGCGCCGCCACAACCCGGCGGCAGAGGCAATGGGGACGTAGCTCAGCTGGGAGAGCGACGGTTTTGCACGCCGTAGGTCGCCGGTTCGATCCCGGTCGTCTCCATATCATCCCCGGAAGGTCCGCGGCTGCGGCCGCACAAGCTTGGTGGTTCCGTGATGCGGGGCCACGCTGATTCGTTCTTTGACAACTTCATACTGGGAACGTCTCGATTTTTCTTCAACCGAGAAAATCAATCGAGCCACCCAAGGATTTTTCGGTCAAGTTACTAAGAGTATACGGAGGATGCCTTGGCACGAGTAGGCGATGAAGGACGCGGTAAGCTGCGATAAGCCTCGGGTAGCGGCAAACACGCATTAATCCGGGGATTTCCGAATGGGGCAACCCGGTCCGGTTAATACCGGGCCACCCTCTGCTGAATCCATAGGCAGAGCGGAGCGAACGAGGGGAAGTGAAACATCTCAGTACCCTCAGGAAAAGACAACAACAGTGATTCCCCCAGTAGCGGCGAGCGAAACGGGAACAGTCTAAACCGGTTGGCACGTTAAAGGCGGCGACCGTTGTGCGGCCGGGGTCGTGGGATCTACCTTGGTTCAATTGCCGTTGAGCCGGGAAGTTACAAATCACAACAATAACCGAAGCACCCGGAATGGTGCCCCACAGAAGGTGAAAGGCCTGTAGGTGAAATTGTTGTGACTTCCCTGGTGGACACCCAAGTAGTGCGGGACACGTGCAATCCCGTATGAATCTGTCGCGACCACGCGATAAGACTAAACACTCACTCGTGACCGATAGTGAACCAGTACCGTGAGGGAAAGGTGAAAAGCACTCCTGACGGAGAGTGAAATAGTACCTGAAACCGTATACTTACAAGCTGTGGGAGCCTGACCCATGGTCTTCGGACCATGGCGAGGGTGACCGCGTGCCTATTGAATAATGATCCGGCGAGTTACTCGTACGTGGCCGGTTAAGCCAAACACTGGCGAAGCCATAGCGAAAGCGAGTCCGAAATGGGCGCCTTATGGTCGCGTGCGGTAGACCCGAAGCTGAGTGATCTATGCATGGCCAGGATGAAATCCCGGTAAAACGGGATGGAGGTCCGAACCCACTAGCGTTGAAAAACTAGGGGATGAGCTGTGCATAGGGGTGAAAGGCTAATCAAACTCGGCGATAGCTGGTTCTCCCCGAAATAACTTTAGGGTTAGCCTCGCGTAATAGAGTGGCGGAGGTAGAGCACTGAATGGGCTAAGGGCCCCACAAGGCTACTGACCCCAATCAAACTCCGAATGCCGCCGCATCGTTTCGCGGGAGTTAGGGCGTGGGGGATAAGCTTCACGTCCAAGAGGGAAACAACCCAGACCGTCGGCTAAGGTCCCCAAGTGCATGCTGAGTGTGTAAGGATGTAAGGTTACTTAAACAGCTAGGATGTTGGCTTAGAAGCAGCCACCATTTAAAGAGTGCGTAATAGCTCACTAGTCTAGTGATCTTGCGCCGATAATTACCGGGACTAAGCATGTCACCGAAGCCACGGGTTCCATCGCAAGATGGAGCGGTAGGGGAGCATTGCCAATGGGGTGAAGGCCGTCCGTGAGGGCGACTGGACCGTTGGGAAGAGATTATGCCGGAACGAGTAGCGATAAGACGGGCGAGAAACCCGTCCACCGAAAACCCCAGGGTTCCTGAGGAAGGTTAATCCGCTCAGGGTTAGTCAGGTCCTAAGCCGAGGCCGAAAGGCGTAGGCGATGGCAAACAGGCAAATATTCCTGTACCTCCATGCGACGCGTTTGAACGATGGGGTGACGCAGAAGGGACGACCGGTCCGGTGTTGGCTTACCGGATCCAAGCTGGTAGGAGGGAACGGCAGGCAAATCCACTGTTCCATACTCCGAGAAGCGATGGGGAGGGCTCTGCCCATAAACCGGTCAAAACCACGCTGCCGAGAAAAACCTCTAAGTGAGTGTCGCGAGGAGCCTGTACCGCAAACCGACACAGGTGGGTGAGGAGAATATCCTAAGGTGCTCGAGCGTACCCTCGTTAAGGAACTAGGCAAAATTGCCCCGTAACTTCGGAAGAAGGGGTGCTCCTAAGTACGTCGGCGTCCTCGCGATGCCCGGCGGAATGGAGTCACAGTAAAGTGGCCTGGGTGACTGTTTACTAAAAACACATGACTCTGCAAAGCCTCAGAAGGCGCTGTATAGGGTCTGACACCTGCCCGGTGCTGGAAGGTTAAGAGGAGGAGTCAGCCGCAAGGCGAAGCCCTGAATCGAAGCCCCAGTAAACGGCGGCCGTAACTATAACGGTTCAAATACGTCCCCCAACTTCCGATTCGCTATCCTGAACGTTTCACGCACTTGTCCCGCTGCGGACGGTGAAACGAAAGGGCCGTTAACAAATCCGGCTATTTGCTGGAACATCCGTGTATCTCCGACTACGACAATTCATCGCCGTGACAATGTCTGGAGTGCGGACAATCAGCAGGAAAGATCCCGTGTCACTACGAACGGGAAATCCCCAGAGACTAACACGCCGGAGGAATCACATTTCACGATAAGTTTCACAGCGCGTCGTTCTGACAAGCGCTCCTCTATGTCATTCTGGCAACTGCTCTCGTTGTCATTCTGAGGAGCGAAGCGACGAAGAATCTGTTGTCCGCCCCCAGCGGAAAAACTGCAGATCCTTCGCTCCGCTCAGGATGACAAGTGGTGTGTCGGATGACAAGAGTTGTGTCGGATGACAAGAACTGTGTCACATGACAGCAACTGCTTCGAGCGATACATCAGTGACTGTCGCATGCGTGTGATTTCAAGATATAGTCCGACCTCCACGGCGACGTGGAGAATCCGACGGAAACGATCGGATCCGCATGACCATCCGCAAATGGCGGACAAGGGGCTTTCAGCCCCTTGCAAGGCGCCGAAGGCGCCTTGGCCGCACCAGGGGGAAGGTCAGCGTGTAACAGACTGCCTAAGGTAGCGAAATTCCTTGTCGGGTAAATTCCGACCTGCACGAATGGTGTAACAACTTGGGCGCTGTCTCAACGAGGGGCTCGGCGAAACTGTAGCAACGGTGAAGATGCCGTTTTCCCGTATCGGGACGGAAAGACCCCGTGAACCTTTACTATAACCTGGTATTGGCTTTTGATGTGGCATGTGTAGCATAGGTGGGAGACATTGAGGCCGGGTCGCTAGATTCGGCGGAGTCGACGTTGAAATACCACCCTTGTTTCATCGGAAGTCTAACCTAGAGCCGTGAATCCGGCTCGGAGACAGTGCCAGGCGGGTAGTTTGACTGGGGCGGTTGCCTCCCAAATTGTAACGGAGGCGCCCAAAGGTTCCCTCAGGCTGTTTGGTAATCAGCTGAAGAGCGTAAAGGCATAAGGGAGCTTGACTGCGAGACCTACAAGTCGAGCAGGTGCGAAAGCAGGGCTTAGTGATCTGGCGGTAGCACGTGGAAGCGCCGTCACTTAACGGATAAAAGGTACTCCGGGGATAACAGGCTGATCTCCTCCGAGAGTTCACATCGACGAGGAGGTTTGGCACCTCGATGTCGGCTCATCGCATCCTGGAGCTGGAGAAGGTTCCAAGGGTTCGGCTGTTCGCCGATTAAAGCGGTACGTGAGCTGGGTTTAGAACGTCGTGAGACAGTTCGGTCCCTATCTGATACGGGCGTAGGAAACTTGAGGGGAGCTGTTCTTAGTACGAGAGGACCGGAACGGACGGACCACCAGTGTACCGGTTGTCACGCCAGTGGCACCGCCGGGTAGCTGTGTCCGGATGGGATAAGCGCTGAATGCATCTAAGTGCTAAGCCCACCCCAAGACTAGGTTTCCCACTCTTTGAGTCTGAAGGCCCCCGGGAGATGACCGGGTTGATAGGTCGCAGGTGTAAGCCCAGCGATGGGTTCAGCCGAGCGATACTAATAGGCCGTGCGACTTGACCGAAATTAAAATTTCCATCCTGCGTTAGCGCAAGCCCGCAGGGTCCAGCACCAAAAGCAGGTGCGCCGGCGCAAGCCGGCAAACCTCAGCGTGATGGTGCCGGCAGGGAATGAAATCCCTGGGTGACAAGATCGATTGTAAGGTGAAGGAACGTCTGGAACGACACCACGCGAAAACACAGAGTTAGTTTCCCAGTATGAGGTTGTCAGCGAACGAGACACGCGCACCCACCGGTGCCAGGCGTGGCGTTTTCAGTTTCGCTACGAGTTTCCGGTGGCAATGGCGAGGGGGAAACACCCGTTCCCATTCCGAACACGGCAGTTAAGCCCCTCAGCGTCGATGGTACTGCCCGCGAGAGCGGGTGGGAGAGTAGAACGCCGCCGGGAGTAATTCAAAAGCCCCCGATCCGAAAGGATCGGGGGTTTTTCTTTTGCCCTCCCGCTTTCAGGAAATGCCCGCCCCGTCCCAGCGTCATTCCCGCGAAAGCGGGAATCCAGAAGGCCACGAATTCACAGCGAAATCCGTTCGCATATCCCCTGAAAGGGGAATCTAACTCAGCCCAGGGCGAAGCCCTGGGAAAGGGGAAAGTGCGATGCTGGAGCCCTGAAAGGGCGGTCTAAGAGCCCAATTACATGATTGACCCAGCCACGTCTCCGTGCCAATAATTCACTGTGGTTCGAAACCTTTTTTGGCGAGACCGGATCACCGACTTCGTCGGGGGAGACCCAAATTCATGATCAGCCGAGATGCAATTGAACTGGCTATCACCTCACCCATCGATTGGGAGAAATTCGAGGCGCTCGTCTCAGAGGTTCTCCAGCAGGATGATCTGCCGCGTTTGAGAAAACTTGGCGGGAGGGGTGACCTTGGGATCGATGCGATGCAGGAGGCATTCTATTCATCCGAATCTCGTATCGACACCGTTGTTCAGATTACTTCCCAGAAGGCGCAGGTTGACAAGCTAAATGCGACTGTGTCTCGACTGCGGGCGGCGGAAATTGCCTTCCAGCACCTTGTAATCGTATACCGTCAGCCAGTGGCTAGCCAAATCCGGACAGAAATGTTGCAGGAGGCCGGCAAGCTTGGGATATCGGTTGACGTGCGCGACCAACCATACCTCATCACTCAGTTGGGACACGCAGGAAGCACCTTGTTCGCCCGCTATTTTGCAGGGATTCGCGAACAAGTGGATATACTACTCGGTTTGGCGGATCCCTTAGCAGTCACCTCCGACAAACTCCGCCACGCTCTGCTCGCCTCGCTCGGGGCTTACGTTCTAAGCCCGCGTGCGCGTCTAACTCGTCAGACACTATTCGACAAGACTGTTCTTGCAGCGCTCGTCGCAAGCGGTGAGGTTGATCTAGCCCAACTTAGTGACAGTGTGGCCAAGTTACTCCCCGAGCAGGATATCCCCCTAGGCAGAATCCAGGCTTCGCTCATGTCACTGCGCAGGAGTGGTGATTGTGAGATGGGGAAGGGAACCTACGTTGCAAGCGAAAAGGCAGTCATTTCAGTCGGTCACGCTAGTGCTGCAGCAAAGAACGCATTTGACATGCTGCGCCAGCATTGCCTGGACGGAGCCTGCAAAGGTCAAAGAGTCGATGACGCAACTCGGGGCTACCTCGAGCGAAACCTCTGTCGCGCCCTTCTTTCCCTCTTCAGATGTTACGGCCCAATCGACTTGGATGCCCATCCGGGCCGACTCCCGGAGGAGATCGAGCATGACCTGCTCAAAATCATGTCGAAGGATGTGCCTGCTCCGGTTGGGCGCGCGGCCCTAGCCGCACTTGCATCCTACGTCGAGGCTGCTGCAAACTGGAGCAGTCTCGCTCCATTCGTGCGCACGTATAGCACAATTGCGATTCGCAACATCGATCCGCTTGGTCGGCGCTGGCAACGAAACGCACTCAGACGATCAGTTATCGCCTTAGATACTGACGCTGTGCTGTATCTCTTGGTAGAAGATCTTCCCGAGCAACCGGCCTTATTGAAGGCGATGCGGGCGCTGGTGGCGGAGGGATTTGAGGTTTTAGTGGCTGAATCGGTATTGGACGAGGTAGTCAGTCACATCGCGCGTGCAAATAAGACCTACACGCGATGCGAACATGGTCTGCTCCGCATGTCGCCTGCGATGGTTGATGCAGATGTCTGGCACACAGTAGTCCGAGGATTCTACTACGCCTGCCACAACGACAAAGCCGATTCATGGCGTTCGTATTGGGCGCGCTACCACCATCCCGGCGAACCAAACAGGTTTATTCGATTCCTGCTGCAGAACCGGATACAATGCAAAATTACTCCGTGCGACGAGATTCCCCAGGAATGGCTGGCCGATGTGGAAGTGATAAGCGCGGCGGTTCTAAGAAACAAGGAACGTCAGCGGATGAAGGCCGAATTCCGTGACGAAGACCAGATGCGGGCACGAGTAGTAATGGATGTTAGAATGGCGATGAACCTGGCCGCTTACGATGATTCCGTTCGAGATATGAACGCGAGAGGTTACTTGGTGAGCGAAGATCGATCTTTCGTTGCCATGGAATCTCATCCTAATTGGTCACCACGACCATGTGTAGTGATGCCGACTCACGTTATCCCTGAGCTTGCGCAATTTGTGTGCGGAGTGAGAATCTCTGATGAAGATGTGGTTCGACTTCTCTTCGATCCTCTTATAGTCGCGGCCGCGGAGCTCATCTCAGAGGAGATTGGCACTTTGACGTCCATCGGGGTGGACCTGAGGACTGTTTCCGTAGAGCGCCTCGAGTGGGATCTTCGTGGGGGGTTTGAGGAGGTTATCCGTGGTTTCGCGGCTGGGAATAGATCAGACGAAGGATCCAATCTAAGAGATACTCTTCGAATTCTCCGCGAGGCGCGTGTTCGTGGCTACGATTTTGACCCTCGGATCAAAGCCCTTTCCGATTCATTTGAGGAAGTGAAGCAAGAAGCACTGGATGAGAAATCGAAACGATTGCTAATTGAGGAGATTGTTCGCCGATTGGTCGAGTCGTCAGCAGGTTCCACCAAGAAGGCGAGGCGAAGGGTTAACAGAACACTTCGGGAGTTCGGTTTGAGTATAGAGGATCTGGGGTCCTCGACCGGCCCGAAACGATTGAAGTAGTCAGCCCGGTGCCCTGCAGCTCCGCTGCAGGAAGTTTCGAATTCACGGTCGGAATAGAAGTGTCGGCAATCCCTTGCAGCCGACATCGAGATCTGGTGTCCCGTCCGCATTATTCTCGATGGGTATCAGTGTACGCGGATACGGTCCGATTCCTTCGCGCCCCTTCGGGGCGCGAAGAGAATGATAAATTGGCGATGCGAACCCAGGGCTGCGCCCTGGGCTGAATTAGTACGCCCCTTCGGGGCTTTGCTGCTCCGGGGCTTTGTGAATGCGCTGGGTCTGCTGGTGCCAGATTGTGCGGCGAATCACCCCGCAATAGTCGCTTCCGCTTGCGGCGGTACGCTTTGGTTCTGGTGGAGCGGTTGTTTCGCAGAGATCGGAGGTGGTATTGGCCTTTTGGGGATCACGATGCCGCCGGCCAGAGCGGCGAGGAGGCCGATCATTGTTCCGAAGAATCCGATTTGAAGCGCCACGTCGACTCCGACTATTCCGATGACCTTGACGCCCGATCTGATTTTGTCCCAGTTTCGTACGCCTTCAAAGACAATCGCCGCGATGGCGGCCAACGGGCCACCGGTCGCAAGGAACCGTCCCCGGGACAATCGTCCGCGGATGATCAGGATCGTGCTTACAACCAGAGTGACCGCGGCGGCGATTAGGATCACCCAAAGCAGTCCGGCGTGGTTGGCCAGATCATACCCGCTCAGACTCCGAGTGCCGGAGCAACTGACCTTCATCCACGGAAGAAAGAAGCAGAGCACTGTGACGCCGGCACCCGCCGGTGTGAGCCACCTGCCGGTCCTGTGCTGCGCCTTCATCCGCCGCCGTTCTGATCGGCCTGCGATTCTCGATACAGTTACCGTCTCAGCCAACTGAGAGTACCCCCACCCGATTCTCGCCTGCGTTTGCCAACACGTCAAGAGAATACGGTGCGGAATGTGCATTGTTGCCTGATGCCCTGCGGCTCGGCATGGGGCACAGGCGTGAATCGAAACCCAGCCCCGGAGGGGCGGAAGATCGTAGCCCACGGCGCCCGGGCGTGTTGAAGAAGTCCTCTGAAGAGCAGCGGGAGTTGTGTAAGGGGGAGATTGCTTCGGCGCAAAGAGCCGCGCCTCGCAACGACAGCACACTGGTTGTTGGCAACGCAAAGGCACAGTTGTCGTTGCGAGGAGCGGCTCCGCCGAAGGCGGAGGGAGCGACGAAGCAACCTGCTCCTTACACAACTGCCGCGATCTCGAGGACAAGTTTTTCAACAGGCCCGGGCGCCGTGGGCTACGATCTTCCGCCCCTCCGGGGCTGGGATGAATTCTGATAGTCGGTTGTGCGATGATTGCTCCCGCGTCGATGTCGCAGCTCCCCCGTTGTAGGTCGAGGGGCACCCAGGCTTTCCGAATCAAATCCCCATCGCCGTGGGGCCTACGTCCGTATGTGAAGAAATGATCATAGAACCAAGACCAAATC
Organism: bacterium; assembly: GCA_021813505.1. Classification (GTDB taxonomy): domain Bacteria; phylum Zixibacteria; class MSB-5A5; order WJJR01; family WJJR01; genus JACRMA01. Next base: position 109,004 of record JAKAKI010000073.1, on the reverse strand, counting down.
CGTGTTGATTTAGCGGATACCGTTCTTCAACTCTAACGCCACGCGACCCCGATTTGGTCGGGGCGCCATGGAGGAATACAAAGTGAGAATTGCCAAACAAGATATCCCGGTGAAAATCAACGTGCCCGGTGCCGTCGCGCGGCAAAAGACCGATTTCGGCAGTGCGGCCGGCTACGGAATGATCGGCGGCGAGTACTTCTCGCTGGGCGCCGGTACGGATATCGCTCCGTTGCTCCAAGGGCTGCAGGGCGACATGTGCCAGGCTCCGCATTGGGGTTATGTGCTGCAGGGTGAGCTGACTGTCACCTACGCCAACGGGAGTCACGAGACGATCATGGGTGGTGACCTGTTCTACTGGCCGCCCGGCCACTCAGTCAAAGTCGGCAAAGACGCCGAGGTCGTACTGTTCAGCCCGCAACATGAACACGGCGAAGTTATCGATCACATGCTGAAGAAAATGGCCGGCTGACGCTGGCCACTGGGGTTCCGCCGGGAAATTGTCTGGCGCGAATGCTACCAGCCTACCGAAGTGTTGATTTGCCCCCGAGTCGCAAGGATCGGGGGTTTTTCTTTGGCGCCGAGCAATCGAATGTGCGGACAAGGGGCTCCCAGCCCCTTGGTCTTTGTCGCGCGAGACCGCAAGGGGCTGGAAGCCCCTTGTCCGCAAGATTCGCGGCGCACACTTGACTCCGGTCCCCGACATATCGCATGCTTCCCCAATGACAGGCGGTCCATAGGCCGCTGAATGAGAGCCTCTACCGTGCGCAAGTCAGACAAACCGCCATCCGGGAAGAGTCCATCTAACCCGGACTTGTTTTTCGAGAAAGAGCTGGCCGGAGAGAACCCGCTGACAAAAGCCACTGGGCGAAGGCTCTATGACCTGGGAGCGGAATTCTATGAGCTTCACCCGTGGGATCTGCTCGCAGACCAGGACCTCGTAATGGTCAAGGAACCGGACTCGGGCGAGATGTGCTATTGCTCGGTCATGGGTGCTCTTGGGCAGGTGTATTCGTTGCAGGTCTACATCGGACGCGAAGGGTACCAATTGTTCAAGAGAATCGCCCTCGGGCAGCCGATCACGGCCGGCGAGTTCTTAGCGTCCCAGCGCGGCGTGTCCGTCGAATTTGTGCCCAGTGGAGAGCTGACCACACCCGACCGCCGTCTGCTCCGCGCCTTCTCACATCCATTCCGCAAAGACGTGATTTGCCCGATGTTTCGCGCCGGCCGTCCGGGGTACCATCCCTGGTACATCACCGAGGAGGAGGGCCGGCAGCTCGCTTTGTGTCTCGCGACCGTGCTGGAGTTCTGCGATCACATGCTAACGCATCCTCCGATTGAGTATTGGGGCAAAGAGGACACCTATCCCCTGGTGTCGCTCGTCTCTGGGAAACGCCCTGATCAGATGTGTGAGATCAGCCTTGCCGCAGCCCAGTGGTCGCCATTGGCCACTCTGGCGCCGGCGAACTATGACAAGGACCGGGTCGCACGCATTCTCAGCAAAAGCCATCGGATCGTCGGGATCATGGAAGTTGATCACTTTTACGGCGGTGCGATGTTTGGCGGCAAGAGCGAACGTAAGACTTGCGTGCGGGCCGCCATCGCCACCGATGCCAGATCGGGATTCGCGTTTCCACCGGTGCTCGGTGAACCCTCCGATGTGAAGGGCGACCTTCTGGTACGGGTTGTGCTGGGAGCAATCGAGAGCGCCAACTTCCTGCCGCAGGAGATTCGGGTCACCGGCGCGGACTCGGCGATGGCGCTCAGCACCCTCACCAACGCCCTTGATATTTCAGTTCAGGTGGTGGAATCGCTGCCATCCCTCGAGGAATTCAAACGGCAGATGCTGCGGATGATGGGTGACTCGGGATTGAGCCTGGATCGGGATCCATGACGCGCACATCCCCTGTGTCGACTGACGCCTATCTCGCCACCTTGTCCCCCGACAAGCGTGCGGCCCTCGAGAAACTGCGCCAGACGATCAAAGCGGCCGCGCCCAAGGCAGAAGAGTGCATCAGCTACGGGATGCCGGCGTTTCGGCTTGATGGGAAGCTGATTGCCGGATTCAGCGCGAGCGCGAAGCATTGCTCGTACTTCCCGATGAGCGGCTCGGTCGTGTCGGCGCACAAGGCGCTTCTCGCGGCATACGATACCAGCAAGGGAACAATCCGGTTTCCGCCGGAGAAGCCGTTGCCGGTGGCGCTGGTGCGCAGGCTGGTCAAGGCGCGGATCACCGAAATCAAAAGCTGATTCTGGGCACGTCACGGCTTGGGGCGTGTTGAAGAAGCCCTCCGAAAAGCGGCGGCAGTCATGTAAGGGGGGAGATTGCTTCGGCGCAAAGAGCCGCGCCTCGCAACGACATCACACTGGTCGTTGGCAATACGAAGGCACAGTTGTCGTTGCGGGGAGTCCGCCGCGGCGGACCGAAAGCGGAGGGAGCGACGAAGCAACCTTCCCCTCACACAACTGCTGCGATCTCGGGGACAGGTTCTTCAACAGGCCCCAGGCAGTGTGGCACTCGAAGAATTTCCACTTGTCAACTTCCCATCCTGCGTTATCTTTGTATTTAGACAGGTCCAAAGGGAGCAGGTGGAACCGGCATCGTTCCGCCGAGACGAAGCACTCCTGCTCGACGGAAAGAGGAGGCGGATTGCCCAATCGTATCGGCAGCACAGGTAGCATTTGTCTCAGGAGGTTGCGAAAATGAACACTCCAATCCGTTCATGGAAACGGATGCTGACTTCGAGCATCCGGCAATCTGGCATCCTGCTTTTTGGCTTCATAATTGCGGCGGTGGTGCTCCCGGACTTGGTGGCGGCTGCACCGTATCTTTCAGAGGATGACCTCATCGAGGTGATGTTCTTGCCGGAGTCACGCGTCCGGCTGCGCGGCGGCCTGCCGGTCGACCTTGCATCAAAACAAGGTCTGGAAGGAGTTGGTGGAGTGCTGCAGCCTCTTCCCTGGGTCGAGTGGCAGCCGATCAGTCATGTGCCCGAGGTGCGCCTCGATGAGATCCAGGCCCGTGGCGAGGCGAACACCGGACAGCCTGTTTACAATCTGAACAACATCCTCCGCCTCCGCATTCCCAAGGGGAGTGATGTCTGGGCGATCAGCGGCCAACTCGAAGCCCTTCCTGGCGTACTGCTGGCACGGCCCGTGCCCAAACCCACACCGCCGCCCTATCCGCCCCCGGATTTTACCGGCTGGCAGGGGTATCTCCGTGTGGCGAGCTTTGTGCCATCCGGCATTGGTGCGGACTATGCCTGGACACAGCCGGGTGGAAATGGTGCCGGCGTTACCGTTTGTGACCTCGAGTATGCCTGGGGAATCAGCCATGGCGACCTCACACAGGCGCCGTTGTCGCAGATCAACAACAACATTGCCGATCCTGGTTATGGAAAGGATCACGGTACCGCCGTTATTGGTGAATTGGTCTCCGACAACAACGGCTGGGGCACGACCGGCATCTGCTATGCCGCCACGCTGAAGACGTGCGGAACGTACTATGGCCTGCCCGCGCCCAGTTGGAATGTCCCCGGTGCCATGGCGGTGGCGATTGCCAATCTGTCTCCCGGTGACGTAATTCTTCTTGAGCAGCAATGGGAATACACGGTTGGCAGCGGTAACTTCATTCCCATCGAGTGGTGGTTGAATTATTCCAACAGCCCTCAGAGTTTCAATGGCGTCTATGCGGCGATCGTCAACGCCGTGGCCTCCGGTATTCACGTTGTGGAGGCTGGCGGAAATGGCGGCGTCAATATGGGAGCGATGTCGTGGTATGGTAACTCGGGAGCGATCATCGTTGGCGCGGGAGGCGCCTATCCCGGCGGGACATATCCCGAGACAGATCTCCAGCGAATCTCGTTTTCGAGCTACGGGCCCAGGTTCGATCTCCAGGGGTGGGGTGAGGACGTTATGACCGCTGGTTACGGCTCGTGGTATAATTTCGATGGTCCCAACTTCACCTACACGAATACATTCTCCGGCACCTCGAGCGCATCGCCGATCGTCGCCGGTGCGGTCGCATGTTGCATGGGGTATTGGAAGGCGACATTGGGCACGCCTTTGCCCACGCCCGGCTTTATACGCAGCACATTGATCGCAACCGGCACGCCCCAGGTCATGCCGCCGGCGGGGAATATCGGACCGAGGCCGAATCTGCAGGCGGCGTTCGCGAGTTTCTGCAATTGTCCCAGCCAGGGTGACATCGCCCCGCGCCCCACAGGAGATGCCTTGCTCGACGTCTTCGACGTCATCGAAATCATTGGGATTGCGTTCAGCGGCGCTTCGGACATTCAGGATGCCCAGTGTCCGGCCACGCGCGGCGATGTCAACAACAACGGGATGGTTGATGTGTTCGACGTCATCTATCTGATTGCGACCGCTTTCTCCGGCGGTCCCAATCCATGCAATCCGTGCACGCCGGGATCACCCCCCGGCTGTCCGTGATGGCGGCCCGACACGAGTTGACTTTGTGATTGCATGAGCGCGAACCCCGCAGTAGATACGCTGCATGATCGAACTTCCAATCGGCCTTGGGCGGATTGACGAATTCATGGCGATGCGCGTGCACACCGGACCGGTGCGGTACGTGGTTATGGCATTGCCGCAACATACACCGGACTCTTTGCAGAGCATGAAACTTCCCATCGGATCAATTGGCACAGGAGGTGGCCATGTCGGAACATTCAAGCACCCGCAGCAGCAACAACGCTCTGATTCCAGCCGCGCTGTTCATCGGCGTAGCGCTTGTGATCTGCACTCTCATCGGAACCAAGGCCTTTGTCCGTGTCAAGGGTTACGGGCAGACAATCTCGGTGACCGGCTCTGCATCGAAGCCGATCCGCTCCAACCGGGCGATGTGGGAGGGCGCGATCTCGGTCACGGCGCCGAAACTGGAAGATGCCTATGCCCAGCTCAAGGCCAACTTGGCCAAGACCGGGACCTTCATGAGCCAGGAGGGGTTTCAGCCGGGCCAGTACGACGTCGGCGCGGTGCAAATCAATAAGAACTTCAATCGCGAACAGGTTTTGCAGGGCTACACTCTGCGGCAGTCGATCAAGGTATCACTAGATGACGTGGATCGAGTGACCGCGTTGTCGCTCAAGGCCTCCACGCTCGTCGAATCCGGTATCGAATTCTACTCGAATCGTCCGCGTTATCTCTTCACGAAGCTGGATACGTTGAAGATCGAGATGATCAGATCGGCCACCGAGAACGCGAAACTCCGCGCGACTCAGTTGGCGGAGATCACCGGGCGCAAGATCGGCTCTCCCACCGCGGCCCGCGTGGGTGTGTTTCAGATTCGTCCCCTCAACTCGCAGGATGTCTCCGATATGGGGATGAGCGACGAGACTTCGATCGAAAAGGAAATTACCTCGACGGTCAACGCCAGTTTCCTGTTCGAGTGACGCGAGCCAGCCCGATTGCGGACAAGGGGCTTCTAGCCCCATAGTCGTGTGCCAGCCAAGACGCTTCTAGCCCCATAGTCGTGTGCCAGCCAAGACGCCAAGGGGCTAAAAGCCCCTTGTCCGCAAGTGTGGATACGACCCTGATAACGCAGCCACGCGTAGGGGCGGCCCTATGCAGGGGCGCCCCTTCACCATGCTCAAGACACTGGGTGTGCGCGGGATCATTGTCACCAGCAGTTCGGAGACCGCGGAGTACGATTTCATCACGAGATTCTTCGCACCCGGAGCCGGGATCGATGAGGATCCGGTGACCGGTTCTGCCTTCTGCTGTCTTGGCCTGTTCTTGAGCGGTCGCCTCGGCAAAAGCGATCTGCTGGCCTGCCAGGCGTCCCGCGGCGGGGGGAGTGCTCGTGTCCTGGTCGCAGACGGCCGCGCCCTCCCGAGTCCATCCCTCCTGATCTCATCCCCATCCCTCCGGACGTAATCCCCGCGAACGCGGGGACCTAGTCGCCACTACGTCACAGGATTCCCCCGTTCGCGAGAGTGACATCAAGTTGCGCTTGCCGCACAACTACGAACGCCTGTCAATTGCCATCCCCCTCTTCATAGCGTACATTGGCGGTTTCCCAGTGGACTGATCCATCTGGGTATGGAGGCAACATGAAGAGAATCCCATCGTCAATCACGCTCGCCGGCCTGTTCGCATTGATCCTGAGCGCCGTCGCCGGTGCCGCCGGTGTCTCACAGGATGATTTCAAGGCATTCATGAAGGATTACGAGGCGAAGGTCATTCCTCTCAGCCGCGAGAACAATCTGGCGTCGTACAACGCCTCAATCTCCGGTAAGGATGAGGACTACGCGAAATCGAGCGCACTGCAACTTGAGTACGGAAAATACCACTCCAATCCGGCCACGTTCGCACGCATCAGGGAATTCCGCGACAGCGGACAGGTTACCGACCCCGTGCTCAGACGCGAACTCGACGTGCTCTATCTGAGCTATCTCGGGTATCAGATCGACACGGTCCTCCTGGCGCAGATCACCGAGCTCGAATCGGCCATCGAACAGAAATTCAACACGTTTCGCACGAAGGTCGGTGACCGGAGCCTGCCCGACAACAGCGTGGACAGCATCCTGCGGTCATCGGCCGATTCGAAGGAACTTGAAGCAGTCTGGAAAGCCAGCAAGGAGGTCGGCAAGCTGGTGGAGCCAGACCTCCGCAAGCTGGCAAAGCTCCGCAACCAGGCGGCTCACTCCATTGGGTTTGCGAATTTCTATGAGATGCAGCTCAAGCTGGGTGAGATCGACCCGGCCGAGTTGGAGGCTCTCTTCGGTGAACTTGACAGTCTGACGCGCGGGACATTCGCCGAGCTCAAATCCGAGATGGACTCCGCACTCGCGGCGCGTCTGGGAATCAGCCAGTCCGCCTTGCGCCCCTGGCATTACCAGAACCGCTTTTTCCAGGAGGCGCCATCGATCTACGGCGTCGATCTCAATTCGTTCTACGCCGGCAAGGACCCGGTCGCCATCGCGAAGAAGTACTTCGCCGACATCGGCATGCCGGTCGATTCAATTCTGGCGCGCAGCGACCTGTATGAAAAGCCGGGGAAGTACCAGCACGCCTACAGTACCGACATCGACCGGCAGGGCGATTCCCGAGTTGTCTGCAGCATCCGGCCTGACTACTACTGGATGAATACCATTCTGCACGAGCTGGGACATGCCACGTACGCGCAATACAATGATCCCAATCTCCCGTGGCTGCTGCGCACGTCGACGCAGGCGTTTACCGACGAGGCGGTAGCGAATTTCTTCGGGGCGCTGGCCTCGAATCCGAAATGGATTGCCGAAGTGGCTGAGGGCGATACCACCGAATTGAAGAAGGTCGCGGCGGCGTGCCTGCGCTCCAAACGCGCCGAGACCCTGGTTTTCAGCCGCTGGTCACAGGTGATGGTGCACTTCGAACGCGCGTTGTACGCCGATCCCGATCAGGATTTGAACACCCTCTGGTGGAATCTGATCGAGAAGTACCAGTTGCTGGCCCGCCCCGAGGGGAGGAATGCACCCGACTGGGCCTCCAAGATTCACATCGCCAGTTCGCCGGTTTACTACCACGGCTACCTGATGGGCGACCTGCTGGCGTCGCAGTTCGCCGACGCGATTGGACGCAAGGTCCTCGGCGCCGATGATCCCTTCACGCTGACCTTTGCCAATGACAAGCGGATCGGAATCTTCCTGATGGCCGAAGTCTATCACCCGGGGAGTCTCTATCCCTGGAACGACATGATCACGCGCGCCACGGGTCAGAGGCTGACGTCTGCGTTCTATGCAAAACAATATCTGAAGTCCAGGTAAGTTCGGCGTTCGCCCCGCTGGGCGGGGTGTGTGGAAGAAGCACATCATTCCCACCCATGTGGGATTGTGGAAGAACTGCCTTGATCATGTCGAAAGCCTGACTATTCGGTGCCACGGACAAGGAAGACCCAGCGGCTCTTCCGCTCGGTCTTCCTTGTCCGTGTCTTTCTTCTGTTTGTGAGAAGAAGACACGGACAAGCAGATTCTCCAAAGAGCCGGAGAATCTGCTTGTCCGTGGCACCTTGCTTGAGAACTGTGTCTCTCAACAGTCCGCTTGAGGGTGGGCTCTCCCACCCCGAATTCAGGGAACCGTTAATCAAAGTGGTCAATACGGCGTCGTCACTTCGCCGTGCTGTCTGCCGGCATTTGCCGCAGCGAATTCTCGAGTGTGGCGAAGAATCGCTGGTAGAATACTGCATCGTACACCGGCCCCGCTTCCTTGACTTCCGGGCCTTCGAGGCGGACTCCCTGGACGCTCAGGCGTACGATGGTTTCGGCCGGCTCGGGATTATCAAAGTGCAGAGTCAGCCGGTACTGGTGCCATTCCCTGGCGTGGGGACTGTCCTCGCCGATGATGATGAAATCGGCATCGGGTTCGTCGTAGTAGTATTGCCCGCCACCCGTTCTGTCTCTGTGCCGGTGCTCGCGCTCGGCGGACGGTTTCTCTTTGTATTTCACACGGACTGTATCTTTGCGGCCACTCTCATCTCCAGGCAAAGTCACTTTGCCACCCTGCGAGGTCTTTGTGGAAAGTTCTCTGCCCTCTTTGTCGCCTTCGCGTCGCTTCTCTTTGGTTCCCTCGTCACCCGACCTGGACTTGTCGTCGTCATCATTTGAGGAGAGGATCACAATGGCGGCGACGATGATGATGACGCCGGTGGCGATCAACGCAACCCACGCCCAGGTGGGCAATCCGTGGTCATCGGCCCGCGTGATCCTGGCCAGTTCCCGGTCCGTCTGCGCTGTAGCCGTCAGCACTCCGGCATCCGTGTTGGCCGCGTCGACCGTGAATTCAAGATCCTGGGCGGCGTCCACGGCGGCACTGAAGACGGTCTTCATGGCAGCGGGGTATCGTCGCACCTGAAGCGCGGCGAGCTGATCCTCCTCGGGGCGGGGGGGCGCCCCGGCACAGCCGATGAACCAGAGGGTGAGATGGACGCAGAAGACCAAGCACGCAACGCGAACTATGTACGACGGGTTGCGCAATGTATGTGACACGGCCATCATCCTGTCCAGAAGGCACCCTGCATCTGCATGATTTCATCCAGCCGGTGAGGCGTCAAGTCCTTTTCGTATGTCCAGAAATCCTCTTTCCCGTGCGAGGCTGCACATGGTCAGCCCGGAGGGATGACCCGCACGAGTGTGTCGGTGCGAGACATGTGGGGGTCAGCCCTCTGGGCTGACCGTCTCATCGGCGAAAAGTGATACCCGGAATCGCGAAAAGCGAGTATAATACTCGTGTTTATCAAACTGATTCCCAACCACAGGAGGCTTCAATGGCAAAGCAGGTTAAGCCGATTCCGGAAGGCGCGCGGTCGATGACGATTCACCTCAACGTCCGCGATGCCGCCAAGATGATCGAATTCTACAAGAAGGCGTTCGGCGCCAAAGAGATCACGCGATTCGCGGATCCGAGCGGAACCACGATCATGCACGCGATGCTGACTATCGGGGATTCGCAGTTGATGCTCAATGACGAGTTTCCGCCGATGCAATGCTTCTCGCCGCTTGCCTACGAGGGCACCGGAACGAGCATCTATCACTACGTCGAGAATGTGGACGAAGTCTTCGACCGTGCCGTCAAAGCCGGCGCCACAGTGGTCATGCCGGTCCAGGACATGTTCTGGGGTGATCGCTACGGTCTCGTGAAGGACCCGTCGGGCCACCTGTGGGAACTGGCGACCCACAAGGAAGATCTCAGTCCGGCAGAAATGGCCAAGCGTGGCGAAGAGGCCATGTCGAAGTCACCCGACTGCGTTTGATAACAACGCCATCTCCAAAATGATCGTGTCCCTCCTCCCGCATCGGGGAGGAGGGACAGTTCTTTTGGTACATCCCTCTTGGATGAGATCGTTCTTGCTATGGGAGGGCGAGGCTCCCGCCGAGCCTCTTTGCCGCCCGGGAAGAAGGCTCGGCAGGAGCCTCGCCCTCCCAGATGCAGTTGCTGATAGGAATAGCTCCGGTCAAGCCTTGCGAACGATCCTTACGACTTACTGATTTCCAGCACCATGCGAAATCGCGCCTGATTGCTCATCATCCGCTGGTAGGCCTTGGCAGCCTGCTTGAGTGGAACAGTCTCGATGATCGGTCTGATCCCGGTCAAGGCGCAGAAGTTCAGTGTGTCTTCCCAGTCGCCGGCATGACCGCTGGCCCATCCCTGAATCGACTTGCGGCCGCGCACCAATTGTGCTGGTGTCACAGTGAATGGTTCCCCCGTTCCTGCCAGAAGTACTAATTGCCCGTTAACCCCAAGGCCCGACAGTAGAGTGCCGACTCCGGCGGCGCTGGGTGCAGTGGCGATAATCACACGCGCACCGCCCATGCTTTGCAGGGCGTCGCTGACGTTGTCCGAGGCGGCATCGATAAACTCGTCCGCTCCGAGCTGCCGCGCCGACTTCTCCTTGTCCTTGCCTCGTGAAATCGCAATCGTTCGGAATCCCATTTTGGCGGCGAATTGAATCGCCAGATGTCCCAGTCCGCCGATCCCCTGAATTGCCACCAGATCACCGGCGCGGGCGCGGCTGTTGCGCAGCGCGTTGTAGGTCGTGATCCCGGCACACATCAGCGGCGCGGCCTCCGCGGAACTCAACTGCGTCGGGACGCGTGCGAGCGCATCGGAAGGGGAGACCATGTACTCGGCATACCCGCCATCGTGACTGATCGCCGTCGTCTTGGTATTCTGGCAGTTGATGAAATCGCCGTGGCGGCAGGGCCGGCATTCGAAGCAATGCCCGCCGTGCCAGCCGATACCGACGCGCTCGCCGATGTTCCAGCCGCTCACGCCGGTTCCAACTCTGTCGATGACCCCCACGACTTCATGCCCGGGAATCCGTGGATACTTGATGAGCGGGTTCAGCCCATCTTTTACATACCGGTCGCTGTAGCAGATTCCACATGCTTCGACTTTGACCCGGACCTGTCCCGCGATCGGTTCCGGAATGGCGCGTTCCACGAGCTGGAAATCGCCCCCCGGCTTCTCGATCTGTACTGCCCTCATTTTTGACATTCGGCTCTCCCTGGACGGCGGCTCTGCTTAAACCCATCCTCCCGTTGTGACTCGGAATGTAACGACGCGAGCCCACGCGAGCCACTAATTGCCGATGCGCGTTTCCACTTTGCTTCCATCGTGCAAGGTGCTAAGTTGCAAGTGTGGCCGCTTGGCCGCATGGAGGTGGGGCGTGGCATTCCGCATGTTCTGCAGATTGGTGTTGGTCGTGTTTGCCGCCATCACGCTCTCGGGTGGCTCGGTCCATGCGCAGGGGACTGACTGGGTGCCGGCAGCGCTCAGCGATTCGCTCGGCTCCGAGATCGACGTGGCCCAGAGAGACGCCTACCATCTTCTTCCCGACATCAAGGGATTTGTCTCCGCACGTTTCCTGACCAAACCCGGACCGGCGTATCGCCTCGAGTACATTTATCAAACGCCTTCCGGCTTAGCCAGGTCCAGCAGCCGGCGGATCACATCCACCGCTTGGGAACTCACGCGCACACATGTCGCGCTGGTCGAAGCCGGACAACGCCGTTCGGTCATGCCGCTTCCGCCGAGTCAGTCCGAGTCCGAATTGCAGTACCGATTGGCGCTCAAGTTCGCCGCCGCCGGCCGTTACGATGTCAGCCGGGCGCTCGTCAGCGATCTGATAGCCGGGTCTCCCGGCGCGCCGGCCGCCAATGACGCGGCAACGGTTGAGGCTGATATCATGCGGTTGAGCCAGACACGGCGGGCGCTCTTTCTTCCCGGCGGCCTTCTGGATCAAAGTGGTCGCACCGATGTCATGGTGTTTTCGGGGTACTATGGTCTCTGGGCCGGGATCGCGATCCCAGTTTGTCTCAATGCTCAGGAATCCGAGTGGTACGCGCTCGGCCTGTTGACCGGTGCCCCGGGTGCATTGCTCCTGACCAGCCGGCTGACCAGGGATGCCGAATTGGGGCGCGGCCGTGCGTCGGTGATCACATTGGGCGGACATCTCGGGACCTGGCAGGGACTCGGCTGGGGCGGACTTTCCGGGTGGGATGGACGTGGTGTGACGGCGGCCGGGTTGGTTGGCGGACTCGCCGGCATCACCGGCGCCACACTCTGGACCAAGAGTGTGTATATCTCCGAAGGCCGCGGCTCCTTGATGGGCTCGTCGATGAACTGGGGGGCCTGGTACGGACTCACGGTCGGCGTCGTCGCAGGGCTGGAGGATGACAACCTGTTGCGCGCGGCTCTGCTCGGAAGCGATGTGCTGGTCGTAACAACCGGCATTGCGGCACGCAATGTTCACATGAGCCGCGGACGCGTGCGGTTGATCAGTCTCATGGGCCTGGTCGGCACGGTGGCCGGCTTCGGGCTCGATATTCTCCTCAGAGTCAAAGACGGCAAAGCGGTCATGGCCATTGCCGGCCTGGGCGGTGCGGGCGGCCTGTTTATGGGCGCACGCATGACGCGTGATTATGACGCCGGGAAAGATGTCGCATCGGCTTGGCCGGATCATCCCCGGACAACCTGGTCACTGTCGCCGAATTTCACCCTGGCGGCCGATCCCGGGTCTCCGAACCGTGTCATCCCCATGGCCGGCTTCCAACTCCGCTTCTAATCTCCGCGTTCGACCGCTGCTCCAGTCACGACTGCCGCATCCTGTCATGCTGAGCGACCGCAGGGAGCGAAGCATCTGCAGTGGATAGGGTGATAAGAGTCGCCGTCCGCTGGATACCAGCGAACACAATTGAATTCGTACTTGCGCGTGGTGATCAACCCTTTCATCGTGTACCATGACCGGGTTCCTCCAGCGCTGGTCTTCGTTCCTCGGCCTGCGCCGCAGCATGCTTGGCCTTTTGGGCATGGTCATCCTCGTGGGGATGGGGGAGAGGATGGCCGAGCGCTTCCTTCCGATTTACCTGCTGGCGCTTGGTGGCGGCAACATTGCCATCGGATTGCTCAACGGGCTGCAGAATCTGCTCGGCGCGCTGTACTCATTCCCCGGCGGGTATCTCGCTGACCGGCTGGGGACCAAACGCTCACTTCTTGTCTTCAACCTGCTGGCGATGGCGGGCTTCGTCATTGTCATTCTGATCCCTGTCTGGCCCGCGGTAATCTTCGGCTCTTTCTTCTTTCTGACCTGGTCGGCGATCTCGCTGCCCGCGACCATGGGACTGGTCGCCCGTCTGCTTCCGCAGAACAAGCGCACAATGGGCGTCTCGATGCACTCCCTGGTTCGCCGGATCCCGATGTCCCTCGGTCCTCTGCTGGGGGGAGCGTTCATCGGCTTGTGGGGAGAACGGGATGGAGTTCGACTGGCGTTTGTGGCCGCATTGGTCATGGCTTTGATCGCCGTGATCATGCAACAGCGCTTGATCGCCGATGACGATTCAGAAACGCGAAGCAATCGGCGTTCATCCGCCGAGAAGAACCCCCTGCGGCTTTGGAAGGAGATGGTCCCGGACCTTCGCAATCTGCTGGTGTCGGATATTCTCATCCGGTTCTGCGAGCAGATTCCCTATGCATTCGTGGTGGTCTGGTGCATGAAGGTGATCGCCACACCGGTCACGGCGTTTGAGTTCGGTATTCTGACCACCATCGAAATGGTCACTGCGATGCTGGTCTATATCCCGGTTGCCTATCTGGCCGACCGCAGCCACAAGAAACCGTACGTACTCGCCACATTCGTCTTTTTCACGTTCTTCCCCGCGGTCCTGTATTTCTGCCATTCCTTCACTGCACTGGCCGGCGCTTTCGTGTTGCGTGGTCTCAAGGAATTCGGCGAACCCACCCGCAAGGCATTGATCATGGATCTCGCCCCCGAGAACCGCAAGGCCGGGATGTTCGGCCTGTATTACCTCGTCCGTGATGTGATCGTCTCAGTAGCGGCGTTCGGGGGTGCATTCCTGTGGCAGATCAACCCTGCCACAAACCTCGTGATCGCATTTGCGTTCGGCGCAATCGGCACGATCTGGTTTGCCTTAAGAGGCCGTGATCTGTCCAGGGCAGAGCTTCGTTCATGATGTCATTCCCGCGAAAGGCGTGTTGAAGACCCGGGCAGACAAGAGTGTCTGCCCCACTCATAGTCATGAAGGTTCCTTTCTCTTAGTGGCGCGGGCACTCTTGTCCGCGCTCTCGTCAGTAGATGCTGGGTCTGTTCAACACACCCGAAAGCGGGAATCCAGGGACACACCTGCGACTGGATCCCCGCTTTCGCGGGGATGACTTCCGTTTATCGTGGTTATGACTCGGGAGGGATGGGTTCGGGAGGGCGAGGCTCCCGCCGACCCACGCTGCCGCGCGCGAATTCACTGTCCGCGCGGGAACGAGGCTCGGCAGGAGCCTCGTCCTCCCACCCGCACGATAGGCGTATGCAATACGCCCCTCTACGCCGCCCGAATCCATTCCGCGCCCGGATCGCGGAATTGCACCGGTCTTGCGGGCGCCGCTCCGTTATCAGCGCGGAGCAATCGCAGGTCCTTGATTGTGACCGTGACGGCGCCGTGCTCCGAAGTCACTGGCCCAGTCACCAGAAACGGCCCGCTCGCCACGGTGAGCGGAGCGAACCGCCGGTACTCGCGCGGGAACATCACGGTTTCGTACAGCGCATGCGTGTCCTCAAACGTGATGAACACCATCGGCTCATCATGCTTGGTCCGCAAACGCTTCCGCGTCACCTGCCACCCCACGAGCGCGACTGTCTTGCCCACGTAATTCTCCAGATTACTCGCCCGGAGAACACGCAGCTTGGCCAGCGCGTCTTTATAGAGGGCCAGGGGATGCGCCGACACGGCGAATCCAATCGCCTCCACCTCACACGCCAGCGTTTTGTGCCAGTCGTAGTCGCGGACAGGGGCGACATGCGGCGGGGGTGAGGCACTGAAAAGATCGGGCATGTGCTGGCCCATCGCACTCGGTGGCCCTGACTGCATCATGACGTGCTGGCGCATTAATTGCGGGCGGTTCATGCCACCACTGATGCTGTCGAACGCCCCGGCACGAATGAGTGTGTCAACGGCCGGCACCGGTACCGGCACCCGCCTTATGAAATCGGCCAGATGCAGAAACGGCCCATTGCGACGGCGTTCCTCGATAAGCCGATGCCCATCGTGTTCCTGAAACCCCTGTAACTGGCACAGGCCAATACGAATCGTGCCAGCATCACCGGTGAACTGCCACTCGCTCTGATTGACGCAGGGGAGCAGGACCGTGATGCCCATCCGCTTGGCTTCGGATACATAGGCGAATGTCGCGTAGTAGCCGCCGTAATTCGACAGCACTGACGCCATGAACTCGGCCGGATGATGCGCGCGGAGATACGCCGCCTGGTAGCTGACCAGCGCGTACGATGCCGAATGTGCCTTGCAAAACGAGTATCCCGAGAACGATTCGATCTGACGCCACAACTCCTCGGCCACCAGTGAGGTGCACCCATGCGTGACCGCACCACCGATGAACTGCCGCCGGTACCGTTCAATGGCCACGAAATCGCGTTTCTTCGACATCGCCTTGCGCAGCCCGTCGGAGTCCTCCGGACTCATCCCGGCGATCATCTCAGCGACTTTGAGCACATCCTCTTGGTACGCCATGACGCCGTAGGTTGCCTCCAGTGCGTCGCGCATGCGCGGGTGAAGATACCACGACGCATCATGCGCGCCGGCCGTGCGCGTGTGGTGAAACCGTTCCACATACGCTTGCATCATCCCCGACGAGGCAATCCCCGGGCGGATGATCGATGACGCGGCGACCAGCCCGTCAAATGTGTCGCAGTCGAGTTTGCGCAAGAGACTCCGCATTGACGGGCTCTCGACATAGAAACACCCCATCGTGTCGCCCTTGCGGATCATGCGCCGGGTCATGTCGTCCTCGATGGGATTGAAACTGGTGTAGTCGATGACGGTTCCGGTGTTGGACTGCACTGCGCCAATCGCATCGTTGATGACCGCCAGCGACCGGTTGCCCAGAAGATCGATCTTCACCAGCCCGATGTCCTCAATCGGGTACATGTCCCATTGGGTCACGATCACATGTCCCGCTTGGGTCTCCTTGGCGGCGCGTTGCAGCGGGACAAAGTCGGTGAGCGGGCCGGGGGAGATCACGATTCCGCCGGCGTGAATCCCCAGATGTTTCGGGAATCCGCCGAGTTGTGTGGCTTGGGCAAACACGGTCTTCCACGGCTCCTGATCAAATGGCAGCCCCGCCGACCGCGGGTCGTTGCGCGCCGCCACCGCGATCGAGCCGGTCTCCCAGCCTCCCGGCAGGCGCTTGGTAATGCGGGTAATCTCCGCCGGCGGCACCCCCATGACCTTGGCAATCTCGCGCACCGCCCCGCGCGCCGCGAACGACACGTGGGTCGAGATCATCGCGGTGCGGTCGCGTCCATAACGCTGGTACGCCCAGTCGATCACCCGGTCACGGTCCTTCCATGAGAAATCGATATCGACGTCGGGACAGTCACTGCGTCCGCGATTGAGAAACCGTTCGAAGTACAGGTTGTGCGACAGTGGCTCGACATGAGTGAGTTCCAGCGCATACGACACGACGCTGTTGGCGGCGCTCCCCCGCCCGCAGGTGGGTATCCCCATCGACTTGGCCGCATCGACAATGTCGGCGACGATGAGAAAATAGTCAGCGTATCCCATTTCGGCGATGATCGCCAGTTCATGCTCGACCTGACGGCGCACCGCTGGCGTGACGGCGCCATAGCGGCGCACCAGTCCCGCCTCGGTCTTCGCGCGGAGCATCGCGAGCGCGCTCTGCCCGCCGGTGAACGGAAAGCGCGGCAGCCGCAGTGTGCCGAAGGCAAGGTGGAATTCGCACTCCTCCGCCACGCGCGCCGCATTCGCGATTGCCTCGGGCAGATGACGGAAGAGATGCCGCATCTGGCCGTCCGGTTTCAGCCAGTTCTCGGCGGTGGCGACTTCGCCTGCCGGGATCGAGGACAGGGTGGCGTTCAGTCCAATCGCGGCGAGCAGCCGGTGACGGTCATGATCCTCCGGTGTGGCGAACCAGACATTGTTCGTGGCTAGAAGCGGCAGGCCCAGTTCGCGGTGCATGTCCCACGCGCGCGACTGTCCAGGCCCGGGTGTGATTTCGATATACAAATCCTCCGGGCCGCGTCGTTGCTTCAAGTGCGCCAGCAGTGCCGCATCGCCCGAGATGATGATCACACCCTCGGAGTCATTGGCCAAGTGTCCCGGCAGATCGAATGGCCTGCGCCCTTCGTGCAAATGCAACGCCGTGATCGCCCGGCACAGGCTGCGATACCCGGTTTCGTTTTTCGCCAGTGCTACGCACGTTGCATCCACTGTCACCAACTGAGTCCCGAAGATGGGCCTGATGCCGTGATGCACGCACGCCTTCTGAAACGGCACGGCGCCGTAGAGCCCGTTGCGATCGGTCAGCGCCAGCGCCGGCATCGTCAGCATTGCCGCCCGTTCCGCCATCACCTCGGGCGAATCGGCCCCGCGCAGGAACGAGTAGTTCGAATGCGTATGGAGATGGACGAAACTCATGCGGCCACCGCGTTCGCTTCCATCACCTTCGAGTGCGCCCAGGCCCGTCCCGACTTGATGATCGCGCCTCCGAAACGGCTGCGAATTGTGTCCACCGCGCCCATCAAGGCGCGCGCGCGTCCGTCGGCGGACTCGTGCGCGAACAATTGCAACTGTGAACTCGCCGCGCACAAATCAGAAAGGGAGATGCCAATCTCCCGCACCGTGAGCCGCCGCGAGAGCGTTTGCGCCAGCAGTGTTTCAGCGAGAGGCATGAGCGTGCCATCCAGATTGGTGGGGGCGGTAAGCCGGACCGTCCGTTCGGCGCGCCCGCCGTCGACATAGATGGCATGCACTGTCATCCTGCGGGCCTGCCGCTCGCTGATTCGCAACTGCGAACCAACGGTCTCGATGAGATTCATCAGGGCAGCGGTGAGCTCACCCCGGTCATTGGTATCATGCGCCATCGTCACCGTCCGCGACAGTGATTCCTGCTGCGCGATGGGGCGAACCGCACCCACCGGCGTGTCATCCGTGCCGAGCGCGTAATCGTGCAGTGTCTGGCCGCGCGCCCCAAACGCCCGGACGAGGAGTCCCTGATCAGCGTCCGCCAGTTCCCCAATGGTCTGAATATTGAAATCCGCCAGCCGTTTGTGTGTCACTGTCCCGACACCCGGCAGGTGTTCCACCGGAAGCGGTGCCAAGAACGCCGCTTCCTCTCCCGGCGGGACCTCGCAGAGGCCGCTGGGCCGGATGGTTTGCGAGGCAACATGTGAGACCAGTTTGTTGGCGGCGACTCCCATCGCCAGATCGAGACGGAGTGAATCTTTCAGTTCACGGCGCAGGCGCGCCGCGGCATCGACGGCAGCCCCGAATATCCCCTGCATGCCGGTCAAGTCGAGGTAGGTCGTGTCCCACGACGCATGCTCGACATGCGGCGAATACCGTTGCAGGTGTTTCTGCACCTGTTGCGACACCCGTCCATAGAGCGTGAAATTGGCATCGACCACCACGAGGTCGGGGCAGCGCTTGCGAGCCAAGTCAACCGGCATTGCGACATACACGCCCGCCCGGCGCGACTCGGGCGATACCGCCGCCACCACTGACCGCGCCCGCGAGACATCCCCCAAAGCCACCGGGCGCGCCCGCAGGTACGGGTTGCACACCCGTTCCACCGCCACGCAAAACCCATCAAAGTCGGTGTGTACGATATGCCGTTGACCGGGATTTTGCGTGCTTCGCATACTTCCCATAACTCCCATGCTGCCCACGTATCACTACGACCGCCCACAGGGGCAGGAGAATCACTTCCGTGTCATCTAATCGGTATCAGTTCCGCGACATCGCCAAGGGTGTGCACTTTGCGACGGCGAGCGACCGCTACGCCGGGTGGCTCGGCCAAATCTATTCCGAAGACAAGGAATACAAGATCACGCGCACGCAGAAGACGATCAAAGGGGAGAGCCTCGCCGAGGAAAAACTCCCGGTCCGGTCAGTGGTCGAGTACTTCCAGCATTACAACGCCATCGAGTTGGACTTCACGTTCTATGCGTATCTGGTCGAGGGGGATGGCAAACCGTCGCGCAACTATGCCACGTTGCTCGAGTACGCCAAGTGGCTTCCGGCTGATGCGCGTGTACTGCTCAAGGTGCCCGAGGCTATCACGGCCACACGGCGCTGGACCCGCGAGGGCGGCAAGCGCGCGATGGTGGACAATAGCGACTACCTCGACGCGGAACGGTTCACCGATCGCTTCTACCGGCCCGCCATCGACGTGCTGGGAGAGCGCATCGTGGGGTTTGTCTTCGAGAAGGGATACCAGCGCAAGGATTCGTGTCCACCGCCGGAGGAGAATATCGGGCGGCTTCGCAAGTTCTTCGAACAAATCCCGCCGGACAGCCGCTATCACATCGAGGAACGGACCGACCGGCTCAAGACGCCCGACTATTTCGCCTTCTTGCACGAATGGAGCATCGGCAATGTCTTCAGCCATTGGACCTGGCTGCCGGACTTAAAGACACAGTGGCAACAGGCGGGCGGCTTCACCGGCACATGGTCGATCACGCGCCTGTTGACGCCACTGCGGGTCGCGTACGAAGAAACGTACGCCCGCTATCACCCCTTTGCCGAACTCAAAGACGAATTCCCGCAGATGTACCGCGATGCCGCGACAATTATCCTCGAAGGCACCAAAGCCAGCCTGCCGACGGTAACGGTGGCCAACAACCGCGCCGGTGGCAACGCGAACGCAATCAACCAGCGCGTGCTCGACGAACTCAGGCAGCTTCAAAACTCGTAGAGAATTAAGCCTGTAGAAATGGTAGCGGCGTAGGGGCGCCCCTGTGTGGGGCCCGGCTTCAATACCCCGTGGCGATCACCGACGCGTGGCCGCGATTTCTGGGGATTGTTGAAAAACTGGGCAGACAAGAGTGTCTGCCCCACTCTTGGTCACGGGAAATCTTGTCTCTCAGTGGCGCGGACACTCCTGTGGCGCGGACACTCCTGTCCGCGCTCTCGTCTCCAGATGCACGGTATTTTCAACACGCCCCGGAGATCGCGGCCACACGTCAGCAACTCGCAGCCACGGATGCTATATCACACGCGAGGTTGTAATGAACGACCGGCGGATGTCATGCTGAGGAGCGAAGCGACGAAGCATCCGCTGTTTGGCTCTGCGCGCAGACAACTTCAACAGCAGATTCCTTGACGCCTGACGCGCGTAGGGGCGCCCCTGTGTGGGCGCCCGGTTGTTGAGTACAATGAAACGGGCGGCCACACAGGGCCGCCTCTACAATCGGAGAGTTCGCGCAGTGATCTTAAACCATCAAATCTTATCGCGCACAAAATCCCTGACCTGCTTTTCCCAGTCAGCCGGCAACAGATTGCTCAGCCACTGGTAGGCGTTGAGATCAACACGGGCGATGACCGAGTTCTTGACCGCTTCCTCGCCTTTGCCACCCACCCAGAGAAACGCCCAGCAGATTCCGGCGATAATGATCCCGCCTTTGAAAAGAGACAACGCGCCGCCGAGGATGCGATCCATCGTTCCCAGCCCGGCCGATTCGACCGCTTTCCGTGCGGCCCGCGCGATGAACCCGACCACGATCATCAGCAAGATGAACAGGACGAGGCAAACAATGGCCTGCTTGGCTCCAGGAGGGCCCTCGGTGATTCCAATCAGCTTGGTTGCAGCCGGCATCAGCCGATAGGCCAGTACCGCGGCGAGAATCATGCCAATAGTCTCAAGGATCTCATGGACGAATCCACGGCGCAAACCATGGAATAGAAAGAAGAGCAGTATGGCAGCGAAGAGAAGATTGAGCAGGGTCATGGCGCCTCCGTACAGCCACGCGGACGCGTCGTTGCCCCGCTCAGGCCGTATTCTCCGGGGCATCATCGGAGATTGCCGCAAACCGCGCAACATGAAAGCGTAGCGACGAGGGTGCTCGGAGGGCCTGACCTCAAATGTCTTTCAGAAGTCACTTGGCCATCCAGCCACCTTTTGCCCGTCCGTGAACACATTGCGTTGAACCCAAGCCCCTTCGAATCGTAGTATTCAAGACGACCGGTCTCATGTCATTCACCCGTATCCGCGAAGGAGCCCTTATGTCCCGACCCGTTCATTTCGAAATCCTCGCCGAGCACCCGGAGGCGGTGGCCGCGTTCTACCAGAGAGTCTTCGGTTGGACCACCAACACGTGGACCGGAGGCCAGCAATCCTACTGGCTGGTCAACACCGGTCCCGACGGAACGATGGGAATCAACGGCGGCATCATGCACCGTCACTTCCCCCAGGCAATCTCACTCACCATGGCGGTCGAATCACTAGACGAAACTGCGGCCAATATTGAAACTGCCGGCGGGAAGAAGATTCAAGGCCCCGACGAGATCCCGGGTGTCGGACTGCATGCTTACTTCAAGGATCCGGACGGGAACATCTTCGGGGTGCTGCAACCGATTATGAAGTAAAGCTGGGGCGATCCAGTTGCTCAGTCCCGGCACAACATCACACTGAGTTTCTGCGCGCTCTCCAGGGCGTGCAGAAACTCCGGCATCCGTTCCACCTCAGCGCCGGTGACTTTGCGGCGCTTGACGATCAACTGGCGGGTAATCCGGAGCTTTGGCCCATCCCAGTGCTCATGCTCGAGTACCGTGGCGAATTCATTGTCGAAATGGGTCATCTGGGAACGCCCTTCGATGCGCCATCCCGGCGGCGGTTGGATATCGAGATTCAATGCAAGCGTTAGCGTCAGGGGCAGAATCGCCACGTCTTTCCAGATTCGCTCCTTCCAGATCGAGAATGGGATGCCGGCCTGGAAGTGCCACTCCAGAACGCCAAAACGCTTTCCACCCATTTCCTCCAATGGGTTTCGCCGATGGCTTCCGGCCAACTCGAACGAGTCGCGCGCCAAAGGATCGGTCCGAAAGGTCCAATCAGCCAGGGTAGCGGCGGAGAAGTTCTCACCCAACGCAAACTTCGCGGCGCGGTCCGGGTCCTCATAAGACATCGATGAGCCCTTCCAGCGCCGATCCAGAATACGCCCGAGAACTCCCGCGGCACTGATCGCGAATGTGCCGGCCATCCCGCCTTGCTCATCACAGGTGAGTGATTCCGAAAGATCAAGCCGGTTCACTGCCGGATCATCGACCGGCACCTCGATTAATCCGATCTGTGGTCCCAAACCCAGCACAAACGTACCCTGCTGCTCCCAGGGCGGCTGTCCGAAAGGAGTCTGGGCGCTAGTGCCATCGAGGTAAACCCAGCCATCGCCATTGCGCACGCGAATGAAGACGTGGTCGAATTGCTCCGCCGGTACCTCCGCCACGAGGGGAGCGCCCCGGGTTGCCGCGAGCACATACTCGAATTCCAAACCGAGACTCCGCGCAATGAGACCCAACAGATAGGCGCGGTCCACGCAATCGCCGACTCCGGTCGCGACAATCTTTTCGGCCGTGCCGGTCTTCCCGATGCGTTTTTTCGCCGAGGGAAGGGAAGCATACTTGAGCCGGTCACGAATCCATTCAAACGCCAGGCACAGCCGCTCCTGCGCCGTTTCTCCCTTGGCCATCGCGGTATTGAGAATCTCGGGAACCTCGTCAACCGGCAGATTGATGTAGAATTCCCGCCGGTCATGTCCGAATTCCTCCCAGTCTTTCCAGCCCCAGGCGCAGCACACGAGCGGGCTGCGCATACCCCGCTCCTCCGACTCAGTGGCGAACGCGTCGTACGCCAGATCATGCACGGTCGTCTGATACGACTGCCATTCACTGTCATTGTTCGTGTGCACTGGCGGCGGCGCGCCATTGAGGGGGATGCACTGGACGTTCCAGGAGTGCGGACACTTGATCTGCACAGTGCTTTCCCACACAGGGTGCTCGAGATTCAAGTCGGCTTTGATAAAGAAGTCCGGTCGTCCATCGGTGACAAATCGGTTCGAATGGAGGATATGGTATTCCAACTCCAGCACTTCGCCGCTCTCCAGTTCGGGAAGAGTGTACACCGCTTCCTTCCATTCCTCCGTGAAGATCGATGCGTCATTCTCCGGGCTGTCGATCAAGGCCAGTTGCTCCCTGGGAACCTCCTGTATCGTGCCGTTGGATCCCAGCACCCGGAGCCGGGCGAATTGGAGTATTTCGTTATGCGATGTGTACCGGAAACGGATTGTGTGCATCAGCCGGGCCGCCGCCTTGCGCCGGATGTCGATGATCTTGCGCCGCCGTACCAGATGGAGTTGCTCGAAACCCAGCCAGTAATTCTGCTCGTAAAGCAGGCACACGGTGCCATAGTGCTTCTCCAGCTCCCAGTCCTTCGACGCTTCACGCAGCCGGGCGATCTCGGCCGGCAGGTCTGATGCGCCGGCGGTGTGGGTCGCTGTCAGGACGTCTCGCCCGCGACGGCCATCGCTGGCGACAAGAGCGGACAGCGACCAGCGCTGCGCATTGACCAAGTCGTTTTGATCGAGATACAGCCTCGCCAGCAGGTCTGAGGCGATGTAGTGATTGGGCACGTGCGTGAGGTATTCTCTCAGTATTTGTTCCGCCGCCGGGTAGTTGTGGGCATCGATCTCGGTGCGTGCCCGATGGACGCTGTCCCTATCCCGGTAGGGGTAGTCCGCCACCAGGATTTCGAGAAACGCATCGAATTCATTCTCCCGGGGTCCAAAATCCATCCGGACGCGCTGCGTGACGATCAGCCGGTTCAATCGGATTTGCAGCGTGGTGTCCTTGCCCTCCGCCGACCAGGTGTACTCGATGGGCACATTCTGCCACTGTTTGTCCGCCCAGGTTTCCAGCTTCACGGTATCCGCGGGCACCGATCCTTTGAAGGTGAACAGGAACCGCAGGGGAACACGGGGCGCAACGATCTGAACTTCCAGTCGGTACGGATCATACTCAACAACCGGGAACCACTCCGCACCGTCACTGGTCCGGCGCCGGTGCACCCAACGTGTCAGGAGCCGCTGCCACCAACTCCCGCCCCGCCTTCCGAGCCACTCGCTCAGGCGGAAACTGGTGGGCATGGCGGCCCAGCAAGCGTGATTGATGTTGACGCTCTCGTTCATAGCTATTTGCCCATCTCGGGCCGTCCTTCAACAGATCCCCAGGGCTGTCCTGTGAGACAGCGCCTGCTCTGTGCGGCTATTCTTGCACGAACCCGGCCGGGACCCATCCCGCTGTCATCGCTTGTAATCTTCGGTTACACAGCAACTGCGTACGGAGCAATACCATCCAACCGGCGGAAATCAACAGCCGGCCCCAAAGACAGGCAAGCGAATTCACACCCGCCCATTCCTGCGTCAGGTTCGTCTTCAGAATCCGACGATGAGTTTGCAGAGATAAAAGCAGCCTGCGGAAATCAGTCCCGAAACAGGAATCGTGAAGATCCATGCCCACACGATTCGTCCGGCGACGCCCCATTTGATGCCGGATAATTGGCGGGTCGCACCGACGCCGACGATTGCGCCGGTAATCGTGTGTGTCGTGGACACTGGAATTCCCAAATTAGTGGCCATAAAGAGGGTGGCGGCACCGGCGGACTCAGCGCAAAATCCACCGACGGGCTTCAATTTCGTGATCTTCATCCCCATCGTCTTAACGATCCGCCAGCCGCCGAACGCGGTTCCGATTCCCATCGCCAGATGGCACGAGAGGATGATCCACATCGTGTTCCAATTGGTGAGCGAAAGCGTGGTCCCCGGAGCCATAATGCCGCCTGCGATCAACAGCGCCATGATGATGCCCATGGTCTTCTGGGCATCGTTGCCGCCGTGCCCGAGCGAATACAAAGCGGCCGAAAGGATTTGCGCCTTGCGAAAGAGCCGGTCAACGCTGCTCGGTCGCCAGCGCCGGAATGCCCAGTAAACCATGATTGCAACCGCGAAGCCAATGACAAGGCCGATGAGCGGCGCCAACGGAATGAATTGGGCGGACTTCCAGATATTGCCCCAGCGGATCACGTCCAGGCCTTTGTACGCCAGACCCGCTCCGGCGACTCCCCCGATAAGTGCATGCGATGAACTGGTGGGCAGCCCCAGCCACCAGGTGATCAAATCCCAGATGATTGCGCCGATCAATCCCGCCAGCACCACATAGACGTACACCGTGTCATGGCCGTCGATCTTCACGATTTTCGCGATTGTGTCGGCGACCCGCGGTGCAAAGACGAACATCGCCACCAGATTGAAAAACGCCGCCCACCAGACCGCCACGCGGGGAGTGAGCACCCGTGTCGACACGACCGTGGCAATCGAATTCGCTGCGTCGTGGAACCCATTGATGACATCAAAGATCAGCGCGATGCCAACCGTCGCAACGATGACGATCATGATCGGCGTCATGGTCAGGAAGCCTCGATCACAACGCCTTCGACGATGTTGGCGACGTCCTCACAACGGTCGACCGCCTTCTCCAGGCGCTCGAATATCTCCTTCCACTGAATCAGAAGCACCGGATCGACACTGTCATGGAACAACCGCGCCAGAGCGGCGCGCAGAATTCGGTCCGCTTCGTTCTCGGCATCCGATACGGCGATGCAGGCTTTCTGGATCTGTGGTCCCTGCCGGTTCAGGTGGCGTAGTCCGCAAACGGCCTGATCAAGTTCAACGGTCGCCTTCACCAGCACTTCGGTAAACAGTTTCAGCTCCGGCCGCATCGCATTCATGTCGTAAAGCGACATACGTGATGCTGTAGCATCGATTGAATCGACGATATCATCGAGACGCCGGATCAACTGGTAGATGTCCCCACGGTCGATCGGCGTGATGAATGTCCGATGCAGGGCGTCGATGCAGGTGTGGGTGATGTTATCCGCCTCGTGCTCGATTTCCTTGATCCGATTCGAGCGATTGTTCAACTCGCCCGGATTCAAGGCAATGGCATCCAATTCCCGGCACACGGCAATCGAGAGCTTGATATGCTGCTCGAAGAAATCGAAGAATCCGGTCTCTCGGGGCAGAAGACGCTTGAACATGGCAACTCCAGATCCTGGGGTGTTTCAGATGGAGGGAGGCGGTGCGGCACACCGGTGCCCGTCACCCAACCAATCCCTGGTTGATCGATCCCTGCGGTTGAAACCAACAGAGGCGCCAATCTAATGGACCTGGGTGGCCCTTACAACCCCTTTGTTTTCGCTCCAAACCTCATCAGAATCACGCCAGAGTGCTGCAATCCACAACACTCCCGGAGATTAGCAATCCCATTGCCCAGCACCAGAGTGCGTTGGCGCTGCTAAGTTTATGACAAATCGTTGCCGAGAGGGGGACGCATCCCATCCCGCGGCTAGGTTTGCCTGCGCGCCAGGTTCTCTCGATCCATGAATTTTCCAGATTGAAAAATCGAAAACCGCTTTCACGCCATCCCCGGTCAGTCCAGGATGCCGATAGAGCTTTCAGGGGGAAGTGGATGTCACAGATTGGTGAAAAGCGGCCGGCACTCTCCACCGAGACGGGGCCGCTCACGCTGGAAAGCGTCGTCGCCGGCCTGGGAGCATACCCGTTGCCGCAAACGGCGATCATTCCGCGTCTGATGCGGATGACGTCCGATCTCAATACCGACATCAACAGCCTGGTGCGCGTGCTAGCCAGCGATCCCGCACTGGTTGCCAAGATCCTCCAGCTATCAAACTCCGCCTTCTATGGCCGCCAGGGGGTCATCAGCTCCCTCAATGAAGCGGTCATGGTCCTGGGGTTCTACACGATCCGGACTCTGGCGGTCTCCGCGTCCGCCTACCGCCTCTTCCGGCGTGACGAGGACCACGAGTTCGAACAGGAGCTGTGGCGCCACTCACTAGCCGTGGGCATCGGCGCGCGTCTCGTGGCGCGGCGAGTCGGCTCGCGCCAGGTGGAAGAGGAAATCTTCCTCTGCGGAGTCCTTCACGATATCGCCAAGCTGGTGCTTTTGCAGGAGTACCCGGACATCTACAAGCCGGTTCTCAAGGAGGCGGTGGAGTCCGGTCTGGGGCATCTGATCGTGGAATCCTCACATATGGGATTCACGCATGCCGACCTGGGAGCGATCATCCTCGATCAGTGGGGATTCCCGCCACGCGTGGCCGGCATCGTACACCGCTACAATATCCCGGATCTGCCGTTCTTCATCCGCGAACGGCATGGAATAGGCCGGGCCGATATGGCGATGCCACACATGGTGTGTCTCGCCCATGAGATGGCCAACAATCTCGGCTACGGTTTTCTGGAACACACCAATGATGATCTGACCCTGCTGCCGTCATCGGCGTATTTTCATCTCGACGCTGCGGCGATCGAGGAACTCTCCCAGGAGATGGCCATGGTCTATTTCGACGAACTGGGACACTACTCCAAATCCGTGACCTCCGGAGGGAGCGAAACCCTCCGCGCCACAACACGCTAGCAACCAAGTCAGGAAGACAACTGACGTCGCGCCCCTAAGAACCCCAGGGCGAGAAAGGCGGTCGTCAGAATCATGTACACCACAGTGGTCCCAAGGCCTCCGGCCAGCTTGGAACTGCCGGCAAAATCCAGGGCGGGAAGAGCGTTCAATGGCCCAATGTACCACCAAAAAAGGTAGATCACTTCGAAAAGCCGCGTCGTCCGGCTCCACGCGCCGAGTGCCAATGCCAACGAGGGTATGAATGCCGCGCCAACAATCAGTGCGAGGACGCGATGGGGATCCCCAATGATCAACCAGCGCGGACCGGCTCCACAGACAAGCACGAGCGCTACAACCACTCCGGTCAGCCAGGCGGCCAGCAGTTGCCGGCGCAACGGGTGGGCGGCGGAGAAAACGATCTGCTGAGTGGCGTGGCTAAGCTCACGGTTTCCCAATGGCGCCCAGATCATGACGGGCCAGAGAAGCGCGATCGGCACGACGATTTGCTGCACACCGTCCATGGGAACGGCAGTTTCGAGGACAATTAGAGCGATTGATCCCAAATACCACCACCACGGCATCGAGCGCAGGGCCAGGCGAAGATTCGCGACGAGGATTCCGCCGAATCGCCCGTGGGAGCGTTTGCCGGTGAGCGGCGTGAGGTGAACATGTGCTCCCGTCACGGACGACCCCGCCCCAGCGCCGGCGCCACCGGCAATCCAAGCCGAGCCGGCGCCGAAGATGCGCCGGAGCCTTGCGAAGCGTGGCGGGCGCGTGCTTTCTGTCCGGAACTTGCGGCCAGCAGTGGCAAAGCGGTTGAATGGAACTGAGGCGATCATGGCGACGCCGATCGCAATCATCAGCCACAGAAATCGGCCCGATAGATACTCAAGCGAAGCCGGTATCCCGTCCCAGGCAAACGACTGAGGCAAGACGGTCCGGCCCCCGTGGAAATTGAGCCCGAAGTTTATCACCTTCTCATAATCGGGAAAGGCAGCCCGACAGGCCGCTTGCATGCTTTCGATGTAGTACGAAACGCCCAGCACCTTCGGTCCGCCGAGCATCTCGCCTACCATCATGTTCGGAAAGATGAAAAAATACACGATGTTGCCGAACGCTCCACTCAGAAAGGGGATGCACTCAAAGACGATGGCGATTGCAGAAACCAGTCCGATGGCCGGCAGGAGCAGGGTTGTGAATGGAACCAGAAAGTAAAGTGGCTTGATGATCGTGTCTTCGCCGCGAATCAATTGCAGCGCTACCGCACCAGCCATCACGATGGCACCGATGACCGCCAGCACGGCGAAATTCGAAAGCCACTTCCCGAGCGTGTAAACCGGCTTCGACACCGGTGTGGCGGCAATGATCTGCCCGACCCGCGTCTGCCGGTCGCGGTTGATCGAGTTGCGCACCAGGTAGAAGCCGAAAAGCGTCAGGAAGACACAGGTGAGCATCGCGACCTGTGCCCCAACCCAGGCGGAGTTGTACACACCACGATGGCCGCCGAGATCCAGAGTTGTGTAATTCGCCCCGGTTTCCGGCACGAAGATGTAGGCCGCGATGACTGTGATGACCAGCGTCACCACGAAACTGAAGCGGCGTATTCGCTCGAGGAAGTCAGCGCGGGCCATTTGATAGATGACGCGAAAGAGTGTCATATTATGAATTCCGAATTGCGCGTGGGAGGGCGATCCGCCTCGGCGGACTGCCGAGCCGTGATTCAGCGCGGGAACAAGGCTCGGCAGGAGCCTCGCCCTCCCACGTCATCGCAACTCCCCACCAACTTCAAGGTTTTCCGTTCCCCTGCTGCCGACGGTCAGCGGAAATATGAAATAGATATGCGTCTTCCAGCGTCGGTGGCGTATGAACTGCGCCATCACCGGGCTTGGCTTCACCCACGATACGGACGTGTACGCCATCCTCTCGGCGCACCGATCCGGTGATCAGGTACTGGTGTTTCGCACCGGACAATTCCGCCGAAGGGATGACCCACTCCCAAACCTTGCCGGTGACGCTGCGCAGAAGGTCTTCGGGTGTTGCATGCGTCAGGAGCCTTCCCGTGCCGATGAGGGCGATGGTCGTGGCCACTGCTTCGACGTCGCTGACGATGTGGGTGGAGAGAATGACGATTCGTTCGCCGGCCAGCTCGGAGAGCAGATTGCGGAAACGGACTCGTTCTTCCGGATCGAGACCGGCGGTTGGCTCATCCACGATCAAAAGCTCGGGATCATTGAGCAATGCCTGCGCAATCCCGACCCGTTGCTTCATGCCGCCGGAGTACGATCCCAACGGACGCTTGCGTGCCTCCCCGAGATTGACCACCGCCAAAAGCTCGGCGATACGTCGTTTGGCAGCCGCGGCCTCGATTCCCTTGATCGCGGCAATGTACTGCAGGAATTCGACGGCGCTGAGATTGGGGTAGACTCCGAAGTCCTGCGGCAGATATCCGAGGATCTCGCGAATGGCATCGGGATTCTTGCGAATGTCGGTTCCATTCCAGATGGCTGTGCCGCTGGTCGGTTTGGTGGTTGTGGCGAGAATCCGCATCAGCGTCGATTTGCCGGCGCCATTCGGGCCCAGCAGGCCAAGGACACCCGGCTTCAACTCTAGCGAGAATTCGCGCAGTCCCCAAACATCACCTTCGTAATGTTTGCTGACCCGGTCGATCGTGAGGTTCATTCAGGTGCCCTTCCTGAGATTGTGCGGCGCATGGTCATCATCGCAGAGTGCCTGGAGCAAGATACGAGCGGATCGGACGCGGGTTGCGAGGAATCTCTCACGTGGTGGAGTTCCTATACCATCAGGCCGCACTCGATCTTCAAAAAGCCCCAATAGCAAACAGGGGCGAGTCAAGAGACCCACCCCTGGATAACTGTCCCTCCATCTTATCCGTCAAGTTCCCGGCGCTGCCGGCTTATCTCCGACTGATGTCATTGCTTTGCCCTGCTGCGCCATCATCGTCGCCAGCCACGCGTTCCAAAGTGTCCCGCCGTTCTGGTCATTACCGCTTGTGACGAGGAAGTCCGGCGTGATACGGATTTTGCCCGCTGCGACCTGCTCCATCACGCGAATCAGCGCGAGCCGCTCGGGACCGACCACCCGCGCCTGCGCTTCGTACGCGGACGCGATACCCTGGCCCACTTGAATCTCGCGTTGGGCATCGCCCTCGGCGCGAATCTTGGTGGCGTCACGGTCGCCCTTGGCCTTTTCGATGGCTGCCTGCGCCATGTCGGTATTGATGTCGATCGAAAGCTTGGCGTCGATCACGTCCTTCTGCTTGTTGGCGCGGGCGGTCTTCTCTTCGACTTCGATCCGCTCCTCCTGCGCCCTCGCCTGCTGCTGGTACTGTTCCTGCTGCTGAATCGCGATTTCTTTCAACGTCTGCGTATCCAGCAGGGATTGATCGACGGAGATGTACGCGATCAGCAGATTCTGGGCCTCGACGTGGTACTTGTCGAATTCCTCGCGGGCCTTCTCCAAAGCGTCCTTCTGCAACGCAGTACGCTGCTGAATGAAGTCGATTGCCTTTTTCTCACCGGCGTTGTTTCGGAATGACGAATCGATCAGCGGGTGTACGATTTGCTCGATCAAGTTGGCCACCGAGCCGAAGCGCGCGATGATGAACGCCGCATGCTGCGGGCGAATCCGGATGATCAAACGAACGTCTACTTCGAGTTTGAAACCATCCTTGGATGTCACGGTGAGCTGGCTGAATTTGAAAAACTCCGTGGCCTTCTTGCTCTCCATTTCCTCGGTGGGAGGCTCGGCGGGTCCGCGGCCACGCTCATGTTTCTCCGTGCGAATCTCGGCCCCGGCGGCCCAGTCGATGGTCACCGCGCTGGTGGGCACGAGAAACGCCGAGAACGCGAGCGGGTTGAGATTGTACTTGCCCGGTGCGACCGGCTCGCGCCAGATACCACGCTCCAGCTTCTCCGCATTCAACACCACTTCTTCGCGCTCGTGAATCTGTTGCTGCAAATCGGGTGATTGTGCAATTCCCTGCGGGAGCGACTTATCCCGGACGAGTTCCTGGCCGATGTTGGACCGAAGCACGGCGACGTACCCCGGCGGGATTTCCACGATCGGAAATTCACTCACCTCGAACAGAAGCGGGTTGATGTAGTACTGGCCGGGCTGAAGTGAATCGAGCTGCGGTCCGCGATAACCGCCGTTTTCGACAAATGCCTGCCCATCCTGGAAGAAGTTGTGCGAACGGCGCGGTTGTCCGGATGCGGGCGGTAATCCCTCGAGTTCCTCCGGACGGGGGGCGATCAGGAACCCCGGCGGCAGGGGCCGGCCATCGGCGGCCACGATCACACCGATGTGCTCCTCCGTCACCTGCGTGGCCGGACGGTTTTGAACTCGGAAAACACGTGTGTTGATTCGATACACACCAGGGCGCAGGATGCCAATCTGCGGTCCTTTCTTCCCCCTGGGGGCGGGCCGGTTCGGATCACGGCCGAATAGAAACGCCTCCGCATCCTGGTACGAGTCGCATTCGACTTCGTCACCGAGGAGCCTGCCCATGGGAATCGGTTCACCGTCGATCGCTTCGACCACGCCGATCTGCTGGGCGCCGATCACCGTGACCGGCACGCGCTCGACCTTCCAAATGATCGGAATGAACCAATAGAGCCCCGGCATCAATTTCCGGGCCTGAACCCCGACCTCGTTCCTCCGGGCGATGACCCGTCCCGGTGGCATTTGCTTCCCGAACATCTTGCGCGTCGGAATTCCGACACGGTCATCGGGGATGAATTTGAATCCTGACAACAAGAAGATCGCCAGGACAAATCCGCCGATCGCAATCCCGACATACAGCAGACTGACAGTTCCCACTTCATTCATTTCGATCCCTCCCAGTCATAGACTGTTTCTTCCTACTTACTGACAGTTTCAGCAAACCCCTGGTAACGTCCTTCGTTGTGAAAGACGCACCCAGGGAGGGCGAGGTTCCTGCCGAACCTCTTTTCTGCGCGGGGAAGAGGCTCGGCAGGAGCTTCGCCCTCCCAGAATGGGCAAAACACTCGAGCTCATGTCACTCATTCCTCAGTGCCTCCACCGGGTCCACCCGAGCGGCCCGCGCCGCCGGATAGAGTCCGGCAACGAGACTCACGAGCAGACCGAAAAGAAACGCCGTGAGGATCAGCCAGAGGGGAAGATCGAACAGCTCGAACCGCGGGATGCCCTCTTTTTCCATAAACGCACGGGCAATCACGGCCGCAACGCGTGTGATCAGCCAGCCGAACACGATTCCTGCCGCTGCACCGATCGAACCGATCATCCCCGATTCGGCCAGGAACAGCACCCGAATGTCCCGCTCCTCAGCACCCAACGATTTCAGGATCCCGATCTCGCGCGTGCGTTCGATGATCGACATCACCATCGTGTTGACAATCCCGAGCG
Source organism: bacterium (assembly GCA_021813505.1). Lineage (GTDB taxonomy): Bacteria > Zixibacteria > MSB-5A5 > WJJR01 > WJJR01 > JACRMA01. The sequence goes on along the minus strand of JAKAKI010000073.1, from coordinate 76,314 downwards.
ACGCCGTAACCAGCGCGATCAGGCCGACCACACTCAATCCCAGCTTGAAGTAGAAGAAGAACTTCCGGATTTCCTTGAATTCCTCGGCGTAGCTGAAGGTCCGAAATCCCATCGCCTTGACCGAATCGCGAATCGGTTCGTAGGCGACATTGGGATCGAGGCTCAGCGTTATGTGGGGATATTCCTTGCCGCGCGCATCGTCGGTGCTTCCGAATAATGTCCCGCTGCGCAACGAGGCGAGAAGCTCGGTGGGATCATCGCTGAATCCCCCAGCGCGGAATCGCGCGGCCCGTCCGGCGGGAATGACAATCGGCTTGATCGATGCACGTCCATGCGGACGGCCCTCAAGCACGCCGCTGATGGTCAGCGTATCGCAAACCACCGACCGCGCGTTCAGGAACCCGTCCATGAATCGCGACAACGCCGCATTGGCTTCCTGCCGCCCGAGCCGCGACCAATACTCCACATACTCCAGCGAGTCACGGCGAATTTGCTGAAAGCGTTCGCGCAGCCGGTCGGGCATGCCCCGAAACACGTGAGCCACACCGCTATCCAGCGAGGACAGTTTGGCGGACACGATGATGCGCTGCCCCACCAGCGAATCTGGATTCTTGATGTGCAATGCGGTCATCAGATCTTCGGTCACCAGAGCCTGATTGGCCGAGTCACCGGTGAAGAGTGTTCCGGCGACTGTTTGCGAATAGAACTTCGTTTGAATCGCGGCCTCCGGGAGCGACTGCGCCGTGGAGGAAAGCGTTGTGTCTCCGACCGTGACCGTGACCGAAAACGCGTCGAATGGATACGCAAGCTGCACGCCGGGAACAGCAGCCAGTTTGCGAAGCGCCTCCCGGTCAAGGATCGCCGGTCGGCCCACTGAATCGGCTGGTTTGCTCTTGTCCGGTGGGTACACTTGCATAGTGGAGAACAGGCCGAGCCTGTTGTATTGCTCAGTGACGTTCTTCTGCATGCCGGCGCCGAAGGACAGCATCGAGACAAAGGCGGCGATGGCGATCACGACGCCCGAAATTGTGAGAAACGACCGCAGCTTCATGCGCCACAGATTCCCTGTTGAGCCGGCGACCAGATCACGGAATGTCATGAGCCGGCTCCGATCCCGGCCGGCAGCACCGTTTCCCCGGCGAACCGTCCGTAGTCCATGCGAACAATCCTGTGGGCGTGTTCCTGCATCATGTGCAGGTCGTGTGTGGCGACGACCACAGTGAGCCCTTCGCGGTTGAGCTGGGACATCAATGTGGCAATCTGCGCCGCGTTCTCCCGGTCCAGATTTCCCGTCGGCTCATCGGCGAAGAGGATGTCCGGCTTCTTCACCAGAGCGCGGGCAATCGCCACGCGCTGCTGTTCTCCGCCCGACAAATCGCCGGGCCGGTGGTCGATCCGGCCGGACAATCCGAGACGCTCCAGAATCTCGATGGCCCGGCTGCGGCGGTCCTTCACAGGAGTGCGATTGAAAAACAGCGCCATCTCGACATTGCGCAATGCTGTTTGATGCGGGATCAGATTGAACGCCTGGAAGACCATCCCAACCCGATGGGCACGGTATGCCGCCAGTTCGCGCCGATTCATGGTACTGAGGGCGGTCCCTTCGATCTCGATTGTCCCTGCGGTCGGTGTGTCGAGGCCGGCGAGCATATTGAGAAGGGTGGACTTCCCGGAACCCGACGAGCCGACCAGCGCGAGAAACTCCCCCCGGCGCATTTCGAGGTCGAAGTTATCGACGGCGCGTACTTCCTGTGGCCCGCGGCGATAATGCCGGCACAATCCACTCGCTTTCAGCCAGACGTTCAATCCGCGACTCCGTTCACTGTGAAGATCGGCCCGTTTTCACGCGCCGTGCGGAAGGCAGCTCTGTCCATGACGCCACCCCTGAAGGTGCAAGGATACATGCTGGGAATCATACGTCCAATCACTACGTGATTTCCCGCCGGGAGTTTCAGGACACGGGCCAACGGTCACAATACATTGACAATGACGGTGTCCCGTGCCCCTTCGCAACATTCAAAGGTGCAAATGTGGAGTCCGGGCGCGGCGAACATAGTCTTGAACGCTGGCCCGGATCCAAACGAAGGGCTCCCGTCGGGCGCCAGCCACTGGATCTCTGACTCGCGCCCAGGGAGACAGGTTCGGGCAACGAAGAAGGCCGTGTCCCCCGCCGGCACCGATGCTGGTGCGCTGACCAGCGCGGTCGCGTTTGAGCGCAGACCGCCGTTGAACGCGTAATCGATGATCGCGACCAGATCGAACACGTCTGCCTGGCCATTGCAGTCCCAGTCCGCGAGAAGGCTGTAGCAGATGCTCTGGTTGTTGAAGACGTAGTCGATGATTGCAACGATATCCATTACGTCGACAACGCCATTGCAATCGGCGTCGCCGAGCGCGAACCGAAAGCCGGCCGAGTCGAGGACCGTCACCTGGAAACTGCACGTGTCCGCATTCGGGAAGTAGGACGTAGACATGGCGGCGGAGACGAGATGCGAACCGGCATCAGAACAGCCGGGATTCCACTGCCAATGGCCGTTCAGTGAATCGGTGGTCCCGGGGCCGAGTATCTGGCGCCACTTCACCTGATCGGCTCCCGAATATTGAAATTGGTTCTGCGCGGCATCATCACAGCGAATTCTCACATCCGGCGCCTGCAGACATTGCGGCGGATAATGCGTGCCGGCGACGTTGTAGATGATGCGGGCACTGTCGTCGCCGTAGGGCGCTGATCCAACCGTCAGCCTCGAAATTGTCCAAAGAGTGTTTGCGGTTGAGGGAACGGTTACCGTGTTGTAAGGAATCCACATGAAGACGCCTCGGTAGGGCGCCGTCCCTGTCAGATCACTACCCACCACTGTGCTGCCATCAGCCCTGATCTCGAAGTAGACGGTCCCATACGCGGCTGACCACAACGAAACAGTATCGCGATGCTCGAAATTGTAAACCCATCCCGCAGTGAGAGGCGAGACGTTGGGAGGCGCGAATGCGCCATTGACAAGCGTGTCGGCCACCTGAAATCGCGTGGGGAGCAAATCAGTCGCCGGGATGCTCCAGGTCACCGTGATTGCGCCATGATACGTGCGGAAGGGCAGGCCGGTCCGGTCTAGATAGATGTTGCAGTACTGGACCCCGGGCGCGGCGAAGAACCCCGAGTCGGGCTGTGCGAACATCCCCGGCAGGCTGTCGAAGGTGACCTTCCAACTCGAGCTTGGTGGATCATTTAACACGAGCTGCAATATCCCGTGTTCATAGAAGAGTCCGAAATCCCATTCTGCCTGAGGCGCGGCCAGTGATTCTCGAGGCAAGCCGGCGTCTTTGATGATTGTCTTCTGTATTGGTTCGAGTGTCAGCCGCGTCAGTCGGCCCGAATCCGCCTGAGCAACCGCCACGCCGATCAACGTCACAGCCATGACGAGGCAAATACTCATCATCGGCTTTGTCGCCATGCGCCAACGCCGCGCCGCTTGCAAGGCACTTGCTGAATGTCCGGCCATACCAAACACCTCCGTCCGGTACTTTCGAGTCCTTCGCTGCCGGCATAGATAGCGAATCGGCAGAACCGTGTCGAGCGGAATGACACGCCCGCCATAGGTGCTTGAATGGTTGTTTCGGCCGGTTACTTCTTGCGGCGGACGGCGTATCCGTATTGCCTTGGCCAGGCGGGTTCCTGCCCAAGGGCTGTCTGGGCCTTGAGAGGCCAATACGGCTCCCGCAGCATCTCACGTCCGATCAGCACAATATCGGCCGCGCCGGACGATATGATCTCATTCGCCTGTCCGGGCTCCACAATCACGCCAACAGCACCCGTCATGATTCCGGCGCGGCTGCGGATCTCGCTGGCCAGTCCGACTTGATAGTTCAATCCCGCAGGAATCTTCACATTGGGAATCACGCCCCCGCTCGACGTGTCGATCAGATCCACGCCCGCTTCACGGAGTGCCGTTCCGAGCACGACGGAATCATCGATGGTCCATCCGCCATCCACCCAGTCGGTGGCCGAGATCCGGGTGAACAGGGCCGTCTCTTTCGGAATCACGGCACGCACCGCATGGACGGTCTCAAGCAGGAATCGCATCCGATTCGCCAGGCTTCCTCCGTACGAGTCGGTGCGCTTGTTACTCAGCGGGGAGAGGAACTGATCGATGAGATATCCGTGGGCGGCGTGCAGTTCGATCACGTTGTAACCGGCCTGCGATGATCTCCTGGCAGCCTCCCCGAAGGCAGAGATCACATCGTGGACTTCGGACTCGCTGAGCGATTGCGGCACCAATCCGTCGGCGTGAAACGGGATCGCGCTGGCGCTCACGACCGGCCAGCCGCCTTCGGTGGCGCTTCGTATCGCGTTCCCTCCTTCCCATGGGGGCCGGCAACTCGCTTTGCGCCCGGCGTGCGCAATCTGAATTCCCGGGACGGCACCCATGCTCTCAATGAACCGCGCGATTCGTGCCAACGGCTCGATCTGGTCATCACTCCACAGCCCCAGATCGCCCGGCGTGATTCGCCCGGTCGGCGTCACCGCCGTCGCCTCCACAATCACCAAGCCGGCCCCGCCGGCTGCGCGGCTGCCAAGATGCACCAAGTGCCAGTCATTGGCCATCCCGTCGGCAGCGCTGTACTGGCACATTGGCGAAACCGCAATGCGATTCCGCAAACGCACGCCGCGAATGACCACCTCATCCAGCAGTTGATTCGTCCCACGCTTCATGTCCACTTGGTCCACTTTGTCCTCTTCGTCCACTTCGTCCAATCAAGTTGTGCTGACCCCAATCGTCCAATCATCGCTGGCAGATTCCGAAACGTCAACATCAACCTCGAGAAACTGCTTGAGGACACTGATATTGGTCTGTGTGTGTTGAGTGGGGGAGAGGGTCCGGAACTTCCCGCCACCGGCCAACGCCATGGGAATCAGGAGTTGATCGGCCAGATGCCGGCCCACTGGAACATTGGCGGCCAGATAGCGTGTTACCTCCTCTACCGTCTCACTCGCGACCTGCTCGCCGCGGACCCCGCGCCGCCCAAATCCGGTGATGACCTCCGTGATGTGTTCGCTTCCGATCTCGATGACAATGGCGTTTCCCGGCCCGAACGAGTTCTCGATGATCTCAGCGTGAAGCGATTCCGCCCCCCAGCGCAGTTGGCTGCCCAGTGTGCGCAGTTCGCGTTCGGCAATCTCACGAGGCAGTTGGGCGACCATCGCCCGCGCGCTTTGAGTCTTGATTGCGCCACGATCCATCAATTCGATCCGTGATAGCGCCGGGGAGGGCTCGATCGCAACGACGATTCTACCGCCACCAGCCGGATAGAATCCGGGACGCTCCATCCGGGCATTGACCATAGGACCCATGCGATTCAAGATCGGGAGAAAGCACCTGTTGAGGAAATCAAACGGTGGTGCCGCCGGATTGTGGGTCCCTCCTTCAACAATAATCTCGGAAGCACCGCTGGCGGTGAGGAGGGCCGGGAGCACCGTTTGCAGGACCAGCGTGCAGCTTCCAGCGGTGCCGACGTCGAATCGATACTGGCCGGGATTGATTGCCTGAGGGGCGAAGTACAATTCGGGTGAGCCGAGTTCGGCACCGTGTGTTTCGGCCGCACCGATCCGGACGGCGGCTTTGACCGCCGCCAGATGCTGATGCAGCAGGCCGGGCTTCCGCCGTCCTGCCCGAATCCTCTGAATTTGGAACTCCCGTCCCGTGACCAACGACAGCGCGAGGGCCGTGCGGAGAATCTGCCCGCCACCCTCACCCAATAAACCGTCGATGTTGATCATGAGTGAGGTTGGTTTCCCGGCGGCTAGAAGCGCAGCGAAAGACAGCTCAAGCCACCGTCAAGCTTCCTGAACTCCGAAACATCAAGAATGATGGTTTGATTCCGGCGCGACTCAATCGCCATCTTCGTCTTCGGGTACCCATCGGCGACCAGCACAGTCCCATTCAGCCACAGGCAATTCGCGGCGTACGACTCCTCGCGGTCAACACATATGCATTTGAAACTCGAGAATTCAGCCCGTCCTGCCAACGCCTCGCCGACAACAAGCAGGTCATCATCGATGCAGGCGACCGCTGACTTGAGATGGAGGACATCCGCGAGGGGTACGGTGGAGCCGGACAGTCCATGTGACTCGAGGATTCGAATCAACTGCCGGGCGCCCTCGGCATTGGTACGTTCCGAGAGGCCGATGAAGTAGTGATCGCCGGTCATCAGAATGTCGCCGCCATCGACAGTTCCCGGCGCCTCCACACGGTCCACCACGGAAAACAACTCCCGAATCACAGGCTCTATGGATGCCGTCTCCCCCCAACGCGATGGTGCACCGGGGCGCGTGATGACCGCGCAATGCGGAGTTAGCAATGCCACATCCTCGACAAATGTCGAATCAGGATGTTCGTCATCGGCATCGAGACAGATGACTTCGAGTCCGCAGGCTCGAAGCGCCTCCCGGTAGGCTTCGTGCTGCCGTAATGCCAGCTTGTAATCAGGCCGTCCCAGATTCGCCGAGGTCAGCCCATTGACCATCGATGGCCCCGGAAGGCGGACGATGGCTTTTGTGAATCGATTCATGGCGATACCGGGGGAAACGCCAACGACCTCAGTCGCCGTGCTTGACGCGGATTCGCCGTGTCACCGAGTGTCCGGCAGACGTTGCCGTGAGGAAGTAGACCCCATCCGGCACGTCGCTGATGTCGAGCTGAACTGTCGCTTCCTTGATGTCGGGGAACGACCGCCGAAATACCGTCTTCCTGCCGCTCTCATCCGTGATCGTTAGCGCGATTTCACCCGGCTCGTTCTGGAAGAGCTCCACCGAAAAGATCCCCTTGTTACGAACCGGGAACGGGTTCACCAGCGGTAACGTGTCGATCGGAACAGGGGGGTGCACATCGAGTCCCACGCGGAACGAATGGCGGATTTCACTGCCGAAGTCGGAGTTAAAGGAATGAATGAGATGATCTTGCATATCCAACAGGCGCACATAGCCATAGCCGCCATCGGGATTCGCCCAGAAATCGAGTCCATCGCCGACCGTGTCGGCGAAAATCAACTGGTAGCATCCGGGTGCTAGTGTTAGCGTGTCCCGACAATTCGTTCGCGGCCGAAGCGATCTGGGGTCACGCTTCAAGACGGTATTCCCCTGGGCGTCGACCAGCTCGTAGCCATTCTGGGTTGAGTCGTTGTTGGTGCGGAAAGCCAGAACGAATTGAGTGGGATACTCCGGTGTAGCAGCGATGATCGACGTCATTGAGTTGTCCGCCGGGTATTCGTCCATGGCACTGTCAGGCGAACTGAGCGTGACTTCGAACGTGTGGCCTTCAATCGCCCCCCATGAGCCTAACAGACTGATGGCCGCGTCCCGCTGCGAAGGAATAATTCCTCTCCAGTGATACCGCTGCGGATCTCCGCCGTCGATCTGGTAACGTACCTCGACAGATGTCAATGGTTCACTCCCGCTATTCCTGATGAGGATAAGGGGATCGCCACAGATCGGGTTTAACCGTCCCCATTCTTCTCTCGCACTGGGTGCGATGATGTCCAGCACCGAGACATCGTGTGCGGCGCGAGGCTGGCCGCAATAGAAGAGGTAAGAATGGATGCAGTAGTTGGCCGTGGGCGTCTTGGTGTTCGCGTACGGTTGCATCGCGATGGCCAGCGTGTGCGTCGAGCCGGGCTCGATCGCGAAATCGACCAAGTCAGGGAAGACAATCGAGCCGGGGCACCAGTTCGCCCGGTCATAGAGCCAGGTGCCGGCTTGAGGGGAGAGCGGGTTTGTCCCACAGCGGCGCCAAATCTGACGTTCCTCACGCACTGAGTCGTCGAGCAGCACGCGCCGCGTCTTGCTGCAGAATTCCGCGCAATTCTCCGAGTCGTCCATCCCGTGTCCGGTTTGGACAATTCGCAAACGCCCCCGTTGGGCTTCGAATCGATCGGTAAACGGAATTGGGCGCAGCAGTTGCTCGATGGGTTTGGATGTATCCCCGTACGGGAACGTACCATTCCAGAGCGTGTCCATGCCCAATATCGGCAGCGCCGGAGGTCCCTCAGTCAGGGCAAAGTCCAACGTGATCAGCCAGCCGCGGTCGGTGTTGCTTTCGTACCCGCCGTGATTGAATTCTATTTCAACGGAATCGTGCAGCAAGAACCCGAAGTCGGTGACATCCGTCTGCCAGGTGAAGTGCCACGACGGCCCGAACCGGCTGCCGTAAGGGGAGATCATGCGCGCCAGTTCGATGTCGCGTGACGGCGAAACACCCCCCCCGGTGCGCCGCAAAAAGATGCCGTCGATGTAATCCCACTCGCCGCATCGGAGACTGTCAGGGCAGCGATAAGTCACCGACAGCACGATTCTGCGATAGGGAGTGGCCGTGGACGGGAATACCGCCCAGTTCCGGTAGGCGTTGAATCCCTTCGAGGGATCGGTCACGACTTTGCGATTGGCATGCGAAACGACATGCGTGACGTCACCCGGTTTCGCCAGGACCTTCAAGGGCCCAAATGCCAGGACCGAAGCGAATACAACTGCGAGTACGGTCGATGCCCTTACCATCCTTGGTCCTTTGTCCTGCTTCCTATTTTCCAAAGTACGCCGCCACCTCACCGATCCGCTCTCGTGTCGGAATCCCCTGCGGGCAGAGCGCTTCGCAATCGCCACACTTCTCGCACAGCGAGGCGAACCCGGCGCCATTGGATGTCCCTGCCCGCAGCATGAATTCATACAAGCCCTTGGCGCGTTCCGCCGCGTCATACATGTGAGCCAGATTATAGATCTCGAAACATGTCGGTATCTTCACGCCGGATGGGCAGGGGATGCAGTAATTGCACGAGGTGCAAGGCACCTTGATTCGCTTGCGATACTCTTCGCGGGCAAGGTCAAAGAGATTCAGTTCCTCCGTGGACAAACACGACGGAGTAGCAGTGCCGGCGGAGGCGATATTCTCGCGAACCTGCTCCAACGTGCCCATTCCGGAGAGCACGACATGGACCTCGGGATGGTTCCATATCCAACGCAGTGACCAGTCGGCGAGTGTGCGCTTCGTCGCCGCACGGTTCCATACGTCCTGAACGGCCGGGACCTCACGCGTCAGCACGCCGCCCCGCAATGGTTCCATAATCACGATCCCCAGTCCGCGTGCGGCCGCGTAACGGAGCCCCTCGGTACCGGCCTGGTAATCCTCGTCCATGAAGTTGTACTGAATCTGGCAGAAGGTCCAGTCGTATCCGTCGACGATCTTCTTGAAGACACCAGCCTGGTCATGGAATGAGAATCCGGCGCAGCGAATCCGTCCGTCGGCGATAGTACTGTCGAGGAACTCGCCGATCCCCAGACGTTGCATATTCTCCCAAGAAGCCTGATTCAGGGAGTGGACGAGGTAGAAGTCGATCTGCTCGGTCTGAAGCCGTTTCAATTGCTCATCGAGATATTTGTCCATGTCGGCGCGGGTCGTCACCAGCCAGCTCGGCAGTTTCGTTGCCAACTGGACTCTGCTGCGATAACCATCCTGCAATGCCCGGCCCACAAACGGTTCGCTCTCGCCGTTGTGATAGGGATAAGCCGTGTCCACGTAGTTGACACCGTGGTCGATTGCCCAGCGGAGCATCTCGGTCGCTCCAGGCTCGTCGATATGCCCGCCACCGTCCACCGGCAGCCGCATACATCCGAAGCCCAGAATCGACAGGGCAGGATCGGCGTCCGGCATCTTGCGGTAAAGCATTCAGAATTCCTGGCTGTTTCGTGAGGTTCGCGGTTTGACCAAACCAAGGTGGGCAAAGCCCACCCTACCGGTAGGGTGGGCTCAGCCCACCATTTCGTAATCGCAATCGTCCAATCGTTATCCCAAGCTTCCCACAACACCCTCCACAGCATCCAAGATCTCCCCACTCTTGACGACTGCGCGCATGATGTTGTGATCGGGGTACATTGGGCGATCCTCGTCGAGATGGGCGATGTGCTTGCGGATAATCGAGTGGGCGGTGGAGACGCCACGGCCGGGAGTGAATTCGCGAAAGTCGAGCGCCTGAGCGGCGGCCATGAATTCGATTCCCAATACGCCGTAGGCGTTTTCGAGAATCTGATCATTCTTCAAGGCCGTGTTCATGCCCATCGAGACGAAATCCTCCTGATCCGCGGCCGCGGGAATGGAGCCGACACTGGCCGGGGCTGAGAGCATCCGTTGCTCGACAATGAGCGTGTCCGCCGTGTATTGGCTGAGCATCATCCCCGAGAACATTCCGGCGCCCTTGGTCAGGAAGGGGGGAAGGCCAACGCTCAACGCAGGATTGGTCAGCCGGTTTAGGCGGCGTTCCGAGAGAACACACACCATCGTCACCGCGGTTCCGGCCAAGTCCATCGGCAGCGATACCGGCGTCCCCTGGAAATTCGCGCCGGTCAGGGTGAGCTTCTTGTCCGGCACAAAGATCGGGTTGTCCCCGACGCCGTTGAGTTCGATCTCAACCTGCGTCCTTGCAAAAGCAATCGCATCATGCGCCGCGCCGATCACCTGCGGAGATGAACGCATGGAATACGCATCCTGGACTTTGGTCTTGATCTTCCGGGTGATCAAATCGCTGCCGTCGATGCATTGCATAATCGCCCTGGCGCTACGCACCGCCCCGGGGAACCCGCGCAATTCATGCAACAGCACATTGTACGGTTTCATATTGGCGAGCAGGGCTTCCAGACTCATGGCGCAGGCGATCTCCGCCTGCTTGAACCAGCGGTTCATGTCGTAGAGGTGAATCGCGCTGATCGCCGTGAGCAGATTCGAACCGTTGATCGTCGCCAATCCGTCACGCGCCTGCAATCCCGGGATGGGGATCCCGGCCTTGTTCAAAGCGTCTTTTCCCGGCAGCCGCTTCCCCTGATAGAATGCTTCACCCTCGCCCATCATCAAAAGCGCAATCTGCGACATCGGCGCCAGATCACCGGAGGCCCCCACCGATCCTTTCTGGCACACGACGGGCGTGACGCCACGGTTGAGCATCTCCAGCAGAGTCAGGGTGATCTCAGGGCGGCAGCCGGAGTTTCCATGGGCGTGCACATTGATCCGCCCCGCCATGGCGCCGCGCACATGCTCGATGGGCGCGGGATCGCCGATACCCGCCGCGTGATTGTAAATGAGGTACCGCTGGAATTTCTCGACCTGCTCGTCATTCAGGACAACTTCGGAGAACTCACCGATGCCGGTATTGACGCCGTACATGATTTCATGCGCCTGAATCTTTTCCTCCAGCATGGCGCGGCAAGTCCTAATGCGCGCCAGCGCGTCGGGATGAAGCTGCACTTTCTCTCCGTGCCGCGCAATTTTGACGATCTTGTCAACTGTCAATCCGGAACCATCAAGGACGATACTCATCACAGTCTCCTCTGCGCCGCCAATCTACGACAGGGCCGTGGCGCGAACAACCCGCACCTGCCGTCCGTGCCGGGATTTCACCGGGTGGTATGCAGTTTTGTCAGCGGTCAGACTGGTCTGGTCCACCAGGCAGGGATCAATGAATGCGGATCAGACGGAACGGCCTGTGAGGGCTATCCGCGTTGGGGGATGGCCCTCATATAGCCGCTGTGGCCGAATTGTGGACGGTTTGTGGGCGAGTACTCGCAACTAATGTGCAACCGGGGTGCGGCCCGTCGCGGGCGGCTCATTCCCAATCGGCAACGTGTATCGCGTGTGGAGCGAGTCCGACACCTCGAATGTCACCGACTTCGCAAAAGTGGAATCAGCCAATTCCGCGTCGATTCTGATGCGCACTGTGGCCTCTGAACCGGCGGCAATAGCGCCATTGGGCGCCTCAATATTGATCTGCGAAAGCGCTGGAGACACCTGGTGGATTCGAAGGTCATGGTTGGACCAATTCTTCACACGAACTCTGAAATTCCACGCCTGCATGTTGGAGGTCTTCTTGGACGAATCCAGATTCACGCCCATGGGAGTGAAGGTCAGTGGCCGCAGCGAGTCCGGTTTTGGCGTCGGATACGCTGTAAAGGCCAGCATCGGCGGCGTGTCACCGGGGGATTCCAACTGAATGGTCGACGGTTTCCGGACAAACATACTGTAAGATCCGGTCGAGAATACGACCTCGACGTCAGTGCTGTCGCCGGGCGCCAGCGATTTTTTCTTGAGGGGAGCTTTGGTGCATCCGCATCCGGGGCGCACATCCTTGAGTTTAAGCGTGTCGGTCCCGCTGTTCTTCAGCCAGTACACATGCGCGATCTTCGCGTTTTGGACCGTGTACCCATAGTCAAAGTTCGTCTCCGGAACTTCCAGCTTCGGGCCGGTCGCGTTGGTCGAGTCGGCACCGGCCGCCGACGCTGCCATCCCGCACGCGAACGCAGCCGAGAGAATGAGGATCTTGTACGTCATTGCCTTCCTGCTCCTTCGATGAAGGTTTTTGAATACGAACTCACGAGCGCAGGCCACCAGGCCTTGACCGGCTTCTGAATGTCGCTGAAGGGTGCGGTGAAAAACCGCAGCACCTGGAGATGAGCGCGCGGACGGCAGTGGGCGCCACTGAGAGACTCAAACTTCCATGACCAAGAGTGGGGCAGACACTCTTGTCTGCCCGTCAACACGCCCTTCATAAACGGGGCCAAACGCAACGGGCGCACCGTCAGGAAACAATGCGCCCGAATAGAGCAATGTGAACCGCGAATGGTTATTTCGTCTTGATATTTGCACCCGTTGCCGGAGGCTGCTCCCCAGGTGCGAGCCAGCGCTGGTTCTTGGTGACCGGCACGGTAATCCGGGTCTTCGCCGCGTCGTTGGCTTCAATCGTGAAAGACTTGGTGAAGGTTTCACTGGCGATATTCTTGTCAAACTTGACCTTGATCGACTTTTCCTTGCCCGGCTTGATCTGTCCGCCCGGCATGTCAACTTTGACAAACTCGGTCGGAACCGATACCAGGCTGAACTCCATGGGCTCGGAAGAGACATTCTTGATGTTGACCTGGAATTCAATGCCCTTCTTCTGCTCCGCGGGCTTGGTCGAATCCAGTGCGATCTGGAACGGTTCGACCTTGAACAACTTCAGAGAGTCCTGATTGAAAATCGGCCATGCCTGGAATGACAACCCCGGCGGATTCCCCTGTGCATTGCACGCAATGCTGGCGCTCTTCGTGACACGTGAACTGTAATGTCCCGTCGAGAAGATGATTTCGATTTCAGTGCTGTCTCCGACAGCAAGCTCCTTTTTCTTAAGCGGAGCCTTTGTGCATCCTCACCCAGGCCTCACGTCGGTGATTCGGAGTGTATCCTCACCGACACTTTTGACCCAGAACACGTGCGAGATACTTGAATTTTGCGGCACGTACCCAAAGTTGAATGTTGTCTGCGGTACGTCAATCTTCGCTTTCCTGATAGGTGCCGCCTTCGCGGTATCCGTGGCACCTGCTGGCGGAGCCGCCTTCGTGCTGTCCGCTGCGCCCAATGCTGGCGCGCTGACACCCGCGAGAAGGGCTGCCACCAGTGACCATTCTTTTAATCGCATTCCACTTCCTTGGTTGAGGTCAATGTCGACTTCACAACTTGGCTATTATACGCTTTTGACAGGTTTCCGCAATTGCAAACATCATCGATTTAGGCCAGATTTTCCCCGGCAATTCCCCACGCCGGCAGGCCTATTGCCGTCTTCGCCGAAGGGCCTATCGTGCTCAATGTCACGAGGATAGCGAGCTCGACTAACGAATGCCTTTAAAAGTGCAAATTGATCCCCGGCAGCCACTGGAAGCCCTTCGGATTATTCCCAGCATGATTCAATAGACCCACTTGGATTCCCCGAAGTTCTGGCGTGCTATTGAGCAGGCCCACCATGATCCCGGTCTGGCGCCGCGCCCCAAGATTCACCAGCCCGGCTCCGATCCCCTTCAGTTCTCCCGCCCTGATCACCGGGGCCGCGCCGATTCCGGCCAGGACATCCCCGGAAAGGTGGATGCCGGAAACCAGTATTCCGGAAGCCCGCCGGCTCACCTGAATGTTCATCCCATGAACCGCCAGTCCCCGGATTTCGCGAGCCTTGATCCCAGGCAGCGACCACCGTTTGGACTCATCGTCAACACGTGACGGCAGTGCAATTCCCCCAACCGCGAGCCCGCGGATTGTCTGTTCAGTGATAATCACGCCGCCGGCGATCGCAATGCCCGTCATCGTGCCATCGCAAACTGTGGTCAATCCTGCCAGGGCAACGCCGTCCACTGCGCCCTCGGTGACAATCGCCAGCCCGGCGGCGCCGATGCCATGCAGGCCGCCCTCGCAAACCGTCGCCAGTCCGCTGGCCGTGACTCCGAACGCATCACCTTCCGATACCGTGGCAAGCCCCGCTGCATGCACTCCCCAAAGGCCGGTCCGACCGATTGTTGCCAATCCGGAGGCCGAGACCCCAATGAGCTTCCCGTTGGAAATAACCGCTATACCCGCCGCTGTGATTCCGGTGACACGTTGTTCGCCTATAACCGCGATTCCCGCCGCGCTGACACCCTGGATCACACCTTCCGAGACGGTGGCGATCGCAGCGGCGCTGATGCCGCGCAAGGATGACTCGCCGACAGTCGCGATCGTACCGAGCGAAATGCCGTTGATGTGCCGGGCGGCCGGTGCGAGCAAACCGAGCGCAACCCCATTAATCACGCCCCGTGACGTCTCACGCGGCTTCCAGAAGGTGACATTCAATCCATCGATCTGCTCGATTCCGCGGTCGCTGAGGTTGAATCGCAACCCATGGACGCGTGGGGCGTTCCCGATGACGATTCCCCAATCATTCGCGGTCAGATTGATGAGGGCGCGCGGCGGGGGAGAGGGAGCAGCCGAATCTGCAGGCATTTGCGCGCTCGCACTGGCGCACAATGACGCGCAAGTTATCGAGATCAGAAGGAGTTTTCGCGCAAGATCACCTTTTACTCGTGTCGTGTTTTCTCTGTTCATAGCCACCTCAGCCAGAATCTATGCGCTTGCTGGAATTTGTCCAACAGGCATCCGCAAATCAGAGGCTCCAAGTCCCTGAACTCGGGATTGGTATCGGCTGTGTGATGGGTGCGATGTGGCGCGGCCGCCCTCGGCGGCGGCCGCGCGAAGCGCGGACTCTTGATTTTGACGCGCCGGAGAACACGCGGCCGAGGGCGGCCGCGCCACATTAGCCGTTGGGACGAGCGGCGCCTCCTTGGGGATGCCGGCATTTGTGACGCCGCATTTCCCGATTCCGACGTATATTAGAGTTGTCTTAAGGGAGGAATCGGCCATGCCAGTCATCAAATCCAAAGACATTACCTACAAAAATGTTCAGGCGGACGGAGTAACGAAGACCACCAAGGCAAGTATAGTCGGCCCGGCGCAGGGCTGGCCCGACCACTCATTGCGCGTGTTTCGAATCGAAGCCGGGGGCCACACGCCACACCACCAGCACGATTGGGAACACGTGAACTACGTAATCGCTGGGAAGGGGACTTTGACGATCGGAGAAGAGACATTCAATCTTGCGACCGGCGATTACGCGTACGTTCCCCCAAATACAATGCATCAGTTCCGCAACAATTCCGGCGGTGAGTTCCAGTTCATTTGCATCGTACCCAATCGCGGCGCGTGACCGGCTGGCGGTTCGACGGAGTTGGCTCTGCCCACCTATTCAGGCGAGTATGCCAAAGGCCGGACACAATCGCCCGGCCTTCGACCTGTTACCGATACTCGTTGGATCCGTCAAAACCGCTTTTGATACGAATGGCAATACGGCCGATGGCCGTTCTGGTCGTAGTAATTCTGGTGGTACTTCTCGGCCTCCCAGAACGGACCGGCCTTGGCCAACTGCGTTGAAACGTCCAAGCCCTTGCTCTTCAGAATCCCAATCAGTTTCTCGGCCACTTGCTTCTGGCTGTCATCGGTATAGAAGATTTCCGAACGGTATTGGTCGCCGATGTCCGGTCCCTGGCCATCTGCCTGCGTCGGGTCGTGGATCTCGAAAAACAGCCGCGCCAGCTTTTCATAGGTCGTCTTGGACGGATCGAATTCGATTGCGACCGTCTCCGCATGTCCCGTGTTCCCTTCGCAGACGTCGCGGTACGTCGGCTTGGTTGTATGTCCGCCCATATAGCCGACTTTGGCGGAAACCACGCCCTCAGCCTTCTCCAGCAAGTACTCGGTGCCCCAGAAGCAACCGCCGGCGAAATAAGCCTTCTCGGTTTTGACGATCGCGCTGTCCGGAACGAAATTGAGCGAAATCGAATTCACGCAATGCCGCACATTCTTCGCGGTGAAATGCTCCCCCTCGAACACGTGTCCCAGATGGGCGCCGCAACGCACGCAGGTGATTTCGGTGCGCATGCCATCCGCATCGACCGTCCGCTTGACCGCCCCCGGGATCTCGTCGTCAAAACTCGGCCAGCCGCATTCGGAATCGAACTTGTCGGAGGAGCGATACAACGGTGCCCCGCACTGCTTGCAGGTGTACGTGCCCTTCTCTTTGAAATCATAGTACTTGCCGGTAAAGGCCCGTTCCGTCCCCTTGTGAATGATCACCGCTTCTTCTTCCGGCGTCAGCTTGTTGAGAGCCACAGAATTCTCCTTCGGTTTCGTTGCCATCGAAACCAATGCCAGTCCGCAAATCACGCCCACTCCGGTCAGGATGATTGAAACCCACATTGCATGCCGTCGATTGCTCATAGGACACTCCCCTTCCGGCGACCCTTCCCTCCAGCTTTAAGAGGACGCAATAGGTCGCGTATCTGTAGGACGATTTCGACGGGCTTTTTGTTCCCGGTGGTGTGAGGTATTGACAACCGCTTGAGAG
The DNA here is from genome assembly GCA_021813505.1 of bacterium. GTDB lineage: Bacteria > Zixibacteria > MSB-5A5 > WJJR01 > WJJR01 > JACRMA01. Next base: position 59,553 of record JAKAKI010000073.1, on the reverse strand, counting down.
CGAAACCGCTTGCTGGTCGGCTGTTGGGCGTCCGTACCGGTGGGAATCGAAGAATTCGCCGAATTCACTTCCGCCACACCGCCACCAGGCTGTCAATCCCGGCTACCATTTCATCCTCCAGCGCGCCGGTGGAATAGCAGTCCGAGTTGCGGCCGTTATCCGAAATGGCGGTCATCCGGCTCCTGACTGTGAGGTTCGTGCCGTTGGCGGAAACCCGGCGCAATTCCATCGTGAGCTCGGCCTCGTACCGCGACACCGTCGAGCGTCGCCCGCTGCGGCAGTGGGCGTAATCACGGGAGGCATCGAGCTGGAAAGAGCCACTGCGAATCAGACCTTTGTCCTGATTGGTCTCAGCCAGCGGCCATTTTCGTTCGGCCATGTACGCCTGCACTACCGACCAGACGACATCCTGCGGATGCGCGACCAGATGCGTTCTGCTTTGGCCGCCCGAGTCAGCACCACTCTGTCCGGGACGGCGGGTTGTCGAACACGAGATGACGCAAATCACACTGATCAGAAGAATGACCGAACGCCGGGCGTTCATCATACCACCTCCTCAAATCAGATTCGAAGTACATCCGTCACGAATATAATACGTCTCAAGTAGTAGCGCCGGTGGAGACTCGCTCCCTCACCCCGGCCCTCTCCCAGAGGGAGAGGGAGTTGCTTGCCGTGAAGCGAACGAATTGTGATAAAGAGGAGTCTCTCTCCCCTCTCCCTCTGGGAGAGGGGCCGGGGGTGAGGGCGTGCGCGCGTGCAAAACGCCACAAGCCTCGCCCACGGCACCGCCTACTCCCCAGGACACGTGTGGCCGACATCGGCCCCCTGGACCCCCTCGAGATTGGCTCCTTTGGGCAGCGGCTTGCGCTCGGGCGCAAGTTGCTCGAGTGTCCTGGCGTCGTACAGCCGTCCGTTGACCATTGTGTAAAGCACATTCTCCGACTGTCTGATGTCGGTCAGCGGATCACCATCGATGACGATCATGTCTGCCAGCAAGCCGGGCTGAATACTGCCAAGCTCCTTGTCGAGCCCGATGCAGCGGGCGCCCATCCAGGTGGCGCAGCGAAGCGCTTCGTGATTTGTCATCCCGCCCTGTTGCAGCATCCAAAGCTCCCAGTGCGCGCCGAGCCCCTGAAGCTGGCCATGCGCGCCCAGCTCGACATTTCCTCCGCGGTGGAGAATCTCGGTGGCCACCTTGGCGAGCGCGAAATGGTGATACTCGGAGTCGGGCGCCATCGTGCGCCGAATAGAGCGTGGGTCGATCACGTAACGTGGCACGAATTTTCCGAGCCGGGTATTCTCCCAAACGTTCTCATGCTGATACCAGTAGTTCTCTCCCCACAATCCACCGTACCCGACGATCAAAGTCGGCGTGTACCCGGTACCGAACCTGCCGAGAAGGCGCAATTCCGGATCATAGAGTTGCGCCTGCGGGAAGGGATGCTCGAGCGTCGTGATACCGTCCAAAACCAGCGTCATCATGTGATTCATCGTGGAGCCGCCCTCGGGCACCACCTCGATGCGCTGCTCGTAGGCGGCCTTATTGACCATCTGCCGCTGATCGCGCCGTGGCTGATTGTAGCTTTTGACACTGAACGCGCCCCAGGCGGCTGTCCGTCTAATCGCGCTGACCGCGTCCTCGTATTTGTTAATCACAGTCTTGAAATTTCCCTCGGCGCCATAGAGAATCGTGCCGGTGCTGAACACACGGGGCGCCAGAAGTTTGCCCTCTTTCGCCAATTCCGATTCAGCGAAGATCATCTCGGAATTGTTGCTGGGATCGTGGGTGGTGGTCACGCCAAATGCAAGGTTGGCCAGAAACGCCCAGATTTGCTGGGAATACACACTCTGATTGCTCGAGCCGGTGTGCGCGTGGATATCGATCAATCCCGGCATCAATGTTTTGCCCGTCACGTCATAAACCATGGCACCCGCCGGCACATTAATCTTGCCGCGTTCGCCGACCTCGGCGATTCGGTTGCCTTTGACATGCACGACACCATCGGCGATCACTGACAGGTCATTCATGGGAAGAATCCTGGCGCCCACGAAATACAGATCAGTGGATGGGATATCGGCCTTCTCCTGCCAGCCCAAATGCGCCAGTGCCGGCTTGTACGCCTTTGACGAATCCGGCGTCTTGGCACCGGCGGCCAACGTTGTGTCTTTTGTGTAGAGCGCTTCAATGTCCGCCCGCCAGAAATCCGGTCCCAGACTCCAGGTGACCGTCTTGCTGTCGGCCGACCAGCCGAGGTATGTACCGCCGTCGGTCGACAGCTTCTTCACCGGCAGATTCATCATCTCCGGCGCGACCTCTAGCGGAACATTGATGTGCGGGAAAGGTACCACGTATGACTGCCAAAGCTCCTCGAACGCCAGGAAGTTTTCGTCAGGGGAGAGGCAGAAATCGACGGCGCGTTGCGATGTCGCCAGGAGCCGGCGATCCGAGCCCAGAAGATCGATGCTGACCAGCGCGGCCTTTTCGCCTTCGCCGGAAATCAGGTAGATGCGTTTGCCATCCTGCGAGAATCGCGGTGTGCTCCCCTCGCGGGTGAGGAACCGTGACGGGGTTTTGCCGTCGGTGGAGATGACGTAGATTCCGGGATCGTTTTCCCAGATGTGGCCGCGATAGCCATCGCCGATTCCCCGATGGTACACCACCCACTTGCCGTCATTCGAGAAATGCGCCGAGACATAATGGCCGGGAGCAGACACCAGGACACGGTCCTTGCTGCCGTCGGCTCCGACAATCCGAATGGTGCCGCCGCTGGTGTCGTTCCAGGTGACATACACGATCTCTTTACCGTCGGAGGACAGCGCCGGTGCGAATTCATAGTGGTCGGTCTGGGCCGTGATCCGTGTGTAAGAACTATCAGTCAGCGAACGGCGATACAGATATCCCAGCGCTTGCAAGACCACGCTACGCCCGTCGCGAGTAATCTGTGGCCAGCGCATCACCTTGACCGGGAATGTCGGCTGCCCAACAGTCTGCGCGAATCGAAGCGCCTTGGTCACGGCCTGCTTGACATGCGCTTTGAACGGAATCTCGGTCGGCGTGCCGGAATTGACATCAACCCGCCAGAGCTTCCCTTTGGCCCAGATCACGATGCTCTTGCCATCGGGCGTCCAACTGTAGCCGGGGTACGCCCCAAAAAGTGTCCAGGTTTCCTGCTGATCGAACTCCAGGCCGTTCCACAGATGCCGGACTTCATTACTGGCAGGATCGAACAGCGCCAGAACCGACTTGCCGCGCACGCGGCGCACGAAGGAAATCGTTTTGCCATCCGGGCTGACCTGCGGCCGGCAGGCGCCGCCGTTGACGTCGATCAGATTGCGGATCTCGTTGGTCTGCAAATCGAGCCGGCGGATCATGAAGATGGTCCCATTCGGGTCCTTATTGTATTGGAAGAACGCCCCGCCCGACATGTCCTCCGACCAGTAGAGATAATGAGCGTCCGGCGAGAAGACAGGCTCGTTGGCATCCTGCTGATCATTCTTCTTCTTGGTGAGTTGCACGCCCGCGCCGCCCTCAGGGACTTTGAACATCCACATCTCGCCGGCCCCCAGGCTGCGCTCGCTGGTGAAGTGTTTCTTGGCGACGACGTATTTCCCACTGGGATGCCACGCCCCGTTGTTCAATAGCCGGAAATCTTCCTTGGTGATCTGGACCGGCTTGCTGCCGTCGGCATTCATCATCCACAGGTTGTCGCCCCCGCCCCGGTCGCTGGTGAACAGAATCGACTTGCCGTCGGGGCTGAACCGTGGCTGGACGTCATAAGCGAGTCCACCGGTCAGCAGCGTAGCGTTGCCACCCTCAATCGGCATCTTGTAAATGTCGCCCAGCAGGTCGAACACGATCTCCCGGCCATTGGGGGAGACATCGAGCGCCATCCAGGTTCCCTCGGTCGCGTCGAACTCAAGTGTGTCAGCCGGCAATTGCGGTTTGGAGACATCCCATTTCTGATTGGCACTGTCTTTTGGCGCTGCCGGTGCTGTCTGGCAGAGCCCGTTGTTCGCGAGAAGCAGGGCAAGAGCAGACCCGGCCAGAACAGTTCGCACGCTGAACTTCATGTCCGTAAACCTCGCTTTGAGTTGATGAAGTAAATCCGCCACCACCCCTGGTGCAGTTCTCAACAACGGCGGGGAAGATAATACCGCTCCAGCGCGTCCTGCTGGAATTATTTTCCGCCCGCTACGGGTGTATGGCGGGTCAATCTCCGAGTCGCTCCCGCGAATACGGATGGGCGAGGCTCACCCGACACCTCCTCATGTGATGTACTGCTGCCGTCGGCGCCTGCCGAATTGGCTGGGACACCCGTTCGACTTGGATCGCCGTTAGAGCGATTCAAAAGAAAAGTAAAGAAATCACATAATCGCTTGAAACCGGACACCCTCCGTCCGATTACAAGAGAGTAAGGCGAGGGGGGGGGACACCCATCGCAAAAATGGAGTGGCTTTCGGGAAAGGATGCCCGTAATGCATCGCTTGCGTGTCTTGCCCATTGGATCGGGCGGTCTTCTGGGAATATTGATTCTCTGCGCGTCGGGGCTCTTCTTCAACGCCAATGCCATGCCGCCCTACCCTGGCGACAGTTCGCATCCGATCGTACCCGGTCTTAGCGCCAGCGCCGGTCTTTACTCTCAAATGAGCGCATCGTTTGCGGCACGCGGCATCGATCAGCCCGATGGCGGTCCGGCAGCCGGCATCCGACGGGTGGGCAACTTCAACATTCTGGCGATCTGTGTTGATTTCCCCGACAAGCCGGCATCAGTTCCGGCGCTCGTGTTCGATACCCTGATCTTCAGCGATGATCCCGGTTCGGTGCGCGACTTCTACCATGAAATCACCTACCACACACTCACCATCACCACCGTGAATTTGCCCTCCGCGCTCGGGTGGCACCATCTCGACAGCAGCTACACCAGCTATGTCAACGCGGACTACGGGATGGGCGTCTATCCCCACAATACCCAAAAGCTCTGCGAGGACCTGGTGGACAAAGTCGATTCGTGCGTCAACTTCGCCGACTACGACAACGACGGGGACAAGTTCGTCGATGGAATCATCATCGTGCACACGGGCCGTGGGGCCGAATTCACCTTCTCCACCAATGACATCTGGTCACACAAGTGGGGCATCATGCCCCGCCTGCGCGACGGCGTGTATGTCAGTTCATACACGATCCAGCCGGAATTCTGGAACCGTCCCGGTGACATAACGATTGGTGTGTTCGCCCACGAGATCGGCCATCTGTTGGGTCTGCCCGACCTCTACGACTTGGACGGCAGCTCTCGTGGCGTGGGCAAGTGGTCGCTCATGGCCTCGGGTGCCTGGAACGGACGTCTGGGGAATTCACCCGCCCACCTCGACGCCTGGTGCAAGTATCAGCTCGGTATCATCCTGCCTCTCGATGTCATGGTCAGCGTGGCAGGAGCGGTTGTCCCTGCCAACGAGACTCAGGGCTTTGTTTACCGGTTGCCGATCGAGGGCACGGGAGGACGCGAGTATTTTCTGCTGGAGAATCGGCAGAAGCTGGGTTACGACGCCGCGCTTCCAGGCTCGGGGCTGCTCATCTGGCGTATTGATGAAAGCCGCATGTCGAACATGTCCGAGTGGTACCCCGGCCATACATCCAATGGAAATTACCTGGTGGCGCTGCAGCAAGCTGACAATCTATGGCAGATGGAAAAGAACATCAATCTGGGGGACTCCGCCGATCCTTACCCTGGACCATCCCTCGCTGCGACTTTCTCTGCCTCGACCTCACCCAGTTCCAACGCGTACTCCGGTGCGCCGAGTTACGTCACCGTGACCAATATCTCGGCGTCTGCCGCGTCGATGTCGTGCGATCTCACGGTTCCGCTCGTCACTGGCGTCTTCGATGACATTGCCCCGGGAAGCATCCGATACGCGCTCGACCTGACGAACATGCCGAATCCGTTCAACCCGTCAACAGTGATTCGGTTCGTTGTCAACGGACGCGAGCGAGTCACCGTTTCCGTCTACGACATCCTCGGTCGGATGGTGAACACACTCTTTTCCGGTAGCGCAGACTCCGGAACGCATGAACTTGTGTGGAACGGTGACAACAGGTCGGGTCAGCCGCTCGCTTCCGGAGTCTACTTCGCCCGCATGACCTCAGGCGCCCAGACCCTATCGCGCAAGATGTTGCTGGTTCGTTAGTGCGAAAAGCCCGTTTGCGGCAATGATGTGCTCAGTGCGGCGAGACCTGCACTATCGCGTTCTGACCGGAACGTTCTGGCGGACTATGGAGGGGGCGGTGGCCCGCCACTGAACGTGTACTCAAGCAGGTAGACAAGATCGAATACGTCGATGATGTGATCCGGATCGCCATCGACATTGCCGGCTTCGGCCACCGGCATGGGCTCCGGTCCGCCGCTGAAGATGAATTCGATCAAATACGCACTGTCAAAGACATCAATCGCCCCATCGAGATTCACGTCACCCCGCGTGAATGCCTTTCCCTCGTAATGGAAACCTGCCGTCAGTGGTGAGGAGGCCACTCCGGACGAAGTGTTGGTTACGACGACGATCGCGAATCCCGGTGAGCCTGCCGGTACAGTGCAGCTCAGGGAGAACGGTGACTGCACGGTGACGCTAGTGGCCGCGATCCCGCGAAACGTCACCGACGCGCCGGCGATATCGAAATTCGTCCCGCGGATCGTGACCAAATACCCGCCGGCAGGTGCACCCGAATCCGGCATGACTGCTGCAACAGCCGGGGTGTTCGCCACCGATGCGAGTGCGGATGACGTTGCCGAGTGCGCCGAGAAGTTCCCCGATGCATTCTGGGCGATGAGGACATACGTGTAATCGCTGATCCCATCCGATGTGCTATCCACGAAGAACGAATCGGTGACCCCAAAATTGGCCAGAGATCCCATCGGATCATCGATACGCCGGAACACTCCGGCATTGGACGTGACCCGCCGGTAAACATGGCAGGTCATTCCCGGCTGTGAGTTCCAACTGAGAATGATCCGTCGCGTCGATGCCACTCGCGCCACCAGCCCGGTCGGCCGCGCTGGGAAACTCCCCACCGCCAGGAGGATGTTCTCCTGTTGAAAAGAATTGGCCGGCACCGTTTTGGAGAGATGTTGCGCCTCTCCATTGGTGATGTTGACGAAATAGTAATCGTACGGAATGCCGGCAGCGTGGCTGGTGTAGTTCTGAAAATCGTCGAACCAGTTGGTGCCGTCGTAGCCGGCGCCGGTATTGGTTTCAATCCGAATTTCCTGGTCGCTGTGATTAAGAAACCCCAGCCAACAAAGGTCAGTCGCTGGTGGACTCACCAGATTCGTGCCTTGGACAATTCCGTAGATGTTCCCCTGTGCGTGAACCGATGACGCGGCCGTCGAAATCGCGAACAGCAGCCCAATCGACAAGCACAAAAGTGCCAGCAACGAGCGGGGGATCCTGATTCTCACAACCGTACATCCTTCCAGCCCGGTCCCGCACCACCGGGGCAGGGGCTACATCTTCCTATCGGCAAGATAACCGAAATCGGCGGATTCACAAGAGGGGGAGGGGCGACTTTGAACGCGGATTCACGGACTCTCGATGACCGACCGGAAGAGCGACGCCCCCACGATGTCATGCTGAGCGACCGCAGGGAGCGTAGCATCTGCAGTGTTTCGCGAGGCGCAGGAGCGCCACATTAATGGAGCCCGCGCTCAATTTAACGGCACCCAGTTCTCCAACTGGCCTGTCGTGATAAACTGTTCCCCGGAGCATGTCAGTGAATCAGCATCTCGCTCCGCCTTTGTGATTATGAGCTGGCTGCGGGAGATGACGCCACGCGAGACGTAGGATTGAAATAGCCCGTCAGTCATGACGTCAAAGTACGAAATCAACCGCCATCCACTTGGCGTCGCCACCCGCACCGCGATATCCATCATGGTTTCGTCTCCGCCATGATGTCCCAGAACCTGCCCCTCGGAAACCTTGTCCCCCTCGAGGAGCGCGGGGGAGATGCCCACGTGGAAAATGCGGAATTCGAACGCCGGGTACGCGTCCGAGCCGATCCAAATCTGTGTTCCGGCGAACTCGGGCATCAGCCGTGTCACTGTTCCCGCGATCGGAGACCGAATCGGGATTGTCGTCCACGAAGGATTGTGTGACCATCCAGGGTCGCCACCTTTGGGCCAGAAGTAATGCTTCATGCTCCGGCAATGCTCCAAGTGGTCGTCATGTGTGTAGTCGTGGCCATACGCGGAACGGAAGCGCGAGATCCGGTCAATAGCGCCCAGGTCGGTGTAGTTCGTTTGGACAAACTTCGGAATTCCGTTCGCGTCGATATCCCATTCGGCGCTTCCGTTCGAATTCGAGGCCGACTTCTTTTGGCAACTGACGAGCGCAAGCGGCACGACCAGGGCCAGAGCGATCAAACGCCGGACGGTGGCGAAACTTCCCATGTGTCTACCCTCCCAATCGGTGGAATCTGTCACACCTCTGGTACGCAGGCGAGTTGACTTGTAGACAATGGAATCTGGATGCGGCCGCCGGCCGTCCGGCATGGGAGGGGGGAGGCGAAAGTCCACAAACGGCGTCTACGGGCAGCGCGATGCCGCCGACGGGCCATAACTGAAAGCATGCTTGATTACTGCGATCAGATCCCTAGCGCGAGGCGATTTCCCACCAGCAGCCGCATGCCTCACAGGCATCCCGCGACTGGCTCAGGCCCGTCCTCGAAAACGTAACGGATCAGATCAATGACATCCAGAACGTCGATCACGCAGTCTCCATTCACGTCCCCCAGATTCAATGGGCTGGGGGCATCGCCACCGCCAAACGCGTACCCAATCAACATAATCACGTCAAAGACATCTGTCAGCCGGTCACCCGTCAAATCGCCAGGCCACGCGAGCACCAATCGCCGAACCGGTGACGTAATCGTGTCGCCGTTGTGGTCATCCGCGCTCACCCTCCACCAGTAAGTGGCGCGAATGTACAACGATTCGGGCCACGTAAACGACGTCGCGAATGTCGACATATCCTGCGTGAACGTGAAAGTTGGATTGAGCGAAATCGTGATCGTGTATGAATACACCGTGCGCGGATCCGGATCGGCAGGCGGGTCCCACGCAAATGCCGGATGGGGCGTGTAGAGGGCGACACCATCGTTCGGGGTGCGCAGATTAAATGCCGTCGGCGGTTCTTTGATCGCGTTGACCCAGAACGACCGAACCGGGGACCAGTCGCTCGATTCGAATCCATCGTTCGCCCGCACACGCCACCAGTGCTTTTGGTTCTCGCGGGTCAGCGAGTCGGTCGTCCAGATCAGTGAGGATGTCCCCGCCACCGAATCCACCGGGGTGTTGAGGGTGCTGTCGGAGTACACGACGAATGTGTACGTCAGCGAGTCATTGTCCCCGTCGGCGGATGCCTGAATGGTCAGCGTGGGCCGTGCCGTTGCCAGGGCGACATTGTTCCCCGGGGTATAGAGCGCGGGAGCTGTGGGCTTGGAATTCAGGCGAAACGCAGATTGAACCCAATTGCTCCACAGGGTGTCGTTCCGCACGCGTACGCGGACGGTGTACCATTGGCCCTCGGAAAGAGGGAGGCCGCTGTAAATGATGGCCGTTTGGGGGCCCAAAATCACCGGCGGTGCCCACATTTCCACCAGAGTCCAATCATTGTCTGTGCCCACCTGAATTTCCGAGCATTGGTGCGGCCGGGAGCCCGGATCGGTGTAGGTCCACTGAATCTGGGGCGTCTTATTCACCACATGCTCGGGAGGTCTCGGCGGATCAACTCTAATGTCCTTGCAGACGGGCATGAGGGGAGAGGCGGTAGCGCAACCCTGTCCGAGTGCCCCGATGGTCGTGCTATCGGCGCCACTCCCCAGGCAGGGCGAGTTTGCCGCCAGTTGAAAATCCTGTAGCGAGGTATCGCAGAAGCGGGGATCCGCAAAGATGTTGCCGGTGTCGGGCGTGACACATCCGTAGGGTCCGGAATCATTCCACCAGAGATCATTGAACTGAACCACAGGTGAGGCGCCCGCTTTCCCGCAGGCATAAACGCCGTACCCGCCATTGTTGAAGGCGATGATGTTGTTGGTAATCTCACCGCCGTTTGAGTAGTCACAGACAATTCCAGCGCCTTGTCCCGCCCATGAGGTGTTTCCGGCGATCGTATTGTGCTCGAAGCGGAAATTGGAGCCCCCGCCGGACCGTTGCGAAGTGAAGACAGCGCCTCCTGGTGTGGCCGATGCGAAGTTTGCTGACATCGTATTTCCGATCACCAGCAGATTCCCTCCACCTTCCTGCGCGAGCGCCGACCCATTGCCGGCTTGATTCCCGGTGATCACGTTTTGATCGATGATCGCCGAGGTTCCTGTTCCGACGTAAATCCCGCCGCCCGCCTGCAGCGCGGAGTTCCCTGTGATTCGATTCCCCCGGATCACCGGTCCGCCTCCGCCCTGAATTCGTATTCCTCCGCCAAAGCCGCCACCGTAGTTGGTCGTGATGAGGTTATTGATGATCGAGGGTGACGCCCCGGAAATCAGAATTCCCGCCGCCTCCCAACCTCCGGAGATCGCCAGGTCGCGGACAATCATGCGAATGCCCTCGCCGCGCATGATCGTGATGGGCGGCGCGTAGGGAACGTTGGTGACAATCGTGGATCCCAGCGGGAGTTCGCCAGCAATGACGATCTCCTTGCCCAGAGGATCGATTCCACCCGAGTAGGTGCCGTGTGCCAGAAGCACGGTATCGCCAGAACACGATGCCGCAATGGCGGCCGCTGGTGTGGGCCAGTCCGCCGGCACGTGAAGCAGTGCCGGCCGAATGACAAAGTGTTCCGCCACAGTCCAGGCGGAGTGCTCGTAACCGTCGTACGCGCGTGCCCGCCACCAGTAATCTGCAGGTTGTCCCGGCAGATCAAACTCCTGCGACCCTGTGGGTATACCATCTTCCGGCACATTGGATTGAGACGTGATCCTGTTCGCCAAAGCCGCATCTCCGAAGATCTGGAAATCATATCCCAGCCGATCGGCCTCCGCGTCTGTGCTGATATCGATGTACAGACGCAATCTCGCTGGACATGTGCGCACGCCGCCTGTCGGCGAATCGGCCAGCGGAACCGAAGGGATGGAATTCATGTGAAAGCCCGCCTCGCGCCATCCCCCCCAAATCGTTCCATTGTAAAGACGCAGCCGCCAGTAGCATGTGGAGCCATCAGTCAGCGGTGCGCCACTGTACGGCACAACCGAATCGGGCGCAATCACCGGGCCAGTCGCCCACAATTCCGCCGCATTCCAAATCGTGTCCGTGCCCACTTCCAACTCGTACCCCACTTGCGATCCCACCGAGTCGAGAAATGACCAGTGGAATGAGGGCGTATGGCTCACCACGTGATTCGCGTTCTCCGGCCCCAGATTCAGGTACGCACTGGTAGGCAAACCGTAAAGCAGAGGGTAGGCACCCAAATCGTTGCGCGTTCCGTCGGGATCCAGATACTGAGGGTCCGGATCACCGGCATTGATACAGGGTGAAATGGGCATCAGGGAATAGTCCAATCCTGCGGGATCACGAAATCGCGGATCCAGATCGATATCGTGGGCGCCAGCAACGGCGCCGCTCTCATAATTCGGATGATTGTTCCACAGGTCATTGTAGTCGGATGAGATGGATCCGGATGCAAAACCGGCGTTCACGCTGTTCGCGATAATGTTGTTTCTGGCAGTCACGGTCGCATATTGGCTGAGGACTCCGCACTGGTTCTGATCAAAAGTATTGTTCGTCAGTGTTGCAACCCCGGACGACATCAAAACCCCATAATTCAGTTTGACGAACAGGCATCGTGCCAGCACCAGGGTCGCCAGGTTGTCGACGAGGATACCGATACCACTGCCGGGCTGAGCACTGATGAATCTGCAGCCGCGAATCGTCCCGTTCGACGAATAACCCGAGAAATGCACCAAATAGCCCCGGCCCTCGAAGTTGCATTCCTCGATGGTGAACCTTGAATTCTCGGCTGCCACACCGGTGCCATTCCCGGCTATGGTGAATCCCTTCAGAGAGAATGGAGTCTCACCTTGAATATTGGACAGATACAGATTGGGGCCGCTCTGGGTGGTGATCGTGGTGAGTGATGGGCCCCCTGTCGACATCAGCGTGATGGCCCTCAGGTTGAGAGTCAGATACTCCCTGTACGTGCCTGGTGCCACGAGCACGGTGTCATTCTGCATCGCCACGTCGAGCCCCGACTGGATCGTGGGCTGCTCCGAAGGGACCAGAATCGGGCCGGTTCGTGGCGTAAACCTGAGCGGCGCCGTCCAATCGGAATACTGGAATCCGTCGGACACCCTTGCTCTCCACCAATACTCAGGGAAATCCGGCAGCGGCGGGAACGGGGCAGAGGACGTGGGCGATGCTGTCTGCGTGACTCCCGTTTGACTTCCAACCAGCAGCGTCATGGCGGGGTCGCTGTAGATCTCGAAATCGTAAACGAGCGGATCAGCTTCGGCGTCCGTCGAGTTGTTTACGAAAAGCCGTAGCGCCTTGACTCTGGCGCTGGCGCCATCGAGCGGTCGATTTGGAACCGGAACTGAGGGCGGTGAATTCATTCGGAAGAACGAAGTCTTCCAGTCTCCCCAGGCCGTGCCATTTGAGAGTCGGATTCTCCAGTAATAGCCGGCGCCGTCTACGAGCGGGAGGCCGGAATACACCACGGAGGAGGCCGCGGAAACGACCACACCCGTGCTCCACATTTCCACCACATCCCATGACAGGTCCGTGCCAACCTCGATTTCGTAGGCGGATTGAAGATTGGCGTTATCCACGAACACCCACTCGAATGTTGGAGTGTGGCCCAACACGTGCAACGGGTCCTCTTGCACCAGGTGGGGAATGGCGGCACGCGGCAACCCGCCGAGCGACGCGTATCCCATGTCGCTGCGCGATCCGTCCGGATCATTGAACTGGGGTGACGGATCACCCGCGTCGATACACGGTGAACCGGGTTGAAGAGTGTAGTCCAGAGATGACGGTGCCTGGAAGGCAGGGTTCTGCGAAATATCGTGGGGGCCAGAAATGGCGCCACCTTCGTAATCGGGGTGGTTGTTCCAAATGTCGTTGTAGTCGAATTCGGTGAAGTTGCCGTACACCCCGTATTCGAGCGAATTGGTGACGATGTTATTCCGCGCCACCCCCGCGCCCGATATCGTAAAGAAGCCGCGACGGTTGCCGTCGAACGTATTGTTGACAATCGTTGCGCTTCCGTTGTAGATCCCGACGGCACTGATATTTGCACTGCGAACAAACAGATTGAATAAAATCAGGGGATTTGCTCCGTCCGAATAGATGGCAACATCCATCACGTTGGGGTTGTCGACGAAGACATTGCGGGAGATTGTGGGGCTGGCGGACGATCCGATCACAATGACACGGGAGCGTGATCCCGTCAGTGTGAATCCCGATATCTCCGGCATTTCGCCCACATAACCCTGAATGCTGACAGTGGGTAGCCAGTTGTCGGCCGGCCGCAGAATTGTCGATGCGGGGCCCGCCTCCGATATCAGCACGATCGTCTTGCCCTTAAAATCAATATTCTCGGAATATGTGCCGGGGGCAACAAGAATCACGTCACCGCTGGAGGATGCGTCTATACCAGCCTGAATCGCAGGCTGATCGGAAGGGACATGGATCACAGCGCCAAAGGCTGTGCCGGCGCAGACAACAAGAGCAAGAAACAGGAGTATCCGAACTTGTGATTGCATTCCACCTCCGAGGAAAGCCCGTACTACCCTGACAAAATAGCTTAATTACGCCGTGTCGTCAATACCTCAATGTGGTGTCTATGATTCATGTGTAGGCAACGCGATGGCTGTGAGAAACGGGTCACACGCTCGCTGACAACCGATGCCTGATGTCACCGGCAGGCCTGTCCCAAGCGGTCGAGAGTGAGGCACCGTGGAGCAGGGCGCAGGATCGGTGAACTGACGGATCGGTCATTCGCGAAACTCGGCCAAATCGAGAATGGGCGGCGGGGTATTTTCGCCGCCGAAAGGCGTGCGAGTGAGCTTCTGAAAAGCTGCAGTGGAACAGTGGCGACCGCGACCGGGGGGCTGGTGAATAGCCCAGTCCGCCAGCGGGGTGCCACGGACAAGCAGATTCTTCGGCTCTTTGGAGAATCCGCTTGCCCGTGTCTTCTTCTCACAGTCAGAAAAAAGACACGGACCAGGAAGGTCGAGCAGAAAAGCCGCTTGGTCTTCCTGGTCCGTGGCGCCGAATGATTGGGTTGTCGAGTAGATCGAGCGCGGTCTTTCAACAAGCCCAGGAGACCGATCGATCAAGCGAATCGCAGCCGATAGATCCCAAATCACGACATGGTTCTACTTCACGCAAATGCCCCTAATCCAGGGGAAGTTCCGAGAATGGTTGAATCGAAATGTTGCGGCCCGTACTCTGCCGGAGGTCGGAATCGAACCGACACGGGATTTAGGTCCCACCGGATTTTGAGTCCGGCGCGTCTGCCAATTTCACCACTCCGGCGTCGCTTGCGTCTCCAGCCACCGCAGACCCGGCCGCCGAAGACATCGAACGGATTCCAGAATAAAGAGCACGGTGTGGCAAGTCAATGCTGACTGACATTGCGTGATGGGATTGCTTCACCTGGCTGCGACTTGCGGCGGTCATGTGGTGGCGCTGGCCGGGGCGATTCGTTTGTCGGAGCGTCCTGCCTCGGTCTCTCGAATACGCTGCGCTGGCAGCGACACGACGAACACTGAGCCATCCGGTCCCGATTTCTCCAAGGTCAGATTGCCGCCGTGAAACACGGCAATCTTCTTGGCCAGTGGAAGGCCCAGTCCGGTTCCTGTTTCTTTGGATGTAAAGAAGGGCCGGAAGATACGGTTGCGGTCGCTCTCGGGAATGCCCGGCCCCTGATCAGCGATTTCAATCCGGAAGAATCCTTCCCGCTCTTGCCCGGTTGTCCACTCACGGATCGCTTTCGTGTCACTTGGGAATACGGCCACCCGTGATTCACCAGGCGCGCTGGACGGGGAGTGAACAGTCACGGCGATTTCACCCGGGCTGGTCATTGCTTCGATGCTGTTCTGAAGCAGATTTACAAAGATCTGCCGGAGGAGGAGTGAATCGCCAATAACGTTGTGTGGCAACGCATTAGCACTCGATAGATGAAGTGTCACGTGAATCTGCGAATTGTGCGCCAAAGCCTCAGTCGTGGCGATAGAATCCTGGATAACCTCACCCAAGTCGACCGGCTCGCGATCTCCGGTCAGTGGCCGAGCGAATGACAGAAAACGCTCCAGCATCAGGACCGTTTCTTCCGTTTCGCCGATCACCGAATCGGCCCATCCTGATGACTGCGTGTCACCCCCGGTCATTTCGCGAAGCAACTTACCATAGCCCAAGATTGCCGCCATCGAGTTGCGGAGCTGGTGGGCCAGACCCGCGGCCATCTCACCCAGATCGGCCAGCCGCTGATTCTCGGCGAGTTCATCGTAGAGCCGCTTGATCTCGGTCAGATCAGTCATCAGGACGCTGAGTCCGACCACTTCATCGAATTCATTACGAATCAGCGACGTATTCACACCGAGGTACAGCGGTCCTTCATCCCCCATCCGCTCAATCCGCATTTCCCGCCGCGAGTACAATTGGCCGTCCCGAAGCCCCTCTTGAATGACCGCGACCATCTCCGGATACAAACCCGCCGCCCGGTAATCCTTGCCGGGCATGGCCGAAACGTCGGATCGCAAGATCACTTGCGACGCGCGATTCGCCTTCAGGATGATGCCGTCGTGCCCCAGGATGAGCACGCCGGTGCTCATCGACGCGAGCATGTACTCGTTGAACCGTTCGATGTTGCGGGCACGCTTTTCGGATTTGACTGCCTGCTCGCGGCTGGTGTCGGCCTCCTCGATCAGGCGTCGTACCAGCACATCAAAGGTGGAGATGACATACTCCGGGTCGTCGGCTGGATGGCCTGGCGCTTCCGGGAGCAGCCCGCTGGCGACCAGCGCCGAGGCACGCTGGCGCATGTCGCGGAAGGGAAGAAGCACGATACGGTGAAACAGGAGCGCGAAAAGGACAAAAGCCGCCACGATGAATCCGCGCACCCAGAGTTCCAGCCGGAACTGGCGCCGCAGTGCCCCAAGTCCGGGCGCGGCAACACCCGCGCACAATTGCGCCGGTTGTCCGCCGATCGCTCCTTGAATCGTCAGGTATTTCCAGTACTCCCCGTCGGCGCCCCACCCGCTTTCCGGTGTCTGCGGCTTATCCTCAAACTTACCCTGGGCCGCATTCGCAGCTTCTGAACCCGAGGTGCGTATGACATTCCAACGGACAGCGCCGCCGTCCGGCCGGGGATAGGCCACAATCAGATCACCCAGATCGTTCTCCCGTGCCAGCGTGGCCAGCTCCGCGGGAGTCATCGGTGTGGCGGGAATTGACGCGTGATGCCGGCTGATGACATCGAGCGCGGCGTTGAGGGTTCCGGTTACCCGTGCATCCTCGCGGCGCACAATTCGGTCCAAAAGGAAAATGCCAGAGACATTGCTGGCCGCCACCAGAACGATCAGGAAGAAGAAGATCTCCCGCACATGCCGTGAGAATGCAATCGGTGTGCTGGCCGCGGCTGGTGACGCGTTCGTTCGGCCCCGGCCAGAGATTGTCTTGGTTGACAGCCAGTTCAACATGCTCCACCGGAATGCGGAATTCGCCGGCCCCGTGACCCGTAGCGGGCCATCGGAGCGCCCGATCGTTTCACGGGGCGTTCGGGCAGCACCCACCCGCCAAGTCCAACGCCCAATCACATCAGCACTGGACTAATCACATGGCCCGTTATAGATTATCGGTAGTACTGAGCGGCTATTGACCTGCGGAATCATGGGAACCGACACGGGAAAGGAATTCTCGGCAACGGGCGATTCATCGGCCGCATCCCCTGGTGGTTCCGGATTGGTCGCCCGCTGGCGTCGGCTGCCGCCGGCCGTGCGATTCGTGGTTCTCTTCGTGCTGACGCTCGGAGTTCTGTCACTTATCTACCCGCCTCTCTCGATTCGCTACAACGATCAAATGGTGAAGTTCATGGCCGGCACCGCCTCGGTGGTCGGCTTGGGTCTTCGGTTGTTTGGTGTCAACGCCACGGTCGATGGACGTTTCATCGTCGCGCCGGGGATCTCGGTCGAGGTGATCGAGGAGTGCACCGGCGTTTACGAAGTGATCATCTTTTGGGCGGCGGTCGTCGCATTCCCCGCGCGGTGGCGTGCCAAAATGATTGGCGTATTCGGAGGAATGATCGCCCTGCTTTTCATCAATGTCCTGCGTATGATGTTTCTTGTGGCCGTGGGTGGGCGCTGGCCGGGGTCATTTGATTTCATGCATATCTATTTCTGGCAGGCTACGCTGATCCTGATGATTGTCAGTGTCTGGATTCTTTGGATCAAACTGATTGCGAGCCGCCTGTCGCGGTGATCACACTCTGGTATGCGGAAGACATTACTGTGGTTCCTGGTTCGCCTTTCCACGGTTTCTGTCGTACTCTATGTCGTGTGGGAGTGGCAGGGGCGGCTGGCGTACACGCTCTTGTTTCGCACGGTTGCTCTCCCGGTGTACGACGTATTTGGAATTCCGCCCAATTCGCTTCGTGATGCGGCGGAGGTCATCGTGGACCGCTTCTATAACATCCTGCCGTTTCTGAGCCTGATGGCGGCGATGTGGGGAATCAGTTGGAAACGGCGCCTGTGGGGCGCGCTGGCCGGGTTTGGCGGCATACTTGTCTGGCATATGTGTTTCACTCTGATCGTACGGGCAATCCTCATCGCCCATCAGCTCGATCCGACTGCCTACCGGCTTCTGTCGCCATGGTTTCTCTTTTCTGATGCCCTCCCGCTGCTCCTCTGGGTTGTCATCTGCCACCGTCCACTGTTTGCCGCGCTGCAGTTGAGCTCGCGACCGGTTGCAAGATGACACACGGAAGTTCGGAGAACCGATCGCGTGATTGGACAGCCGCAGGACGAACCCTGCGTGCGGTTCTCCTATTGTTTGCCATCGCAGCGTGCCTGAATCTGTCATGCGGCAAGAAAGACCCATTACGGAATCTCGAGAAGGCAGTGGTGGCCAAGGTGATTGACGGCGACACCATCGAATTGGACGACGGACGCACCGTTCGCATGCTCGGGATCGACACGCCGGAGAAGGGGCGGGCCGGCGCCGACTCCGCGACTGTGGCCAACACGGCGCTCGTCCTCGGCAAGACAGTCCGCCTCGAGTATGGCCGCGAGCGATTCGACCGGTATGGGCGGACGCTGGCTTATGTCTATGTGGATCGACGCATGGCCAACCGCGAGATTCTGCGGGCCGGCTGGGCGTACTGCTACTTCTTCTCACAGAACCTGACGCATGCGCGCGAGCTGGTTCAGGCGCTCGACTCGGCGATGGTGGAGCATCGCGGCCTGTGGAAGTCAGGGCATGCAGAAACCGCAGATCATTATGTCGGATCGGAATCGGGATTCCGATTCCATAGGCCCGACTGCCCCAGTGTCTCGGAGATACGGCGCGACTCGCGCGTGATGTACTCCTCACGCGATTCGGCGATTTACCACGGATTCAGTCCCTGCCGCAATTGCGCGCCGTAGTTTCTTCGTACCGATCAACGGTCGCACGAGCATCTGTGACTCGTTGAGAAACTCGCGGATACGTGTCCTTAAGAGAAGAAAGGTGGGCTAAGCCCACCCTACTTGTTTGTCTCGCACTGAGCTGGTAGGGTGGGCTCTGCCCACCTTTTTTCTCCACCGTTCGCGGACTTGCAGATTCTTCAACTCGCCCATCTTGCCCATGCGCGAAACGCAAGCGACAAGCGAATGGGGCGAGAGAAGGCGGGCAGAGCCCGCCCTACGGATTAGCGCGATATCCGAATCCCACACGGGCGTAGTACTTGCCGATTTCTTTGCCATTCAATGAGACCGGCAGAGTTGTGATCGCGGAAAGACTGTCGAATCGCGGTACAACCTTCTCGCCATCAAGCCAATCGCGGTGGCGCGACACAATGACGATCGTCTTGCCTTGTTGCTCCGCTGCCGGAAACCAGAACTCGTACATGAGTGCCGGCTCGCCAAACAGGTGTTGTCCTGCGGCATGCCGCGGCCCGTCCGGGGCTCCGTAGAACGCGAGTTCACTTGAGATATTGTACCGGTCGAAACCGGCGATGAGCGGCTGTGTCGTATTCGCTCGAACGGATGCTTCGATTGCAGATACCTGAGTCTGCAATTCCTTCCAGCCCGCAATGTCCCAGGTGGACTTGGGGTATGCGATGCCGGGAAATCCCAGCGCCAGATAATGAAACACTGCTCCGAATAGCAGCAGCATGGCCACCAGCGTCGGCCGCCACAGCTTCCGCACAATTTCGGTGAACGCCCCACCGGATGTCTGCGAGGGCAACATCACCCAAGCCGCAAAGGGCAGCGCGGCCAGCCATGCCGGTCCGGTCCAATTCAGTTTCGGCTCGTGTGTCAGGCTGAATACCGTGACGACGGCCAGCGGGATCAAGGTAACAGCAAGCAACAGGAACCGGCGCCGGCCCGCGTCCATAATTCGGAACAGCCGATGCGCCAATCTCCCGCGAGCGGCAAGTATCACAAGGGCTCCAGCGAAGACAGTCGGCGTCAGTAGAACCATGCACTCGCCCAGCAGGGTGTGGAGAGAGAAGACCGATGGTTCATTGATGCGCCGCGCCGTTTGGAAGACGAACGACACCCAGCCGTGTGTGGCATTCCAGTAGATCACTGGCAGGAACAGCGCCGCAGCGATCAGTCCGGCGAGATACGGCTGCGGCCGTGCCAGCCAGCGCCGTGACCGCGAATCGATGAGCAAGCAGAGAAGCGTTGCCGGGACCAGAAGTCCGATTGTGTACTTGGAGAGCATCCCCAGCCCAATGCAAACTCCGGCGCCAATCCAGGCACCGGGGCGTTCGCGCAGGATGGCGCGATAGAGGAAATACAATGCGCCCGACCAGCACGCGGTCAGCGGGGCATCGGGGGTCATCAGACATCCGGCCCCGAAGTAGAATGGCAGCGCCGAAACCAGCAGCATGACCCCGACAGCCGTTCGTCGCCCGAAAAGCTCGCGCGCCAGGGCATACGCGAATCCCGCGGCAACCAGCCCGCACACCGCCGCGCCGATCCGGACTCCGAACTCGGTGTTTCCGAAACCGAGCGTGCCCAGCTTGATGATCCACGCCACCATCGGCGGGTGATCGAGGTATCCCCAGTCAAGATGCTGGGCGTAGTTCCAGTAGTACGCTTCCTCGGGAATCAGGTTGGGCACGCCGATGTACACCAGCCGCAATCCGATCGAGTAGAGGACCAGTGAAACCGCCAGTGTGTGCCAGCGCTGATGATCGGCGTATCTCGTTCTGGTGCCCGAAAGTTGCAGCGCTTTCCCGGAGTGCAGCAGCAGTGCCGAGAACACAGCGACTGGAACCATTGCAGCCAGCGGACTGAAGCCCGCCTTTTGTACGAGCAATGCTAGCACGCCGCCGCGGAGAAACAACACGAGTAGCGCGATGATAAGGGAGACGCCAGGCGAAAGGACCCTTCCCGGCTCCGCCGTCACAACGGATTTGGGAGGAAGCAGTAACGCCAGAACGGCGGCGCAGGCGAAGCTGATCAAGTGCGCGCCAACGACAGTGAATCCGGCAAACTGCGCGGTGATGAAGGTGCCGAGATCAACACCGGCACTCAATACGATGGCGAGAATGAACGACTGGACACGGATGGGGCCGAATTGCTGCCAGGCATACGCCGGCTCATCGGACCAGAATCGTGCGGGAGTCAATCGTGAATCCTTGGTCGCCGCAGGTCAGTACAAGCCGAGTGCTTTGTTAATCCAGCCGTGGAATTTATGAATCGACTTCGGCTGCGCGTACATGAGGATGCAGGCGTGATGCACGACATTCAACTTCGCCGCCTGCGCGGCCTGGATCGCTTCCTTTGTGCCGGAGCCCTGCGTTATCCAGAGATTCTTGATGCCCAGACGCTGGCAATCATCAACAATGCCTTTGGTGGCCGACTTTGGAACGGCGGAAAGCACAGCTCCAACGCTTCCCGGAATGTCGGCGAGGTTCTTGAAACAGGGCCGGCCTTCGACTGTCTCCGCCTGTGGGTTCACCGGGAACACTTCATACCCCTGTGACGCGAGAGTCTTGAACGCTTCATTGCCGAAGCCCCTGGATCGCGAGACGCCCACCACGGCAATTCGCTTTTCCGCCAAAAACTCTTCGACTCCTGGTTTCATCCTTCCCTCCCAGTCTGGCAACGCCATTGCTCTGGCACTCATGATAGCGGCCCAAAGCCAACACGCAAGCGTGAATCATTCGGAATTGCGGGATCCCTCAATACACTGACAAAGACAGACATAACTCTCGAAAGCCAAAGCACGTCAAGGGGAGGGCGAGGCTCCTGCCGAGCCTGTTGTGCGCGCGCACAACAGGCTCGGCGGGAGCCTCGCCCTCCCAGATTGCTCGCAAGCCCATCCGAGGTCCTCCGCGCGAAAGCGGGTATCCAGCGCCACACCAGCGATCTGGCCGCCAAGATTGCGGGAGTGACATCGGTTGACAGTTACTCCACATCTCCCTGTTCAAGGTCTGCAAGTCGGTGCCGATAGATGCCTTAGGGAGTTCGAACGTGACAAGGGACTGGCAGCAAACACCAGGGAGGGTGGGTGCTCATTTTAACAAGGAAGCTCGGTGAGAGCATCACCATTGGCGATGACATCAAGGTGACTGTTCTGGGCGTCTACGGCCGCCAGGTTCGCCTGGGGGTTGAGGCGCCGATTAAAGTGATCGTGCACCGTGAGGAAGTCTACTTGAAGATCAAGGAAGAAAATCGCAAGGCCTCGCACACGATCAAGGGTGATCTGCTCGGATTGGCACGTCTGATCCGGGGCAAGGTGAGAACCGATGTTCCTGGTCCCGACGATACCGCGGGAACAGGAAGCGTGGAATACAAGTCCGCGCCGCGCTCACGATCCCACAAACGCAATATGCAGGCGCCGGCACGCAAGTTCCATGGAGGTGTCCAGTGAGCTGGCTTCGCCGCAAGAACGCGACTGATGACGATGCCGCCGGCGACCCCAGTATCGAGTTCGCCCGGCGGGTCATTCAAAACCCACGGGGCAGCCGCAACCGCAAGGATCAGGACAAGAACGGTTGGAACTCTTCCACCCCGCCTCCCAATGGCAGCGATTCCGATTTCTGCTACGGTGAGGAGATCAACCCATGCGCGTGACTCAGAAGATGATCACCGACCAGGCGACGGCCAGTCTCTCGGCGTCGGCCGATCGGCTCATGCGCTTGCAGACCCAGATGTCGACCGGACGGCGCTTGTCACGCCCATCGGACGACGCAGTCGGCGTCACTCGTGCGCTGTCATTCGAAACGACGATCAGCGCTGTCGAGCAGTATCAATCGAACGTGTCCTGGGCCAAGACCGGCCTCAACACGATGGATCAATCGCTCGGCGCGATCAACAATCTGCTGGCCAGTGCCCGCGAACTTGCCACCGGATTGGCCGACGACACGTACGATGCCACCGCGCGCCACGGCGCGGCGCAGAATGCCAAGACGCTGCTCGATCAGATTCTCCAGGCCTGCAATACCGAAAGCAATGGCCGCTTCATCTTCTCCGGCCACCTGACACGCACCCAATCATTCCTCGCGACGCCCACCGGCGTGGTCTATCAGGGTGATCAGGGACTCATTTACACGCAAGTGGAATCCTCCTCGCAGATGGCCACCAACATGCTCGGCTCCGATATCATGATGACGCCGCTGATGACGTTGGGCGAGGGATTCGATTTGAAACGGGGAGTCGCCAGCGCGGTCGCGCTGGCCGACTTAAACCACGGTCTGGGAATCGACCAGGCACCCGGCATTATCCGCTTCACCGACGATACAACGAACACAACCGTGAGTGTCGATCTGTCGGTCGCAACAACCGTTGCCGGGGTCATCTCCGCGATCAACACCCAATTGGCTGCGGGCGGGCTCACGGGCGTGACTGCCTCGGTCAGCCCGACCGGAAACAGCATTCGCCTGACCGCGGCCGATAACGGCCTCGTTTCCACAGCCACGCAGTTATCCAATCTCAACAAGGGCCGGGGGATCGACCAGATGCCCGGCAAGATCCAAATCGCGACCGACAATCTGGCCG
Organism: bacterium; assembly: GCA_021813505.1. Classification (GTDB taxonomy): domain Bacteria; phylum Zixibacteria; class MSB-5A5; order WJJR01; family WJJR01; genus JACRMA01. Next base: position 36,359 of record JAKAKI010000073.1, on the reverse strand, counting down.
TCAATGTCACCGTGGATTTCACTGGTTCCCAGACCATTGGTGACGTCATTAATGCATTCAATACCCAGATGGTCGCCGCCGGTGTCGCCAATGTGACGATGGGCGTCAATGGCGCCGGCAATGGACTTCAGATCACCGATGCGAATGCCAGTCCGTTGGGCTTGCAAGTGATCGACATCAGCGGCGAAACCACTGCTCAGGATTTGGGTGTGCGCGGATACGTCAGCGCCCAGTTGATCGGAGGGCCGCTCGAGCCGACTCATCGGGTGACCGTTGCCGAAAACGCGCCCGGAGAAACCACCGCCGCGAATCTGGGAATTCTCGGCACCTTCACGTCGAACAAAGATGGGTCCGACCTGAACCCGATTCTGACCAGCCTGACGCCGCTGGCTCAGCTTGATAATGGGCACGGGATGTCGCTGGGACGAATCCGGCTGTCTCAGGGATCGACATACGCGATCGTCGACCTTGCCTCGGCCGCGACCATCGGCGATGTCATTTCGCGCATCAATTCATCGGGCCTGCAAGTGCAGGCATCATTGAATGCGGCCGGCGACGGCATCCAGGTCGTCTCCACGACGAACGATAAGACGCTGATCATAAAGGATGATGACACCATCGGCGGGTCAGCGGCGCTGGGAATCAAAGGATCACCTGATTTGCTGGGGAGTCTGATGCTCCTGGTTGACTCGCTGGAGAGCAATGACCGGGCCATGGTCGGGAACCTGATCGGCGGGCTGCAGAAGGCTACGGATCACATTCTCGACTTGCGCGCCTCGGTCGGCGCCAAGATCCGGCGTGCCGAATCCACTTCGGACCGTTTGTCGGCATTGAGCGTTTCCGTCACCGGGCTGTTGTCCGAAGTCGAAGACGCCGATATCGTGAAGGTGACAACCCAATTGGCAACTCAGCAGAATGTCTATCAGGCGGCGCTCAACGCCACGGCCCGGATCCTGCAGCCGAGCCTGATCGACTTCGTCAAGTAGCGAACGCGAAAGGAAGACCATGACCACCGCTCCTCTCACCGTGACCACGACCCGGTTCGGAAACATTGAGACCGACGAGGGTCACATTCTCGATTTCCCGAAGGGGTTGCTGGGATTCGAAAACAACCGGCGTTACGCCCTGCTGGGCCGGCCCGACTATCAACCGTTCATGCATCTCCAATCGCTGGACGATCCGGGACTGGCGTTCGTGGTCGTCAATCCCCGGCTTTTTGTCCAGCACTACAAAGTCGAAGTCGACCCGCGTGAGATTGTCGAACTCTCGGTCAGTGATACGCGCCAATTGGAAACTTGGGTGATAGTGACCGTGCCGGAAGATTGGACACGGATGTCCGCGAACCTGCAGGGCCCGATCCTGGTAAACCGGGAGAACAATCGCGCCAAACAGGTCGTCCTCGTGCACGGACCGTACACCACACGGCACTACTTGATGGACGAGCTTCAGAAGCAAGGGGTGCCGGGCGCCAGGCCGGACCGGGCGTTGGCCGCGCCGGCGTTGGCATAAGCGTGGCGGAACACCGCCACTGAATTGAAATCGGCGTCCTCTTGGGCGCGGACAGACCAGGCGCCCCCGGCGGGTGCCGATTGTTTGGAGAACATGGATAGTTCGCCATTCCACACTTTTCCTCAGACGATTGTATCCCCATCGCCAATTCGAGGACTAACAGTATGAACCAGACAGTGACACTGTCGCGGTCGCGTCTGACCCGTCAGCGCATCGCGGAACTGCGGCTCAAATGCCAGTCGCAGCCCGATTCCATTGCCATCCACAAAGAAGCGATCCGGGAATTCCTGGAGGCCGGCCTCGAGGTTGAGGCGTTGCCGTTGCTGCGGCGTCTCTGTGATCTCCGGCCCAACGATATCGAAATGGCGGCGCAACTCGCGGCGGTGCTGGCATCGCGGGGCGACGACGCCGGTGCATTGGAGCAATGCCGCCGTGTCGCGTCACTCTGCCCCGACTCGATTGAAGCGCAGCATAACCTTGGAGTGGCCGCGTGCAAGGCCAGTGACTACCAGACCGCGCGCACGGCGTTTACACGAAAGCTCGAACTTGACCCCTCCAACTACGAAACGCTCAACGATCTTGCCGTCATTCACACGATCACACAGAATCCCGAGGATGCTGCCAGGGCGTACCTGCGTTGCCTGGAAATCAATCCGCATTACGAAAAAGCCCGGGACAACGCCTTCCAATTCTTCTGGGAAAACGGCCGATTCGGCGAAGGGGCCTCGCTTGTTGAGCAGATTATTCAGAAGACCGGAAGCGATGCCGCCCTGAATCACTGGCGCCGGCGTTTCGCCAACGGGGCCGAAAGCGCCACGGTGGCAGGCACTCTTCCCGATGGCAATGCGAAGTCCGCGCCGCGCCCCGCCGTTCGCGTGGCGGGGAAGAAGCTCGCATTCGTGGCGTCGTCGGATGCCTTTCTCGGAACGATCATGTCGCACTTCCGCCGCTCCAACGATGTTCGGATTTTCACAGGCCGTTCCCATGAGGAACTCGCCGAACTTCTGCGCTGGGCCGATCTGACCTGGTTCGAATGGTGTGATACGCTGGCGATCCAAGCGTCGCGGCTGCCGCGCTCCGGAAAAGCGGTCTGCCGATTGCATTCCTACGAGGCGTTTACCGATGCCCCCACAAGCATGAATTGGGCGGGAATCGACCGCCTGATTCTGGTGAACAAATCGGTGGGCGAGATTCTCGACATGGGAAACCCCCTGCCGGTGCAGCGGACCGTCATCCATAATGGCGTTGACCCGCAGTCATTCCCGTTTGTTCCCCGTCCGCGACGTGGAAAGAAGATCGCTTCCGTCGGCTACATCAATTACAAGAAGAATCCGTCGCTGTTGCTGCAAGCATTCAAGGCGATTCACGATTGGGATCCGGAATACGAACTGCACATCGCGGGCGAGCACCAGGACCCGCGGATCAAGTTGTATTTCGATAATCTACTGCCGCGGCTGAATCTCCCGGTGACCTTCCACGGCTGGGTCAAAGACATGCCGTCCTTCTACGCGCAGATGGACTATGTCATCTCGACCTCTCTGTTCGAGTCGTTCCACTACTCGGTGGCGGAGGGGATGCTGTCGGGCTGCCTCCCCCTGGTGCATTCGTGGAAGGGCGCCGACCAGCTCTACCCATCACGCTGCATCTTCGACACGCAGGATCAGGCGGTCAAAATCATTCAGGATTATCTCGCGGGAGACACCGAACAGATCGCCCGCGCGCATCGGGATTTCATCATCGAGCGATATAACTGGTCCGACAAGCTCAACGAGATCGACACATTGCTCGCGGACATTTTTGAAGGCCGCAAAGAACCTCCGCGCCGGCGCCGCAACCTCGCCGCCGCGGTTGTTCCCAAACCGGCGGGGTCGGCCGATCACGGACTCGTTTCCATCATCATCATCGCGGCCAACGATGGCGCGCACGTGAAGGACGCAGTAGCGACCGCCCTGAGCCAGACCTACCGCAATACGGAGGTCATCGTTTGCGACGATGGTTCCACAGATGATACCGAATCCCAACTCACGGCGTTCAGTGGGAACATCAAGGTGATCCGGCAGATTCGCCGTGGTCTCGCGGGGGCATTGAACACGGCGATCCAGCATTGCCACGGCGCGTTCATCGCGCCTTTGTTGGGTAGCGAAGCCTTCGCCCCCGACAAGCTGGAGAAGCAAATCGCGCAGCTTGCTTCCGATACAAGCCTGTTGATGGTTTCGTGTGGCACCGAAGAGGTCGAGGAGTCAACATCAACGGCGCCGGCTACCTTTGACTCGGCTCTGGCACAGTTGCGAGGGAATGATCCTCGAAAGGATGCTGCGCGCACGCCGGTCTCCTCGGTCGTATTCCGGCGGTCATTGCTTGCCGAAACGGGTTGGTTTGATGAATGCGATCCCGACCTTAATCCTTCGGCCAATCCCATCTGCACTCTGCGCCAGAGAGTGATGTCCCTGCATGGCCCCCAGTCGGTTGGTACTCTTTCGGAACCGCTCGTCTACATTCACTCCGAGGAAGTGGGCAAGCCATGTGATCTGCATGACAAGGAACTGGTAAACGGCACGACTGATCGGTGGACGGCCACAGCTCGCGCCGTAATCGATCGAACACACCTGTCTCAACCCGTTTTGGCACCAAAGTGTCCCGATAAGAGCGGTGCAAGGATTGTGTTTGTGGGCGCGGTCGATCCGGGTGGTCAAATGGCGATGTGGGCCTCTGCCATCAATAAATACACGGCGCACACAGCGCGGGTCCTGACACACTCAGAGAGCATGGCGTATCCCAGTGACCTCGTTCTGAAACGCCGCGACCATGGCAAGGCCGGCGATGGTGTGCACCAGTCTGCGATGAAGACGATTGCGGAGGCAGAACGGGTAGCGGCCGACGCAGACCTGATCATCTTCGCGACGGGTGTGGCGCCGGGATCATTGCGCCGTGATGCGAAACTCTGCGACAGCGATGAGCAGGATTTTGGAACAATCCATTGGCCGGCGCTCAAGGGATCCAGGCAACGGGCGGCGTTGTTGTTCGGTACGCCGTCGGTGAACGCCAATCTCGGCTGGTATCGCAATCGTCTGGCCGCAAAAGGGTGGCCAGTCCTCACGTGCGATCCGGATGTCCATGCGCAACTTGCCGAAGCACTCTATCTCCCGCGTCTCCTCAACGGCATCCCGGTGACGTCTGGCGCGGCTACGCGTGCTGACATTGCGGTTGGCATCGTCTACTCGGGCGATCTGGATGCGGCCGACGGCGGGACAATGATCCGTGACGTCGCGGCGGCACTCAAAGAGAAGTTTCCCCACGTCGCTTTTGGACGTTACCAGGATCTGTCGTGGCCCGACGTGCTCGACATGAAACGGCATGCGCATCTGGGCGTGGACTGTATCGCGGTGGGACGGGGTGGCTTCACCTCCACGAGTTTGGAGAACTCGGCTCTGGGTCTGTTGAACATCGTCTACTGCAATCGGTACACGCGCGGACTGATCGCCCAGACGCTCGGGACCGATCGGCTTCCCTGGGAAATACCGGCAACACCCGAAGAATTACGGATCGTTTTCGAAAAGTATCTGGCCGATCCCGCCCTGCTCCGTTCACGGATGCGGGAGACCCGGGAATGGTTTGAAACCTATTGGTGCGAACAGCGCATCGCAACTCGTATCGCACATGTTCTGGATGGCCTGCTGGAGAAGTCCGCAGTCAGGCAGTCAGAATTCAAGAGTTAGAGTCAGTGATTCTCGCAACCAGAAATTCAGTGGGGCAACGCGCCATCGCAGTACACGAAGCAGGGTGAATGAATGAAGCAGCAATCGAGCAATGAGAAGCAATCCGCCAGGCGCTCGCGCCTCGTGAAGAAATGGGATGGCAGTTCCGTGCCGGTCGCACGGGTCCTGCAGGCTCCACAGTCGGGGTCGCTCCGGACACTGCGGGCGCAGGTCGAGGCGGCACCCAACGACCCGGCAGCGTGTCTGGCGCTGGCAGAGTGTCTCTTGGGACGAGACAAGCCGGCAGAAGCCATCAGCCTGCTTCAGTCCCGTTGTGCTGCAATCCCCACCGGTGCGGACACCACTCTTTACTGGAGAAGCGTACGCTGCCTGGCCCTGGCGAATCTCAAGCAGGGTCATTACCCCGAAGCGAGAGAGCTCGCGGAACGGGCCGCCGAGGCGCTTCCCGGCAATCTCGATTTTCACCATTTGCTCGCCTACATCGGCCAGATGACCGATGATCAGAAGCTCAGCGCGGCTCATGCACGCACGTATCTGGCGTTACTGCAAAAACCGCCGGAAGACCGCAATCTCGAATTCTGGCAGGCGGCCAACCTGGTTCATGAGGTACACAATTACCTTGGCGCCGCCCTGGAAAAGGAAGGGCACCTCGACGCAGCAATGGAAGCGTACGAGAACGCGCTTCTGTCGCGCCCAACATTTGACTTCGCCTGGGCGAATCTCATCCGGCTGCTACAACAGGTTGGCCGTGAAGCCGACGCGGTCGCGGTTGCCACAAAAGCGCACCAGGCCTGCCCACGGTCGAAGATCATTCCCAAACTGCGCAGATCCCGGCAGCCGAAGGAGCCGCCGGTCAGCGCCTCCAAAGCGGCCGATCCGACGATTGCCCTCTGCATGATTGTGAAGAACGAAGAGGAGCATCTGGCGCGGTGCCTGACGAGTGCGAAGCCGCTCGTCGATCGAATGATTATCGTGGACACCGGCTCGACCGATCGCACAGTCGAGATTGCGCAGTCCTTTGGCGCCACCGTCTATCATCACGCGTGGGAGGGCAACTTCTCCAAAGCGCGCAATGTTTCGATGGGCTATGCGGACACTGACTGGATATTCATTCTGGACGCGGATGAGGAGCTGGAGGCCCGCGATGTCGCGATGATCCGCAATACCATCCGCACCACCGAGTTCAAGGCGATTTCGGTCTCGGTGTACAACTACTCCGCCCAGAAGCGGATGTACACCTCGTTTCTGCCGTCGGTGCGGTTGTTCCGCCGCGATTTGGGCGCCTACTACGAAGGCATCGTTCACAACCAGTTGCGCATTCCCGGCTACGAAGGAGTGTTGCGCATCGCCGCCCGAATTAATCACTACGGCTATGGACTCGCGCCCGAAGTAATGGCCCGTAAGGCGATGCGGACGAAAACTCTGCTTGAACAACAACTTCAAGAAAACCCAGATAATGGATTTGCACACTTCAACTTAGCTCAGTTGTTGCGAGGCAGCGAGGACTCGACATCGGCGACCATGATGGATCGCGTGATCTATCACGCGGGACGAGCCGTTGACTTAAGCGCGCCCGATGATCCCAACCAGCGGCATGTGCATCTAATGGCTCTGCACCAACTGGTCACCGCCTATTTCAATAAGGGCGATTACGAACGCGCCGCGGCCGAGGCCCACCGGGCACTGGCGCTCAAGCCGGCTTATCTTGATGCGATTCTCAGTCTCGGACACATCCACTCGATGGATGGCAAGTTCGACCTGGCCCGTAAGTACTACCTCGAGTACCTGGATCGTCAGAAGTCGTTTGATGAGCACACGGAAGTCGACCACGTCATTCTGCTGCATCTGCGCAGCCGCCACAACGCCCTGTACGGACTCGGCCTGGTTTCGGAGATGCAGGGCAATCACAAGGAAGCGATTGTCTGGTATGAGCGCTGTATCGCTGAGCGGGAGGACTACCTTGACACGCATTTCCGCCTGGGAACCGCTCTCTTGCAGTGCGGGGAGAACTCCAAAGCGCGGCAGGCATTCCAGCGTGAACTGGGTTTCCATGCGGCCAATACCGACGCCCGGATTGCACTGGTCGATCTGCTGCTGGCCGAAGAGGAGGAGCCAGAGGCGGTGGCATGCCTGCGCGAAGGGCTGAAAGCCCGACCCGGTGACAGTGCCCTGACCGTGCGGATGGCCGAGTTGTATATGCGGCGGCACAACTTTGCCGAGGCGGAACAACTGCTCGAAACTGTCGCATCTCCCGACCGGCTCTATGCGCGTGCCCGCCAGTTGCGTGCCGACATTGCGTACGAACTGAAACGTTATCCGGAGGCCATCGCCCTGTACGAGGAATGCCGCGAAAGCCAGCCGGACAACTGGGATGTCATCAATAACCTTGGCAACTGCCGTTTCCGTACCGGTGATTACATTGCGGCCGAATCCCTCTATCGGCGCATCATCGATGTCGGACGCGCCGACAAGCACGTCTATCGGAATCTGGGTGTGACCTTGGCACGGATGGAGCGTGTCGACGACGCCGTCTTCGCGCTGGAAAGCTACGCCGAGATGGAACCGGACGACATCGAGTCCGCGGGTTTCCTCGGCGATCTGCACTACGGGCGCCGCGACTACGCACGTGCCATTGATGAATACGAGAAGGTTCTCGAAATGCAGCCACACCGCCCCGATACGCTCACCCGGCTGGGTGATTGCTATCTCAATCGCGGCGCAATTGCCGCCGCCCTGGTCGGATACGAGCGGGCGCTGGCGGCTGATCCCGAATACCGGCCGGCGTGGGATCGATTGCGTGAGATTCGCGGCTACCTGGTGGCGCGCATCAAGGAGAGCAATCGCCCTGAACCGAACGGTACTCCCACGGCCGACGACGTCACCGGAGGTCTCTTGTGAACCAGGATCACGCGGGTTACAACCCCGACCAGTACTGGGAGAACCGCGGCGGGCCATCGTACCGCGAGTACACGGAGTCGGCCGGGTACGCCCAATATCATCAGGCGCAGCACGAGTTCTTCACGAATTTGATTGCCCAACTCAAGCCGCAATGCCTGCTAGATTTCGGCTGCGGCACCGGCAAGCTGTTTCCCATTTGGACCGGGGTGCCGGAGGTCCACGCCTACGACCGCTCCCAGTCTCAAATCGAGGAGGCGCGGCGTGCGGCATCCCGCATCCGGCCGGAGAATCCGTACAAGGTCCTGCACTATGTCGCCCCCGAACGTGGGGAGGTGCCTTATGATGACGGTTACTTCGATCTGGTCGTCGTTGCCGAAGTGCTGCTGCATGTCCTCCCCGAGGACATCGGCGGGCTGCTCGACGAGTTGCGCCGCATTTGCCGGGGGCACCTCGCGGTCGTGACGGCGGCACCGTTTACCAATGCCGCGGCCCACTGCTTCGACCACAACTATCCGGCGCTCTTCATGGGGCGATTCGACCTGATCGACGACCATGCCGTGCTCCGCCAGCGGTATCTCGTGGGACGCAAGATCGGTGCGGCCAGCGCGTCACGGACGCAAACTCTCAACCCTGAACCAAGGACTTGCGATGCCATCCTCACGTCCTGAGCTGATTCCTTTTGTCGTCAATCTGGTCATGCAGTTGCAGCCGCGCTCGATTCTCGAGATCGGGACAGGCTTTGGCAAGTACGGTTTCCTCTTTCGCGAGTACCTCGATATCTGGGGAGCGGCCGCCGACCCCGCCCGGCTCGCGCCCGAAAAGTGGCAGGTGCGGATTGACGGCATCGAGTGTTTCAGCGCCTATATCTCAGAGATCCAGCGGCGAATCTACAATCGCATCATCATCGGCGATGCTCTGTCCGAGATCGATCAGCTCGGATCGTACGACCTGATCTTTCTCGGCGACGTCATTGAGCACTTTCCCAAGGAGGATGGCCACCGGCTGCTGGACAAATGCCTTGCTCGTGCAGGGCGCATGGTCCTGGTGACCACGCCCAACTACTTCAATCCCCAGGGGCCGGAGTACGGCAACGAGCGGGAGACACACCATTGCCTGTGGACGCGCGAGGACTTTGCCCGCTTCCCCGGGGCGCAGTGTTTCATCGTGGCCGACCGCTACAATCTCGCGATTCTGCCGGCGCCAGTGGATGCCGCCCCAACAAGGCAAATCGCCAAGGATCAGCCCGCGTGCGCGGTCTGATGTTGCACGGGCTTGCACAACAATCCGTCGTCACACAGTGAACGGCCATACCGGACTGGCTTGGCAGGCTCCCCTATGGGCGGTTTCCCATACGCCCGGAATAATCGGGCGAGAATTACCTATGAGATCTAAAGCGCTATGGTTGATTTGTCGAAAACAAGAAGTGGAAGCATGGAGTGTTGAAGACTGAGGAACACAGGATGGTCAGACAAGGGTTGCCGGCTCAAAACCGGATGACCCAAAACGGATTGCCTCCCCGGTAGCAGGGAGGAAAAAGGAGGTGGCAAAAACAATATCGAAGTACGGTCGGCTGGAAGCTCCGACTGACTGGCCTGTCAAGCGGGCCATGCGACCATGGAGGTGTTTAGTCTGTTAACGTGATGTCGCGTAGCCGTCGGGCATGGATCGCCTGACAAGGACAATCAAGGAGGACAGAAATGTCACTGCGTATTAATCACAACCTCGCCGCGTTGGATGCCCAGCGCAACTTGACCACCACTACCCAGGCGTTGAACCAGTCGATGGAGAAACTCTCCTCGGGGTTCAGAATCAATCGTGCGTCGGATGATCCGGCCGGTTTGGTGATTTCGGAACAGTTCCGTGCCCAGATCGCCGGCTTGAATCGTGCGGTCCAGAACTCCGAAGGATCGATCAACATGATTCAGACCGCGGAAGGCGCCCTGACCGAAATCAACAGCCTGCTGGTCAAGATGCGGGAACTGGCCATTCATGCCGCGAACGAAGGATTCAACGACACCGCGCAGTTGGCGGCCGACCAGGCAGAAATCACGAACTCGATCGCCACGATCGACCGTATCGCTGCCACCACCCAGTTCGGTACCAAGAAGCTGCTCGACGGATCCAAGGACAACGTGGCCACCATCACCAGCGCCAATACGTCCCTGTTGACCATCAAGCAGAGCGGTCTGTCGACCGGCAATCACTCCATCATCGCCACCAAGACCTCCGACGCGTCCGCCACATTGAACTCCACATCGCTGGGCATTTCGCTGAAGTCGAGCGGCGTGGTTTACAATCTGGAGGAGAAGATCCACAACGTCGAGGTGCTGCAGGCTTCCGCCGGCGCCAACAAGATCTCCGGCGCCATCAGTATTACCGACGCATTCTCGAACAACCTCACGCTCGCCAACGCGGCCACCAATGCGACGATCGATACCGCCGCCACCGTGGCTACCGCGACCGCGAGCAACGCCGGCAACTACTCCGTCGTGTTGAACTATCAGGAAGCCGGCAACAACGCCGTAGGCGACCAGACCCTGACGGTCACCATCGCCTCCACCGACACCATGGCCACCGTGCTCAGCAAGTGGAACTCGGCCATCGCCGCCAACTCCTCACTGGCCGGCAAGGTTGAAGCCGCCAGCGTGGGAGCGGGTGTCGGACGCATCGAGTTCCGTTCCGTAAACAAGGGTGCGCAGTTCTCCCTGAAACTGACATCCTCGTCGACCACGGCCTCCCAGGCCCAGTTCTCCTGGGGCGCCAGCCGCTCGGCGCGCGGACGTTCGCTCGACGCGTTCAAGATGCAGGTCACAACGGCCAACCAGAACGGTTACACCACGGTCCTCGACCTGGTGACCGCTGCGGCCGGATTCAAGACGTACACCTCGATCGATGCCCTCGTCACCGAATTCAATCGCGCTCTGAAGATTGGGTTTGGCAGTGTGGCGACCGGCTCGGTCAACAACGTGGTCGCTTCGGCTTCCGGTACGGACAAGCTGTCGATGCTCACGTCGGATGAAGGTTCCACCTACAAGATCAAGATTCTGTCGAACGGCACCATCACCCAGGACGCCGAGAACGTGCTCGGCATGGGCGTCGCTGACAGTGTCGACATCAGCGGTACCGATGCTCTGGTCTCCTTCGATGGGTACACGACCTCGGTCACTTCAGTGAAGTACGCGACGACGACGGACGTGACCATTGGCAACAAGGCCGCAGGCGCTGCCGGACGCGGAACCATCGACCTGACGCTCAACACGGCCGCCAACGGTGTCAACGTGGGCAGTCTGCTGCTCGACGTCAAAGCCGCAAAGTTCGATGTGCGCCTTGATGCGGGCCCGGGCTTCTCGGTGACCGCCGGCGTGGATTCGCTGGTGTATAATGCCTCCCGGACAGAGCACCTGAAAGTGAACTACTCGCTCACATCCGGTGGCGGATCCGAGTCGATCTCCGACACCGACCAGTCGCTGGTGTTCCAGATTGGCGCCAACGTCGGCCAGACCAGCAAGATCGCCCTCCAGAACATGACGTCCTCAGCGTTGGGCAAAGGTCTCTCCGGCAACATGTGGTCCAGTCTTTCGAAGATCGATGTGACGACGGTTCAGGGTGCTCAGGATGCCCAGTCGGTCATCGACGCCGCCATTAACGAAGTGTCCAACGCTCGCGGTGCTCTGGGATCGTTCCAGAAGAACACACTGGAATCGAACTTGAGCAACTTGCGCATTGCCGCCCAGAACCTGACGGCTGCCGAGTCCTCGATCCGTGACACCGACATGGCGCAGCAGATGTCTGAGTTCGTGAAGAACCAGATTCTGTTGCAGGCCGGCACCGCGATGCTGGCGCAGGGCAACCAGATCCCGCAAGTCGTGCTGTCGTTGTTCAAGTAGTAGTCCGTTCGCTGGCATCCCGTCCCGCTTAAGCGGGACGGGGCCAGCATGCGGGGGGTGTCCGAAAAGGGGTGACCGTCAATGAACTATGACTTGTTCATATCTCCGGCTGCAGTCGAGAGTGCTGCTGCCCTGGCCATGTCTGCCGGGGTTGGCGCGGGACCCGCCGTTCAGGGTCTCAAGCACGTCGACTTGCCTCCCATGGGGGCAGGGGCGGCCGGCCGGCCATCTCGGGACTCGGCATCGGATCCGCTGTTTACCGAGGAGGTCGATAGCGCCGTCGCTGCTTTCAACGAAGTGTTCAAGCAGGCCAACGTGGGCGTAAGTTACCTTGTCGACAAAACGACTGGCGACCTGGTCATCAAGCTGATCGATCGCGACACGCAGAAAGTCCTGCGCCAGATCCCGCCAGATCAGATCCTCGCCATGCGGCAACGTTTGGAAGAACTACTCGGAGTCATCTTTGATCAGACAGCCTGACCGATTGGCCGTATGGGAAAGCAAGTTTGTGGTTGTTTAGGAGTCAGACAGCCCCGCGTCTGAAACGGCGCGGGGTTGCCTTCATCGCAGTTTATGAAGTGAGGCGTTCATGCCGGGTTCCCAGACCATCGAAGGCTTGATGTCGAATCTGAACACGACGTCCATTGTCGATTCGATCATGAAGCTGGAGCACCAGCCGGTTGATTTGCTGACCGAAAAGCAGGCTGTGGCCACCAATCAGCTCACCACTTACAACTCCATCTCCGCTCTGATGGTCGCCCTGGGTGCCAGCACATCGTCGTTGAGCCGCTCGTCCGCGTTTTCCGCGGCGTCGTTATCGCTCTCCGATGACACGATGGTCAGCGCACAATCGACCGGCCGGGTTACGGTCGGCACCTACTCATTATCTGTGAATGCCCTCGCCACGAATCATCAGATGGCGTCCCAGGGATACGCCGACCCATCGTCGGCCGTGGGGACGGGCACACTGCAACTTGCGGTTGGCAATGCGAGTCCAACCACCATCACGCTCAGCGGCACTAATAACACCTTGACCGATCTGAAGAACGCCATCAACTCTGCCGCCGTCGGGATCACCGCCAGCATCATCAGCGATGGCAGTTCGAGCAACTCCTACCGTCTTTTGCTCAGCGCCAATACGACCGGTGCGGAGAATGTCATCTCGTTCACGTCCAATCTGACCGGCGGTGCTGCGCCCAGTTTCAGCACATCCACCTTCGATCAGGTCGAGAACGTGGGCGTTGTCAGTGGCACATCGGCCAGGACGCTCGGAGGAACCGCTGCCTATACCGGTTCGCAGAACAAGACATACACGTTCACCGTAGCGGGAAGCGGGACCCAGACCGTAGGTTCCGGTCCGATTACGGTCAATTGGAGCGATGGCACCAACACCGGGACGATCTCGGTCACAACGGCCGGCGCCGAGGTCGCGCTGACAGGGACCGGTTCCGATGGATTGAAGATTGCGTTCGGCGCCGGGACGCTCGTGGCCGGTGATCAATTCAAGGTGCAGACCTTCAGCCCGCTGCTCCAGAAGGCTGCGGATGCCCAGGTGGCGCTCGGCTCGACCGCCGGCGGCGGTTCACCAATTGTAATCTCCTCCGCCTCGAACCGGATCGACGACCTGATCGGTGGTGTAAGCCTGACACTCAAAGGCATTACGATCGCGCCGGTGGTGATCACCGCCAATGTCGATCAGGACACAATCAAAGCGAATATCAAAGGCATGCTCGACAAGTACAATCAGGTCATGCAAGCGATCGACAAGCAGTTCTCTTACGATCCGAATACACAGCAGGCCGGGGCGCTGCTGGGCGATGATTTCCTCTTGTCCATTCAGAGGAACCTGCGCAGTTCGCTCACCGGCGCCATCGATGGACTTCCCAAATCGCTGAACATGCTGCGCGCGATCGGAATCACGACCGGCTCGGATGGGCTGCTCAACCTAACCGATTCCAGTGCACTCGCCGCGGCGCTGGCCAGCAACCCGGACGGTGTGCGGGACATGTTCCTCGATTCCGGTGCGTCGACAAACCCGCTGGTCTCATTTGTGTCTGCCGGCGCCAAGTCGGTCGAGTCGAACGCGGGGTACGCGATTCGGATCACCGAGGCTGCCACCCACATGACGCGCGATGGCGCGCTCGTGACCGATCCCGGTATCCTGCCCCTGACGATCACCAGCACCAACAACACATTTCGGGTGACGGTCGATGGTTTCAAGTCGAACGACATCGTTCTCGCCTCGCGAAGCTACTCCTCCGGCGCCGAACTGGCATCCGAAATCCAGCAGAAGTTGAAAGCCGACGCCATCGTCGGCGGCCGTGGCGTTGCCGTCGAATGGGCCACCGACTCAGCCGAAACCGGCCATTTGAAGTTTACAACCGGCAGTTATGGCTCGACGTCATCGCTGACCGTCGATGTGCCGTCGTCCAACAGTGCGGTTAACGAATTGGGTTTTGGCACTGGCGGAACATCGATTGCCGGACACGACGTGGCCGGGACAATCAATGGTTACGCCGCCACCGGTTCAGGACGCTCACTGACCGCGGGCACTAATGCCGGCGGCGCGGCAGGTATTTCCGTGGAGGTCCGCATGACCGCCTCGGACATCCTGGCGAATCCGGATGCGACGCTGACCTATCATCGTGGCTTTGCGGCGCGGCTTGGACGCACGGTTGACTCGCTGACCCGTTCCAACGATGGCCAGGTGGCGCGACGGACCAAGGGCATTCAAAGCGAGATCGACGATCTCAAAGCGCAGATTAAGGACAAGGAAGACTACCTGGCAATTCGCCGGGAGAAGCTCTACGAACGTTTTGCCGCCCTGGAGAAGGCACTGGGCCAATTCCAGGCGCAGGGTTCATTCCTTTCGCAGCAACTATCGCAATTGGCGGGCAACACATCACAGATAACCTCACGGTAACAATCGGGACAGCCATGACACCTTCGAACACACTAGCGGAGTACCGTCGCACCCAGGTCATGGGGATGTCGCAATCCCAACTGGTCGTCATGCTCTATCAGGGCGCGATCCGGTATCTGCGCGAAGCCATCGAGGAAGTTACATCCGGCCGTTATGACCGGAGCTGGAAAAAGTTCGACCAGGCACGCCGGATTGTCGTGCATCTGTACGGAACGCTCGATCCTGCCGGCGGTGAGTTGACCAACAAGCTATCGGCGCTCTACGCCTTCGTCATCGATCAAATCACCATCGCCAACGCCCGGCGTGACCTCAAGTGCGCCAACGATTGCATCCAGATTCTCACCAATCTCAAAGAAGGATGGGAGCAGCTCTCCTCCCAGGAGAATGGCGCCGGACGGACCTTGCCGCCGATGGCCACCGCCGGATCGACGAACACCGTAGCGCCCGTAACGCGATCCTTCTGCCTGCAGGCCTGACACCTGGCATATCACCGCGACACCAGAGAGCTGACATGTCCAAGACCAAATTCGATAAGGCACAACTTCTGCAAGTTCTCGCCGAAGAGGCGAGCTTCTATCGCGCACTCGACCTGCTCATCGACCGGCAGCGTGACGGCCTCTCGGAAGACTCGGATGTGCGCATGTGCGACCTGTTTTCCGAGATCGGACGTGTCCAGAAGCGCATCGAGAACAGCGAACAGATCATCCAGTCCGTCCGCAAGTCCGATCCTAAGGAATTCAGTTCGTGGATGCAGGAGCAGGACGTGCGCGGATTGCTCGACCAGATTACCGGGTTGGTCACGCACTCGCAGGGCACGATCAATGAGTGTATTCGGATCGCCCGCGCCAAACGCACGGAATTCCAGCGTGAACTTGGCCAGATGGATCAAGGCCGCCGCCTCTACGCGTCCATGTCCCCCCCCGAGGGTGGCCCGCGTTTCCTTGATGCGCGGCATTGAGAATTCCCGACGGATAACGGTTCAACTCCCGATGATCAGAGACGAGTGGATGCGGGAGGGCGAGGCTCCTGCCGAGCCCTGTCGCGGCGCGCGCGTCTGTTGTCCGCGTGGAAACAAGGCTCGGCAGGAGCCTCGCCTTCCCGCATGACTGAAGCACTCTCCGCATGGGTGGTCTGGGCTCTTGCCCAAGGCCCTTGTGCCGGGCGCGCACGGGCTGGAAGCCCGTGCCACCGCAAATCGCTTGCCCATAGCGCACAGCCGACTATACTGGGGTCTTTGCGGCCCCGCCGAATGGGCGGCGTAGGGTGGCAAAATGGAAAACTGAGAGGACTGATCCAATGCGCATGACCCGCACCTTTATTCCGACCCTTCGCGATGATCCCGCCGAAGCCGAACTCGTCAGCCACCGCATGCTTCTGCGCGGTGGATACATTCGCAAATTGACCGCCGGCATCTATATCTACCTCCCGCTCATGCAGCGGGTGATTCACAAGATCTCCAACATTGTCCGCGAAGAGATGGACCGCTCCGGTGCCTTCGAAATCACCATGCCGGTTCTTCATCCGGCGGAAATCTGGCAGCAGACCGGCCGGTACTACGACATCGGCCCGGAACTTATGCGTCTCGACGACCGGCACAAGCGCCCGATGGTGCTCGGCGCAACCCACGAGGAAATCGTCACCTCGCTTCTGCGCGGAGAGCTGCGCTCATACAAGCGGCTGCCACTCAATCTCTATCAGATTCAGGTGAAGTTCCGTGATGAAATCCGCCCCCGCTTTGGCCTCATGCGCGGCCGCGAGTTTCTCATGAAGGACGCCTACTCATTTGATATCGATGAGGCGGGACTCGATATCGCCTACCAGAAGATGGTGGATGCCTACAAGGCGGTCTTCAAACGCTGCGGTCTCGAAACTGTAATGGTCGAATCGGACACCGGCGCCATGGGCGGCAAGTTTGCCCACGAGTTCATGGTGATCGTCGACACCGAGGGGGGAGAGGCGACGATCCTTTCATGTCCGGAATGCGGCTACGCCGCCAATTTGGAGCGCGCGGAATCGATCCCGGTCAACGGCCCCGCCAAGACCGAGGAAGCGCCGCAATCCTACAGCCCGGTTGAAACGCCCAACATGAAGACTGTCGAAGAAGTGACCGCATTCCTCAACGTGCCCGCTCGCAAATTGGTCAAGACCCTGATGTACCGGGCAGGCGAGAAGGTCGTGGCCGCGTTGATTCGCGGTGACCGGCAGATCAATGAAACGAAGCTCTCCAACGCGGCCGGTGTGCCGATGGTGGAGATGCTCGATGCCGCCGGTGTCGAGCAGGCAACTGGTGCGCCCGTCGGTTTCGCCGGTCCGGTCGGCATGCGTGCCGACATCAGTGTGATCGCCGACGAGGAAGTGAAAGCGATGATCAATTTCGTGGTGGGGGCCAACGCCGGCGACCGCCACCTGATTAATGTCAATCTCACCGACTTCCGGATCGATAAGACCGCCACCATACGGTCGGCGGAGGCCGGGGAGTATTGTCCGCGTTGCCGCAAGGAGCGCCTGATCTCGCGGCGTGGCATCGAGGTCGGCAACACATTCAAATTGGGCACGAAATACTCGAAAGCCCTCGGGGCGACTGTCCTCGACGAAGCAGGAAATGAGCGTCTGCTGATCATGGGCTCCTACGGCATCGGCATCACCCGGACCGCCCAGGCCGCTATTGAACGGTTCCACGACGACCGCGGCATCGCCTGGCCGGTTCCCATCGCCCCGGCGCTCTGCCATCTGGTCTGTGTCAACTCCGGTGACGCCGCTCTCTCTGCAGCGGCTGACAAGCTGTACGACGATCTCCAGAAAGCGGGAATCGAAGTCCTCTACGATGACCGCCAGGAACGCACCGGTGTCAAATTCGCCGACGCCGACCTGATCGGGCTGCCTTGGCGGATTACGGTCGGCGCCAAAGGGCTGGCGAGCGGAATGTGGGAGCTCAAGGCGCGAATGGCGGATGCGCCAGAGATGGTCCTGGCCGGCGAAATCATCCCTCGTCTGCTAGCCATCTTGAAATCGGAATCCTAGAGATGGTCCCATACGGCCTCCCAGGTGCCCACCCGGATGTTTGCCTTAGCGTACAATCCGACTCGGCTGGGGTGCATCGCATCGCGTTTGTCGAGACGAACTTGCCTCGGGGGTGCGGGCGGCACGTATCACGACTACTTCATCGTCACTTGATGATGACAATCTTGCCCACCTGCGCGCCCATTCTCGAAGAAACGCGAAATATGTAGATGCCAGGTGTGACCGCCTCGGCGCTCCGTGTGACCAGGTCCCAGCTGCACGCCGATGAGTACGTCGACAGATGCTTGTCTGGGTGGTGGATTTCTCGAATCAGATCGCCGGCCAGCGAATAAATCGTGATCACCGCAGAGTCGGGGAGATTGATGAAATGGATCCGGCGGTCGTATTCGCTGAATTCGGTTCCCTGGGTGCCTTCATACCCTTGCGCGTAGTAGGTCGTGCGGTGGCCAAAGGCGTCGTTGTAGAACGTCTTGTAGGGGTTGGGATAGACCGAGACATGAATTCCGGAGTCGGCGACCACATTGGCGGAATAGATCGGCTGTCCGTATTTGAAATTGCCGGATGGCAGCGATTCCAGAGACGGTAGCTTCGCGATGTAGTCCCCTTGGTCGAAGGTCGTGACAGCGAAGTTAAGCGGCAGCGACGGTTGCAGGCTGCTGATAACCGCCTCGTAAACGCCGTACGAAAGCTGGCGTCCGCCGATGATCGTATCGCGGGTCGCGATCTGCTGGATCAGGTTGGTCTCCGGACCGGCATCCCCGATAAACTCGTTGCCACGATTGACGGCCTGCGGCAGCCAGCAAGAATACCGCTCGTGCGTTACAATGTCGACCACTTCACCCATGTAATTGCGGAACGTGTCGACTGACACGTCGTGGTAGGCGCGCCCCAGCGATTTGACCGGGAAGTCCCGGGGATCGGCTGCGCCTCCCAGAATCCGCTGCCACTTCGCGAGTGTGTACGGATAGGAATCCTGGCGCCAGCAGTCTGGGGCAAGCGGGTCGTAGACGAAGCGGACATAGTCCTCGCGGTCCCAACTGGCGAGCAACGAGAACTCGCCCGGCACATTATCGCGTCCAGCGTAAATCCGGTACCCTTCGAAATTGCGCTGGCCGGTGACAGGATTACGGGCAAATTCAGTACGAGAACCATTCCAACGAAAAATCGCCTTCCCCGGCTTCGTCGTCAGTTCGAACGCCGGTGATGGGGGAGGCACCGTCTGGCCAAAGTCGGCAATGCCATCACCCTCGTAGAAGACTGAATCACAACCCGAAGTTTGACCTGTGGCAGAGGAAGAGTCGCAGTCGAAAATATGTGCCTTGCCGCGGTAATCGATTCCATCATTGGGATCAGAGTCGACCCCGGGAGTGTCAAACGTCCACTGGATTACTCGTGAGTTGGCGATGAGATCGCTGAAGTCCAGATGATCGAGGTATGGTCGCGGATTCCCCGCACTGAAACGGCTGGTAATGTTTGATGTATCGCGATGAAAATGATCACCGATACTAAAGGCGACGGTAAACGCAACAGAATCGCCCGGTAGAATATCGTCCAGTTGACCGTACGACAGCAGGATTCTCGCGTCCGCGCCGTCGGCCACGTCCATTAAAGTGTCACGCTTCGCCGGGGGCGGATCCCAGCCGAGTTCGCTGAAGTCAAAGGCGCTGTATACCTGGTCATAGTCGATCTGCCCGTTGATCATGGTCCGGTACCAGTCGTGTGGGTCGGCAGGAAACCCGTGCCTGGCGGCTCCATAGGGCCCCCAACGGAAGTATGTTTCCCACTTGGCGAATCCGACCGATCGCCAAAGATCGGCCCACCAGTTGAAGCCAAACCGCCCGCCCCTCGGCGCACGCAGGACTCTCACACCAAGAACGAGCGGGGCTCGTCCCACAAAGCTGCCGGGCATCTGAATTTCACTGCCGTTATCCGCAATCCATGCAAGATTGACAGTGTCTTCAAAGCCGGGTACCAGCGCGGGTACCGTACTCAGTAGGCCGCAAATATTGTCCTGATCAGGTGACGAGGAGCCTCGTCGCGAACAGGCCGGACCTTCAACCACCATTCCGATGACGCCCTTCTGGATAGGGCGGTTGGAGACGTTCCTTATCCAGTAATCCACCAGAAACGACCGCGTCCGCGCTTCGTCGGACCACGCATAGGATGTCTGATGGACCTCAATTCCAGTTGGACCCACCGGCGACCGCATAAGCGAGTCCATATCGAAAGGCGGTTCCGGCATGTCTGTGTATTCAGTGTAGAACTGTTGCTCCGCTTTGGCGTGGGAGTCATACTTCGGGTTGCGTGAATCCGACGAGGACTCAGCAACCATCGCCATGGGAGAGAAACCATAGTTTGTTGCATGGAGTGTATCTGTCCCGCGCACACAACCGAAAGTGAGGTACGCATCCGCCAGATTTGAGCAACGCGTCTCGTGGGAATACATGATCCAGTAAATGTACCCGAAGTTCGTGACATCTGCTTGAATCTGACCATCATCATGACGCCCGCTGGAGAAGGGTACTCGGGCGTTGGATCCGGCAGACACTTGCCGCAACGCAACTGGGCTCGCTGCCGGTGGGCGCTCACCAGGGACGGGAAAGGGTCCACTCGCAGCAGCCAAATTGAACACGGTGAGCCATGTCAGTAGCATGGGCCGATATCGTCTTGGGAATGGCGATGCTCCATCAGCGGTCACGGCGAACTTGCGTGTCATCCACAACCCACGAGCTACTCCCTGACACTGCGCCCATAATCTGACGGCGCTCGTCCCCCGCATTACCTCTTGGTGAGGGCGCAACTGCCGGAATCCCAGGCCTTGCGTTCTTGCGAAACCCCCTAACCGAATATACCCCATGATCTTCCCTTATTGGCCCCGAATCAACGCAAGGCACACCGCGCAATATCTACGCCCGTTCGCAATTTTCTTCCTGACAAGTCTAAGGGGGGGGCAGTCACCTTGTCAAGTAAAACCAACAGTCATCGCGAAAGGAAGGCCTATGATGCGTGGCGTAATAGGCAGGAAATGGTTGCGAGACCTAGCCGTATACGTCTTCCCGACGGCTGCACTCATTTTGCTGGCGTGGTGGTTAGGTGCAATCGTGGGTCGTCATCGAAATGCATCCGTGGCTAATCGAAAGCGTCAGGAACTTCGCTCCTATCTCGACACACACATCAAGCCTGAGTTGTCGGTGGGAAAAGTGTTTCCCGATGTTACGCTCATCTCGCCTGACGGGGAGAATGCATACCAGTTTCGCGGCCTGCTACGAAACGGGGGGCTCGTGGTGTATCTTTCCGGGGACTGCCCAGTCTGCATGGAAGTTGACTCCCTCGGCTCCCTGTTATCGCAGGGCCTCTTGCACGATTCAACAACAGTAATCTTGACGAGCGGGAGCCCTGCAGCCCTCGCGAAGTACGTGTTCAGTCAGCGGATTCACATACCAGTGCTCAAAGATGCACTTGAGGCCCTTGCGCGGGACTTTGGTGTTTGGACTCAGCCATGTTTCTTCTTCCTGGATTCCTCCGCCACCATAAGGTGGTATGACACAGGCGAGAACGGTCTTTCAGAATTTATCAGGGTTCGTAAACAGTTGCTGGCTAGCGATGGTCGTGATATCCGAGGGAGGTGAGGATTCTATGAATCGAAGGAAAGTTGCTGCTGTCTTCTTGGCCTTGTTCTTGTTTGTGTTCGCGCTCTCCTTGTCCGTAAACCTGCACGAGGCGAACGCGGCCGAGTGCAATTGCGTTTGCTTCTATGACCAAGGTGTACCACAGTGGGGCATCTGGTTTGCTCCAAGATGCATTGGGACAGCTGGTTGTCCTCAATGTTCGATTCCATAATTGCTCGTGCCTCAGCCCACGGGCGACCGTGAGGTGAGGTTGCAGTCTGATACTACCGATCATCGTGGCCAGCGGTCGAGCCGGGTCTGACGGCCCGGCTCCTGCTTTGAGCATACCGTAACCGCGCCACCCTGCGTTGGCGATTATGCAGCCTCGTTAGTCGCTGCCAGCAACGCTTGACATCCTCCGTCCCACCAAGACCAGTCGAGCTCGGGATCACTGTGGCCGGTGACCCATCAGGAGCCAAATCGCCGAGAGCGACAGAAGATGATGGGATTCTTTGCGGCAGCCACAGCATTCCTCAAGCCATCCGTCCCCTGCACCATCCGCTGCGAGGACGCGCTCCTGGGGCCACCAGTCAAAGCTCCACACAACTGTCTTCCCTTTCCAGCTTGCGGCTCTATCCCGATTGTGTCCCTGGCATGATGAATGTATCTTCCCCGCTTGCCCTTTGGCGGGCGGGGAGGTGCGGTCATTATGCCAGCATTGGTCGAATGTGTTCCCAATTTCTCCGAAGGACGGCGTCCTGAGATTGTTGAGGCGATCATCGCAGCGGGAATTCAGGATGGTCAGGTCATTCTGCTCGACAAGGAGATGGACGCCGATCACAACCGCTCGGTCGTGACTTTTGTCGGCGAGCCGGAGGCCGTTGCCGAGGCGGTGTTTCGCTCGGTGCGCAAGGCCGCCGAGTTGATCGATATGCGGACCCATCGCGGCGAACACCCGCGCATGGGCGCCACCGATGTGATTCCCTTCGTTCCCATCAGCGGCATCGATCTGGCCGAGTGTGCGACCCTGGCGCGTGGACTTGGCCGTCGAATGGGCGAGGAACTGGCCATCCCGGTCTACCTGTATGAAGCTGCCGCTTCCCGTCCCGATCGTGAGAACCTTGCCGAAGTTCGCCGGGGCGAATACGAAGGTATCCGCGATTCAATCGAGACCGACTCGAATCGCCGTCCCGATTTCGGCCCGGCGGTCATGAATCTCAAAGCCGGCGCCACGGCGGTGGGCGCGCGGATGCCGCTGGTCGCATTCAATTGTTATCTCGATACCAACCGGTTACCGGTGGCCAAAGCGATTGCCAAGGCCATCCGTTTCGGCGATGGCGGATTGCGTTATGTCAAGGCTCTGGGTTTTGACATCAAAGACCGTGGCTGTGTTCAGGTGTCGATGAATCTGGTGAACTATCAGAAGACGCCGATCTTCCGTGTGTTCGAAATGATCCAGTCGGAAGCGGCCCGTTGGGGCACGCGCGTCACGTCGTCCGAAATCGTCGGACTGACGCCCGCGAAGTCGCTCTACGA
The DNA here is from genome assembly GCA_021813505.1 of bacterium. Taxonomy (GTDB): domain Bacteria; phylum Zixibacteria; class MSB-5A5; order WJJR01; family WJJR01; genus JACRMA01. The sequence goes on along the minus strand of JAKAKI010000073.1, from coordinate 13,261 downwards.
CGTCGCCGAGCACTTCCTGAGGTTGGAGCGCTTCTCCGTGGGGCAGGTGCTGGAGGAAAAGCTTCGGATCGCCACCGCCAGACAAACCGAGAAATCCGGGTGGACATTGTTCGCCGATCATGTCGCTTCGGCCGAGCCTGCTCCGGGTGGCGGATCAGTCTCTGCGGCAGCGGGGGCATTGGCCGCTGCGCTTTGCGCCATGGTCAGCCGGCTCACGATCGGCAAGAAGAAATACGCCGACGTCGCCGCCGATATGGAAGCCACTCTGACGAAGGCGGAAGACCTGCGCCGGACGCTGACGGCACTGGTCGACAAGGATGCCCAGGCCTTTGATGATCTGATGGCTGCCCGCAAACTTCCCAAAGAAACCGAGGCCCAGATCGCCGCGCGCACTGATGCGATGGTGAAAGCCACCAAGGGCGCCGCCGAGGTCCCGTTGGAAGTCATGCAGGCCGCGTTGGATGTGCTGGTATTGGCGCGAAGCTGCGCCGAGAAAGGCAATGTGAATTCGGTCTCCGACGCCGGTGTAGCCGCATTGATGGCTCGGACGGCAGTCGCCGGAGCCGCGCTAAACGTCAAGATCAACCTGATCGGCTTCGCAGACGCGGCGTATCGCGATGAAACGCTTGCGAAAACGCGGGAACTCGATGCCGCTGCAGCTCGTTTAACTGATGATACCGTGGGACTTGTGAACGCCAAGATCGACAATCCACCGGCCTAGGGAGTCGCCCGACCAGACGCAACCTCTCTGAAGACAGGAATCCACTTGATGCCAATCGCCCATCCTATCCGGTTCCGCACATCGCTGTTTCATGTAACTCTCGTTGCTTCCGTCTTCCTCCTGGCGACCGCCGTGGGGGTCCAAGCCGCGCCAGAGGACTACGAAAGTGGTTTGATCGCGCGCACCGAAGCGACCTTTGGTGCCCCCGCCCGCATGGCAGCTTCTTCTGGACCGGCTGGCGCCGACGTGATCAAATGCGCCACACCGCTGGTGTATGAAATCAAGATGAACTGGCCCAATCTGACTCCGGCCACTCGCGAGAGGATTTCCGGAATCATGGCATTCGAACGCCCGGCTCTCGACGAATACTACGATTTCGACACGCGCGACACCGCCGGCCATTTCCGCATCCACTTCTCGCGGACCGGTGACAACGCGGTCAACATGACGTATGGCGTCGGTGCCGGCAATGTCCCCAATTATGTCCTGCGCTGCGCCGCTTTGATGGACACGGTTGTGGAGATTGAGAATACGACGATGGGTTACCAGTTCCCGGTCTCCGATCATCTGGCGCGCGCCTCTGAGAACCCGCGCTTCGACATCTACCTGGTGAATCTGGGGTCCAAGTTCTACGGACTCACCAATCCGGACACACTTCTTTACAAACCGGTCCCCGGGATCTTCATGGTGACTTCCTACATGGAAATCTCAAACGACTACTCACAACTCCCAGGGTATCAAAGCCGGCCGTTCGACGCGATGGCGGTGACGCTGGCGCATGAGTACTTCCATTCCATCCAGTGGACCTATGACGCGGAAGAGGCGGAGTATCGCAACAATACCTACCACTCGTGGTTCATGGAGTTGTCAGCGACGTGGATGGAGGACGAGGTCTTCGACCGGGTCAATGACTTCTTCGCATACCTGCCGAACTTCTTCCACTTCCCGTGGATTTCGCTGCGCGTGATCGGGACCGGTTCCGCTCCCTTTGCGGATCAGTTCCACCCGTACGCCGCCTGCCTCTGGGGGAAGTATCTCACCGAGAAGTTCGGGGATTTGACCGTGATGCGCGACATCTGGGAGCGGTGCGGCGCCACGCGGGGCTTCAATACCTTCGACGCATTTGATTGGGCACTGGCGAAACGCAGTTCGTCGTTTCGGGCAGCGTGGGCCGAATTTCTCGTCTGGAATTACTTCACCGGCGACCGGGCGCGAAGCTGGTCGTACCGTGATGCTGCTGCCTTTGCTCATGTCCCTGGATCACCGGATTTCGATGGCAAGATATCCGATTCGCTGATTGCGCGCTACAGCGAGTATCCGGTCGAAGATTCCACGCGGAGACTCAAAACCCCCCGTCCCACCGACGAGCTGGCGGGAGCCTACCTGACTTTTGCGCCGCCGCGCAGTGATACCGCGATCGATTTCAACTTCCAACTGACCCCCGACAATTATGAGCATTGGATGGTGGTTACCGCGGGAATTCAGCCAACCGGCAAACCGCAAATCGTTGATGAATCCGACGTCTTTCACACGATCACCGTACCCAATTGGACAAGCTACGAAGAGGTGCTGGTCATCGTGTCGCCGTTCAAAGCATCGCCAAGAGAGACCGCCCTCGACCGGGAACTGGGGTTCCATTACGCCGTGCAGGACTCATTCGAATCGGGACATGAAATCACCACGAAGGTCTTCGCGAATCCGCTGATCCTGACTGGCGGAGGCTCCACAGAGAAATTCAAAGTCGATGTTGTCTTGCCGGATGCGCAGGCGGTGGCGATGTACGTCTACACGGTGGATGGGCAACTGGTGCGCGGCGCTCCCGATCCCGACATGTCCTATGCGGCGGGCCGCAAGAAGGTCAGCCTCTTGTGGGATGGCACCAACCGAAATGGCAAGACCGTGGCCAGCGGGGTCTACCTCGCCCTGGTCCGGGTCGGTGATCACAAGGAAGTGATCAAAGTCGCAGTTCGTAACGAGCAATGAGAGTTGCAGAATTACGGCGTTTGGCAATCAGCGGCGGCCTTGTGGCCGCCGCTTTTGCCGTCAAGTACGCGCTGATCGGTATCCCCAACGTCGAACCGCTCACCCTCGCATTCTTTGCCGTCGGCTTCGCCTATGGTGCCATCTGGGGCGCCTTCGTCGGGATCGTTGGTGAAGGGATGTTCGCCGCGATCAACCCCATGGGAGCTCCGATTGCCCCCGTCTGGGTGGCGCAGATCATCGGCATGGCCCTGGCCGGCATGATCGGTGGGCTGGCCGGAGTGGCCATCCGTGGCAGGGGAGAAGGGAGGCGCTGGCAGATTGTGGCATTGGTCGGCGCCGGGGTACTGGCGACCCTGATCTTCGATTTGCTGACGAATGTCGCCATGGCCTGGTCTATCGGGCCCTTCTGGCCGGTTATGGCGGCGGCCATACCATTTGCTGGCATACATGTGTTATCAAATGCGTTGCTGTTTGCATTGATCTTTCCGATTCTCCAGCGATGGCTGATCCGCTACACAAGCGCGGCACCTCCACAAACGTTGCCCTCGTAACTCTGCGGCCCGCCCTTCACGTGCGGACGGCACTCGCCACGGCATTGGCCCTGGCGATTCTCGTATTCCTCACGCCTCCAGTGTTCGGGAGCGAAGATGGGAGTGACGGCTCGGTCCTGGCGATGCAGCCCGGTTCCGCCGTCCCCATCTCCGACACAAACCGCCCAACGCCGCAGACGCCGTCAGAGCCGGATACACTGGCACTCGATACACTCGAAACAGCGTCCGACACCGTCACGGTTCCCCCGCGCGAGTTCGTTTCCCCATTCGCGCCGGGTGACTCAGACACACAGGCGCTTAGCCGCCTCTGGGAATCGCCTGTGTGGCCACTGCCGCCGCCTGTCGGATTTGCCGCGGGCGATCTGTCGGACTGGCTGACCTACCAACCCACCTATGACGTCGCGGACGCTCCCGGTCCCGGACAATTCCGCCGCTACACACACTGGGGACTTATCGATCGCGTCGGCGAGTGGCGCGCCGACGGGCGGTCCTTCGGTTGGCAGCGGCTCTCCTTTCCTCAAACCGCGCAATTCGACCCGACCGTCCTCCCCTCATTTGAGTACAGGGAAGTGGAGGCTGGTGAACGGGTGAGTCTGCGCCGGTCTGACGAGTGGCCGCTGCAGGCACGTTCGTCGTACTTCCTTCGCCAGGGGGATTACGGCGAGACATACTCCCAGGGGAACTTCCGCCGCCGCTTCCCGAGTGCCTTTGCGCTCGATTTGGATTTTCTCTTCTATTCGCACAAGGGACGCTCGTCCGGCGCGAATGTCCGAAACCGCAACTTGCGATTGCAGTTGGTCGGCCCGCTCAAGCAGACAACCTTCTGGACCGTCGTCTTCACTCAGTTTATGGATGAATCCCGCATCCTCATGCCGGAACAGTATCAGCTACTCCCGCAGCGTGACGACCTGCTCTATTCGCTCGATGCGTCGATCTATCGTCCACCGGACAGTGGCTTCTTCCGCTCGGCAGGTCTGAGGCTGCAATCGGGCAAGCATGACATTCGCGCTTCAACCACCTATAAACTCGAGAGCCACGATCAGACATGGACTCTTTGGGGCGAAGGAACGGTGCGCGGCTGGCATCTCACAGGCAGTGGGATTGTTGAGCATTTGAGACTCGACTCGGTTGATCAATCGCGAGGCGGCCTGGAAGTGGGGGCGCGAAAACTCTGGCCGGTGGGCGGATGGGGATCCGGATCGATTCATGCAACCATTTCGGGCTGGGATACCGATCCGTTCGCCCTATCGATTGCGGGAGTCGTAGCAGCAGACAGAGGGGATCACAGGCTCATTCCCTCAGTGAAGATCGAACGCACCCGATTCGTTCCGACGCTCTTCGATCGCCAGCGGCCTTTGGCCTTGGTGGAGTTGGGTAACGCCGGCAGTTCGGGTTTGTCGCTGTATATGGAAGAGGGCAATCCGTCGGTGTCGGCGGAATGGCGCAATTCCGCGATGATGTCGTTGCAGACCCGGAGCGATTCCGCTCACTCCGATTTCGAATTCATCACGGAAGCACAGGCGACCTATGTCCAGCGTTACCTCCGTTGGGAGGACGTGTCCACGACCGGAACCACCGCCTCCTATCGTCCCGTGTCCGGCGACGTTCGCACCGTGGGCATCGCTGCCGCCCTCCGGTCTCATCTTTTCTCCAAGTTCTATCTCTGGCTCAATTACGCGGCAAAGTACGCCGAGACGCTGAATCACGAACGCCTCACCGGTTACTACCCGCAGAAGGGGAGCGCCATCCTGTCCTGGATTGCCCCGCAGTTCCACTACAAGATCGATTTGCGACTGAATGCGGCTTTCATCTGGTGGTATGGCGACGCGCGGATTGTCCCGACCGGCTACGATCACGCCAACACGTTTCGCGTCGACCTGTCCGGTTCTGCGACCATGAAGTCCTTCACATTCTACTATTCTATGCAAAACATCGCGGATTTCCGTTACCGTACGACCGCCGGATACCCACTGACCGGCCGAAGCGTGCGTTTTGGATTCAATTGGGATTTCCTGAATTGAACGGGAATCCCACCAGGACAGGCTGACATGACCATTCGAGGAATCCGCGGCGCCATCGATGTGCCGGAGAACACCGCTGAAGAGATCGATCGCCGCACCCAGGAATTGCTGCGCGCCATGGTGGCGGCCAACGATCTTGATCCTCGGCGGATCGTATCGATCTTCCTGACCGCCACGGTCGATCTCGATGCCGCCTATCCCGCGGCCGCCGCCAGGGCGATTGGCTGGACGCATATCCCATTGCTCGATGCCCAGGAAATCGATGTCCAGGGATCGATGCCGCGGGTGATCCGGGTACTCATGCATGTTGAGTCGGAAAAGACTCACGACGACATCCATCACGTGTATCTGGGCAAGGCGGTTTCGCTACGTCCCGATTTGACCCAATCACAATGAGTCCGACTCGACACCCAAAGCGCACGTTATCGCCAAGGCTTCTCGCCGGGAAGACCGTCGGCGTCGTGGGTTTGGGGCATATCGGCGGTTCGATTGTCAAGCGGTTGTCGACGTGCCGTCCTCGCGTCACTCTGCTCGGGACTGACACTGATACCCGGATTTCGCAACGCGCCTCACGCTACTGCCGCTGGTGTCTGTCGCTCGATCAACTGGTCCTTGAATCCGACATTGTTATCCTCGCGGTACATGTTCCGACAATTCTGACACTGCTCAATCGTGTGGCCTCGATCGCCGCCACTCGTACGCAACGGTCCCGTCTTGTTGTCGCCGACACCGGCACGATCAAAGCACCTGTGGCGCGCGCGGCCCGGCGCCATCGCGCCGCCTTCGATTTTGTGGCGATGCATCCGTTGGCGGGCAGCCAGCGTCCCGGCTGGGATGGCAGCACCGCCGGACTCTTCCACGGTACGCCGGCATTCTATTGGCCGGAAGGTTCGGTGCGAGGCGCTAGGTTGATTCGCGAGCTGATACAGCTTCTGGGTGCGAATCCGCTGCGTTTGAAACCCGAGGAACACGACCAATTCATCGCCATGACCATCGGTCTGCCTCACATGCTGGCGTACAGCGCACAGGGTTTGGCCGACGACCTTGCTGTGCCATCGGCACTCCGTGGACGATCCTGGGGGTCGCTCACCAGAGTCGCAGCATCTGATCCCGCCATGGTCGCGGGTTTTCTGAGCACAAACTCCAAGTCAACATCGGTCGCAGTCCGCCAGCTCGAACGGCGCCTGGCCCGGCTCAAGACGGCGCTGGAAGACCCCACCGGCAGGAAAGTCGAATCCCTTCTGCGCCGCTGGCAGCGAGTGTAGGGGCGGCCCTGTGCGGCCGCTCTCTCTGCGCAATGGTAACCGGGCGCCCGGCCGAGTATCGTTCCCTCGCCCGAATGCAATTTCCCATTAGACAACACGCCATCCGCGTGGTAATTTCCGCCCCATGGCGATCATATACTTCAAAGATGAATTCGTTGACGAGTCGCAGGCCATGGTGCCGGTCACCACGCATGCACTGCATTACGGCATCGCCGTGTTCGAGGGAATTCGAGCCTATCGGACCTCCCGCGGTTCCGCGATCTTCCGCCCGCACGAGCATTACCGCCGGTTTCTCAAAAACGCCGCGCTGGTGCAAATGCAGCCGCGCTACACCGCCGAGGAACTGACCGAACTGACCATCGAACTCCTGCAACGCAACGAGAACTACGGCGACGTCTACATTCGCCCGCTGATCTACAGCTCCTCCACAAAAGTCGGCGCGCATCTGCAGCCGGGAGAGGAGCTGGCGATCATGACCTACCCGTGGGCGCCGACACCGCTTCCGCCGTCTGTCTCCACCGCCACCGTTTCGAAGTGGCGCCGTTTCCCGCATGCCTCATGTCCGGCCGGAGCCAAGATCTCCGGTTTGTATGTGAATTCCGCATTGGCCATCGATGAATCCAAGCGCCGCGGGTTCGATCAGACAATCATGCTGACGACCGGGGGAGAGGTGGCCGAAGGATACGGAGCCAACATCTTCGCGATCATCGATAATAAAGTCCTGACGCCTCCGGAATCGGCCGACATCCTCGCCGGGATCACACGCGATACCATCATCAGCTATTTTCGCACACATCGTGATCTGACCATGAGAATCGAGTCCATCACCCCCGAGCAACTGCTCGAGGCGGACGAGCTGTTCCTCTGCGGCACCGGACTTGAAGTCCGTCCAATCGGTCGTCTCGAAGATCGGACGATCGGCACCGGCGCGATCGGTCCGGTCACGACCGAGGTGGCGCGCTGGTATCGGGCGCTGGTCACCGGCACGATTCCCGCACCCGAAGGCTGGCGCGTCCCCGTTCCGGCGCCCGTCCTCCAGAAGTGAGCGGAGGAATCATCGGTAAGTACTTTGCACAGCGTCACGCTCGGAGGGAGGGCGAGGCTCCTGCCGAGCCATGTTTCCGCGCGGACAAGACGACCGTGCAGGTCTTCCCGCAACGTCACCCCCGCGAAAGCGGGGGTCCAGTCGATGCCCGTGACGCTGGATTCCCGCTTTCGCGGGAATGACGACGGGCGCAATGCGCCCAGTATTCACTTGAGCTTGCATGTCCCTTCGTCCTTTGTCCTTCTTCCGCCACTGGCCAAACCCGAAGGCCGTCGCCTCGTGGTGTCTCTATGATTTCGCCAACTCCGTTTACGCCGCCGTCATTCCGGCAACCATCTGGGCGGCGTACTACGCCGATGTGATCGTTGGCGGGAGCAAGGGAGAGGGAGCGTTGTGGTGGGGGCGCGCGGTGTCTCTCACTATGTTCTTCGTGGCCATTACCTCGCCGTTCGGCGGTGCGATTGCCGATCTGGCGGGCTGGCGCAAGCGCCTCCTGATTGCCTACACAGTGGTCTCAGTTGCGGTGACCGCTCTTCTGGCAACTGTGGCGCCGGGGATGGTCATCTACGGGTTCATCTTGAGCGCACTGGCCGGGATCGGATTCGAAGGTGCGATGGTCTTTTACAACGCGTACATGCCGGAGCTGTCGCCACCCGACCGGCAAGGCCGGCTCTCCGGTTTGGGCTTCGCCATCGGGTACGCCGGCTCGTTCGTCGGCTTGTTCGCGGCGCTGCCGCTGATCACCGCCGGGCACTTCGGTCCCGCGTTTCTTCTCGTGGCGATTCTCTTTCTGGCCTTCTCGCTTCCGGCATTCATGTGGCTTCCGGCGGACCGTCCGACCACCCACTCGGTCATTTCGGCGGCGCGCGCCGGCTGGCAGGGGACGTGGCAAACCGCACGCGAGATCATCCGCATTAAACCCATGCGGCGGTTTCTACTGGCATTCCTGCTCTTCGACGATGGCGTCAATACCGTGATCTTTTTCTCAGCGATTTTCGCGCGCCAGGTGCTCGGCTTTGCGATGACCGATTTGATCTGGGTCTACATGTGTGTCCAGCTCTCCGCGCTCGTCGGCGCGAGTCTTTGGGCGCGGCCGACCGACACCAGGGGCCCGAAGTTTGTGGTCCTCACCATGCTCGCCCAATGGATCGTCGTGGTGACCCTCGTGTACTTCGTCACCAGCAAGACGACCTTCTTTATCGTGGCGGCGCTCGCCGGAACCGGACTCGGCGCGATCCAGGCCGCCAGCCGCGCCTTCATGGCGACATTAATCCCCACCGGTCGCGAGGGGGAGTTCTTCGGTTTCTATTCACTTTGCGGCAAGAGCGCCGCCATACTCGGCCCGCTGGTCTTCGGCGAAGTCGCCAGCCTGACCGGAGGCAATCTCCGTCTGGCCGCTCTCTCGATCCTCGTCTTCTTCGTAGCGGGCGCGGCAATCCTGCTCACCGTGCGCGCCGGCGGTCCGACCGTGATCCGCAAGTAGGGTGGGCTCTGCCCACCTTCTCGCTGCGTGGACAAAAGAGGTGGGCGGAGCCCACCCTACATTACCTTGATGGCTCTTCAAATTCTGCGGCTTTCTTCGATTTGAGTGATGTAGGGCGGCTGCCACACCGGTCAGCTTCCGCCGATCTTCACAACTCAGGCAGCCGCCGTCCACTGGCACGCGCGCGGGACCGGCAAGGCGGGTGCCTCGCAGCACGTGTTTGTAAGGGTGGTGTATCCGCGGCGAGGCACCCGCCCTACGGCCTGCTCACCGTGCGCGCCGGCGGCCCGACGGTAACCCGCAACACGTAGGGTGCCACGGACAAGGAGAGTCGAGCGGCTTTTGGCTCGACTCTCCTTGTCCGTGTTTTTTGATGGAGTGACGCGGAAAAGACACGGACAAACCTTCTCCAAAAAGACGGAGAAGGTTTGTCCGTGACACCCTGCTAAATCACCTCGGTGGTTCTTCGGGTTTGGCGGCTTTTTTCGATTTGAGCTTCGGCTCTGGAGTCGCAGTCGAAGGCTTGGCCTTCTCGACCTTGTCGGTCTTCTCGGTTTCTTCCTGGACTTTGGCTTTCTTGGCGATACGGTCATCAACGCCGTCATGGTCGGCATCGATGAATCCGTCGTACTGCTGTTGCCCCGTGGCGGGTTTCACTTCGCGGACTTGACGTTTGAGCTTGTCCAGCAGCCCCGACTCTTGCTTCGCCGGAGCGGTCTGGAACGACCGCACCGGAAGTGACTTGGTCTCGCGCACTGAATCGGTCTGGCCCGAATCGGACTTTGCCTTCACATCAATGGCGGCCGCTGGGTTGCTCAATCCAGTCGTGAGGGCTGCCGCCGCTATGATTATGACCGGGATTCTCAACATGGCCAAACACCGTTCGTGCTTACTTATACTAATCGGCCGCTCCGTATGCCAGCATGAATTACGCCGCCCTGCCGCCCGGGGTTGGCGCGTGACGTCGGCAGGGGCGGGCGAAACGCCCGCCCCCACGTCCCTCAGTTGGCGCACCGGTCCAACTGTTTCCCTTGACGCGCCCCGCATTCGTCACCGCTTCCCGCGTTTGGAGCTCTCTTTGTTGCCGCTCCTCGCCTGCTTCGACTTACCTGTCAGTTCGCGCGATTGCTCGCTCTTCGACGCGACCGTAGCTTTCTTCTGATCCGACTTCGAGGCAGCTTCCACGCGAGTGCCTTCACCGCCACGGTGCTTGACACCCGACAGCGCTTCGCTCACCGCGCCGGTGACCGTACCGAGCCAGCCTTTGCCGGATTCCTGGCGACGCGCTGGCTGTTGGACCCGTGCCTGTGGTTCCGGACGAGCCTGCGGGGCATCGAACTGCGCCTCGCGTTTCGCGGTCAACTCGCGCCGTTCCGGCTGCGACGGCTTGATCGCTGCATTCCATCCCCGCGTAGCTGGCTGTCTCTGCTTCCACTCGCGGGAATCGTCATTCTTCACCTTTGGTTCGAATGACCGATCGTCGCGCCGGTCGTTCTTGACCCGCTCGTTGCCCGACTCTCTGCGATCATCGGCGCGTTCCTTGATCACATTCGGACGGTATTCCCCACGCCGTTCTTTGTAACGCCCCATCCGGTCGCCAAACCGGTCGAGTCCGCCGCGGCGGCCTTCTCTCGCGAACCCGTGTTCGCGAATGTCGTCCCAGTCATGTCCGGCGATGCGCCCGCGGAAGTGGTGCTTCGGGTAGAAGACAAATGCATGCCGGCGCACCAGGGTTGGGCCACGGAAACAGGTCACGACGTGGCGGCCGTAGTAGCTGCGCGGCAGCCACAAGGGCGCGATACCGATGTACACACCGTCGACGTAGATGCTCGCGCCAATCGGCCAGTTGATGTACACTTCGCCGTAGAACTCATCGGGCCACGGATCATAATTGATGTTCACGTGCTGGTAATAGCGGGGGATCACGTGGAATGTCGCCAGGTCGGTGGCGGTCCAGTTCCAGTAACGTCCCGTGATCTTGCGATTGATCACACCGATATAGTCCAGCCGGTTGCTCCCCGCGCAGAAGTCGCGCAGTTCCGGATCGGGGTCAACCGCGCTGCCGTGATTGACCGAGCGCATGTACACCGGCCAGTCCGGTGGATCGATCGGGAACTCGGTGGCGATGGCCTGGACATACTCGATCCCCTGCGGTCCATCGACCGTCCAGTCGTATCCATCCTGCGGACGCGGGAAACGGATCACATCACCCGCCTGGACGAAATTGTCGTCCCACGGATCATAGGGAAAGAGGATCCGGAGGTTGCCGCGCGTGTCGACGTTGTAGAGAATCAGGAAGCAATCCTTGTTGGCCTCCACATTCATCGCGATTGGGTCGCCGATCGTGTACGCGGCTCCTTCGCCGCGGTCGGGCCAAACCGAGATCTGGAGATCCTGTGTGGGTCGCGGATGAATCTGAATCCGCGCATCGGCCTGAATCTGGCCACTGGCCGGCACGCCCATGCCCAGTATCATCACAAAGCCCGCCAGCGCGCTGGCCACCGTCTGTTTCCTCATCGTTCTCATGGCTGTCTCCTTACCGCTCTTCCGAATTCGGTCTGCCCGATCATTTGCCTGTGCCTGGATCATTCCGGCATCCGTCTTATCGCGGGCATTTCTCCGCAACGTTCGTGACCGTGGTATCGGCGACCCGCTTTCCGTACACGTCTACGACATAATGGCAATCGCTGCAATACTCGTCGTGGTGGTGGGTGTCTTCGCTCGCGATGATCAGGGCGCATCCGGCGCTGAACGTGGTGGCGATGATCACTCCCGCCAAAACTGTCCGATAGTTCGTCTTCATGGCTTTGTCCTCCTCGTCTCGTCCACCCGGCGTATTGCTTGAGAATCTGTCCTTATCGTTTCACCGTGACATTGGCACTGTCCCGAACGGCCACCGGCTTGAGTTCCGGATTTGCCACCGCGGTCTGGTAGGCCCAGTCGGCCAGGATCGACATCCCATTGCGCGATGTGACCCGGAGCTTGGCGTAGTGGTTGTCGGCGGTCCAGATGACGTACGAATGTCCGACGATTACTTCGCACCAGCCGACATTGGACCAGCCGTTGCCCGGCGCCCAGTCGACATCATCGAGGCTCCTGGTGTAGCCGAAGTCCTGGATTTCGACCGACGTGTTGGCCGCGTCGACAAAAAGCGTGGCAGTGGATGCGTCGTAGCTGATCCGGATGTCCGCGTCGGAACTTCCTGCCGCCACACGTCTCCCCCGGGAGAAGCTGAATCCCGCCAGACCGGGCTCGGTTTCACTCGCGTACAGGACCACATCGTATCCCGCCGGACGGGGCGTGTCGTACACCTCTTCAGGCGACAGGTCGCTTTCGTTGCCGGCATCGTCGAACGCATCCACCGCATAGTAGTAGGTGATTCCATTGACCACAGACCGATCGACGTACGAGCCCGCTCCCACCACCTCCGCGATCCGCGTGTACGGACCATCGGTTGTGCGCGAACGGTAGACACCGTAGCCGGCCAGATCCGGTTCACTCGATTCAAACCAGACAATCGTGACTTCACCGTCACCAGTGATGCTCGACACGCCGCGCGGCACAGCCGGCGCCGTTGTGTCTTCTGCCGGCACATAAACCGTCCGTGTGACCTCGCACCCTGTCAGCACCAGCCCGACCAACAGTCCCGCCAGCGCTCCTGTCAGATGTCTTGTTCTCATGGTCAGCCTCCTCATCGATCTCTCCATGAGGCCCTTAAGCATTGGGCGTGCCAATCGGTTTGGCGTCTGATCGTGTGCCGACATATACTATTGCACGAGAATGACTTACGATGTACAGTTAAAGCGATTCGCGAGAAGGAATCCGTCTCTTGCTGCACTGCCTTTAGGCGCTTGCACGGTTTTGAGGCGGCTAGTGAAACGCGGGCCTTGACGTTGGAACTCAATCGCGGATGGAGGGCGAGGCTCCCGCCGAGCCATGTTTCCGCGCGGACAATGAGTTCGCGCGCGGAAACACGGCTCGGCGGGAGCCTCGCCCTCCCACACCGATCTCACCGCAATTCACGAGAAGATTCGTTCATTGGTATCACGGGCATCCTGCCCGTGGCTCGAGTTTGGCCTTTAACTAGACATTGGTGATAGGTGGTGCTGTGGGGTGTTGATTTGCCTTGACATTGGCGGGGGGTTGTGTCTAGTTATATGACTAGATCATACCAGGAGGTGATTGATGGGAT
>JAKAKI010000089.1 GCA_021813505.1 bacterium | reverse complement strand
GACCAGTTGTCCCATCCTCCTCATGAATGGCTCCTCCTTTCCTGTGCCTCCCTTGAACTCTTTGCAAGCTCAAGAAACCACAGGGGTTGGAGCCGTTCAACTTTCAACTAAGAATGGGATACCGCCCCACAGGGAGTGCCGGGTGGTTTCATGCATCGTTCAGAATCGCTTGAGGCGACAGACAGTATGGGCGCGACTTGGCTGCCGCGAGTTGTTCGACCCCGGTGCAGCCGTTACGCGTTGTGTTCGTCATCTCCCCTCCTGAGAGAAGATCGTTTCTTGCCGAATATCGAATTCAATGGTCTCTACCCGCGAGCGGGAGAATCATTCCATCCCCGATCTGAATTTTCAGAATGCCGATCACAAGATTCATGTTTCCTCAAACAGCGCCCGGCCCCTGCGCCGATGCCGCAGGGGACAGACAAACAACTCTCAAGCGGCGCGATAACCGCTCCGATCAAGACCCGCTCGACGCGGGATATTGTTCACTCATGCACCCCCAAGCCGCCGTAGGAGAACAGGACGACTTGGTACTCTCACCAAATGCAAGATTAACTGCCCAACAGCATCTTGTCAAGACTTGCCGTCACATTTTCTCTTAGTCAGATAGGATTTGCTGGAGTTCACGGCGGTCGTCAGGAGATGCGGCTGGCTCATTTGGTGTGGATGATTCGCGTCAATTCCCATCATTGCACGTGGCGCCTTGAGCCGCGCGCGCAAGCTGGAACCGAATCTCAAGGCTTCCCGTCTCATCGTGGTACACAATCGTCTCAATCACCGACCGCACCAGCCGGCAGCGCTCACCGGGATACAGGACGTCCCACAAGTCGGTGAACTGACGCAGGGTTTGCTCAAGGTGTACCCGGTCAACGCTTTGGTTGCGCAGGATCAGGCGATCTGAGTCGACCTCGGTCAACCGGTTCTCTATCAGGGAGATCGATGACTCCAAATCGGCGAGCCGGCGCTTCAACTCAGTTCCCGATCCGTTGCCATCTGTGCCAATGGCGTCCACCAATCGCCGGATGGCCTCTTGACGCTGCTCGCGCTCTCGGAGCAACCGAGTGCGTTCAACCTCCAACCGCTCTTTCTGTTCACTTTGTTGGGAGATGACCTCGGCAAAGACCTGATCCACCAACGCCGGGTCAGCCGCCAGACGGCGGACCTCATCCACGATCTTGGCTTCTATCTCCCCGGCGCTGATATGTGGTGTGCTGCAGGCGCTGCGTCCTTGCTTCTCGGCGGTGGAACATCGGTAATACCGGTAGAGCTTGCCCTTCTTCTTGGTGTAAGAATGGGCCATGGCGGCACCGCATTGGCCGCACCGCAGCAATCCCTTGAGTATGGCGCCGTGAGTATTGCGGGCATCGGGACCTGCCCCGTTGCGATTGGCCTCCAATTGCTGTTGGACTTGGTAGTAGACTACCTCGTCGACAATGCCCTCATGCAACCCGGGATAGCACTCCGAGTGGAGGGTGATCTGGCCGATGTAGAGCGGATTGGTGAGCAAGCGGTCCAGGTAGACTTTATCGAACGGCCTCCCCCCACGACGTGTTTCTCGGGCAGTCATCCAGGATTTCCGCGACCAGCCCCGGGCGTTGACCAGCTTAACCACATCGAGGAGTGAGCGGTGCGTGAGGTAGAGATCAAACAACTCCCGGACCATCACTGCTTCTTCAGGATTGACTACCAGCCTGTGGTTGACCTTGTCCAGATCGTAACCGAGCGGCGGATGACCGCCCGTGTACCGCCCCTTCTTGCGAGCCGCATGAATCTTCTCGCGAGTCCGCTCCGAGCCGATCTCTCGCTCAAATTGCGCAAAGCTCATCAACACATTGAGCATCAACCTTCCGGCCGATGTGGTGGTATTGATTTGCTGAGTCACAGCGACGAAGGCAATCTTCTGCTGTTCGAACAACTCCAGCAGCCGCACGAAGTCCAACAGCGACCGGGACAGCCGGTCGATCTTGTAGACCACGACACAGTCGATCTCACCTGCCTGAACCTGAATCAGTAGCCGCTTGAGAGCGGGGCGTTCAATAGTACCGCCTGAGAAACCCCCGTCGTCAAACCGCTCGTCAACGAGCATCCATCCCTCGGACTTTTGTGAGCGGATGAACGCCTCACACGCTTCCCGCTGGTTGTCGATGGAGGAGAAGTCGGAATCCAGTCCGGTGTCCGTAGACTTGCGGGTGTAGATGGCACAGCGGACCACGGTCTGCGCCGGGGGCGGGGGTTGAACCCGCTGACCCCGGCGAGTGGTACAGGAGACTGGAGCGGCGAGCGGGCTCACTTAACAGCCTTCTCCGTCTTGGCGTACTTTCCCAATTGGAAAAAGAGGTAGCCATTCATGGCTTTTGCTCCGGTGATGGCCATCGCCAGAGCCGAGAGCGACCGGTAGGGTTTGCCTTGGTACTCGAAGCCGTTTTCAGTCACTCGGACCAGCAGCTTCTTGCCCTTGTAGACCCGCTCCATCGTGGTGCCGACCTTCGGCAGCCGGCTGTCCCGTTGCCTCGTCGTGCGGCCCGACGTGGCCGTTTCCTTGCCTTCAGCGGCCGCCTTGGCCTTGGAGCGCCCCTTGCCCTTGCCGCCCGCCTTCTTCCCGCGCTTGCGCTCAAACTTCACGGTTAGCGTGGGCTTCAGAACCGGTTCGGGCGAAGCCGAAGTCGTCGCCGCATCGGCTTGAATACGTTCGGCGATTCTTCGGACGAGTTGCTTGCGATTGCGCGACAGGCTCGCCTTGCCGAACACCTTCTCGTACTCTTCGCGCAAGGCCCCGAGGTTCATCCCGGTCAGTGCCGCCAGCCGGTCACTCACGTTCGCCTTGTCCGCCGTCACTTCCACCACCGCCTGCCGCTTCGACTCCTCCTCCTTCTTTGTCCGCAACTTGCTGATCATGCGGATCAGTGTCCCCCTGTCCCGGGTCAGCACCCTTCGGGTGGTCAGCCCATTCAACTCTCGTTGCAGGTCCTCCACGCTCCAGTCTTCCAGTGGGAGAGTGGGCAGCGGGGCTTCGACCTCGGCCTTCGCCTCCGCCGCCTTCGTGCGAGCCTCCCGCTTGTCCTTGATCTCCTGGGTGTGCAGCCCGCGGCGGATCTGCCCGATCAGAACCACCCGGTTCCGGACAATCGTTTCCTCCCCGAAGACTTCTTTGTACTTGGCCTGCAGACCGGAGAGGTCCATCGCCTCCAGGTCCTGCGGCTGTTGCTTCCCACTCTCGGCGGTGTCGTCGGTTCTCGCTATTCGCATCATGATGGTAAGTCCTTTCTGGCCAGAGGGTTGTCTCGGCCAGCACACGTCATCGGAGTTCCCGCCGCGAAGTCAAGTCGTTCAGAGGCAGAATCTTGAGAATCTGCGGCTCCGGCTAAGTGGCCCGTAGTTTGTGGCTTAGTGGCCTGACGAGACAGCAGGCGGAGGTAGGCGGTGGCGAGAACCCCGGTGATGTAGTGAAGCTCGTCATTGTCTGAACAACCTTCCATAGTTCGCACATACCGGACGACCTCGAGGATTGTCGGACATTTCTTCAGATTCGGATTGACCTGATGCGCGCCTGGTGAGTATTTGGAATCTCGTTGCGACCAATCAAGGGCCAGTTATAGAGGTCCCATCAGGAAGCGAGGCTGACCATGCCTACGTTCAATCCGCGCCGCTTTACCGATCCGGTTGCCCTGCGCCAATTCAAACGAAATCGGCTAATGCAGTTTCTGGCCCCCTACAAAGAGTATCTGGCCAAAAGAGGTATGCCATTTCCGGTAAACACACATGCGAGAATCGACTACGACACGCTGTCACACATTCTCATGCTGCCCAACAAGGACACGCCGAATGAGTTGGTCGAAGCACTGTACTTTATCCATGAGATGGCGACGACCCGGATGATGGATACCCTTCTTGAAGAGGTGAAGAAGCATCGCATTCCGATCCACCTGGAGCCAAAGTGTACTCCCGCGGATGTGGCGCTGGAGCTTTGGTTGAGCCGCCCGCAGCTCGTGCAGCGGAAGCACGCGGAGCAGAAATTGGAGAGACGGCGAAACTTCGAGAGTTTTAAGGGAAGCCGTGCACCGAGTGATTCTCCACACCGGTTTTCGGATCACACGCAGGTCAATGCCCTGCAGATGGACTTGCGGGCATGGTTTGAAAAGAACTTTCGGGGCAGCTGGTGCAAAGTCATCCCATATCGCGATGGCTTGCGGACGGTGTTTATGGTCCGCCACGGCGACGCGATGCACCGAGAACCGAGTGTGTCCGAGGACAAACCGTCGGTTGCGATCTACCGTCCAGAGCTGTTTGATGTTCTGGCCTATGATGCTGCGCGCGACGAACTTTGGATCAATGCCGGTGACTGGATTCGCGACGAGTACAGACGGTGCTTTGGCATGCACCTATTTGGAAGCGAAGACTACTTCCCTTCGTCCAAGCGATTCACGCTTGAACCTCTGCGACGCAGTGGCCGAGCGTCGCTGGTTTGCAGTGATGTCTCCGGCATCGAACGCGTTCATTTGATCGAGATTGAGTACGGTTGGACTG
The DNA here is from genome assembly GCA_021813505.1 of bacterium. Taxonomy (GTDB): domain Bacteria; phylum Zixibacteria; class MSB-5A5; order WJJR01; family WJJR01; genus JACRMA01. The sequence continues at coordinate 7,402 of JAKAKI010000089.1, read as the reverse complement.
GGGCGTGCCCGGAGACGGTCATTCGGAAGTCGCCCGATCTCTTCATGATCTTCGAGGCCGGTCACTCACTGCCAGGAAGCGCGACTCTCACTGGCGCGAAGTTCAAGATCCAGTTCACTGACTCAAAGAAGTGGCGCAATGTCCGAGTAGAAATTCCAAACAAAGCGGGGTTTCAGCGTGACGACGACGCACGCCTGGTCGAGGTCTGGCTGCGCAAACGCGGATTCATCGTAACTCACCGCGACAAAGGCCAATCCCATGCACGGGTTCTGGACAGCACTCGAGAGTCTGCGCTCCATGTCGGCAGTTAGTGCCGAATGGCGGGAACTCCTCGACGAGGATTATGAGTTTGCCGGCCAGTTTCTGCGGCCGCAGCAGGAACTCGCCAACGCGTATCCTTGCCAAAGGCAGCCGAACTGCGGCTGTTTCCATGAGGTGGTTGAGCATGGCCCTGACGACTTCGTTGCGATCTGTGTTTGTCGTACTGGAATGTGCAACCCGATCTCGCTAAGGAGGGCCGACATCGTCGTCCATGAAGTCGCCATGCCCGAACTCGCAGCTGCGGTGGCATCCGCCTTAGACCTTACTCCCGCATTTGCCCCGTCTGATATCGCGCGCAACACTCTCCATGTGGGGCTCTACTATCCCCACGAGGGATTCCGGTTCCCGATTTATCTCTCCATGTGTCTCGACTCTAACGAGTTGACGAATATGGGAGCGGTTCTGACCTCGCGGAACGACGAACCGTTTATCCTGCTGACACCTACAAGGGACCTCTGGAGCGATGCCCTGATCTTCACCATTGATGACCGCAAGAACGAATTGCTGGCGCTGACCGACATTGTCGAATGGCAGGATGGAACTCTGCGCCCGCGGACATCAGTGAAGCAAGTTTTCCACCGTTTCTACGAGAGTCATGTGCTCGGTAAGGTGCAGACATCGAGTCCACAGCCCTTCTTGTTTTCTGCCGACTACCGTTGGGCCGAAATCGTTATCCGGATCATGGATGACCCGGACAAGGGGCTGGTTCACATCGGTGAACGTCAATGGAACATCGACTACCACCGCATGGGCATGGTCGATGGAAGAACAGGTGCCCCGGATCATCAGTGGAAACTCATGCTCGCGCTGGCGGAAAGCAATCGTCGGATCAGTTGTCGAAACCCGGGGGATGCGGACCGCTTCAAGCAACCGATCCGGCGCCTTCGCAAGACGCTCCGACTCCTCTTTCCAATCCCTGGCGATCCGCTCCCTTTCGACAATGAAGAGAAAGCGTGGATCGCGGCGTTTGACGTCGCCTATCTGAGATCAGATTCCCAGTCCCGGTGACATGTCACCGGGAATACCTCTGCTGCACGGTCGCCACGTTTAAGAAATCCTGCGGTGCAAGACGATGTCTTGCAACTCGATCTGCCATCACGAGCGGCGGGGTGTCGTTTTTCTCTCCGTTTCAGTGACATGTCACAAGCGCAGGGCGGCAGGTGCGACGAAGCCGCCTTGTTCTGATGGGGATCGAATAGCCGATCACCGCTGACGGGACCTAACCCTCGTCGGGCCTGCCGCAGATGGCAGACCATGACGAGCGCTACCCAAAAGACGAGGACATCGGCAGGATCATTCGGATCAAATCCTATCGGCTGGCGCGAACCCTTGGAGCCGGTTCGCAGTCACTGGACGAATTCCAGCAAGAGTACTGGATGGAATACCTGCAAGCCCGCGGGAGCTTTGACCCGAGGCGGGCATCGTGGGCAACCTTCCTCGAACAGGTTTTGGAAAGTGCAGGAGGACACTTGATGGAGAAGTGGTGGGCACAGAAACGGCGCTATGAACGGGGGGCGCGTTCGTGGGATGAGCCGCTGGCTCCTGACTCCGACGAAACCCTGCAAGATGTCTACAGTGACGTGCAGCACTACGATCAGACGGGCGACGGCACACCTCCGATGAGCGAGATCATCGACTGCAATATCGACGTGCGCGACATTGTTGAGGCCCTGCCTCCAGAACTACAACGCATTGCCAAGATGCTGATGTGGAAAACGGCGGCAGATATTGCCCTGGAGCTTGGAATCCCCCGAACAACTGTCTACACGAAGATGGCCAAGATCCGGTCGGTCTTTGAAAGCATGAAACTCGGGCCGGCCGTTCGAACAGCGAGAAAGTCCCGACAGAAACGGGAGTCATCCGGTAGGTAAGGAATGTGGCCTATGATGGCCCGGGAGGATGATATGGCAACGACTCAGCAGAGGACGCAATACCAGTATTGCTTCAAACGGCACCTCGATATCAACGATGTCCAGGACACTCTGACGCTGGCGATCCTGGGGGCAGAGAATCTGCACGGTCGCTCCCGGTTGCGGTTGGGTGGCTGGTGGCGACTTGACCGGCAACGGCGCACCTGCCTGATCGATGCCTCGACTCCGGTGGGAGAGGACATTGCCAAGTTGTTTACCGGGTATCTGGGCAAGGAATTCGGCGAGACGGCCTTTTCAGTCAGACGACCTGTTCAGCAAGCCAAGGCGGCACGGCGGTGAATGCTTCAGACCAACTGGTTCAGTTGCTGCCTCATCTCAATGTCGTCCGTGGGCCAGACAAACGAGGCGAGTACGTCGCGTGGTGTCCTCTGCACGCTGATGGACAAGGCAAGCTGCCTCACTCGCCGAATCTGCGGGTGTCTGAACGAGGCTGGTTCTGCGATGTCTGCAATCGGGGCGGGTCGCTGAGAGAACTTGCGAAAGAAGTGGGGATCGCGATGGAATCAAAAACCGGCTTCAACATCGTGGCGGAGTACGATTACAAGGATGAACAGGGTAATCTACTCTTCCAGGTGGTCCGGCTCGACCCGAAAGGATTTCGCCAGCGATGCCGGGATGAGAACGGCCACTGGGCCTATTCGCTCAATGGCACCCGGCGTGTACTCTATCGTCTCCCTGAGCTTCTGGCTGACCCAACTCAACTTGTGTGGATTGTCGAAGGGGAAAAAGACGTGGATCGCCTCCGGGCTCTCGGCCTTGTCGCCACGACGAATCCCATGGGTGCTGGAAAGTGGCGGAATGAGTACAGCGCGTCGCTTCGCGGCCGTGACGTCGCGATCATCCCCGACAACGATCCTCCAGGAGAGGCGCATGCCCAGGGAGTGGCCAAAAGTCTTACCGGAATTGCCGCGAGCGTGAGAATCGTTCGGCTGCAGGGTCTGCCTACCAAAGGCGATGTCTCGGACTGGTTCAACCATGGGCATACCGCTGAAGACTTGCTCGCCTTAACCAAGAGCGAGCAGCTTGCGACCTCACACGTGGCTCCAGAACCAGAGAAGCCACTGAAAGAGGGGGTTGACGATCCGCACCGGCTGGCCAAGGCCTTTGTCGCTGAGAGATGCTCCCACGCACCGGGGCATCTGACACTACACCACTGGCGGCATCAATGGTGGCAGTGGACCGGGACACATTACCACGTACTCGACAGCGATGAGCTTCGTGCGATTCTTTCCACGCATATCAAGGCGGAGATTGATCGCTGGACGTCATCGAAGGCACCCGACAAGCCGCCCCACAAGGTCACTCATCAACTCGTCACCAACGTGCTGCAAGCCCTGTCGGGATTGGTATTGATCTCATACCACATCGAGCAGCCCACCTGGCTGGGAGATTCCCCCAACGACTGTACCTACGTTTCCCTGGCCGACGGACTGCTCGACATCGAACGATTCCTCGGTGGCGCTGGTTCGTACACCCTGAAACATACGCCCGAATGGTTCTCGCCACACCACCTACCCTACAGGTTCGATCCGCAGGCCCAATGCGCGCAGTGGCTGGCGTTTCTCGATGAAGTTCTGGAGGGTGATCAAGAGCGCATCCGCTTGCTGCAGGAGTGGTTTGGATATTGCCTTCTGCCCGACACATCCAGACAGAAATTCCTGGTCCTCGAGGGTGAAGGGGCCAACGGCAAGAGCGTTGTGTGCGGGATCCTTGCCGATCTCTTGGGGCGCCCCAACGTCTCACACGTTCCCTTGGAGAGGTTTGGCGACCGATTCCAGCTGACGATGACGCTGGGCAAGCTCGCCAATATCGCATCGGAGGTTGGGGACCTGGACAAAGCGGCCGAAGGAGTGCTGAAAGGATTCACCGCGGGCGACCGCATGGCCTTTGATCGCAAGGGGATCAACGGGATCGAGGCATTTCCTACAGCACGCTTGGTTCTGGCCACTAACAACCGACCGCGGTTCTCGGACCGGTCCTCGGGGTTGTGGCGCCGGATGCTTCTGATCCCGTTCCGGATCACCATCCCAGATGAACAGCAGGACACAAAACTGCCCACCAAGCTCAGCGCGGAGCTACCGGGCATCTTCTGTTGGGCCATCGCGGGTCTTCACCGGCTGCGGCGCAATGGGCACTTCACGAAGTCAGATCTGGGCACGGAAGCGTTGGAGGAATACCGGGTCGAGAACAACCCTGCCCGGCTGTTCTTGACTGAGCACTACTGCGACGATCCAATCGGTTTCGTCGCCTGCAGTACTCTTTACAATGAATACAAGGCCTGGTGTGACGCCAACGGCTACCACCCGCTGGGCGAACGCGCATTCGGCAAAGAGGTTACGCGAGTGTTTCCGCGGGTGAGACGGGCCAAGAAGGGTACCCGTGAGCGACGCGAGTACCAGTACGAAGGGCTATCGGTGTCCCGTGTGTCCTAAGTGTCCTATGTATCCTACCCCCCATAAGCAAAAGAGAGTGGGTAATAAATGTATTGGGGGATAGGGAATTCATGGGACACATGGGACACATAGGACACGGAATCAGGGGAGGCAGATGTGTTAACCATTGAACAGATCCCAATCGGGCAACTGAAGCCCAATCCCCGCAACCCGCGGGTGAACGACGAGGCGGTGGACGCGGTGGCCCGGTCGATCCAGGCATATGGCTTCAACAATCCCATCATAGCCGATAACGACTGGAACGTCGCGGCTGGGCACACAAGGTTGAAGGCAGCCCGGAAGCTGGGACTGGAAACCGTGCCGGTGATCCGGGTGCCGGGGTTGGTCGGGTCCAAGTTCACGGGTTACTCGATTGCCGATAACCGTGTGGCGGAAATTGCCGAGTGGGACAAGGATCTGCTGGCCCAACTCGTCGGCGAGCTGAATCTCGAGGTGGACTTCGACCTCGGCTCTCTGGGCTTCGACGACAAGGAACTCACCGACATCCTGGACTGGAACGTCGAGGATGAAGCGGACAAGGAAGATGACGCACCACCACTTCCTGAAACGCCAGTTACCCAGCCTAGTGATCTGTACATCCTCGGCGATCACCGGCTGCTGTGTGGCGACGCCACCCGGCCGGAAGATGTGCACCGCTTGGTGGAAGGCGAGAAGATCGACTGCGTTCTTTGCGACCCACCTTATGCTGTCTCGTACATGAGCCGCGGTCAAAACCGTGACAAGTGGGGACCGATCAAGAACGACGATCTGGACCCGCACTCGCTGGAGGTGTTTCTCAAGCGCTCGTTCACCAACATGGCCTCGGTTTGCAGGCAGGGTGCCACTGCCTACATCTGCCATGCCCTGGGATTAGCTGGAGTTCGCATCGCGTTTGAGCGGGCGTTCCTTGACGCGGGGTTCACTCTCTCCGCCACCGTGACCTGGGTCAAGCAATCCGCCACCATGGGATGGGGAGATTACCGTCACGCCAGCGAACCAATTTTGTATGGCTGGATCGGCGAAGGACACCGGAAGATCAAGGATCGCACCCAGACAACTGTCTGGCAGATTGATCGTGAGTCTTCGCTCAGGCACCCGACCCAGAAACCGGTCGCCCTCTGCAGCCGTGCCCTGCGCAACTCCACGATCCGGGGGGAGCGAGTGATTGATGTCTTCGTGGGGTCGGGTACCTGCCTCATTGCCTGCGAGCAACTCGGCCGCATCTGCTACGCCATGGAGATCGAACCGAAGTATTGCGACGTCGTGGTCGAGCGCTGGGAAACCTATACCGGCAAGAAAGCCAAACGTATCCCCGCCACAGTTGCCTCCGCCCCCGAGGAGGTGACTCCCGTTGCCGGATGATCGTCACCAGCAGGCGTTTGAAGTCTACGCGGCCGGCGGCACCAAACGCACCTTCAAGCAGGTCGCCGAGCAACTCGGTGTGTCCGACCGCACGGTGCGGCATTGGGCCAAGGAAGGGAAATGGCGCCAGCGCCTGGCTGAACGGGAAGTCCAAGCCGCCCGTCAGGCGGTCGACCAGGTGATCGGCTCGGCAACCGTCAACGCCACCCGCAAACGCAAAATGGTAGAACTGGCCTTGATGAAGGTGATCAAGGCGATCAGCTCTGACAAGGTCAGGATTCAGGTCGGGGATCTGGACAGGCTGTTGCGCCTGCAGGCCTTTCTCGATGGCGACGGTGTGGTCATATCCGCCGAAGCCCTGCGGCAACGCCCCGCACAAGAGGTCCTCGACGCCTATTGGGAGTGGATGCATTCTCTGAGCGACGATGAACTCAATGCGCTGATCGAACTCGAGAAGAAACGGAAAGTGGAGAGGTGTGTGACGGCGCCGCCCCAACCGGCCACCTCAAGTCCGCCACCCCCCATTGAGAGTTCCCCGACACAAGGAGAGGTTCATGACCCAGCCCCGAACCCCGCAACCTGAGCCGGAGCACCAGCAGGCCTTTGAGATTTACGCCTCACTGGGTGAGCGGCGCACCTTCCGGCGCGTGGCCAGCCAGTTGGGCGTCTCCGACCGGACAGTACGTCACTGGGCCAAGCAGGAGAAATGGCAGCAGCGGCTGGATGAGCGGGAGGCGCAGGCGGCAAGGCAGCTGTCGGACCGGTCCCTGAACTCCTCGTTCGCGGAGCGTGAGCGTGACCTCAAGATCGTCCGCATGGCCAAGATGAAACTGACCAAGGACATCGCCGAGGGTCGGGTCAAAGGGAGAGTGACCGACCTCGAAATGCTGATCCGGCTCGAGGCCGAGTTGCTGGGCGGCAACGGCGACCCGATCATTGCCTTGCTCCAGCAGTTGCCGGAAGAGATACGCGACCCCGTCATCGAGGTGATACGGAACCGCTTGGCGTCCCTGGTGGCCTCCATCCAGCAGACCCAGGGTGTGAAACCGGACGAGCCGACGACCCCAACCGGGTGAGTTGGAGTACCAATGAGGCTCTTGATCCCCAGGCCCATTCGGGTTTCCGCTTGGGGTCTGAAAACTTCCGCTTTTGCCGCTCGAACTTCCGCTTTTTGCCGCTTGGTTTGCCGGAAGCGGAAGTCCCAGGATGGAAATTGGGATTCCGTCTAACCCGGATATTTCATGAGCACGTCTGTGGGCATCGGAGTGGGTGCGGACTGATTGGATTTGGGCATTTCGGTGCTTTGATGGTCATCGACGGAGAGGTGGCGGTGTTTTTGGGCATACGCCCCCTTAC
>JAKAKI010000023.1 GCA_021813505.1 bacterium | reverse complement strand
ACGTTCCGCACTGTGCCGATATCGCACAGCTACAATGAAGTGTTGCCTGATGGGCAGTATTCATGGCGGCTGCGGGCTTTCGACAACTTTGGTGATTCCAGTGCGCTCTCGCCAGTCCGAACAATCTGGATCGACGCCACACCGCCGGCGGTACCCACGCCGATTCCACCATCGCCAATGGCCGATGACACGATCACCACGACGACGCCGACGTTCGCATGGACCGCTGTTTCCGTCGCGAAGGCGCCAGATGTTGCGACGCCGGCGACCTACGAACTGCAGGTGGCCGCCGATCCGGGATTCACAACCGGCCTGCGGTCGTTCAGCGGATTGGGAACCACCAGCTTCCCGTTGCCTTTGGCCAACCAGCTTGTGACCAATCAATTCTGGTATTGGCACATCAAGGCGACTGATGGCGCCGGCAATTCATCCGGCTTTGGCTCGACGATCAAGTTCTATGTCCAGCCAGCCTATATCATGGGCGATTTCAACAACGACCAAACCACCGACATATTCGACATCATCGGCCTGATTGACTTTGTCTTTTCGGGGGGAACACCACCTGTACCACCTGAGGTACGTGTGGATATGAATTGCGACAACGTCTTCGATGTGTTCGACGTGATCAAGCTGATCAATGTTGTTTTCGAGGGTGGTTCAGCGCCGGTCTGCCCGTAATCATCCGAAGAATGCTCACGAATTTGGTTTGAGATCGACGACGGTGGCTCCCCAGGAGCCGCCGCTGCCGCTCTCATGCCGGTAGGACTCTACCAACGGATGAGCTTGCAGAATCGAGTGCACAATGTTTCGCAAGGTTCCGGTACCTTTGCCGTGGATGATGCGGAGATGATGAATGCCTCGCGCATGGCACTCCTCAATGTACTCAGGCACCAGCGATACCACATCCTTTGGAGAGAAGGTGTGGAGATCGAGCGTGCCATCAATCGGCTGTTCGAAGGATTCGTCGGACACAGGAAACGATTTTACTCGCCCATCGCGTGAATGGCAAGGAGCGTGTGACAAACTGCCACAGGGCTGCGCGGCCTCTACCGTGGATGATAGAGCACTGGCAGTGATTCGGTGCGCTCGAAATTGAATACGTTCAGCCTGATGTCACCGGGTTGGCCGTAGAAGCGTTCGTGCTGCCGGGCGATTGGCGATATGTCGAATCGGATGGTTTCGGTAGCCAGAGCATCGCAATGGTCGTCGTTGTCCTCGTGCATCAGGTACAGGTTTGCCTGAACAGGGTGAGATTCCGCAAATGCCGACGGGCTCATGAACAACAGGAAGTCGTGGGGCTCGCACCCGCCGCCGTATTGAACGGTGATCGATATCACGTGGCCCGACAGCGAGACCGTATCCAGCGTGAAACCGTCACGTCCGATGCTGGCCGGTGGGACGTCCGTGATGCGTACCGGAACAATGCCCGGATCGCCCTGGCACCATCGTTCGGCCCGCTGGTTCATGTGCCAGGCGTGCGAACAGAAATCGCTCCACCAACTGGGAGGCGCCTCGCCCTGGCCTGTGACATCAACGACATATCGTCCGGCCGACCACTTGGCATTGGGAGTGGCGTAGTAACACCAAAAGGCAATGCTGTCGGGCGCCGAAATCGGCTGTTCCTGGTAGGAGTGCTGAAATAGATACACCATGGTGTCACCGCCGAGAACGCCGGGAGTGATCTGGCTCGGCCACCATCCACCAAAGGTCATATTGACATACAGCCCGACTCCCCCGTCGGAGATTTGCGAAACGCGGGCATAGGCTTCCGCCAGCCTCATTGAATTCAGCCGTCCGGGGAAGGCCGCCCGCTGGTAGGTCGTATCGAAGACGGGTTTGTACAGGGCATTGAGTGAATCCCAGACGGGGCTGGCGTGATTGAGGAGTTCCTCACGCCCGAATGGACCAAAGTCGAAGAGGAGGAATCCCGGTTCATAAGGTGACGTGAAGGAGATCGAATCGAGGGGCGGCGTGCTGCCGAAGTTGGATCGGAGCGCCGCCAAATCAGCGCGGACGCGCTCGTACAAATCCAATGGTGCTTCGATTTCCGCGGAAAGCCAGAGCGCCATCAGCTCCGCTTCGGCGTCGGCGAGCGGTGTCAGCCGGAGTCCGACTGGTTTTGGCTTTGTGATCTTCTCTTCGCCACACCCCGAGGAGAGCAGGGCCATGACCAAGCAAATCGGAAGGGCGCGAATGAATGTCTTCAGCATCGTGGTTCCTCGCCGTTCGTGGTGAGCGGAGCCCACCGGATTACCCATTAGGGTGCAGAACCAGACCTACCACACGAAGCCCCGAAATTGATTGAGATTACCGCGTGACAAAAGTCGCCCCACCAATCGGGAGCATCCGCAAATGTGCGGCCATCCGCCTGCTCATATACTCCCGCGTACGCTGCGCTTTCGGGGATCGTCCAGAAGCACCAGAAGTTGTTGGGGAGCGGGATGTCGATCATGTCGATATAGAAACCACGTCCCCGCTGAAACACGTAAGTCAGTGTGTCACCGCCAAGCTGTCCGGGATAAACAAATTTGTTCCAGCCCCCCATTCTCCATACATGATTGGGTTGCGCATACTCCACACCCGGAACTTGCGCGTACAACTCGGACAAGCGCTCGGGATTGAGCCTGCCTGGGAAATGCGGATAGTACGTGCGCCCATTCTCTGATGGCGCGATGTACGCTTGGTAAAGCGAATTGAGCGAGTCCCATAGGGGGCTTTCATGATTTGCGAGCCGCGTATACATGGCCGAGTCGAGGCCGATGATGATCATGCTTGCTTGCCAGGGTGCGGTGAAGCTCAGCGAGTCGAAGTGTGCGGTGTTGAACGAACTGCCTCTTATTCGTTTCAAATCGCTTTGAATCCGTGTGTACAGCTCGATGGGCGCTTCGATCTCACCGGAGAGCCAGAGCGCCATGTGTTCTGCTTCGGCGTCAGGAAGTGGCGCGAGGCGAAGGCCGGTGGGCTCGGATTCAACGCCTTTCCCTTTGCTGCAGCCCACGGCCAGAAGCGCCATGAATGATAGAGTGGCAAGGTAGCGGGTGAGTGTTTTCCGCATTGTAAATCCCCCGCCGTTAGGGCCTGTTGAAGAACCTGTCCCCAACATCGTGGTCGTTGCGTCGGGGGGAGGTTGCTTCGTCACTCCCTCCGCCTTCGGCGGAGACGCTCCTCGCAACGACACTGTGCCTTTGCATTGCCAACGACATGTGAGATGTCGTTGCGAGGCGCGGCTCTTTGCGCCGAAGCAATCTCCCCCTTACACAACTGCCGCCGTTCTTCACAGGACTTCTTCAACACATCCTACGGATTCACGATGGAACCCATGAATAGAATCGTCCCGGTCTGGTTGTCGCGGATCGCGAAGAAGAAGGGCCGGTCGACGACGAAGTTGAAACGCTGCTGCGGTTCGCGGATGGAGGTGATGCCGACTTCCACCGATGTGACGGCGGCGGCTTCGGTCCCCTCTTCGTTGACGTCAACGAAGGTCTTGTGTTTGACCTTGCTGATGAAGACGTTTCGGCTCTGGGTAATCGGGAACATCTTGCTGAAATTCGCCCGTCCGGCGTCGAAGGCGATTCCCATACCCAGCGACGCCAGCACGCTGTTGAGGTTCGCTTCGTATTCGAGTTTGAAACGCGGGAGTGCAATGTCGCCTTCCTGCATGCCGAACTGAGCCATCCATTGTTCCCACGACGCTGCCGTCAGGCCGCTTTGGAACGTGGCGAGGTTCGATCCCTCGTTGGGCAGGAAGATGTACATGCTGACGCGTCCCTTGCCGTAGGGGAGGCTGACCGCCTGGAAACCGTCGCCTTTCAGGTAGGGATAGCTGCCCGACTGGTGCATGAACGGCAGCATCTTCCCCGCACCGCCCAGCGGCGTGAAGCGGCGATCCACCGTGCGGGCCTTGTCGAACGTCTTGGTCCAGGCGCCCTTGAAGTAGATCGCGTTGATCAGGAAGAGAATCGTGCCCTGGTCAATGGGCGCGTCGACGATCTGCTGGATTTTCTCATGCGTGTTCTCGCTGACCCAGGCGTTGATCGTGGGCGCTGCACTGGGATCGTCGAAGTTCAGGCTGGTGACCCGGGCTCCGTAGAATTCCTTGTTGCGATTCATGAAATCGGGCAGAAACGGCAGTCCCTCGCGCGCCCAGAGCGAATTTGCGATCGACAGGGTCACGACCGAATCGGGATTCTCAAGCAGTGATCTCAGGGCGCGATTCGCCTGATTGACTTGATCGAGGCTGAGGCCCTCAAGCTCGAGTGCCGAGGCCATCGCATCGCGCGTCGTGCTGTCGGCGCCGTTGTAGGTCATGGTCAGGGCAATAGCGACACTGGGGGCAGAGACAAAGATATTGCGATCGGCACCGTGCTTCGCCAGTTCCGCAAACATCTTGAAGCCGAAACGGGTGTTTGCCTGCACAAGGCGGCCGTCGACCACGGCCTTGGATTTTTCGGCGCTGTTGTTGGAGTCGGTCTTGGACACGGCGGGATTGTCCTGGCATCCGATCAGGATCACGGTGCTGGCGAGCAAACAGATGAATAGTCGCATGGGATAAAACCTCCTCCATTCATATCGGCGCATCCGGCACCTTTCCCTTGGGCGGCGCTTCAGTACGCCGTGCCTTCGGCCATCACTCTCAAAAGGTCCTCGACGGCGACGAGGCTTTGCCGATAGGCCTCGGCCGCCTCGGGTGGCTCGAAGCAGGGATTGTTATCCACCGTTCGGCCGTCGAATTCATACCGGGTAATCAGACATGGGTCGCAGGCAAAGTTGATGGATGGAGCCTCGGCCGGTATGGCTGCCAGGAGTGTCTGCAGTTGAGCGGCCTCTGCCGTGGTCAGGACGTGTTGCCTGAACGGAACCTCGGCCAGACAGCGTCCGATGGTGACGACACAACTGTCGTCTTGTCCGTCGAAGCCATCGAGGACGGTGCCCGTCAGAGTATGGGTACCCGAGGTGTTCTTCCAGACTGTGGCCTTGAACAGTTTGCCTTCCTGAGGACAGAATCCCTCGGCGGGCTGCCGGGTGAATTTCAAAAGCGGGTCACCGAGGGGTTTGGTGGGGCTGCTGTTGCAGGCCGAGATTATGGCCACGATGAGTCCCAATCCGAGAACTCGCATTATTGATGTGCGTGAACGCCACATACGGTTACCTCACGATTGTTCCAGACCATGGCATTGTCCACCCCCGGGAGAACCGCCCCATGTGCCTCCAGTCAGGAATAATACGCTTGGGGGCAAAGTGTATTCCCGGGAACTTAATTGTGGAGGAAATCCTGCTGGTCAGAACTTCAGAAGTGGTTGGGAATGATGGGCTTCGGTCGGCGCGCCGCTTCGCCCCTCAACGGGGATCGAACTCACCATCCCGGATCCGGATCAGGAGAGCCTTGAAATCGGCGGCGTTTTTGTAACCGGGGATAGTGCCAATCAGCTTGCCCTCTTTGGTCAGCACCACTGTCGTTGGATAGCCGCCGACGTGGTAAATCGTCCCACTCAGATAACGGCACGTGACGGTTGTGTCCATATAGCCAACCAGACTGTCTGAGTCGGCGTCGATTTCCGCGATGTTGAATGACTCACTCAGGAGCTGGCACACGGCGGTATCAGTCAGGGTTTCGTTCTTCAGCCGCTTGCACCAGCCGCACCAAGTGGTCACCACAAACAACAGCGAATGGTCCCGCTTGGCTTGCTGATGATCGTAGAGTGCCGAAGTGTTGACCCACCTGAGGGTTCCATCCCACTGGGTCGGTCCCTTATGGCTGCAGGAGGCGAGCCCGGCAAAGATCAAAACTACGATTCCTATTCCTGTGAGCGCACGGTATTTCATGATCAGGCTCCCCGTTGCTGGCGAACTCAACCGGCAATACCAATATAGCTAATTCCGGCCCAAATTACTATTTTGGTATTCGAGAAAGTATTCGATTGATCATCGTCGTGTCATTCGGCAACAGGCCGGCGGGCACAAGACGTTCTACCAGCGGAATCCAGCGGCGCTCCTTGGCGAAAACCCGCTCAAAGATGGGCAGGGCTTCGTCGATTCGGCCGGCGCTCGCCAGCGTGGTCGCGTGCCAGAACGGCAGTTCGGCGATTTGGGGCGCCAGATTCTCGGCGTTGCCGTAGGCCACTGACGCGCTGTCCCACTGTTTCTTTTCCGAGTAGACGTCGCCGCGATTCATCCAGTCGTACGCTTCGTTGAGACGGTACAAGCGCGACAACTCGCCGATCGGATCGGGATGATCCTCTACCCGCAACTCAACCAGCTTCCCCTGCCAGGGTTTCTCATGCCGCTGGCCGTCAACGATCAGGATGGCGGCCGACTGCCGTCCGCGGATGTCACCGCCTTCGCCCTCGGCGGCACGCAATGCGGCGAGGAGGCGGTCTCCCAAGTGGCCCTTTGCTTCGCGATAGGCCTTAGCCATGGCGCGGGGCACGGTGGAATCCTCCATCAGGTTCGCCTGCACCGAGAATCCCGGCCCGGTGATGTGGGAGGCGTAGATGATGCACTTGTTCCCGGTGTGCGCCGCCACATTGCCTTTGGCGTCGAGGATCGCCACCTGGCGCACCTCGCGCCCGGAGTCGGCGGCGAGCATGGCGTCCAGCGCCTGCCGGGGAGTTTCGCCTTTGCGCAACCGATCAAGTCCGTCCGGGCCGTAATCAATCTTCACGAATGACTGGGTGGCGATGGCGCCGACGCCGGCCTCGGCCCAAGGCACCACCGGCCCCACCGAGAACCAGTGCGATTGCACCGCAACCCCCAACTGGCCGGTCACCGAGTCACGTGCGACAATGGAAAAGGTCGATACGGGCCGGAGCGATGACGTCTCGCCCGCTACCGCAACGGCTGAGATCATCGCAACGATGACGATTGTACCAAGGACGGATTTCCAGTTCATTGCACACCTCCTGTTCAAGCTCGTATGGTGCCTGAGATTCATGATAAAGATGTCACATGGGGATTAGTCATGCAAGCGGCCTGCTTCGCTAAGTGGCCGGGAATAGAACGCAGGGCATAAGTGTAGAGGGATGTGTAGACTGGGAGGGTCCAGATATTGAGGCTTCCTTGGGTGACTGGGCTGGTAGGTGGGCGGCCTGCAGCTCTGGGGTGTGTTGAAAGAGGCCGGACACTCCTGTCCAGCCCCTCGAATTCACTGCGGTGATGGTCATTCAACACGCCCCTCTGTTGCAGGTAGATTCGCTTCACGATCGGATTCCCGGAAGTTGGGACTTCCGAGCACCCTTCTAATTGTGGAATCTGATTCGCATTCGAAAACACTTGCTTTGAGGGCCGTGTCGAAAAACCTGCAAATCCTCGAGCGGCGGAGAAAGAAGGTGGGCAAAGCCCACCCTACTTGCGTGATTCGCACGGAATTCGTAGGGTGGGCTCCGCCCACCAGTATTCACGGGAACGATCCAACGGCGGTATTTCAACACGCCCCGAGTTGCGGGGGACCAGGCAACGGAGATGAATCGAAGGTAGAATGAGGAGTCAAATGACTACGAGCAATGCCAGTCCTCGGTCCCCGTTATGGGGAACAGTTGAATTTGCCCTTCGCGCCAGTTGGGCTCTTGTCCTCGTAGCAGCCGCAGCTTGTCTGCTCATCGCTGGTTGCGGGAAGTCGACAAAGCCGAACGAGGTCAAGTACAACATCTATCGCGGCGTCAGTCACCGGATCTTCATCTACGACGCCGACAGCCTGGCGCTCCTCGACTCAATTGTGCGGCAACAGTATCCGGAAATTCTGGCGGCTTCGCCCGATGGCAGGTCTCTTTACGTCGTTGATCGGGAAGACAGATACAGCTACGCCGCACTTTCGAAGATCGACATCGAAAGTAAGCAGGTAGTGTGGCGACGCGATTCTCTCGGAGGGCACCTGCAGTTCCTTTCGCACGGGAAGGAGTTACTCAGTGGCGCCAACGTTCTGCGGCCTGAGGACGGGACCGTGATCAGGCACCTTCCTGGCAGTTCTTCAGGCATGTTTGGGCCATCGACGGGTAACCTTGTCGCCTCGATCAAAGACTCGGTCGTGACAATTATCGATGCTTCGACCGGTGAATCCCGCGGGTGGATGGTGCCACATCTATCTAATCGCATGGCGCTTCTTCCCCGGTATGCCCGACTGCATCCGGACGGCCGGAGGGTGCTGATCTTGGGTCTCGCCTGGTTTGTGATTGGCGACATGGTCACCGGACAAACACTCTACGAGTCTCCCCTGACTGTGTCCAGTGTAGAGGGAGAGGTGGGGATCAGCAATGATGGCTCCGTGGCCGTGGTCACCGAACCTCCGGGAATGCTCGGGATGGAATACGCTCTGAGTGTCATTGATCTCGACCGGATGATCCTGGTCAAGAAGTTCACGGATATTCTTGCCCGTGAATCACAAGTGCGGTTTCTGCCGGACAACAGGCATGCCGTCCTGTCAGGTCGAGCCGACGGCCACAATGGCGAGCCGCTACGCCTGCTCAACGTCCAGGACATGACCTACCAGACCACCACGCTTCCTCCCATGGATTTACACATCGACGGTGGTCTCGATATCGGGCCGCGGCCCTGACAAAGGAGTTCACTTGAAATTGGAAAGGAAGCTCCCATGTATAAATCGATCTCTCTGCGCTCGTACGCCGCAGTTCCGGGGCGTGATGAAAGACCTAATTCTGCAGCAGGGTGCCGGGAATAGGACAGCGGGCATGCGTGTATTGGTCTTGTAAACGGGGAGGGTTCGCATGGGCAGGCGATCTGGTGTGGCAGGCCGAACTGCTTCCATTGTGCTTATGCAACTGCTGGCGGCGCTTTGCGGCTTGGTTCCCCAATCATGTGTGACGACAAAGGTCATACCGATCGAGTCCGGTTTCCGGCCACTTCCTTCCGGACTGACGGCAGACGATAGCACGCGCTTCGCGACCGAATCGGCGGTCATTCGGATTTTGGATTCGGCCGACTGGGACTATGATTTCAATGCCGCCATCACGCGAGACACCTTTCGTGCGCGTGCGGATCGATACATCACGCGCGATTCAACGACGTGGAATCGCGCCATGGCGGGTTTGGCGTGGGCGAAGGACAGCGCGCATTGCGCGGGGCAGGTGTGGAACCCCCAGGGGGATGTGCGCTGGAATTATTTCATTCGGTTTGGGCCTCCGTCGGCCTGGTGGGTGACCGATTACAATATTCGTGTTCCTGGTGGCGGGGGTGATACCACCCTCGGGTTCTTCTACTGGTGGGATGCCCAGGACACCGGTTTGGCGGCGGTGGCCGAATCGACTCACACCTGGCCCAGTGCGACACTGCCGCTTCTGGCCGATCAGCCGGAGCCGGCCAAACCGATCTACCCGGCGATCGACGCCGTGTCGTTCCCGAACCGCGATGGGACATACGACGTTTGGGTGACAGCGGCCGTGTGGGGTGACGACCTGACCGGAGCGACGATCGCAGGCGATGCACTCGGCGCCACTCTGAATCTTCTCGGCGAGAATCCCAGCGAACGCGAACGATTGCTGGATACGCGCCGGCAGACCAGAGAGCTCGGATTGGCCGGATTGGTCCTCGGAGTGACCGCCAATCGCCGCAGCCTGAGCATTCCATTCTATTTCGAGCTCACGGGTCTTCACGCGGGGCGATACACGCTGGAGGTATCCATCGCGGGCGGGCACAACAATTCCGGCGGCGGCGAGAAGACTCTGATCCTGCCGTCCCCATTTGCGGGCGACGGCACCAGCGACTTGCTTCTCGTCTACAAGCATGGTCCCAGGGGTCCGGGAATCGCGCCCCGTGTGCATCGCGAGAACCGTGAGCTTCAGGGGACGGCGTTTCCCAGCTTTGTCAAAGGCGACACGATCTCGCCCTATGTCGAGATGTATCTGCCGCCGGGAGAACGGTGGGCTTACACGACGAAGGTCTATCTCGAGCGCGTACGTGTTGGTGCCAGGGGAGTGGTCAGTGTCAGCAAACCGGTGGTCTCCGCCGACAGTCTGGGAGCGCCTCTGTTCCGCTGGGCGGGCGCCGACTTGACTGGGGATCTGCGCAAGCTGCAACAGCCGTCGCAATCCAGCAGGCCGATTCTGGATCTGCTTTATGCCCGGGTGGATCAACCGGAACGCGATCGGGCGATCTTCGAGTCATCGTTCCAGATTTCCCACCGTGTCCGTCCCGGCGACTACTGGCTGATCATCGATTTTGAAGGCAGGGACCGCACCGGCGCCGACATCACCCGCTCGGTGCGCAAGCGGATTCAGATCACCTATGCCTTTCGACCCTAGTTACTGGATTGAGTAACCGGGAAGGGTGTCAGGTGGATGAACTGTCGTTCCTAAGGCGTTGAGAATCGGCAGGTTACTCGGGCACACAATACCAATATACTTGACTTTCAAGATTTCGCTTGACACCGTTCTGCTGCCCCATTAACCTGAGAGTACAGTGCCGCGTCCCGGCGGTGCTGGGCTGTAGCAACGAATCAAAGAACCGACCCGGAGGTTTGGGTGGCGCATCAAGGTGGGCGGCATGCTTGTGGTTTAGCAGGACTGCCTCTGCTTTTGCCTCTTCATTCCAAGTCTTCGGGGGAAACTCACATGAAGAGATTAACGAACCGCCCGGCGCTCCGACGATAGCACCCGAGCTAACCAAGAGCGCCTGGGCGGGCCTCGTAGTAGAAAGGAGGCACAACTAATGTAGACTCAAAAGGCTGATTCAGCAAGCGCGATGACCTTAAGCGTGAAAGAGGAGTCGTATGACAAGCCACAAGTCGAATATCTGGTGTGTGTCGTGGGATTGCATCGAGATCGTATGTCGTGTCACCATGCTGGGCTGCATTGCCGCGGTCGGCGTGAGTCTATTGCTGATCGGCTGCAGCAAGCCCGACAAGCCGAAGCCCCTCAAGTACAACATCTATGTCGGCTGCAACAACACCGATCAAATGTATGTCTACGACGCGGACAGCCTCACGCTCATCGATTCGATCCCGGGGCTCGGCAACAGCTACAGTATGGTCGTATCGCCTGACGGGCGGTGGCTCTACGTGTCAGTAGCGCGAGGACCTGTTTCCGGCGACCTGATCAAAGTCGACGCTCGATCCAAGCTAGTTGTCGCCGAGCTTGACGGGGTTGGGCCAATCGGCCATATGACACTGGTCAAAGACGGGGAGTGCATACTACTGGGCAACGTGCTGTTCTTCAGCGCCAAGGTTGATGCTACGACCCTACAGGACTTCCGACTAGTGGACGACAGCCTCTACTGGCGTGACGGGCCAACCATGGGTGCGAAGATTGCTGTGACCACAGCAAGAGTCGCGAGTCCTCCCGGGCCCGATCAGCGTATTCGGGTACTTGATATCGAGACCGGGGCAGTGTCGGGTAGCTACATCCCGCGGCTGCAATCAGGCGAGATCATATCCACTTATCGAGTCGTGTTGCATCCCGACGGTCAGCGGGTTCTGGTCTTGGGTCCGAGTAGCCCCAGGGACGTTTGGTTTGTGATAGGCGACGTCACCACGGGGGCTACGTTGTTCCAGCACTGGCTCGCGGCTGCTGGTGGTAGGGTCGCAATCAGCGACGACGGCCACTATGCGATTGTGACTGATCCCAGCGATCTCAGCCGTCCGGAGTTCACCCCTCTAACGACTGATGTTTTTGACCTGACCACAAACACGCACTTGAAGCGATTCAACGAGGAAGACTTCAGCGACTGGGTTTACAATGCGCAGATTCAATTTCTGGCTGACGGGAAGCGCGCCGTCCTGGCCCCGCCTCCCGGCAAAGGCGGGCCGTTCTATGTGATCAATCTGGTGACCCTCCAGGAAGAGAAGGCGATCTGGTTACCGGGTGATGTCCCGCTGACCGGGGCAATAGGAACTGGTCTGCGTCCAAAGCAATGATCTCGGTACGCAGTATTCAGCCGTACCCGTGGGTGCGGCAATGGAGGAATCCATGCATACAAAAACCATACTCGTTTTCACAACATTCTTGCTCTTCGTTACAGGGAACTCGAGTTCTCACTCGGAAGTCTATCATCTCACAAAGGATTCGGCGGTTGCGATCCAGCCGTCTCAAAAACGGAT
>JAKAKI010000019.1 GCA_021813505.1 bacterium | reverse complement strand
GTGAACACGCCGGTCGAATGGCCATGAGCCATTAAAGGAGGTCGTCATGTCCAGGTCATCGGTCCCCCGAACCGTGGCGGGACTCGTCGCAGTGCTGGGATGTATCCTCGCGGCAGCCAATGTGTCCGCGATGATCATCGTCACCCCATCCGTGCAGCATCCATACAATCCCGAGGCGCTGCAACTGACCACGGAGGTCGTGCGTGTCGATCTGTCGGACCGCGCCGCCCAGGTCAATGTCGAGTGCACCTATCACAACTCCTCGCAATGGGTGCTCGAGGGAACCTACCTGTTCCCGCTTCCGCCCGAAGCGGCAGTCGACAAGTTCTCGCTTTTCGTGGATGGCGAAGAGATTCGCGCCGAACTCCTTGACGCCACTGCGGCGCGCAACGAGTACGAATCGATCGTGCGCCGCATGAAGGACCCGGCGCTGCTGGAGTATGTCGATCGCCAGCTTCTCAAGGCACGAATCTATCCGATTCAGCCCAACTCCGATGCCAAGATCAGATTGTACTACACACATCCCCTGGTGGCGGATTTCGGCACCACCGATTTCGCCTTCCCATTGTCCGGCGAACGCGCAGCTCCCGGCGCGTCCATCTCGCTGATCGGCAACATTGAAACCCAGTCGGTGCTCAAAGCGGTCACCTCGCCGACGCATGAAGTAAAGGTCACCTACGACGGCTCGCACCGGGCCACAATCGCCGCCACACCGCGTGCCGATGGTCCCAAATCCGATCTTCATCTCCTTTGCACCTTCGACGCACGCGAAGTCGGCGCCCAGTTTCTGACCACAACCGATGATGCCGGCCAGAACTACTTCATGGCCATCATTGCCCCCGGAGAGGCCGGCAACGACGCGATCGTCCCCAAGGACGTTGTCTTCTGCTTCGATCACTCGGGCAGCATGGCAGGGGAGAAGCTCACGCAGGCACGGGCGGCGCTGAAGTTCTGCCTGAGCAAACTCAATCCGGATGATCGCTTCGGTTTGATCGTGTTCAATGACCGTATTGAACCCTATGCCAGTTCGTTGCGCCAGGCGACCGCAGCCAATGTTGATTCGGCTCACCGCTTCCTCTACTATGTCGACGCCGAGGGTGGCACCTTCATTGAAGGTGCACTCGTACGTTCCATGGATATGTTCGACGGCGCGAAACGCCCAAAGTACCTGGTCTTCCTGACGGACGGACTCCCGACCGTCGGACCACGCGATCCGGCAGCCATCAAGCAAAGCGTCACCGCCCACAATACCAGCAACGTGCGCCTCTTCACCTTTGGTGTCGGTTACGATCTCAATGCTGCGCTGTTGAACGATCTCGCTGCCGAGGGGAAGGGGCAGTCGTCGTATGTCGCTCCCAAGGAGGACGTCGAAATCGCGGTCTCGAGCTTCTTCAGCAAAATCAGCCGCC
Organism: bacterium; assembly: GCA_021813505.1. Taxonomy (GTDB): domain Bacteria; phylum Zixibacteria; class MSB-5A5; order WJJR01; family WJJR01; genus JACRMA01. The sequence goes on along the minus strand of JAKAKI010000019.1, from coordinate 55,414 downwards.
CGGTCCTAAGCGACTGCAAACTCCAGTTCACCGGGGTTGATGTGCGCGACGTGTACCCATTCGATCTTCCCGATGTCTTCGCCGGCTCCGAGATTGTCGTGGTCGGCCGGTTCGATGAGGATGCGAATGTGACGGCGCGCCTGACGGGTACTCGTGGCGCCGCCGCCGTCAGCCATGTCTTCAATGCCGAATTCACCTCGAGATCCGGCCGCTACGAATTCATCCCCAAACTCTGGGCGGGGCGGCGGATCGGGAACTTGCTGGAGGATATGCGCCGGAACGGCGAAACACGCGAAGTCAAAGATGAGGTCATCCGCCTCTCCAAGAAGTATGGAATCATGACGCCATACACGGCGTTCCTCGCCGCTCCTGAAGAGGTGAGGCTGGCAACCCGCCCTGGTCTCACCGGCTCCGGAGTTACGGTCCGCAACGACCGCACCCACCTCCGTGGAGGAAGGTCTCTGCCCCCGTCGACAGTAGCTCCCGGACAGGCTGTGGTACCAGATCACCAGAAGATCGTCGTGACTCGTGAGCGCCAGATGATCCAAATGGACGAGGCCGCCACGAAGCGTGATATCGGTGAATCGAAGCTCAAGGGGGCCATGTCGGCGGAGGCGATGAACGGGGCACCAGCGCCGCGGACTTCGACGGCCATACCCCCCTCGATTTCCGCCGCCGGACGCCAGTTCACCCTGATCAATGGAATCTGGACTGATTGGGCCCTATTTTCGTCGAAGTCCTTGCTGGACACCATCAAGATCAAGCCCTATTCCGTCGCGTATTTCCGGCTTAATCAAGTCCCGGGGATGGCGCAACTTCTGGCGGTCGGGGAACGGATTGTGTTCCTCTGGAAAGTGAACTGTGTGGTGAAAATTGATATTTCCGGTGAAGAAAAATGGAACCCCACATGGGAACGCCTGTTATAAGAGGTGTGAGCACGATGCGGGACAATGCCACCTCCTTGTTCCGCTGACGCAATCTCCCCGCCCCGATCCTACGGGGCGGGGATCCCTCCTTTTAGGGGAAAACTCTAATCCGACATTGATTTCAAAGCTCAATCCGTGCCCTTGGACCGGACGTCCGGCTCATGGCAGGGGCGCAACCTTTGCCCTTTGGCAACCAAGCAGGAGCAGGTGTGGCGCAGGCGCCCTCGCCTGTGTTCGCCGCGAAGCGGCGAATCTCCTTCGCGGGACGCACTCGAACCAAATATTCTCAGGGTTCGCCTGAGAACGCGGGCGAGGGCGCCCGCGCCACATTTCCTGTCACATACCCCGTAGCGAATGCTGAAACTCAATGGCGCGTAAGGCCGTAGCATCTTCAAATGATGAATTTGAACCTGTTGTTCATTGTCACAAGCGCACTCTGGGTCCTCTCAGAATTGGTATTGCTTGTCACGAAACGGTCACGGAATCGTGGCGCCGAATCGGCCGACTCAGGATCACAGCGTACCCTCTGGCTGGCGATTACGCTGTCAATCACTGTTGGATATTTCGCGGCGGCCAATCGCCTGCTTCCCCTGCCGGGGAGTGTTCATGTTTGGAGGATCGCCGGCCTGGTTCTGATCATGGCCGGGCTCGCAGTCCGTTGGACCGCAATCATGACACTGAAAGAGTTCTTTACGGTCGATGTTGCGATTGCGACGGGTCAGCGCCTGATTGATAGAGGGATCTACCGGCGGGTCCGCCACCCCGCTTACACCGGTATGCTCTTGTCATTTCTCGGTCTCGGTCTCGCGTTCGGCGACGCCCTGAGTGTGGTGATCATTCTCATCCCCATCACCCTGGCTGTTCTCCACCGTGTGCGGATCGAAGAGGCCGCATTGAACGAGGCGCTTGGCCCGGTGTATGCAAACTACGCCCAACGCACGCGGCGCCTCATCCCGTTTCTATTCAAGGTGTAACCCGTCACGCCCCGTTGCCCAGCATGCCCCCGGTTCCGACAATTGTCGATGTGACAACGGCGATCACGATCCAGACGACGATCGAGATCCCAATCACAACCAGCACATAGGGAAGCACTTTGTCCGGCGGTGTTTTCATGACCGTCGGCATCCCCAGGTAGACCAGGTACAGTCCGTAGAGCCCGACAAGGAGAGTCAGCACGCCGACAAACGGAATCAGATTGAGCACTCCCGCCACCCAGAACGGCGCCTGCGAGTAGGCCACCAGTTTCAATGCCTGCGCGAGATCTCCCGATGATTGGAAAGTCGGGGCCAGTTTCTCGACGATGACCGCCGTGATGCCGACGCCGACCAGTGTCAGCACATAACTGACAATCAGTGATCCGAGCAAAACTCCAGCCGCGGGATGCACCGTCACATTCAGGACGGGAATTCTCTGTCCGAATATCAGCGCGCTCAAAAACAGGCACACCGGCCCGATGAGAGCGAGAGGTACGATGACTCCAGTGTACAGCGACGCAACACTGGTCGTCTCTCCCGCAATCACCGGCCATTCTTCCTTTGGCCGCAGAGCAATATTCTGGACTCTGGTTATCAGGCTCATCGCTCCCTCCTCCTCGCCGATACACGATCCTCGATCCCTCGAGTTCCCGTTGCCAACGCAACTTTCTGTGCAGCCAGAATCTCCCCCGTACGCCCAAGCCTGTCAAGGCAATTACATGAAATCGATTGCCGTCGGTGGTAGCATGGGCATCCTGCCCATGCCCATTACGCAAACGATGGCCTTTGGCGAGGAAATGTGGCGCGGCCGCCCTCGGCCGCGATCGACGCGAAGCGTCGAATCTCTTCACGGAATGCCGCCCCAAAAGGTGCACGAGCTTCACTCGTGTACGCGGCCGAGGGCGGCCGCGCCACATCTACCTGGTCGAGACCCTGATGGAGAACTGAATTACCTCAGCGAGGCTTCCCCTCGCAACTTCAGGCGGTCTCCATACTCGGTGATGAGCGACTGACGAATCTCTGCCCCCTGCTTGCCCTGGGCGAGGTCGGCTTTGATTCGGTCTTTGAGGGCGTGCGCAACCGGACAATGACAATCGGAGAGGAGAACTTGGACTGTGTCGGTTGCAGGGCAACGGAACCCAGCCTCAATCCATGCATCCTGGGGTTGCAGATCGTGGGGGCAATTGACCGGTGCGTTTTGCCCGGCCACGGTGGCCACTTGCGCCACCGGCTGAGGGCGGCTTTGTCCAATCAAGTATCCGCCGATAAACCCGACTAGTAATCCCACCAATGCCATGAGAATCGCATTGATCGGATTCCCCTTGGTACCGTTCATCTGAGCCTCCTTACATGCTCTTTCTTAATTGCGGGCCATATTTTGCGATCAGTTCTTCCCGAATCACCGATCCGTCTTTACCGAGTTGGAGTTCTTCTTTAACTGAGGTTTTGACCCCATTCGCGATTTCGCAGTGACAGGTGAGCAGCGGATCCTGGCACGCCGGCGCTGGGCACGAGAACCCCTGGATAATGTACTCGTCGGCCGCGGAAAGTGCGAACGGATCCGGCGGCGCCACACCGGGGTCGGCCGTGACGGCAATTGGCCCCCGTACGCCGACCATGTACCCCCCGATCCCGCCGACCAGTATTCCCAGCAGTGTCACCAGGATCAGATTCACCTGCCCGATTTTCTGCAATGCATTCTCTGCCATACGTTAGTCTCGTTTCTCGCTGGTCGCCGCCGTGGAGTCAGCCGAAGCCGACTTGGGCGGATAATTAAGATACCTCATCAGACGGTATTCGAACTGGCTGATCGTATTCTGAATCGGATTGGGTATCATCGCCGTGTAACCCATCGTCTTTCGTTCGAAGATGTGGGAATTGGCAAATGCAATGACTTGTCCTGCGCCGATCCTCTTGATCGCGCAACTGGCTGTGCCGTCGGGCAGCGCGACGATGGGGTCGCCGCCAATGACCCGTCCGCCCGCCTGCCACAAAGTGGGACTGAGATCCACCGCTCCGGCCGCCGGCAACGAGACGGGCCGCAAATCGAACGACATGCCAAACTGTTCCATCAGCGGTGCGGATGTGGTCATGCGATTCAGTGGATCATCGAAGATGTAGAGCGTGCTCCCCCGTTCCACAAAATCCTTCAAACGCTTCAGTTCATTCTGATCGAACGGCGTCCCCGGATCGATAATCATGAGCGCTCCCGGCTGGGCCAACGCCTCTTCCAGCGTGGGAAACCGCAGGGGGACCACGCCCACGCGCTGTGTCCACAGGTAGAACGTGCTGAAGTCCTTATCGGGCTCCCGCGCCAGCCGCAACTCCGGCAGGAAAAACTGCGAGTGCTCCCGTTCGAAATTCAGTTGCGCGAATGCCGTATGCGGGGTCGGGAGCGGGAAGTTCTTACGGTTGATCGATTCGAACAGCCGCGCCGACCCGCCAAACGTCAGACAGGCCACGGCGGCGAACCAAACCCATCCCTCCAGCTTCAGGCCCCCCGCCGCAACTGCCCCCACGATAAGCAGGCCGGCGCCGAACAGGAAGGCCAGTATTCGCCAGTACTGGAATGACTCCTTCCGGTTGGCGTACTCCGCAAGCCCCAGCGCCAATTCCCATTTGCCGGAAATAAACACAAAGAAGTTCGACCAGATGGTCGAGTCGCCGAATCCCACGATGTGGCCTTTGCCATATCGGGTCGACATCGCCAGCGAGAAGATTCCATACCGGTACGACGTCTGGATATTTCGTTCCGGGAAGAAGTTCCGTTGCGTGTAATCGGCGGGGAGCGTCTTGATCATTCGCTCCGTGATAATCGAACGCGCAGACAGATCGTCCCACATACTGCACGGACCCCCGAAGAGAAAATCTATCGGCATGTTCTGCGCAATCGGGTGAGGGAGAAGCTCCGGTTTTCGATGCAAATTCAAATCGCCGGTCTTCAGCTCATAGACGATGTCAGCGGTGTAGCGCACGCCGAATTTCGCGATCACCGGATTCAGGAACGTCGCATAGCCGAACACGTTCGTGTGCTCCCCGACAATCAGAAGCCCGCCGCCGTCATTGACCCAATCGTGGACCGCCTCGATCTCCTTTGGGCTATAAGGCGAGGTCGGCACTTTGAGGACGAGGATATCGTACTTCTCCAGCAGTGCCGGTGTCAGCGTGTCGTGACCGCGATCCACTGTGTAGAAATTCTTCCAGAACTCCGCCAGACTGTAGAAATTGTAGGTCGATTGCTGGCCATACCAGATTGTGTCGAACGGCATCTCCGTCCATTCCCAGTCGGAGTGCAATTCGTCGATCAGCATCCGCCCGGCTTTCCGTTCACCGGCGGGATGATATCCCTCGAATGCGGTCCACAGGTACATCCCCAGCGCCGTGGCGACAATCGCCACCAACAGCCGCCGCGGGAATAACGGCTCCGGGGTTGGATGCGATGACATCGCCGTCGCCGACGATGTGACGGGGGTGACTCGTTGCGCCAGATGGTGCAGGAACAACCCGATCGGCCAGACCGTCCAGGCGAGAATCGTCTGCGACCAGTAGGTGTCCACCATCCCGCCCTGGTTGTAATCCCAAAGCAGGATCACGGCGTAACGCAGGAACGCGAACACCGTGAGAATAATCCCGCCGATGAAGATCGAACGGACTTTGATCTTGCCGGCCAACGCCAGCGCCACCAGCCCCATCACCATCTGAATGAAGACCGGCAAGCCCATGTTGTTGGCCGTCGGAACAGCATGGTAAATCCGGTCGGTTGCCAGCAGGCGAAGCCCGTCGGCCAGCGCCGTTGCCTTGATTCCGAACAGGGAGAATGCCGACGCGAGAATCGACGTCGGTATCGACGTGCCATGCCCACGCGGTCCGAGATAAACGAAGTAGAGGTAAAGTCCGACGAGCTGCAGCGCGCCAACCGTGCCGGCGACGATCAGCCCATTCCCCACAAACCGTCCGATGCGGTAACGGCCCGCGATCACAAGCACTGCTGTGGCGGCGGCGATTAAGACGACGCCGCCGTACGAGACATCGCCAAACCACCACCAGAACACAGCCAGCGCAGCGCCCGGCACGGCCGCGCGCCAGGGCCAGCGGTTCGACATCGGCGCAGCCGATTCACCCCAGCCGGCGATCAATATCAGACACGTCCCGATCCCGGCCAGCCAGAGGAACGTACTGTTCGAAATATCGGGGTTGGGCCACAAGAACAGCCAGCCGATTGCCCATGCAATCATGCCCCAAATGTAGAATCTCTTCATGGCTTAGCTGGTCCTTTGATCTGGTCCATCAGTTTCCGGAAGAAGGTGACGTTCTCCATGACCAGAAGCTCGTTCTGACCTTCCAGGTTTTTGTTGTAAAGAAATTGCGAATCGCCGATGACCACAACGCCGCCCCGCCCGCGGTGCACGAGCTTCGCCACGGGGTAGTCATACGCGGTGATCAGATTCTCGATACCGGGACCATCGCCCGCCAATGGGTACGCGTCGGCCATCCGCACCGAATCACCGAACGCCACTCCCATCGTCTGCCCCAGGGGGATGTTCTGCATCGTCACGCCGAACCGGTCGAGAAGATCATGAACTTTCGGTTCAAGATTCCAGCCGGCATTGACCAGCAGCCAGCCGCCGTTGTTCACGTAACGCTCAAACCGGTTAATGGTCTCGCCTGACGGGGCCACGGACGGGGCAGACAGTATATAGAGAGAGGCGGAATCGCAATCGAGCTGTGCCGGAGTGTCGGCGAATCGCGGCGCATAACCATTACGCATCAGATTGAATTCCAATCCTCCGGTGGACGCCGGCTCCCAAGCCATCCCGTCGAACAGCTCCTTGTGCCCGGTGTCGATCAACGCCAGCCGGAAATCCTTGGGTATCCAGGTCGATCCCCTCGGACCGGGAATCGCCGACCACAGCGCGACACTCACGGCTGGTATCAGCAGTCCGGCGAGGATCAGATTGGGCTGCCGGTTCGCTGCGAATACCAATAGAGTCCCTCCGACACCCAGAAGGATTGCCAGGAGCCAATTCCGCCAGCGGTCCAGGATGCTCGATATACCACGATTGGCCAGCCAGCGGATCGTGCGGTTGATCATCGAGTACGAGCGCACGATTGTGCCGTTTTGGTACGGAGAAGTATCCCCGTGCAATACGGCCTTTCCCTTGCCCCAGTGCGCCGCCGCCGCGAGGACAACGTCCCCCAGCGGCTCCCCCGGATCGTAAGCGAGATTGCCGAGATACGATCGGTTCTTATTGTTCAGGTCCCCGGGATCCGAGAACGCCCCGCGTCCGACAATGAACGGCTCGCCGTTGGGCCCCGGAGTGATCGAGGCGCCAAGCCACAACTCCCCATCCATCACACCGCCGGAGCGGCCCGCCGGATGAAAGAGAAAACTCTTTTCAGAAACCCAACTGTGCCGCAACGGATCTGCTGTATCGAAATTGATTTCCATCCCGCAGGGAGCCAGAAGATCATTTGTTGGATCGCGAATCGCGTCGGTCCCGGTATGATCGCCCACGATCAGCAGTCCGCCGCCATCGGCAACGAATTTCCAAATCTGGTCGCGCTCCGTGGGACTGAACTTCTTCAGCACGTTGGCCATGAAGATCACATCAACCGAGTCCAGGAGCCCCGGCGACAGATCCCGCTCGATCACCGTGTATCCCGACGCCGCAAGGAAGGGGGGAAGATAGCCGAACATTCCACCTGACCGGTCGCCATAAGATCCATGATGCGGCAGCCCCATGTCGAGCGTCTTCCGGTCTAGGAAGAGCACTCGGATCGGCCGGCTGGTGTACGATCCCACTCCGGCAATAATGAAACCGAGCACAACGATCACCGCGGTCGCGTACTTCCAGCGAACTTCCACTTTGCCGCCGGCCACTGCTTGGCCGCTTTCAACCGCGCGCTGGCACAGCCACATCACACAGGCGACAAAGATCAGATACACCCAGGGGAGGTCCAGATGGGGCGTTGATGAGATGGGGATGACTTTGCCGATCAATGTCAGGATCGCCGGCGCCGTCCATATATAGATGATCCGTCCCGCTTCCAGCAGAACCGCCCAGACAATCGCCCATGCCCAACGCCGCTGCCGGGCGGTCAGAGTCACCGCGACAATCGCGCACAGGCCAAGAATCAGAAGGTCGGCGGCTGAGGCCGAGGGCCCCAGAATGAGCGGCTTCTGCATGGCGCCGGTGATCAAATGCGTGTATGAGAAGGACCATTCGGAAATCAGCCGGTAGAAGGGTGGAAGCTGAAAGAAGATCGTCCACCAGAACGAGTACAACGCCCCGGTGACCACCAGCGCACCGAACCGTCCCCGCTTCTCGGGTGCGCCGAACCGGTCGAATGCCCACACAATCGCCGTCGCCACAATGATCTTGAATGGCATGTTCAGCCAGGCAAACACGCCGACCGCCAGCGCCCAGCTCGACCAGCGCAGCAGCCAGTTGATTGTGCGCCCCCAAATGCGAATCGAGGGGAAATCACGCCACACGAAACCCAGCGCAATGGCGGCCGCCATGGCATAGATCGGGTCGCGGAAATCACCGAGCGCCCGCGTGGCCGCCGCCAAGAGAGCCAAAAACCAAAATGTCATGTGGTTCCCTCCAATTATCCTCTCGCTCAGATGGATGATACACGGTGGCTCCCCGACTTGGTAGCGAAATCGTGACCATCGGCCCAGAAATCGTACTGATTTTATCCTGTCAGGCCTGACCCCGTTGTCCCAGCCGCCGTGCCGGGTGTCCGGATCTCAGCAAATGCCGCCGTCTGAGCAGGTTGCCGTCTGGCCAACACGTTGGGCCGGGAGCGGCTGGACTTGCCAATCAGGGCTAATTCGATCAGTATTATGAAAACATGCATTTCAACTCTTGACAATCGGCAGGGGTGGCTTATGTTTAATGAGGCGTGCTCCGGGGTGTTGGCCGGAATCTCACCCTGGCCAATTGGAGACGACCGAAAGTCCGTTTACTGACCGAGTGGTACTCGCAGGAGGTGTGTCATGCGTAAGGGCATGGGCAAATTGTTGTCGCCATGTTGTCTCACGGTGGCGGCGATCCTCACCATCGTACTTCACTCTCCAACGGCTTGGGGTCTTTCCGATCCGCAACCATCGCCGCTGTTCCAGCAAAGTCTGCAAACATCCATCGACCGGTTCGAAGACCACGGCCCCGCGGCCGCGGCGGCCAAGGCGGCCAGCCCGGCTGTGAAACCGGCGAATGCCGATTCGCTGCCCACGATGCAAGGTTTCCCGACCTGCGTCGGCACCATGACCTGCCAGGGATGGCCGACCTGCGGCGGCTCGATCACATGTGAGGGCACCACGACCTGTGGTGTCAGTTGCTCCATGGCCACCTGTTCCGGGCAAGCAACCTGCAAGGGGACGACAACATGCCCGAGTTCCTTTACATGTCCCGACATGTCCACTTGCCACGGATTCTCGACCTGCGCCGGGACCACCACCTGCGCCGGCACGCCGACCTGTCCCGACCAGTCCACATGTCCGGGCTATGCGACCTGCACCGGCACCACGACCTGCCCCAGTACACCGACATGCAATCCCGGCTGCTATCCCACGATGCAGGGCAGCTCGACCTGTGCCGGTGGATTGACGTGCCCCGGGACCACGACCTGTCCGGGCTCTTACACCTGCCCTGATATGTCGACGTGCCACGGGTATTCGACCTGCCTCGGAACGACCACGTGCCCTGGGACGGTCACCTGCTCGGATGTCCCGACTTGTCCCGGCTATGCGACTTGCCCGGGGTCATATACCTGCGACATGATTTGCCTGCCGACCATGGCGGGGACGCCCACCTGTCATGGCGCAACGACCTGCCCCGGAAGTTACACGTGCCCGGATATGAGCACCTGCCACGGTTTCGCCACGTGTGAGGGAACCTATACCTGTCCCGGGACGCCGACGTGCAGCGGGCAGGCGACCTGCCCGGGATATTATACCTGCACCGGCACCACGACCTGCAGCCCGATCTGTAACGCCACGATGCCGGGAACGCCGACCTGTGCGGGTCAAGCGACCTGCACCGGTACGACGACTTGCATCGGCTCCTATACATGCCCGGAAATGGCGACTTGCCATGGCTACGCGACCTGTGCCGGCACCTGGACTTGTCCGGGCTCCCCGACTTGCGCTGATCAGTCCACCTGTGGGGGATACCCGACCTGCCCAGGCACTTCGACGTGTTTTGCGACCTGCACGCCGACCATGGACGCTACGCCCACCTGTCCTGGGTGGACCACCTGTCCCGGCAGTTTCACTTGCCCCGATATGGCAACCTGCCATGGGTATACGACGTGCGAGGGGACCTACTCCTGTCCCGGCACACCAACTTGCCCCGGGTTAAACACATGCGCTGGGTTCCCGACATGCGAAGGCACGCCAACCTGCGCCGCGGCAACCTGCGTCGGAGGACCGACATGCGATATCTCGGTTACATGTGCCGGCATGGGGACTTGTCCCGGGAGCATGACCTGCCCTGGGACGGCCACCTGTCGAGATATGCAAACCTGTCCCGGCTTCTATACCTGCTATGGAACCGCAACGTGCGCGGGCGGTCCAACTTGCCCTCAAAACCCAACCTCGCCGGGGTACCCGACCTGCGAGGGAACGACGACCTGTCCGCCATTTGCGACGTGCGAAGGGACTCCGACCTGCGACGGTACTCCAACCTGCAAGGGCCAGCCGACCTGCGGTGATCTGACGACCTGCCGCGGCATGCCGACTTGTCCCGATGAACCGTCGTGTCCGGGTATGCCGACCTGTTACGGGACCGCGACATGTGCGGGCGGTGTAACCTGTCCGGAGAATCCAACTTCTCCAGGGTATCCGACCTGCAATGGGACGACGACTTGTGGCAGCGCGGTGACCTGCGTTGGATCCCCGACCTGCGCGACAACCTGCCAGGGTCAGACCACGTGTCCTGGGACGGCGACCTGCGCCGACGTCAGCACCTGCCCCGGATATCAGACGTGCTATGGGACGGCCACGTGTGCCGGCGGTCCAACCTGTGCGACCAATCCCACTTCCCCCGGATATGTGACATGCCTGGGAACCACGACGTGTATGAGCTCGGCGACTTGCGATGCGTCGCCCACCTGCATGGGATCGGTGACCTGCTTCGCGCAGCCAACCTGCGAGGGTGTGTCAACGTGTGCCGGTATGAACACGTGCAAGAGTGTTTCGACCTGCCCCGGCTACTCAACCTGTTCCGGCACGGCCACGTGCGCCGGTGGTCCGACTTGTCCGCAAAACCCGACGTCACCGGGATATCCGTCCTGTGAGGGCACGACGACATGTGCGCCGGCGTTCACCTGCGGTGGCATGGTTACCTGCGATATGGCAGCCACCTGCGGTGGTTCGACCTGCGCTGGCCAGTTCTCGTGTCCGGGTACCGCCACTTGTGTGGCCACCAACACCTGTCCCGGATCTCAAACATGCGCCGGTACTGCCACGTGTGCCAACGGGCCAACTTGCCCCAATAATCCCACGTCTCCGGGCTACTCGACATGTGAAGGCACCACAACGTGCGCGCAGTCGGCGACCTGTTCGAGTGTCCCGACCTGTGCTGGATATCCGACTTGTGAGGGCACGACGACCTGCGCTGGAGTCATGACCTGTGCGCCGATGCCGACTTGCGCCGGCTTCGGAACATGCCCCGGTGATGTGTCGTGTGCGGGCGGCGTGACCTGCGCCCCGAATCCCACCTGCAACGGCATGCCGACTTGCTGGGGTGTTGCCACCTGCCCCGGAGTCAGCACCTGCCCCGGCAACGCGACCTGTGGTGGTGCGACGTGTGGTCCTCAGATAACCTGTGGCGGCGCGGCCACCTGTGCGGGCGGTGCAACCTGCTTTGGTACACAGACCTGCCAGGGAATGACCACGTGTCCGGGAACACTCACCTGCGCGCCGCAATCCACCTGTGCCGGTATGGCGACCTGTGGCGGTTACGCCACCTGTCAGGCGATTCCGCAATGCCATTGTGACTGTTCACAGCACCAGCTCGGGGATATGAACAGCGATGGCGTCCCGGACGTCTTCGATATCATCTACTTGATCGACTACGTCTTCTCCGGCGGCACCAGGCCTCCGATCGATCCGTTGTGCTACCACATCGATCGCGGCGACGCAAACTGTGACGGTGTCGATGATGTCTTCGACATCGTTCGGCTGATTGACTACGTGTTCAGTTCCGGTATGCCTCCGTGCGACCCCTGCCTGTGCACGCCTTACCCGACGAATTGTCCGTAATCGGGATGTCGTTGGTATCGCAAGCGGGGCGGGCGTGATTGCCCGCCCCGCTTTTTTGGGGCATAATGCGTCCTGATCAATTCGCATGCCAATCAAAGTGGAATTCGACGTGAATATTCGAACTTGCCCACTTGACATCGGCGGAATCGCGTGTAAATTGAGTTATTGAAAGTCAGGAGTTCCTAGCTCCGTTGTTGCGATGCAGGTTCGAGAAAGACAAGAATAACGTCTTATCGTTTCAGGGTACGCCAGAGGAGGTGGCCCATGCGCCAGTATCTCTTGGGGACTACGCCGCGGATGCGATGTTGTCTCACAACCGGATTGCTGCTCGTAGCACTTGCCGTACTTTCCTTGCTTCTGATCGCCCCCCAAGCCAACGCCCTCACCGATCCCCAGCCATCACCGCTGTTCCAGCAAAGCCTGAAGATGTCGGTCGACAAGTTTGCGGAGCGGGATGGTCCGAGGGCTGCCGTAGTTCGCAACACAACCGAAGGGGGAGGAGCGCTGGCGGCTGTGTCGCCGGCCGATGCCGATTCGATGCCCACCTTGCCGGGGTATCCCACCTGTAACACGGCGACATGCACTGACGTGGTGACCTGTCCCGGAGCACCCACGTGCAAAGGCTCCGCCAGTTGTCTGAACACCTCGACTTGCACGACGGTGAACACCTGTGCGGGAACAACGACATGTACGGGGACAACGACCTGCCCCGGCAGTACGACCTGTGATGGTTCCGTTTCTTGTGTTGGTGCCTCGACCTGCAACGGTTCGACGACCTGCAAAGGCTCGGAGACTTGCGAAGGATCTCCGACATGCCGGTCGACGGGAACATGTCCGGGTTACCAGACGTGCTACGGAACGGCGACCTGCGGAAACGGTCCGACGTGTCCGGGGAATCCAACGTCCCCCGGCTATCCAACCTGCGAAGGAACCACGACGTGCGGCGCGGTCGGTATGCCCACTTGCGATCCCTCGCCGACCTGCTCAGGAATGCAATCGTGTGTCGGTTTCGCCACGTGCACACAAATCACCTGCATGCCGTCGGCGACGTGCAGTGGATCGGCCACCTGTAATTGGGCCAGTACGTGCCATGGTGCGCCCACCTGTGTCGATCAGATGACGTGCAATGCGCCGACCTGCCCCGGCGGTGCCACCTGTCCCCAAGGGACGACATGCGCCGGTAATATCACATGCGAGGGCGTCCAGACGTGCCACTACACGTTCACGTGCGAGGGCTTCTACACTTGCCCGGGAACTCCGACTTGCCTCGGGCAAAACTCGTGCGTCGGAACCAGCACCTGTACCGGAACCTCGACCTGCCCCGGCCTGGTGACTTGCGATGCCGCTGCCACATGCGGCACGTCACCGACGTGCGGTGCGGGCACGCCGACATGCGGCGCGGCCAACACCTGCCCCGGGGCGGCAACTTGTCCAGGGCAGAATACCTGCCCCGGAGCGGCCAGTTGCACCGGAACCGTGACCTGCGGATCGACCAATACATGCGCCGCGACCACAACCTGTCCCGGTACGGCGTCCTGTAACGGAACGACCACATGTCCCGGAACGTCCACCTGCCCCGGTCAATTGACATGCCCTGGAACCAGCACATGCCTGGGTTTCGCGAGTTGCGCGGGCCAGGTGACGTGTGCACCGAATCCAACTTGCGAGGCCGCCGGACCGTCGTGCTTTGGCGTTGCCACCTGCACGGGCGCCCACACCTGTCCCGGCACTGTGACCTGTTTGATTGTCAGTTGCAGCGGGCTCCCCACCTGTGCGGGAACGATGACCTGCCTGGATGCCAGTTGCGCGGGAACCGTGACCTGCCAGTTGGCGACCTGCTTTGGCTCGCCGACCTGCAAGACCACACCGTCATGCCCCGGCTACGCCACCTGCGGCGGGACAGCCACGTGCGACAATACGCCGACTTGTCCCGGTACGCCGACTTCGCCTGGGTATCCGACCTGCCCCGGCACCACGACCTGTGCCGGCGCAACGAGTGTGACGTGTGACCCGCAGCCGACATGTACGCTCTATCCGACCTGCTACGGCAATCAGACCTGCAACAACACGGCGACCTGTCTCGGAACTACGTCATGCGATGGGACCGCCACTTGTGCCTGGTCGAACACCTGCGCCAACACCCCCACGTGCATCGACCAGATCACATGCTACAATTACACATGCCCAGGTGGCGCCACGTGCCAGGGCGCCACGACTTGCGAAGTCTACGTGACCTGCGAGGGCTGGCAGACGTGCCCGTACACGGCGACGTGTGTGGGATATACCACCTGCGCCGGGTCCACGACCTGCAGTGACGTTGTGACGTGCCCAGGGAGCAGCACCTGCAAAGGCTCAAACACCTGTCCCGGAATGGTGACCTGCGACGGCAGCGCGACTTGTGCCGGGACGGCCACTTGCCCGATCACGCCGACCTGCGATTACTCGGCCACCTGCTGGAATGTACCGACCTGTCCGGGCTGGACGACCTGTCAGGGAAATCCGACCTGCGCGCCGCAGCCTTCGTGCGCCGGCGTTCCGACATGTGGCGGATACATGACCTGCATCGCGGTGCCGCAGTGCTTCCCATGCGACTGTAGGCTGCACCAGACCGGCGACTTGAACAATGATGGCGTGCCGGACGTGTTCGATATCCTCTATTTGATCGATTACGTCTTCTCCGGCGGTCCGACACCTCCCATCGATCCGACCTGTCCGCACGTCGATCGCGGTGACGTCAATTGCGACGGTGTCGATGACGTTTTCGACGTAGTCCGGTTGATCGACTTCGTCTTCAGCGGCGGGACGCCGCCGTGTGACCCGTGTCTCTGTTCACCTTACCCGACCAATTGTCCGTGATTGGCCGGCCATACCCAAAACCAACGGGGCGGGAGATTCTTCCCGCCCCGTTCCACATATGTAATGAGTTGATTTTCACTCTTCCCATCTTCCCCGTTCCTCCCAATTGTCGGCTTTGGCAGTCCTAACCCAAACACCGGCAACGCGTTGAGCCGCAGCGAGCACTGGAATATCCGCGAATCGGGTTCCCGGAAAAGTGCACCAAGATGAAAATAGTTGTCATTTCCGCTTGACATAAATCCAGATAGAATTACTTTTATTTCGTTGCGCCGGAGCCTGTTCGACCGGCACTTGTGTTCACGTCCGACAAGGACAGAAAACTTAAACAGTTCTACCAGGCAGGGTACCCCTAAGGAGGTGGCCCATGAGTCGATGTAGATCTGGAACGGCGTCGTCCCGAACTACCGAGGCCACACGTCGTCTCAGAACAGGGTTCTCGCTCGTTGCACTAACCGTAATTTCGTGTCTTACTCTCACTCCCCGGGTTCACGCGCTCTCCGATCCACAACCGTCGCCGCTTTACAAACAAAGTTTGAAGACGTCGGTGGAGCACTTTACGGCCACCGATGCTCCGCAGCCGGCCGCGGCGCCGATCGTGAAGGGTGAGGCTGCACCTTCGTTGTATGTCGTGAAGCCTGCCGGGGCAGACTCGATGCCGACGGTCACAGGGTACCCGACCTGCAAGACGGCGACCTGTGCCGGCGAGGCCAGTTGTCCGGGAACTTCGACCTGCCAGGGAACCGCCAGTTGCGGCGGAACCACGACCTGTGCCGCTGTTGGCACCTGCCCGGGAATGGCATCGTGCACCGGCTCCACGACTTGCGCGGGGACCATCTCGTGCGATGCGGCCGGAGGAACGGCGACCTGCGCGGGAACACCGACGTGTGATCATAGCGTAACGTGCCCTGGCACAGCGAGCTGCGATGGCGCAGCGACGTGCAGCAACACGGCGACTTGCGCCGGTTATGCCACGTGCAAAGGAACATCCACTTGCGCCGGCGGTGCGACGTGCTCCGATGTCGCAACCTGTCCCGGCTGGCCGACCTGTCAGGGAACGACAACGTGCGGCTCAGCGGGATTCCCGACTTGCGATGCGGCACCCACCTGCGCCGGGTTCAGCACCTGCGTTGGTGCGCCGACATGCACGCAAGTCACGTGCGATCCGGCAGCCACCTGCAGTGGCAGCGCCACCTGCGCGTGGTCCAGCACCTGCCAGGGCTCGCCGACGTGCGTTGATCAGCAAACCTGCACGGCCGCGACCTGTCCGGGAGCGGCAACATGTCCTGGCGCGACAACTTGCGCCGGTAACATCTCGTGCGATGGCGCACCCACGTGCAGTGGAGCAAACACATGCGCCGGTACTTACACCTGCGCCGGAACGACAACGTGTCCTGGTGAGGCCACCTGCGCTGGTGCGAACACCTGTCAGGGTACAGCCACCTGCGCCCCGTTGGCGACCTGCGACGGTACGGCGACTTGCGATGGAGCACCCACTTGTTCGGCCACGGCCGCCACTTGCTCCGGTGGAGTCACGTGTCCGGGGACGGCGACGTGCCATACGGCCACATGTCCGGGAGAGGCAAGCTGTCAGGGAAGCCTGACGTGCGCGGGCACCAACACTTGCTCCGCCACTCCGACGTGTCCGGGTACTGTCTCGTGCGATGGGACAACCACGTGTCCGGGGACGGCGACGTGCGATAACACCGTGTCGTGTCCCGGCACGGCGACCTGCGTGGGAACCGTCAGTTGCGATGCCGCCGGCGGTGGTGCCACTTGCGCGCCCAGTCCGACCTGCGGCACATCATTGACGTGCTACAATCAGCCGAGTTGTACGGGCTCGCCCACTTGCGCGGGAACGTCCACCTGTCACACAGTATCGTGCGATCCGTTGCCCACTTGCGCCGGAACGGCCTCCTGTACGGCGGCGACCTGTCCGGGAACGGTGAGTTGCGGTGCCGCGACCTGTCCGGGCGCGCCCACGTGCAAAGACGTCCAGACTTGTCCTGGATTCCAGACTTGCGCTGGAACCGCGACCTGTGACGTGGCGGCCACCTGCCAGGCGGCGGGAACCTGCCCCGGTACGCCGACATGCCCCGGGACAACCACGTGCAGCGCCACCGGGTCGGCCACTTGCGCCAATGCTCCGACCTGCACGGGATTCCAGACATGCTTCGGAACCTCGACTTGCAATCACACCGTAACCTGTCCGGGTCAAGTCACCTGCGATCCGGCGGGATGCCATCCCACGTTCGTTGGCACGATTTCCTGCCAGGGCCTCGCCACCTGTGTCGGCAATCCGACATGCAAGTGGTCCGCCTCGTGCAAGTTGTCCCCAACCTGCGTGAATCAGGTAACCTGCCAATTGTTCACATGCCAGGGCGCGCCGACGTGCATCGGGGCCACCACTTGCAAGGCCCACATCACATGCGCGGATGTCCAGACCTGCCAGTACTTCGCGACCTGCCCCGGATTCACCACCTGCCAGAACGGCGTGACTTGCGCCAGCCAGCAGACCTGTCCGGGCTTCACGACCTGCCAGGGATCGCACACCTGCCCCGGTCTGCAAACCTGCGAAGGCAGCATAACCTGCTTCGGCAGTGCCTCGTGCTTCCACCAGCCGACGTGCAGTCACACGGCGACGTGCTGGAAGACGCCGACCTGTCCGGGCTGGACAACCTGCCAGGGCAATCCGACATGCGCGCCGATGGCGAGCTGCGCGGGCACACCGACGTGCTACTACGCGACCTGCGTCGCCACGCCGACCTGCAATCCGTGCCTGTGCGCCAACCAGGGCGATCTGAATGGTGATGGCACTATCGACGTATTCGATGTCATCGGGTTGATTGACGTCGCGTTCAGCGGTGCGCCGGATCCGAAAGATCCGACCTGCCCGATCACGCGCGGAGACGTGAACAACGATTCCAACACGGATGTCTTCGACGTGATCTACCTGATTGGAACCGCCTTCAGCGGAGGACCCGGCCCGATCAATCCATGCTGATCGCAGCCTGAATCCCAACCTCTGAAGTGAGAACGAGACCCGTGGAGCCCAAAAGCTCCACGGGTTTCTCTTTGGAAGGAGCGGATTCCCAGAGACTTGCTCGCGATCTGAGAGAGGGGATGTGAAAATCTTCTCATTGGCGATAAATTTTATCGCCAATCCTCTTGACACCGTCCATGCCGCCGCTACATTGCCCTTAAGCACTCAGGCACATCCACACGCGCGACTTCGAGTGGTGCACTGAAATACAACTGAATAGTTACACCAGCGGCTCAGGAGGTGAGTCATGCAGGAAGCGTTTGGTTCTCTTTCCAGACGACGCTCTTTGCGAGCGGCCGGATGGACGCTCGTGGCAGTCGCCGCCCTCGCAGGCGTACTTGCCCGCACCTACTATGCGCGCGCCATGTCTGATCCGGCGCCATCCCCGCTTTACCAGCAAAGTCTGCAAACATCGGTTAAGGGGATGAATACGCTCCAACCGCCACGACCCCAATACCCGGTCGTCCCCGGTGCCCAGACCGCCAAACCTCCCGCCGTCACACAATTGGCGGCCGTCAATGGCCCTGCGATCGTCCGCGATTGCTTTGAATCGATGGGCATGTTCCTGATGTCGGCCAATCCGACGGATCTGTCCTGCGAAGCGGGCGGTATCGCTCAGGTCACGGGTCCCACGTCGGTGGAGCGCCTGGGTCCGCCCTACACATCGGGCACCGACATTCCGCTTGAGATCATCGGCATGAACCTCACCGGTTTCAGTCCCTACGGCTCCGTCAACGTGCGCGAGCGTCTCGATATGCCATCGCACGGCAAGGTGACCGGTGTGATTGCTGACGGGGGCGGGAATTTCGTTAGTGGCAGCAATAGCTTCTTCGATGTCTTTGTCGAGATCGAGATTCCGGGTCTGGGCTTGGTCATGAATACCGGGAACAATCCGATTCACGTGGAATCCGGCCCGATCTCCGCCCTGCCGCCAATCGGAAACACATACGCCTCACCTCCGAGTTCGCCACCGGTTCCACTGATCGACGTTGTCACCGGCAACTTGATCGGATGGCTCTGCTCGGCCCGGCACACACCCACGCAGACTGTTCCGTGCGATTCGATTTGCTGGTGCATCTACAGGCTCACCTGCGCCACCGGCAACCCCGACAGTTTGGCGGCACATAATGTTCCCTGTGTCGGTGGTGAACGAATCGGCTCAATGTGTTCCTGCGTACACGGTACTTGTGCTGGTTCGTTTTCGACGACGATCGGCGGTGGCTGTCAGACTTGGGTGCTCGTCACCTGTGCGCCGTCGAATCTGCCGCAAATCACCGGTCCGTTCGGTAGCTGCACGTGCGATCCATCGCAGCCGACGATGCCGAGTTCACCGACGTGTCCGATGTCGGTCTCATGCCCCGGAGGCGCCACTTGCCCCGGCACTCCAACTTGCGATCAGCTTCCCAGTTGTCCCGGGTATCCGTGCACGATGGGTGGCGCGCCAACTTGTCCCGGAATGGCGTCCTGCCCGCGTTACGCCTCCTGCGGCGGCACCGCCAGTTGCCCGGGTACCGCGTCTTGTCCCTCGACACCATCGTGTCCTGGTGTTTCCTCCTGCCGCGGGGAGTCAACATGCCCGTGGACGCCAAGCTGCGACTATTACCCAAGCTGCAATAGCTACTGGACCTGCCAGAACACGCCGTCGTGTCCCGGCTACATTAGCTGCCCGGGCTATATCAGTTGTCAGGGAACCGAATCGTGTCCGGGAACACCCTCGTGTCCGTCAAGTCCAAGCTGCCCGAATTATCCCTCGTGCCAGGGCTACTACACTTGCGCCGGTACTCCGACGTGCGCTGGTGCCATCTCTTGCAACGGGACTTTGCCGCTCGATCCGTCCACGGTCGTCTTCTCCGTATCTGGGGTGATCAACCCCGCCGAAGGTCTGCTCGTGCCGGGTCATCCGGAGCCGAACGACGTCTACGCTCTTGGTCCATTCGGTGGCTACCAAACTGAGGGCGAGCTCTTCCAATCGTCCGGTGCCATTCCAGGCGCTGCACCCGATGTCACGAATGTGGACCGCATATCCGCGGTGTTAGGCATCGGCCCGGCGCTGCTGGGTGGTGGTCCGCCGTATGCCGGACCGTTCGCTCCCAACATCGGAGCGCCGGCGCCATTCCCGCCGCCGCCCGGAGCCTTGGGCACATTCGGTCTGCTCGCGGGTGATAACATCAACTCTCTGTCGTACGGCCGTGACGGTGGGGACGTGCTCTTGTTCAGCGTGACCTCCCGTTCGATTGGCCGGCCGGCGAGTGCGGTGTTCTTCCAGTCCAGTGTCTCGCCGCCCGGTCCGCCCATCGGCCCGCCGCCTCCCAGCAATGGCGGTGGCGATCCCGGCCATGAGGTCGGCGGCGACGTCTTCCGGTCGCGTCTCTACGCACCGTTCGGTGGCGGAGCCGGACCGACTCTGGTGCCGACTTCCTATGGCACAAACGGCCTCCAGATCGATGAGGTGGATTTGGGACTGCAGGCGCCCGCAACCGCTCACTCACTCGGGCTTGGCACGAGCGAAGATGACCTCGACGCGCTGGAAACCGAGGGCGCCGGCCGCATCGATCCCAATGGCGACGGTATCCCGGATTCCTCGGCGTTCTTCTCGCTCGACGGGGGATCGGTTCAGGTCGTTTCCGGCACGCCCGATCCGCATCCGGGACTGAGCACCGCGCCCGATCCCGATGGCGTTACCGCGAACGATATCCTCGTGTCGCCGCCTCCCGGTGGCCCGATGTTCTCGTACGCGATCTACGCGCGTGGCGTTGCCGATATCGGGATCCTGCCCGGCGACAATCTCGATGCGCTTTGCTTGTGGGATATCGCGCCGTTAGGAGTCCTGAACCCAGGCGACGTCGCCCTCTTCTCCCTGGCGGGCGGTTCGCCCTCGCTGGTTCCCGGCGCGAATCCCAACATGCCTGCCGGACCTCTCTCACCCGGTGATGTCTACTCAATCGCGCTCAACGTGGGTCCGCCGACTCGTCCGATCATGATGTATGCGAATGCCGCATCACTCGGACTGCTCTTCGAGGACGATCTCGATGCGCTCGATATCGGCCGCTGCAATTCCGCCTGCCCCAGCGATCAGGATACCGATGGCGACGGGATCAATGATCTGTGCGACAATTGCCCACGAATCGCCAATCCCGGCCAGGCGGACATCGATGCTGACGGTGTTGGCGACGCCTGTGATAATTGCCTCAAGCAGTACAACCCGGATCAGTTCGATGTGGATGGCGATGGTGTCGGTGACGTCTGCGATAACTGCCGTGGCATTCCGAATCCCGGCCAGGAGGATGACGATGGCGATGGTGTCGGCAATGCCTGCGATAATTGTCCCACCGTGCCCAATCTCGACCAGCTCGACGGCGATGGCGACGCGGTCGGCGATGCCTGCGACAACTGCCCGACGGTTCCCAATCCGCTCCAGGAGGATTCCGACGGCGACGGGATCGGCGATGCTTGCGATCCGTGTACTACACCGCCGGGATTGTGTGGCCGTTACCTGGTGTCGCCAGACCCGTGTCTGCTCATCTGCCCGGCGTCGGACGCCATCTATAGGGTAATCCTCAGGGATTCATGCGGCGCCCCGACCTGCATCCCGGCAGGTGTCTGGCTCGATTTCGCCGGTTGCGGCGACGCCAAGCCGTGCCTGGGTGAGGAACCCGCCTGGCCGCGCGTGTTCCCGTTCGATTGCAATCCGGTCACCGGCGAGCATTTCTTCCACGTCGACGCCAGTCTGCTTTCCTGCACGCTGTGCTCAGCGGTGCTCTACGTCAACGGCGTGCCGTGTGCCGTCATCCCGGCGCACTTCTTCGACACGAACGGTGACCGCTGCGTTACGACCGCGGACTTCTCCGGGGGCGTGTGCAACGACTACAACTGCGATGGCACGGTCACGATTGCGGATGCGAGCATACTCGCGTCGCACGGGAATCACTGCTGCCCGTGCTCCTGCCCGATGCAGGGTGATCCCAACGGCGACGGCGCGATCGATGTCTTCGACGTCATTGCCATCATCGACGCAGCCTTCAGTGGCGCCATCTGTCCGCAGGATCCGCTCTGCCCGACGGCGAGATGCGATTTCAACGCAGATGGTGTCATCGATGTCTTTGACGTCATCGCTTGCATCGACTACGCCTTCAGTGGTGGTCCCGGGCCGAGCGACCCATGCCTGTGAGGCGGATGAATAGGGGAGGTGGTTGGCGCAGGGGAGAGTGATTCGGTCGTGCCTCTCAAAGACGCCAGGTCTCAAATGTCCAGGCAACTGGAGCTCCCGTTGGGAGGCAGGGGTGAAGCCCCGATGATCCCACGGAGTGAGGAAGCGCCGATGGCGGGGCACGGAGAGGAACACTCAGGAACGCATGACGGACTGGGTGTTCCCCGGCTCGTCACGTTTACTCAACCTTCGGAACCGCCCGGTGCGGACCCGCATGCCGGGTGGTGTGGGAGGGGTCCTCAGGGACACGCCTGAGGCCCCTATCCCGATTGAATAGGACGTATTCCTTCTACTGCAGTGACATCTCTTCGGTGTCCTCGTTGTACGCAAACAGATTCCCGAATCGCGCCCAGCGCACGAACGTGTCGAAGACCCGGTCGAAATTCTCCGCCGGCATCTGGAACACGATCATTTCCTTGATGATGTCCGAGCCGATGGCTTTGCGCTCCTGCCGGTCGAGCACTTCATAGACATCGCGGAACAGCCACAGCTTGAGAAGCTGTTCGCGCCAGATCGGTTTCCGGCCTTCCGCAGTCTCCCGGATAAAACGCCGTCCGGTTGCCGTGATCACGGCGTCCCGTCCCGGCGTGTCGATGAAGTCCAGAATCTCCGCCGCCTTCACAACATTGATCATGCGTCCGAATTCTTTGTTCGTGTCGGCAGCGATTCGGAACACATCCTGACGCCCGGCGCGGCCATCCAGATATTCAAGCAAGCCGATAATCTCGCTGGTTTCGGCGTCGGGGATAATCTCGCTCGCCGGCGGCTCTTCGCCCGGCAGTTCCGGCACGTCCGGCATTTCGTGTCCGGTAATGATTTCATGCAGGTGGTCGACCATGCGCAGGAAATGCGCGGCCGAGTAATCCCGCGGGCGGGGGAGAGGGTTGGGCATGATCGCCCGCACCCGACCCGGACCGGCGCCCATCACGACAATGCGGTCCGCCATGTACACGACCTCTTTGATGTCATGGCTCACCATCAGGATCGACGCCAGATTCCGTTCTTTGATTGCCCAAATATCAATGACTTCACTTCGCAAACTCTCCGCCGTCAGCGCGTCGACCTGGCTGAAGGGTTCGTCCATGAACAGAATCTCCGGATCCACGCTGAGGGCGCGTGCGATGCCGACCCGCTGTTTCATGCCGCCGGACAGCTCCCGTGGATATGCCTCTTCGAATCCACTAAGGCCCACGGTGCGGATGGCACTTTCCGAGCGGCTCCGTACCTCGTCATCCGGCAATCCAATCGCCTTCAGCACCGACTGCACGTTTTCGACAACGTCCATCCACGGGTACAACGCGAAATTCTGAAATACGATCGCCACCCCCGGATTCAGCCCCCGAAGCGGCAAGCCGTGATACAGGACCTCTCCCGATGTCGGACGAATTAGGCCCGCCAGCGCTCGCATTAAGGTCGATTTGCCGCACCCTGATGGCCCGAGGAGGGCGATCACTTCGTTGGGATGGATTTCGAGGCTGATGTCCTCCAGCACTTTGACCTGACTCCCGGAGGGCAGCGCGAAATCGTGCGAGATGCGCTTCGCTTCGCAGAGTGCGCCTGTTGCCGGCGGGAATTGTTGGTTCGACACAGAATCCACGGCCTCTCCTAACGCGACAATGAATACCGGTCGGCGGCCATACGGTAGAATCTCCGCCAGACCATGCGATTGAACAAGACCACCATGACCGCCATCACCATGACACTTGCGGCCAGAAGCGGGAATTCGGCCGCCGCAGCGACCTTGCTGATCTCGGCCCCCAGTCCCCATGCCGCCATCATCTGTCCTTTGTACATCACATACTCTGATACGATACTCGCGTTCCACGCGCCGCCGGCCGCTGTCACCCAGCCGGTCACCAGGTAGGGGAAGACTGACGGAACATAGAGGATCTTGAAGCGCTGCCAGCCGCGAATCTGGTAGGTTCGCGCCGCTTCTTTGAGATCCGACGGTATCGCCATCGCTCCGGCAATCACGTTAAAGAGGATATACCACTGTGTTCCCAATAGCATCAGAACGATGCTGCCCCAGCCCAGTGGGATGCCCGCCCAAGCCATGACGGCAATCACCATCGGAAACAGCATCGGTGCCGGAAACGACGCCGCGACCTGAACCACCGGCTGCAATGTCCTCGACAGCCTCGGCGACAAACCGATGGCCAGCCCCGCCGGAAGCGCCCACAATGTCCCCAGTGCCACCGCGGTGAGAACCCGCGCCAGTGTCGTAAATGCCGCTCCTACGATACCTGCCCATTGTGCAAACGAGACGAACCGAACGAGGCCAATCAGTCGCCATGCACCGTACGCCAGCACGATCGTTAGCACACCCAGGGCGATGACCGGAACGATTCTCCCCAGCGAACCAACCGGCCCCGGCGTCTCATGGCGAATCGCCTCTTTCGATGCGACAACCGCCGGCCGCGACTTGCTGGCCTGGGACCGCCGCTTGATCCAGCGCGCAAAAGTCGAATAACGCAACAGATCGAGGAACCACGAGGTCATGACCTGCTGTTGGCCATCCTCCTCGATCCGGAACTTCTGTGCCCACACGACCACCGGGCGCCAGAGGAACTGGTCCAGGATGACGATCATCACCACCATCGCCAGAATCGCCCACAACATCGCCGGTACATCGCCCCGGGCGACCGCGACGCTCATGTATGAGCCAACCCCCGGCAGCCGGAAATCCTTGTCTCCGAGAACGAATGCTTCACTGATCATGAGGAAGAACCAGCCGCCCGCCATACTCATCATGCTGTTCCAGACCAGCCCCATCGTCGCCGACGGCAATTCCACCCACTTGAACCGTTGCCACCAGTTGAATCGGAACACCACGCCCGCGTCCTGCAATTCCTTGGGGACTGAACGCAGTGAGTAATAGAAACTGAAAGTCATATTCCAGGCCTGGCCGGTGAAGATCATGACCACTGCCGCCAGCTCCAATCCCACGTTGCTGCTGGGGAACAGCGCGACCAATCCCAGCACCAACCCCGGCATGAACCCCAGGACGGGGACGCTTTGCAGAATATCCAGCAACGGCACCAGGATTCGCTCGGCCGTGCGGTTCTTGGCGGCCCAGTAGCCGTAGACCAGCGTGAACGCCAGCGAAAACAGATAAGCGAGAAGCCCGCGAGACAACGAGAAGAACGCGTACCGGGGCAAGGCCCAAGGTGACAAGTCAATGGTGACGGTGGGCCGCAGGCTCCCGGTCCATTCGCCGCGCAACTCCAAAAGCCCGAAGAATAGCCCGATCATCCCCAGCAGGATTAGAAGATCGACCCCGCCCGTCTTGCGCGAACGCCCGATGAACGCGCTGGTCTCGCCCCAGGCCTTCTGGAAGATGGATACTCCTGTCACAGGTGCGTCCATGAGCGTCTCCGGTCCGTCTCGGTTTCCCAGGACCTCGTTCTACGTGGCCACTCGGTCCAGGGAATCGCCTAATATACTCTTTGATCGGCTTTGCAGGTAGAATGCTCAGGAGTCTCACGCCCCCTCCGGGCGTTTTCGTATTGTACAGCGCCGGGCCAGACACATCCGCATTGGCGCCCTGCACAGATAAGACCAGTCAGCCACGCTGTCTGGTCTTTCCTAACCATTTCTTTCCGGACTAATCAAGAAGGCTTGGGAATGGAAGAGGATATCCGGTGGACCCGTCTATGGCCATCACGTCAAAGCCAACGTGAACGAACATGCGAGCCCTCCACTTCACTCGCCACCGAGGA
This sequence comes from bacterium, assembly GCA_021813505.1. Lineage (GTDB taxonomy): Bacteria > Zixibacteria > MSB-5A5 > WJJR01 > WJJR01 > JACRMA01. The sequence continues at coordinate 29,422 of JAKAKI010000019.1, read as the reverse complement.
CCGGGCCCATCTGAAACGTGAGCGCAGAGATCAACACAAGTGCTGCATCGATCCCCGCGCCGATCAAGAATCCTGTAAGCGCCCCGTGGTGGGACGGGTAGGATAACTGATCGATCATGTCGAACGGGACCGACTCCCGGCCCTTCGAACTCAGCAGGATGATTTCAGAAAGCAGTGGCAGCCGTTTCGCCGCTATCAACTGCACGAGCATCGACTCCTCGATCACCGGCCCATTCCTGCTTACCGCCTTCGCCAGCCCGTCGATGGCAACCGAACGTGACATACTACTGTCTTTCGCGGCAATTCGAATAGCAGTTCTGGCTGTTCCGTCGTCATATCCCAAATCAAACCCGACGAGGGGGCCGGTTATGGGTTCGCCGAACCGGCCTTCGATGGTAACAGTGTCGCCAACGAGGGGAAGCTCCATTAAGGCCGAATCGGTACGTCGCGCCACCTCGTAACGTTGAGAGTATATCTCAGGTGCGGCCTCTGTGATCCACAGGAACTCACCCTTGATCCTTATCCCATCCGTGGTCCTGATACTGACGGTCGTGCCGTACTTGATCGAAGCCCATTCCCATCGCTGCAATTCCCTTGGTGCGGGTTTGCGGTTGTCGCTGCTCATCCCGACGCCAAGGCCGATGAGCGTGCACCCGGAGAGCAGAAAACCGGCCGCCACCGCCACGCAGAGGTCAAGGACATGGATGGTACCGCGATTGAAATACCCTGTCATGGATCTCCCCTCTCCTCGCTCGTTCCCGGTATCTTGGACCGCATCAATTGCCTATTGCCTCGCAGAATCGGATGCGGCGCTAAGCCTCATCTGGAACTGTTCGTTGAACAACCGCAATGAGTATTGCCCGAATGCTCCCGGTTCAGTCAGAATCCGGTGCACCAGTTCGGGTTGCGGTTCAACGATCCCTTTCGAATGAATGCGGTAGTATCCGGTGCTCTTTAAGACAAGCGTACGAGCCTGGCCGTACACTGCGTGTGGGACTTTGAAGCTGATATCGGCGCGATCAGAAGTGGCCGGCATGACGTGCCAATCGTTATCTGCCTTGGACAGCTTCGGGCGGAGATCGTGGCCCGCCTGATCGACAGCTCTGTCACACGCGAGTTCCGTGACCAGCAGTTGAATCGGAGTCGAATAGTCTACCCTCACGCTGTTAATCATCCACAAGCCGGCAGTGGATTCCAGGCGCACGCGCAACATGTTTCCCGGTGTGCCGCGCAGACTCAGGCGCAGTGCCACGTCCTTGCTGACCGAAGGGCCGACTTCCCAAACATGCCCGGAGGCGCGCCATGTTGTTCCGTCCCAGAGGGAGATCGCGAGCATTCCTTCTAGTACCATCATTCGGTGCAATGCCTCGCGCGCTGCGGGCGACGAGTTCAGCGAGTCGTACCAGGCGTCCGCGTCGGTTCCCAACATTTGAACGATGTGGTTTTGAAGACTCGCACCCCATACGGTGTTGCGGACATTAATCACCAGCGTGACCGAATCGGTTGCTGGCGGACGGCGGAATTGCACCACGATTCCGTCTCGACGATGATCGCTCTTCTCAGGGTTCCGTCCAACCGGATTGCTGATCCACACCTCCTCATCGGTCGCACAAACCAGATCGAGAACATTCCCACCTGTCAGATCAGTGGCCACCTCCGGACCAATGGGGTGGGAAATCGCGCAGAGGGTGCCCGCAAACGTCGGGACGATTTCCGACTCAGGCGGATGGTCGATTGCTAAGAGCATGAGGTGGTCGATATACTCCGTCTCATCCCGCTCATTGGTCACGGCCAGTTGATACCGCCCGTCGGTTGCGGCAAGATGGTCGAGCCGGGCGCAATCGGCGCGTTGTGCCGCACGAAAGATCGATCCAGTAAACAGCTCCGCCTCCCGGACGTACTGCTCACCATTGAAACTGTAAGCGAAAGGACACGAAGTTCCCTCCGGCTCGTAGTCGCAGAAGATGCACAGGTCGCTCATGATCGAGGAGATCATCGCCGCCGTTAATCCAATGAGCGCTCCGTCTATCAACAGGCCCACGAAAAAACCCTGCACGGCGCCGTATTGGCCTTTGAAGTACAGGCGGTCAATCCTGTCAAGTGGAACGTGAGTCAGGCCAGTGTTGGTGCTCAACAGAACTGATGATAGAGTTGGGAGACGCTTGAGACGAGCCAGCGCGGCGATTGAATCTATCGAGATCCGCTTCTGGTGAATATCGCCAAACTCAGACACCTGGCGAACATCGATGCGCCGGGCGCTCCAACTGTCCTGTGTGCGCAAGTGAATCCACGGAAGGATGCCGGCGCTGTCGTACGTCTGATCGAATCCGAGGAACGTGCCCGCGATGACTTCCGCAGTGGCCAGAGTCAGATTGATGGAGTCCCCGATGGCGGGGAGAGCCCCGACTCCCGGATCGCTCTGGCGACTCTTCTCATAACTCCGGGAATACTCGTAAGCTGGGACTTGGTCGATCATAATGAAGGTCCCGTCGAGTCTCTTACCATCTGTCAGGCGCACCTTGACATCCGTACCTGGCTCGAGCTTCGCCCATTGCCAGGCTGGGTACACTCCGCCTTTTGGTTTGCGCGCATCATGCATCAAACCTGTCACGAGGCCGATGATGGAGCAACCGCCAAGGACCAGCCCGGCGATGACGACTGCAATCGCCTTAGTAATCGAATGATTCCCGCGCACTCCGTCCATCAGGGTCTCCTCACCCCAGTGGCCACTGCCATTTGATGCGAAGCTGGTCCTTGCTACTTATCCCACCTTCTCTGTGCTCACGGCTCGCAGCTTATCTCCATCGAATAATGACTCGACCCTCCCGGCCCAACATTCAGGTTGACCTGGAGCCGCCCACGGGCTGGACCGGTCGGCGGAATCTCAATGCGCATCTGGAACGCTGAGGTGAGTGTGTTCTGATCGGTCACAATGCCTTTGTGATGCTCGTTGACAATCGCTTTGTAAGTTTCGCCGATCGGAGTCGGCGGATTGGTCATTGGATTTACAGGAGTCAAACTGAGGTGCCCGAGGGCATGGAATTGCGTCATCAGTCTTCCTGACGGTGTCTGAGTATTGAACTGCCGCAGCCTCACGGGACCTTGAACGTACAAATACTCGAATCCCCCTGAGACGCAGAAGGGCTTCGGGATGATTTGATCGAAGTTGATAACGAAATCCTGAGTCGCGGAACCCGGAGTCCTCTCGGCCGTCCCCTCCAGGTTGAACACCATCGCGTGCCCGTCCGACATGATCGGAACAGGAACGGTGACATCGCCAAGCGGTCCGCCGATCAGAACTCTGAGCTCCACCGGCAGCGCGTTGTATATATATGGCGGAATCCCACCGTAGGGAGCTGGATTGATCGGTGGTGTCGGCATCATCGGATTTGAAGCATCCAATACACCGCTGCGGATGAGGTCGATGGTGAGCAACTGCTCGGCCAGCTCCCACTGGATTACCTGATGTTCAGTCGTGTTGGGGATTAGAAGATCAAGATGCGCATTTCCGAGAGTCCAGTCACCCACCTGGAACAATCGAATGTGAAACCGGAGTGGATCGTACCCGCCGCATTCGAGCTGTACCGCGCTGCCCGCCCAGCCATACGTTTCACCATAAGCTGTCTGCACGTCGCCAATCGCGTCGCGCCAGGTGGAATTGAACGGGAAGGAGTTCGGGAAGCCATACGCGGTTCGATCACCGTCGAGCGACATGAGGGCGGCTCGAATCTCGCCCGGCGCACATTGCCCAACGAAGATCAAGTTGATGGGATCTTGCGGCTGTCCCGCGAAACTCGTACCCGTGTATGGCCAGAACGCCAGGGAGCCACTCCAGACCGGGGTCGTCACCAGGCCCGGGGGCGATGAAGGAGCCGGCTTGTTCGATACCGAACCGATTCCACCAACTTGCGATGTCCCTCCGATCGGGTTTGAATTGTGCTCACAGGCGGCAAGTGTCATGGCCAGGCCTATGCACGCCGCCGGAAGCATGAGTTTGAGTTTGCGCATGTCGGGCTCCTTTCGAACTGGTGAACAGATGCCAGCAGCACCGCTGTGCTCCACAAATGGGAATGCACAGAGATACCAGCCGTCGACTCCACGACCTTTTGGGCGGGGTCATCGAACGGGCACGAGCAACGACGATGCGCGATGGCCTTGCGCCACTTTTGACCGAGGTCTGCCGTCACTTACTATTCAAGTGTCATTATTGCAGAACGCTTCGCGCCGTGTCAAGGGAAAATGCGATCATGAAAAACTCAAAGGCGGGTTTGACCATATCCCCGTCATCAAGGGGACGATCATTCGTCTGGTCGCCGGCGCAGGAACATGGTATCATCCGGATTCCGATGGAAAGGCCGAATCGCCTTGCCGCGGGGAGATGTCAATGATCGCACTTTCCTTCCATGGCGCCGCCCAGACTGTCACTGGCTCAAAGTATCTCGTTCGCGTCGCCGACGATTCGGTGTTAATCGACTGCGGCCTCTTTCAGGGTCTAAAAGAGTTACGGTTGCGCAACTGGGACTCGCCGCCATTCGATGCACACAAAATTCCGTGGATCGTTCTCACCCATTGCCACATTGACCACATCGGTTACCTGCCGCGCCTCTTCCGGCGTGGATTCCGCGGCGAGATTCTCTGCTCCGAGCCGACCGCCCGGATGATGGAGATTCTTCTTCTGGACGCCGCGCATTTGCAGGAAGAAGATGCCTACTACCTGAACAAAGAGGGGAAGACCCGCCACAAACCGGCCTTGCCGCTGTTTACACAGGACGATGCCCGTGCGGTCAGCCGTCTGGTCAGGCCGGTGCCGTTTGCGCAGGACATTCCACTGACACCACGCCTGTCATTTCGCCTGCGTCCGGTGGGGCACATCCTCGGTGCCTGCTCGGTTCTGCTGACTGTTCGCGAAGACGCCCAAACGAAAACCATATACTTTGGCGGCGATATCGGCCGCTATAACGCTCCCTTGGTGCGCGATCCCGAATCGCCCCTGGCGGCAGACTATCTCGTCTTGGAATCCACCTATGGCGATCGGGTGCATGACGTGGCCGACCCGTACGAATCGATCGCCGCTCTCGTGCATAAGATCGTCGAGACCCGGGGCGTACTTTTGATTCCCGCATTTGCCGTCGGCCGCACGCAGCAATTGGTGCTGATTCTGCGCGAACTCGAGGAACAGGGCCGCATCCCGCGTGTGCCAGTCCATGTCGACAGCCCGATGGCCGTCAATGTCACCGACATCTATTGCCAGTTCGAGAAATGGCATCGCATCGAAGTGTCCCGCCTTGGCGACGCCGACTGCGCGTTGCATGCAAAGAACATCACGTACCATCGCACGCGGGAACAGTCGATGGCGATCAACAAGCTCGAGGGGCCACGCGTGATCATTTCCTCCGGCGGGATGCTCACCGGCGGCCGGGTTCTGCATCACCTGATGCAGCGCATGGGCGATGCCCGCAACATCATCGCGCTGGTTGGCTTCCAGGCGGCAGGGACGCGTGGGCGTGATCTGCTCGATGGCAAGAAGCTGCTGCGATTCCATGGTGAAATGCACACTGTCCGCGCGGAGGTCGTCGATGTCGGTGGTCTCTCCGGCCACGCCGATTACACCGAGTTGATGCGCTGGCTCGGTGCCCTTGAAAAGGCGCCCACGACCACATTCATCACTCACGGTGAGCCAGGTCCCGCTGCCGCCATGGCCGCCCGCGTCCAAAAAGAGCGCGGCTTCAAAGCCGTCATCCCCAATCTCGGCGACGAGTTCCAATTGTGAGTTGCCTGAAAACGAAGATGAATGCGAAAGGAATCACCACGGCCGCAACTTGGGAGGGCGAGGCTCCTGCCGAGCCTTCTTTCCGCGCGGGAACAAGGCTCGGCAGGAGCCTCACCCTCCCTCCCAAATCCAGTTTTATTAGTCTCTGCGAACGTAACCCAAAGGACCCCCAATGATTGACGCACCAACACCGCACGAATCCCGCTGGTGGGAAAACTCCCCGTCATACACCAAGGCTTACGAGGATGTCGATTTCCTCAACCGTCCCGAGTGCCGACCGGTCCGGCTGCAATTGGAGCTGCTCAAACCGGAATTGACACTTGCGGAACAGGGCATCCATTCGACCGTCGTCGTCTTTGGCGGGACCCGCATTCTGCCCTCGGAGGCCGCGCGAAACCGGGTGGCGGAGTTGGAGAAAGAGGTCGCCGAGCATCCCCGCGACCCGCAGCGTGCCCGGCGGCTGGAAATTGCCCGCAACATTCTGGCAAAATCCAAGTATTACGATGAGGCCCGTACGTTTGGGCGTCTGGTTTCGGAGGCGGGACGAGGGAAAGACGGATACGAGTATGTGGTGGTGACCGGCGGGGGCCCCGGTGTTATGGAGGCTGCCAACCGTGGCGCCTTCGAAACCGGCGCCAAGAGTATTGGTTTCAACATCACGCTCCCCATGGAGCAACAGCCCAACAGCTACATTACACCCGAACTTTGCTTTCAATTCCACTACTTCGCCATTCGCAAGTTGCACTTCATGATGCGCGCCAAGGCCCTGGTCGCATTCCCCGGCGGCTACGGCACCATGGACGAATTATTCGAGGCGCTCACCCTCGTTCAGACCCACAAGGTCAAGCGCTTGCCCATCGTCCTTATGGGCCGCGAATTTTGGAACAGTGTCATCGACTTCGAAGGACTCGTCAATGAGGGCGTCATTGATCCCGACGACACCGACCTGTTCCGGTATGCCGAGACCGCGAAAGAAGCCTGGCACCACATTCAGGCCTACTGGCGTGCCAACGGCAAGTGAACGACGCCGGAATCTATCAGCGTGCTTGAAGAAGGTGGACCCTGTGGGGTGCGCTCTGCCCACCGCCCCCGCGGCACGAAACCGAGCAGGATCGCGTTGCGACGACGAAATGGGTGTGCAATCGCGTCATAACCTTTAGTAGCGGATAAAGTTAACGCATATGGGGCTTCGGCGAATCTGGTACTCGCATTCGCACTCGGATTTCGGTATACTCCAGACTCCCCATCCGCGACGGACGGGTTTAGAATCGGATTCTAACGCAGTAACCAGTTTCTATTCACAGGGAAGGAGAGGAGCATGAGACGTTTGCTGACGGCCAGTGTCTTGGCGTTCATTGTGGTGGGTCTTTGCGCCACCGCCGGAACAGCTCAGACGCTGCCACCGATCAAGTACGAAAAGTACACCTTGCCCAATGGGCTTGACGTGATTCTCCATGAGGATCATTCGATCCCGATAGTTGCCGTCAACGTGTGGTACCACGTGGGCTCCAAGAACGAGAAGCGTGGCCGCACCGGCTTTGCGCATCTGTTCGAGCACATGATGTTCCAGGGATCGCAGCATCACGATTCCGACTACTTCGCCCCGCTGGAGAAGATAGGCGGGAACCTGAATGGCTCGACATCGCCTGACCGCACCAATTACTGGGAGAACGTCCCCAGCAATTACCTGGAACTGGCACTCTGGCTGGAATCCGACCGGATGGGATATCTGGTCCCGGCCATGACCCAGCAGAAGCTCGACAATCAGCGCGATGTGGTCAAGAATGAGCGCCGGCAGGGTCTCGACAATGAGCCGTACGGCAAAGCCGAGGATATTATGGGGAGCCTGATGTATCCCCCGAATCATCCATACTCCTGGCCGGTCATCGGCAGCATGGAGGACTTGTCGGCGGCCTCGATCGCAGACGTGTCGGAATTCTTCAAGATGTACTACGCGCCCAACAACGCGTCACTGTGCGTCGCCGGTGATTTTGATCCCGCAACCGCCAAGAAGATGATCGAAAAGTACTTCGGGACGATTCCGCCGGGACCAGCCATTGACCGTTTGTCCGGGTGGGTTCCCCTGCTCGATGGCGTGAAGCGTTCGGTCGCGGAGGACAACGTCAATCTGCCGAGACTCTACTACGCCTGGCCCAGCTCCGCCTATTACGCCCCCGGCGATGCGGAGTTTGACCTTCTCGCCAACGCCCTCACATCCGGCAAGACCTCCCGTCTCTACAAGGCGCTCGTCTATGATCAGCAGATCGCTCAAGACGTGAGTGCTTACCAGAACTCCGGTGAGTTGGGTGGCACGTTCAATGTCGTCGTTACGGCGAAAGAGGGACGCACCCTGGCCGAACTCGAGAAAGCTGTCGACGCCGAGTTGCAGAAGGTTATCACCTCCGGGATCACCCAGGCCGAGCTACAGCAGGCCCAGACGGCATGGGAAGCCCGCTTCGTCCGCGGCCTCCAGCCCGTCGGCGGGTTTGGCGGCCGGGCCGACAAGCTCAATGAATACAACACCATGTTCGGCAATCCCGACAGATTCCAGTGGGACATGGAACGCTACACCAAAGCGACAGTAGCCGACGTGCAGCGCTACATCAAGCAGTACATCGATCTGAACAAGCGGGTGATCCTGCATATCGTTCCGCAGGGTACGCTCGCCGCCACGAAGTCCGATGTGGATCTTTCCAAGGAACCACAGGCCGCTGCCGAGCCGTCCTTCACTCCACCGTCTATCCAGAAGGCCAAGCTCTCCAACGGACTCGACCTGCTTCTGGTCGAAGATCACAAGCTGCCTTTGGTGCAGGCCAATCTGGTTTTGAAGAGCGGGTGGGCCGCCGATCCCAAGGATCGCCCCGGTTCCGCCTCCCTCACGGCCGAGTTGCTTGATGAAGGGACCAAGACGCGTTCCTCGCTGCAAGTCGCCGAGGAAGCCAAACGGCTGGGCGCCAATCTCGGGACCCGCAGCAGCTTCGATGGTTCCAACGTTTCGATCAACGTGCTGACCCGGAACTTCGATCCGGCGCTGGCCTTGATGGCCGATGTCATTCTCAATCCGACGTTCCCGCAGGAGGAACTCGAGCGCCAGCGCAAGATCTACCTGGGACGCATCCAGCAGGAAGGCAAAGAGCCGTTCACGTCGGCGTTCAAGATGTACCTGCGCACGCTCTTCGGTGCGGATCATCCGTACGGCCAGCCCTACACCGGCACCGGCACTGAGAGCTCGATCAAGGCCATCACACGTGACGATCTCGTGAACTACTACAAGGCGAATTTCTTCCCGAACAACGCCGCCATCGTGATGGTGGGCGACATCACTCTCAATGACGCCAAGGCCAAGCTCGAAAACGCGTTCAAGTCGTGGCAGCCGGGCACCGTCGCACAGCATGAGGTACCGGCGCCGGCGCCGCTCACCAAGACCAAGGTCTGTGTGATCGACAAGCCGGGTGCCGCGCAGAGCGTCGTGATGGTTGGCAATCTGGGGATCACCCGCAATGCAGCCGATTTCACGGCGTGCGATGTGATGAACAACGCCCTGGGTGGCCAGTTCACGAGCCGTGTGAACATGAACCTGCGCGAGGACAAGGGCTACACCTATGGCGCCGGATCATTCTTCCGGGCGCTCCGCGGTGTCGGGCCGTTTGCCTGCTACGCACCGGTGCAGACGCAGAACACCAAAGAAACCATCGTCGAGATGGTCAAGGAAATCCGTGACATCTGCAATGCGCGTCCCCTGACCGACGCTGAGCTCCGCGACAGCAAGAACAACATGGTCAAGGGATTCCCGCAGGGATTCGAAAACATGGGCAGCATCGCCGGCCAGTTGGCGGAGATGTACCAGTACGACCTCCCGGCCGATGAGTGGAAGACCTATGTCTCGCGCGTGAACGCCATCGACGGCGCGGCCGCGACCAAAGCCGCCAAGGATCATCTGCATCCCGATGCGCTCCTGATCGTGGTCGTCGGCGATCGCGCCAAGATCGAAGCCGGCATCAAAGACCTCCAGCTCGGCGACATCGTCTATCTGGAAACCGGCGGTCTGTAATCTGCATTAAACAGTAGCACCATCGCACGGGGCGTTCCAACAATCGGAACGCCCCGCACCTTTTTGGGCGCTTCAACAACTCGCAGCAAATATCGGAGCGCGTCAACCAGTCGCCGCGAATTGTGGAGTAAGGCAAGAAGTCGCCGCGACTTTTGGAGTGCGGCGACATGTCGCCGCAGGCACTAGCCCCGAAGGGGCGTCCTAATTCAGCCCAGGCCGAAGGCCTGGGAATCGCCAACGTAAACACCTTCAGCCCTGAAAGGGCGTTCTAAGATTGTGAGCGAAGGCTTGCATTATCTTTCTAACACTTGGCCAATACCTCCGCCCGTTAAACCCAGGCCTTCACCCAGGCCTTCGGCCTGGGCTGAATTAGGCCGCCCCTTCGGGGCTTGCACTCGGACCTCTCACGCAGATCCCCCCTCCCACCCAACGATCCCTTTGCCCCGGCGCCTCACTTGCGCGATATTCCTCCCCAAGCCGGTGATCGAAACGCACCGGTGAAGTGCTCTCACAACACTCGCTCACGGAGGAGTTGGTCAATGAATCGATCGGTATCGCTCGTTCGGATTCGGCTGCTGCTGGCATCCATCGCTGTTGTCTCGATCTGTGCCGGCGGGATCGCCACCGCTGCCACACCGGAGACCGCCCCCGTTCCCTACACCTATGGCGGCTCGGTCGCGACGTTTTTCCCAGGCGTGACTTATGATCCTGCAATTCCAACTGCGGCGTCGGTGCTCGGATTCGAGCTTGGTTCGCGTCCGGTCCGTTACGAAGAGGTGGTCCGGTATCTGCGCGCCCTCGATGATGCGTCACCTAAAGCGGAATTGCACGCATTTGGCGCGACCTATGAGGGACGGGCGCTGTATTACCTCCTGATCGGCTCCGACGAGAACATGAAGAATGCCGAGAAGATCCGCACTGATATCGAGCGTCTTGCCAATCCCACCGCCGACGGGACGATTCCCGGCGCCAACGACATCATCAACAAATCGCCATTGATTGCCTGGCTGGGATACTCGATTCACGGCGACGAACTCTCCGGAGTCGACGCCGGATTGTGGACAGCCTACTACCTGCTGGCGGCGAATGATCCGAATGTGAAGAAAATCCGCGACAATTGTCTTGTCCTGATTGACCCGACACAGAATCCCGATGGCCGCGAGCGCTTCCTCGCGCAGATGCTCATGCTCTCGGGAGAAGTCGAGAATACCGATGTCCAAAGTCTGCAGCACGATGGCTTTTGGCCGTGGGGACGCGCCAATCACTACCTGTTCGATATGAATCGCGACTGGCTGCCTGTAGCCCTCAAGGAAACCCAGGGCCGCGTCGCCGCGTTCAACCATTGGAATCCACAATTGAAAGTCGATGCGCACGAAATGGGCGCGTTCAGTTCGTATCTGTTCTCTCCCGGACGCGAGCCGACCAACCTGAACATCGAACCGAATCTCCGCCGCTGGTCGCATGTCTTTGCGGCGGATCAGGGCGCAGAATTCGACCGGCGCAAGTGGAGTTACTACACCGGTGATTGGAACGAGGATTGGTATCCGGGCTACGCCTCGACTTGGCCGCAATTCAGCGGTGCTGTCGGTATTCTCTACGAAGAGGCGGGTGTCCAGGGTTCCGGCGTCAAACGCTTCGATGGAAAGACGCTCACGTTCACCGAATCCGTGGCGCACCAGGCCGTTAGTTCCCTGTCGAATCTGACGACCGCCGCGAATCACCGAGCGGAACTCCTCACCGACTACGCGAAATTCCGTCGTGATGCAGTCACTGGCGCCGACAAGAGTCTCCACGGAGCGTTCATCCTGGCCCCAGGAGGCAATCCCGGCCGTGAATTCGAATTCCTTTCGGCGGTCAGGCGGCAGGGGCTGCGGGTCCAACGCGCCACACAGGAATTCTCCGCCAGCGTCGAAGAACGCGGCGGGGAGAGGTCCTCGCGCCGATTCCCGGTGGGAACATACCTGATCCCCCTCAATCAGCCTCTTGGCGTACTGGCCAAGGCGATTCTCGAGTTCGATCCGCACTTGCCGGCCGCGTTTTTGCAGGAAGAACGCCGCTCATTGGAAAAAGGCAACGGCACGAGACTGTACGAGGTCTCCGGCTGGTCCCTCTCGCTGGCGTATGACCTGGACATCACCTACACCTCAACGCGTCCCGGAGCCATGACAGAGACCGTGGCCGATCCCCCGGCTCCCGTCGGCAAACTCGAGAACGCTGGCGCGACCTTCGGTTTTCTGATTCCGACTCTCGATGACCGTAGCATGAATGCGCTGGTCAGAATCCTGGAATCCGGGCTCCATGTCTGCGCATCACATGAGCCGTTTGTAAACAACGGGATACCCTATGCCGCTGGTACGCTCCTGTTGCGCCGTTCCCAAAACCCGGATGATCTTCAGGCCAGGCTGGCCGAAATCGTCCAATCGACCGGCGCCCGCGTCATCGGCGTCTCCACTGGATACTCCTCCCAGGGTCCCGATCTCGGATCGGACTACTTCGAACCACTGAAGATGCCCCGCGTGGGCTTGTTCATGGGCTCCGGAATCGACTTCACCAGTTGCGGCGTGATGTGGCGCCTCCTCGATTACGAGTTGAGACTTCGCGAGTCGCTCCTCGACATCACCGGTGTGCAGCGTTACGACCTGTCCGCTTACAATGTCCTGATCCTTCCTTCGTACTGGGCCGGCGCCGAAGCTTTGCGTGAGCAACTCGGCCAGAGTGGCCTGCAGAAGATCAAGGATTGGATTAAGGCGGGAGGGACGCTGATCGCCGTGGGCGATGCCGCATACTTTTGCGCGGATTCAGCCAGCGGCATATCGGGTGCCCGCGAGAAGGGCAGTGTGTTGGACAAGCTCGCCGATTACGACACGGCGTATGTGACGCGCCAGGCCGCATTCACCGCGACGGTCGATACCGCCGCCATCTGGCAGGGGAAATCCAGCGAGAAGTCCGGTGCGTCGGCAAAACCCGACGGCGGAGGAGGAAAGCCCGAAATCGACGCCCTGCGCCGTGCCGATGAGAAGGCCCAGAACTTCGGTCCGCAAGGAGTCCTCGTCCGTTTGAATCTGAACCCCGAGCATTGGCTCAATTTCGGCGTCGCCAATCCGTCCGCCGATAGCACACGGTCTGAGACAGTCGCTTTGCTGTATTCATCCCATGCCCTTCTGGCCAAGGACCCAGTCGAAGTCACGGCACGTATTGCCGAGGCCGGAGACATGCGTTTGGCAGGACTGCTCTGGCCCGAGGCGCGGCAGCGCTGGGCGAAAACGGCCTTTATGACGCGTGAATCTATGGGAAAGGGACAAGTCATTCTATTCGCCGACCAGCCCTATTTCCGCTCGTACTTTCACGGGACCAAACGTCTCTTGCTCAACGCCGTCTTGCTCGGTCCTGGGTTGGGCACGCGCCAAACACCGCCATGGTGATGAAACGTTGAAAACCTCACCGAATCGGGGTAAAGTGATCAGGTCTCAAGCCTGAACAAGGGGCTTCCAGCCCCTTGTTCGCCTTAGCCGAATTCACGGTCTGTACCAACCGAATATCAACTTATCAAGCTCTGCCCCCACAGTCCGACAATAAAACTAAGGGCAACGCCGCCACTACCGGCGGATTGAGTGGGGGGCGCAAGCGATGAAATCCAGAGCACGTGTTCTTGTAGTCGATGACGAGACGTTGATGCGCAAAATGGTGCGCAGCATTCTGGTCGCCAGAGGCTATTGCGTGGAGACTTCAGCCGATGTCAAAGATGCTCTGGAAAAACTGGAAAAGTCCGGTTTCGATATGGTCATCACCGACCTTCGCATGCCCGATTGCGACGGGTTCGAGCTGTTAACCCGCATCAAGGAAACCTGGCCCGATGTCGGTGTGGTGGTCATGACCGGCTTCGGCGACGCCCATACTCCTGACAAAGCGCGCGCCAAGGGCGCCGATGAGTACATCACGAAGCCATTCAACGCGCGCGAAATCGAGGTCATCGTGGAACGTGTTTGCTGGCGACGGATTGTGCTCCAAGGCAAGGGCAAGCCGACACCGGCTCCCGATCGGGCGACGTTACCTCAAAAGTCCGGAAGACCGCGCAAGCCGAAGTCCCTCGAGCCCGTCGTGTAGCAAGGGCGGGCTATGCCCGCCTTTTCTTCGTCCCGCTTCCCATTCCTGTTTCCGTCAAAATCTTCTCGTGGCGGATCATTTCGAATCCGTACCCGGCCCGGCGAAACTACCAGAGGTTCCTCCCGTACACTCCAGCAAGGGTTATTAATTCCCCGGGAGGGGAATCTGAATTACCTTTGGCGCAGCGAAAGGAGGCGCACCGATGGAGTTTCGGCACATGAAGAAGAGTGATCTCGCCATGTACGGCGAGCTCAATCGCTACTGCTTCCGCGACATTGATACTCCGGAACATCGCGACCGCTACATGGGCATCATCAGTCACCACCTCGATCACACCTGGGGCGCGTTCGACCGCGGCGTGATGCATGCCGGGCTGTGGTACTATCCGTACCAAATGCAAATGGACGGTGTGTTTCTCCCTATGGGAGGAGTTGCTGCCGTTGTGAGCCGCCCGGAATCGCGTAACAACGGGCTCGTGCGTGACCTGATGACCCGGATGCACCAGCAAATGCGCGCCGAGAAACGGCCCCTGTCGGTGCTCATGCCTTTCAAGAATTCCTTCTATGGACGGATGGGGTACGCGGATACCTTTTTCATCCACGAACACGTGTTCGAACCGCATCAACTGGCACGACGCCCGGTGGGACCGTACACCCTGCGCGAGGTCGATGGCACGAAGAACTGGCAGACACTCGAGCAACTCCGACTGGAGTGGAGCACCCACTACACTGGCACCGTCAGGCGCGATGCCCGTTACTGGCAATCACGCCTGATCGATACATGGAGAGGTCAGAGACATACCTACCTCGTCGAACGTCGGCAGGGGGGAGGCAAACGCTCTAAAGGCGCCGAGGTCACTGGCTATCTCATCGCAAACCTGTTTCCCACTATGGAACGGGCTGATCTTCGAGTGGTGCAGGCAATCTGGCAGGATCCGGGGACACTGGACGCCATTCTTCAATTCCTGCGTGGCCTGCGCGACCAGGTCAAGGAAGTGCGCTGGTTTCTGCCAATCGACGTGGATCTGTTTCCCTTTTTCGAGGACCCCAAGATCAAGGTCACATACTGGCCGAAAATGATGTTCAAGCTGGTTGATCTGAAGACCGCCATCGAGCTCAGGAAGTACGACGCCGATTTCAAGGGCGAACTCCTCCTCGACATCACAGCCGACGAGACCAGCACATGGAATGCCGGAAAATGGAGAATTAATTGGCACGACGGCACCGCCCGTGTTAGCAAGCTCACCCGGGGAGTGCCAAGAGCATCTCTGGTGAAGATTGACATTCAAACTTTGGGCATCATCTATTCGGGCCATCGCAGTGCATCCGCACTGGCAAAAGTGGGCCTGCTGTCCGCCTCTATGCCCGCCTTGACAATACTGGACCGAATGTTCCCATCGGGCATTCCCCATATGGAGGAATGGTTTTGAGCAGGGTGCAAAAGCCCATTGAACTGGTGTCATTTCCCGCTCTTGATGCCTTGTCTGAGTGACGAAATAGAAAGTATTGGCCGGACACCAACAGGTGCTTTCGGTTCGTAACCGGCCAACGTATTTGTGTTAGAAAAAGGACTGGTCCCGGTTGTCAACTTGCAAAATATCCGCTTGCTGTTAACTGGGAAATTGAACGATCTTTTGACAGCCACCTTGGAGGAGGACCGCATGACAGGCTCGAAAGGTCATTGGATGACGACAGCCGCCAGGCTTGGATGGCTGCTCTTAGCCGCCGCCGTGTTTTCCGCTGGAACGGCAGTCGCCCAGTCGCAATCACCCGACCCAATCGTTGTGGGGGCCGTCATATCGGTCTCTGGACGTGACTCCGCATTTGGCGAAGAATGTCTCGCAGGGCTCAGAATGGCCGTCGGCGAATCGAACGCCGAGGGCGGTATTGGCGGACGCCTGATTTCGCTGGAGGTCTACGACGACCGGTCCGACCCCATCCTCGCCGCCGAGGGGGTCCGCGTTCTCATGAAGCAATACCACCCCTTGGCGATTGTCGGCTCGAATACCTCGATGGTCACGTCCGCGGCTGCGGTGGCGGCGCAGAACCTCGGTGTGCCGCTGGTCGTTCCCGAGGCGACCAATCCGGCCATCACCTCCATCGGCGACTGCATCTACCGTGTCTGTTTCGTTGATCCCGATATGGCCAACGCTCTGGCCACCTTCTCCTACCAGAACCTGGGTGTCCGAAAAGTCGCGATCTTCATGGAGGAGAATCACGACTACACGATTTCGCTCACCCGGTACTTCAGCCGCCGGTTCAAGGAATTGGGCGGCGAAATCGTGCTGCAACTGGGGTACAATCCCGGCCAGACCCTCTTCAACGATGCCCTAGACCGGGTCCGCGAGCGTAAGGCCGATGCGATTCTGGTCTCCGGTTTTTATCCGGAGGCGGCGGCGATCCTTGAAGGTGCCAAAGCCAAGAACCTCGACGCTGTCTTCCTGGGTGGAGATGCCTGGGAAGCCGATCAGTTCTTCGCGATTGCCGGCGACGCTGTCACCGACAAATCGCGCATCTTTGTCGCTTCCCATTTCTCCCCGGATATGCAGCGGGTCAAAGTCAAAGGGTTCGTCTCAATGTTTGAGGATCAGTACAAGCGGCGCCCGAACACGTCCTCGGCCCTGGGTTATGATGCCATGGGTGTCGTGCTTGATGCCATTGCCGCCGCCAGCTCCCCGACTCAGATCGGCGTTAAGGCCGCACTGCTGGATGTTCGCCATGAAGGCGTCACCGGGAGAATCGCCATCGACTCGAGCCGCAGCACCTCCAAGAAAGTCATCATCATGAAGGCGATGCCGGAAAAGCGTTTCGCCTTCGTGCGCGCCGTCTCAGCGACCACCGATACCACCATGCAAGTGTCGCGTCCTTAATCACGATACCGATCGCCACAATTGCTCTCGATACACGGGGGACGGGTCCAGGACCCGCCCCCGTTTCAAGTGGGGGCGTATTGCATACGCCCCCGTTCGCCGTCGGGAGACACTCCCATCGGCCAGCCTCCGACACAACCAATTCAAAACGCGCCAACGAAACAGGGGCGGGTCAACGACCCGCCCCTGTGGCATCCTCGATCATCTGGTGATGCGCTAGTTCTTGTGCCGTTCGTCTGGACCGATCATCTGCAGGACCGGCAACCATTCCGGATCACGCTGCAGCTTGTCGAGCAAGTCTTGCGGCGCGATCTTCACGAACTCCTTGTACTTCTTCAGCAGTTCGTCATTCTCCCCGGCATTGTAGTACGCGAGGATCATGCGGATGTAAGGCTTCAGAGGATCTCCGGACATCTTGCGCGCCCGGTCGAATTCCTTGGCAGCGCGGCGGAAGTCGCCGGAGGCATAATATGCCTCCCCGAGGGCCATCTGGCTCTCGACTGACTTCTTGTCGAGCTTGATCGCGTGCTCGATGTCGCTGATCGCCTTGGCGTATTCTCTCAGGCTCAGATAGTAATCACTGCGCTGGCGAAGCAACGCCTGGTCGTCCGGCCTCAAATCAATCAGATACCCGGCGCAGGTGACCGCTTCCATCACCCGCTTCGTGTCATCGTACATCTGAGCGGCGTGCTTGAAATCGTCGATGGCTTTGACCGTGTCGCCCGACTTCATGTACGCCCAGCCGCGATAGCGTACAGCGTCGGCATTCTGCGGATCGGAACTCAGCGCCAGGTTGAACGAGTCGATGGCCGCCACCCACAGCCCGCGATCGACCAGGTCTTTTCCAGCGGCGAAGAGCCCGTGGCTGCGTTTGATCGGATCGATCTTGGGTGTCAAATCCGCCTTGGCGATGGTGATTGTTGCTGTGGCGCGCGCCTTGATCATCACCGTAGCCGAGAAATCCTGGAATCCCTCGGCTTGCACCACAATGCGGTGCTCGCCAGAAGACAGCCGTTTCAGCTTTTTGGCGTTCTTGCCGTAGATTTCCCCATCGACAAAGACGAGATACCCGTCAAAGTCCACGACCAGCTCCACTCCGCCGAATCCCGGTGAAGTGGAGGTCGACGCTGTCGATTGCGTGCTGTCGGAGTCGTCCGCGGGTGTGGCGGGTGTGCCCGGCGCGGGTGCCGCGGGCGCTGACGGCGCGAGCGCAAAAGACAACTGTGCCGCTTGTGGGGCGGAAGCACTGATGGTACCTGTTTGGGGTTCGTACCCCGGCGCTGTCGCTTTAATCACGTATGACCCGCTGACAACGTCCGCGAAGGTGTAGAGACCGGCCACGTTGGTCGTGGCGGTCTTCTTGCCGTCCAGCTCCACCGTTGCCGAGGGGATGATTCTCCCCGATTGCGCGTCGACCACAACGCCGCTGATCGTGCCGACCGCCGGCTTTTTCGCAACCAGAAACGCGACCGCGATCACAACGGCCAGCGTGACGCCGGCATATCCGGCAACTTTGATCCATAATTTCGATTTGGCCGGACTCTCAGTCTTGCCTGGCGCGCGATGCTGCGAAACCGCCTTGGTGCTGACTTGTGGCCCCATGACGCCACCGGCCAATGCCGCCTTCAGATTGGGACTCGTGGGCGTGAGCGGTTCAGCGGGGTGCGGCGCAGTCGGCACCGGATCTGTCGCAGCCGCTGTGTGGTGGCGGTCTGTGTCGACGGCGTCGTTGAGGGTCATCCCTTCCATCAGACCAGGCTCGCCAGTCTTGGGAGCGGAGCCGCTGCGCTTGGGACTCTCAATCGGCTCTCTCACTCTGGCAGGCGCAGCCGCTTCCTCGCCCAACTCCACCGGACGAAGCACGTCGGTCGAAGTCGCAGGATCGCCGAGATCGATCGTGTTGTACGCCGGCGGCGGACCCTCGGCCAGTTCGAGCGGCGAGGATGGCTTCGTGCCGGGGGCGCGTCGCGCCGGCCGGGGAAGATCCTTCTGCAATAGATCATCAGTATTCGGTGTTATCTCTCCGATGCGTTCCGGCTTGCCCGGATTCTTGCGTTCGGTTTCCGTTTGTGTGGCCACGATTCCACCCCAGTCGTTCGGCCGCCCATTGCCGGCCCGGTTGTTCCCAATGACTACCCCTGTCAATTATCGGCAAATTTCGGGCTTCGCTTAAGAATCGGCTGGACAAAGGGTTGACTCGGATTTATCGGCATTCTATCATTGCGCCCAACCGGGGGACCTAACCGCCGGTACAAACTAGTCCGAGGTGACGATGTCAGAAGCCCCTACCCCCCAATCGCCCCCAAACGCCGGCAAGAGTCCCGAAACCGTGCGCACCAATCGGTACGTTTTGATTGCCGTCCTGGCCGTGGTTGTGCTGGTGACCATCTATTTGATCAAGACCAACTTGGAACCGCCAAAAGACGGCGGGCAGATGGAAGCCGATAATGGCCGGATTCCCAATGATACCGGTGCCGTCGCGATGATGCAGGATGTCAATATGCAGGCCGACCATATCAAGGGCATCCTGGCCAAGGACTCCACGAATTATGATGCCTGGGTGGCGCTGGGGAATCTGTACTTCGACGCCCAAAAGCCGGTCGAGGCCATTCAGTACTACGAGGGTGCGCTAAGACTCAAGTCCGGTGATCCCAGTGTCATGACCGATCTGGCGACCATGAAACGCGCCACCGGTGACGGCGCCGGGGCGGTCGATCTGCTCAAACAAGTTGTGGCCAAGGACTCGACCATGGCGCAGGCGTGGTTCAATCTCGGCGTGATTTACAGCTTCGACATGAACAATTCGAAAGACGCCATCGCCGCCTGGAAGCGTTACCTCGACTTGAATCCCATGTCCGAGCATGCACAGGCCGTGCAAAAAGCCATCGACAGCCTCGAACGCACGATGAAGTAGTTTCTGTGGGCAAAGATTTCGTTCGTTGGGGCGGCCCCGTGTGGCCGCCCTTGTGTTACCTGTCACACGGGTGCCACGGACAAGGAAGACCGAGCGGCTCTTTTGCTCGGTCTTCCTTGTCCGTGTCTTTCTTTGGATTGGTGTGACGAGATTTGATGGTATGGGCATCCTGCCCATGTAGCACACGACACCGGGGCGGCCACACAGGGCCGCCCCTACCAATGGTCACGAGTCCTCGGTCACATGCGGCGCGGGCGAGGGCGCCCTCGCCACATGAGCGCGTTGCCGTCCTCCGTCTTTCCTCACGCCGCGGCCGCCGCGAATCCTGCGGCTGCCAGACGTTCGGCGCGCGAACGGATATCCCAGTCGGAATGCTCGAGCAGACGGTTCAGATCGAGACGGATCGCCTGCGCCGGCAAGGTCAGACGGTAATGCCCATTGCCGTCGTTCTCGATCAGACTCGCGACATCGTTCGATCCCGCCTGCGCGAGTTCGCGCCGCAACTGATAGAGATACTTGATCTGATTTTCGCCGCCCTCGATGTCCGATTTGGCGATCCAGCCATCGCGTGTAAGAATCCGCGCCGTCGCCAAAGCCAAAAGGTACTTGAAACTCTTCAATCGCAGCGTCACAGGCCGTCCCGCAAGTTCGATCGACATGCGGGAATGCGACGGTGAGCCGCTCAGGTGCAGAATCGGTGACATGACGTCCTCCTTCGGATCGTGTTTCGTTTTCCCCCGCCGCGTGCGGCGGGTGGGATAATTGGCGGAATTGTTTTCCGATGATGGCGCGTCGCTGATGGCGGCCGTCGCCTCGGCCACATACTCGGTGCACCGCCGCAGCATCTCGTCGATAATTCCCGGCGGCGCCAGGCCGGCCAGATCGGCGCTGCAGCGCAAACTCAATGTTTCCGGATCGTCCCAGCCCCGGTCGATCAGATCCAGCACCGTCTGGCGGGGCACCAGATGGCCGAGCGCCTCGACCAGCCGGCTCCGTGACGCTGGAATCCCGTGGCCAATTTCGAATCCCGCGCGATGGCAGTCGGCGGCGAAACGCCGCGCCGGTTCCACCGTCTCGGCGAGCGCCGCCGCCGTCTCGAACAGCCACGCGATCATATCGGCGGTCGGTTCGAGCCGTCCGATCGGCAGGCCGAACCGCTGCTCGAGATCGCGCGTCGGCACTCCTGCTGCCCAATCGTCGAGCACCAGCGCGGTCAGCATCGCGCGCGTCTGCGCCGCGGTGCTGGGGAAATGCACCGTGATCGCGGCGGGATCCGATGGGAACCGCCGCGCAATCGACTCGATGAATCCCTCGCCGAAACGTTCCTGCCAGAACGCCGTGA
Source organism: bacterium (assembly GCA_021813505.1). Taxonomy (GTDB): domain Bacteria; phylum Zixibacteria; class MSB-5A5; order WJJR01; family WJJR01; genus JACRMA01. The sequence continues at coordinate 8,372 of JAKAKI010000019.1, read as the reverse complement.
TCTGCGCGCTCTCGCTGGTGCGCCGCTGCGTTCCGTGACGGAGCGTGTGCCACAGACGCATTTCGGATGTCTCCGGCAGCGCCGACAAAAACGCCGTCCAGAGAGCCGCATCAAAATCACCGCACGCATTCAACACGCGCACAATCGCGGCTGCCGATGCGGCACTCAGTCCCGCCGCTGCCGTCTTCGATCCGCGCGGCGTGGGCACCAACCGCCCATCCCCGGCGATCTGCAGCATTCCCGCGCTGACCAGCCGCGCCGCCGCCTGATCCCAGATGGTGGAATTTGTTGTGGTAGCATGGGCATCCTGCCCATGCCGCACGGGCGGGACGCCCGTGCTACCAGCAGGAGAGGACGAAGCAGACAGGGAGGGCGAGGCTCCTGCCGAGCCTTGATGCTGCGCGCGGAGAATCTGCAGCGAGCACTCAGCATTCGCGTGCGGAGATAAGGCTCGGCGGGAACCTCGCCCTCCCAAACCCTCAACTGAATTCAACTCATCGGTGGAGCGGACACTCTTGTCCGCTCTCCCAAACGGCGACCGCTCCGCCAGCGCCAGCGCCTCCGCTGGCGAATGCGCCAGCCCGGCCACCACCCAGTTGAGCAACCGTTGTTCAGGGGCGAAGGCAGGCGGGGCGCTGGATGCGGCGGGGTCGGACCGGTGATCCGTCGGGGGTGCGATGTATGTCTGCCACAACACTTCCGCTTCGCACGGCGTGTGGCTCCATACAATCCCGCGGCCGATCGCATCAGCAGTGGGGGGGACCGTCTGATGGTTCAATCCCAGACGCCCGGCGCGCCCCGCCATACCTTCGAATTCCAAACGTTCCAATGGCATCGGAACCGGACGGCCCGCGTGGGGGCCGCTCGTATATTTCTCCGCGTCGATGAACACGGTTGTCGCGGGAAGATTCACGCCCCACGCCAGCGTCCCGGTGCAAAACACCACCGACACCCGTCCCGCGATAAACAACGATTCGACCAGCGTCCGCTGATGCGGTGTCAGATCGGCGTGATGCACTGCGATTTGGCGCGACAGCCATTCTGCAAGCGGCGCCGCCAGCGATGGCCCGCTTTGCAAACGCCAGCGGTCATCGTCGGCCAATTCGAGTGTTGCCGTACGCCGTTCGGCGAGCGCCTGTGCGCGACGGTGGCATTCGGCTTTCGACGGGCAAAACACCAGCACCTGCTCGCCGCGTTCGGCCAGCGTGTGCAACAGCGCCATCGGCCGCTCGGCATCGGGGAGATGTTCATCCCAGGGGAATGCCTCGTCGCCGATTTCGGTCGAATTGTGCTCCCGGAAATGGAAACGTCCGTTATCGAGCACACCCAGACGCAACTCCACCGGACGGCGGTGCACCCGCTGGATCGATGCCCCGAGATATTCCGCCAGCGATTCTGTCTGCGGCAGCCGTGCCGCCAGAAGCAGCACCCGTGGCGCACGCGGCACGGTGGCAATCACATCGAAAATACTCGCGACTGTCGGGCCGCGTCCGGGGTCGAACAAAAGTTGCGGTTCGTCGCAGATGACCAGATCGACCGCGGTCAGAATATCCAGATGCGTCAGAAGCAGGTTCTGCCATTTCTCATACACCGTGACCGCGATATCGAAATTCCCCCGGCGCAATGCGTTGTCGGCGCCACGGCGGTCGCGCGTCGAGATCGCCACCCGGAATCCCAGCGGTGCGAACACTTCGCGGAAATGCTCATACTTCTGTGCGGTCAGCGCCTTGAGCGGCGCAATGTACACCACCTTGCGCCGCCGCATCAGCGCCTCCGCCATCGCCAGCTCCGCCAGGAATGTTTTCCCCGATGACGTCGGCGCGATCACAATCAGGCCGCGCCCATGGCCCGAAGCAGGGGATTGGTCCGCACGCGACGCGCGTCCGAACAAATCAAAATGCCGGATCGCATCCGCCTGCCAGTCGAGCAACTCCGGCCCGATCGTCTTGGCCCACCGCTCGACAAACCACGACGAAATCCCAAACTCCTGCAGTTGCGCCATCTTCATAGATTGATCCTATCGGAAAAGGCAGTCATTGCGAGCGGAGCAGCAGTCATTGCGAGCGGAGCGAAGCAATCTCGGCTTCCCCGGATAGGAGAGGCTGGGATTGCTTCGGCGCATAAAGCCGCGCCTCGCAATGACTGTGGGAATACGGTCCGTGGATAGACAGAGGTAGTCATTGCGAGCGAGCAACTCAACTCTGTCATTGCGAGCGAGCAACTCAACTCTGTCATTGCGAGCGGAGCGAAGCAATCTCCCGCTTGTGCGGGGGTGACATCACCGGCCGCGTGCCACTGACCTTGGTCAGTGGGTGTCCCTGCCCCCCGACCAGTGTGTGATCTCACCCGCACGCTCCGCTCCCGCACACCGAACACACATCACATCCGCCGCTGCGCATCATCGGGCCGCCGCATTCACGGCAGAATGCCCGCCCGCAGTGCTGGCAGTCCCAGTGTCCGGCCCGTGCTCGCAACGGTGTCCCGCACAGACAAACCGCCGTCGCCGTGATGGTCATGGGAACCGGCCGGCCGGTGCCCTGAAGCGCCATTCCGATGGGTGTCGCTGACATTGCTGACTCCTTGTCTTTGTTCTTCCACATCCCGCCCGCCGCTGCGAGCTTGTTTGCCGGGGCTTTGCGCCCTTCACTTATCTGATCGGATTATACTGAACAAACGTTCAGGTGTCAAGAGGCTTTGTAATAGGATAATGCGGAAAGTGATATGACCACACGTAACTCATTGTTTTTCAACAGAGTCACTACACAGCTCCCGGTCCGAAAAGCCCCGCAGGGGCGCCAGAAAATAGCCCCGGGCGCAAGCCCGGGGGGCCGTAGCCGAATAAGTCCATCCGTAGCATAGGGCCTTGTGCCCGTCGACCGTGGGCACCGGATTATCGTTCGTGGCATCCGTGCACCGTGATAGCGAACACCAGCAACGCCCACAAGGGGCTAGGCTACAACACCCGCATGCGTACCTTCTTGACACTCCTTGGCGGACCGGTATACTTCCATTGTCAGGTTTCTTTTTCCGCACCAGCAGAGGTGGAACACGCGACCGCACCTGGCCACAATTCAGGTTTCTCTTTTGGCATTGCTGCTCTTTGCCGCATCGCATGCCAACGCACAGGACTTTTGTTTCCAATCACCCAGAACATACCCGGTCGGCGCAGGCCCGGTCTCGGTCTGTGCAGGTGATTTCGATGGCGATGGCGACAAGGACTTGGCAATCGCCGACAGTGACGACAGTCTTTCGATATCGAAGAATAACGGCGACGGCAGCTTTCATGCAGAGGTCAACTACGCGGCAGGCCCAGGACCTAATGCGATCACGACTGCTGATTTCGATGGTGACGGGGATCTGGATCTCGCGGTGGCCAACATCGACAGCTCCGAAGTGGCAGTGTTGATGAACAATGGTGACGGAACCTTCGCTCCTGCGTCCAAGTACCTCGCCGGAGGCTGGCCACTCTCGATCTCTGCGGCCGACTTGGATGGCGATGGTGATATTGATTTGGCGGTGGCAAATGACCAATCCATCGGGGGCGTGACAGTGTTGAAGAACAACGGCACGGGGGATTTCACAAACACAGCTTTTTACCAAACTGGCCCGGATTCAAAGTCGGTGTTCGCTGCTGATTTGGACGGTGATGGTGACATTGACCTGGCGGTGGTTTGCTTGGCGGTGAATATAGTCTCCGTATTGAAGAACAACGGTGATGGCACATTCTCCAATCGCTCGGATTACTACGTCGACCACGATCCTTGGTCGGTTGTGGGAGCTGATTTCGATGGAGACGGCGACGTGGACTTGGCGGTTTCCACTATCTACTTCGGAAACGTGAATGTCCTCCTGAACAGTGGGGACGGTACATTTCCCACGAAATCCAGATACGGAGTGGGCTGGAGTGCTCTCCTTCTCACTGCCGCAGATCTTACCGGCGATGCTTCCGTCGATCTTGCAGTCATTGATCGCGATCTCGGGCAGGTATCACTCTTGAAAAACAATGGTAGTGGTTCATTTGGTGAGCCGTCATATCTTCCGGTTGGCCGTTACCCTTGGTCGATCATCGCGACTGACTTGGATCGGCGCGGATTCATGGACCTGGCGGTGACCGACCTCGACAGCAACAAAGTCGTAGTCTTGTTGAATTGTGACTGCAACTGCTCCCGCAACGGCGACATTCAGTCGGACAATGTGTTCGACGTCCTCGACGTCCTCGACGTCGTAACTCTCATCGACTATGTCTTTACCGGTGGAACCGCTCCGATCCGCGATGCCACCTGTCCGCATATCGACCGTGGTGACGCCAACTGTGACGGCGCCGACGATGTGTTTGATGTCGTTTTCCTGATCAACCACGTCTTCAGTGGAGGCCCCGCTCCCTGCGATCCCTGCACCTGCGGCCCGTACCCGACGGGCTGCCCTTAGATTCTCGCATTTTCCCCCCCGCCCCCCTTGCCCATCCCGCACTTCTGATTACCTTGAGACTGATGCGATCCTCGATGCTAATGGTGTTGATTCCCGCCGCTCTGGCCCAGGCGCCTCATGCGGTTGCCGCACCCCTCGTGGAATTCGTCTGGTCGGGCGCGGTCACGCCGACCTCGGCGGAGGTGCGCGCCAAGGTCATCGCCGATGGCGCCGAAGCGCGTCTTGTCGTCAGCCCGAATTCTGACATGAGCGCCCCGTCGTATTCGCTGCCCGATACCGCGAATGCCGCGCTCAACAACCGGGTCGTGGTGCTGCCGATCAACGGCCTGGCGCCCAACACGCAGTATTTCTATATGGTCGAAGTCAGCGGTGTGATGGACTCAGCGATGCCGGGGAGGTTCCACACCTTTCCCACTGGCGCCGCATCGTTCACTCTCGCTCTCGGCTCCTGCGCGCGGACGGCATCGGCACACACGGTCTTCGAAACAATCCGGTTGCACGATCCGCTCTTCTTTCTCCACATGGGGGACCTGCACTACCTGAACATCGCCGTCAATGATCGCAATGTGTTTCGCCGGGCATTCGATACCGTGCTCGCGTCGGTGACCCAGTCGCATCTGTACCGTGACGTCGCGATTGCGTACGTGTGGGATGACCACGATTTCGGCCCCAACAACAGTGACTCGCTGGCGCCCGGACGGGAAGCGTCGCGGCTGACCTACCAGGAGTATGTCCCGCATTACCCACTGGCGGCCGGCACCGGCAATGTCCCGATCTATCAGTCGTTCAGCGTTGGCCGCGTGCGCTTCATCGTGACCGACTCGCGGTCGGCGCGCAGCCCGGCAATTGCTCCGGACAACGCGTCCAAGACCATGCTGGGCACGACGCAGAAGGCCTGGTTCAAGCAGCAGTTGCTCGACGCCAACGGCGTGTATCCGCTGATCGTCTGGGTCAACTCACTCCCGTGGATCGGCGTCACCGGCGACGATGGCTGGTATCTCTACACAACCGAGCGGCGCGAAATTGCGAATTTCATCAAGGACAATCAGATCAAGGGACTATGCCAGGTTTCCGGCGATGCGCACATGCTGGCTATCGATGATGGCTCCCACAGCGACTACGCCACCGGCGGAGGGGCGTCATTCCCCGTCTTCCAGACAGCAGCGCTTGACCAATCCGGCAGCATCAAAGGCGGGCCCTACAGCGAGGGGGCGTATGCCGGTGGTGGCCAGTTTGGCCTGATGACCGTCACCGATACCGGCGGACCGTTTATTGGCGTGCAATGGAGTGGCCGCACGTACACGAACGTCCAACGCGTCGGCTACACCTTTTCCGTGTTCGCCGGCTATGGTCCATCATGCGATTGCTCATCCCACGGTGACGCCGCCCCCGATGGCGTTCTCGATCTCTTCGATGTGATCGCCTTGATCGACCACGCATTCTCGGGTGCCGGTCAGCCCCCAATCGATCCCGCATGCCCTCATCTTGATCGTGGTGACGTCGATTGTAATGGGGCAGACGACGTGCTCGACGTTGTCCGGCTGATCGAGTATGTTTTCAGCGGTGGCCCCGCGCCGTGCAATCCCTGCGTTTGTAGTCCATACCCTGCAATCTGTCCGTGATTCAACCGGTAGCATGGGCATCCTGCCCATGCAGCACGGGCGGGACGCCCGTGCTACCATGTTCGAGTATCTTCCTCTGTCCTCGGCCTTCCGCTCCGCGTTTTCCCATTGCCCCCATTTCCCCGCCGTTCTATCATCGCCTCATGTTCGAGCCGTACCGCTGCCCGATGTGCCAGACCACGGTCGAGATCGATTTGACCGCTGAGCTTGAACGCGGCCAGACCGATCTGCGCGAACGTATCGACCAAAGGCAGGACCTGAAACTCGATCTACCCAAGCGGCTGCTGGTGACCTGCACGCACTGCGGCCGCCAGTTCGTCATTCAACCCTGATGCGATGATGACCACCGGCGACCTTCTCACCAAAGCCAGCGGCGGCAACCACGCCAAGCCCGGTTTCGTGCCGACCGATGATGATCTGTACTGGATTGGCACCATGCGCACGGTTGTCGTCGATACGATCCGCACCGGCCATACCGCGGCGATGCTGGTGATTATCGCCGCTCTTGCTGGATGGATTCTGGTGGCGACAGCCCTCGCGTTTGATGCCGCGCCGGGGATCTGGAAATCCTCCACCGTTGTGCTCATCTGGATGATTCCTCTGGTTGCCTGGTCGGTGGCGATCTTCTACGCGCTGCGCGTTTTCTCGGTGCGGCGCTACCGCTACTTCTCGAATTCACCCGATTCCGCGCGCCAGGCCATCGTCCGGATCGCCCGCCGCAAGAACCGCGCCCTCCACTGGGCCATTGGCTTCTGGGCCGGCGGTGTGATGATGTTTTTGATTGCCCTATTGTACGGGTTCATGGGAAGCAATCCGTAGGGGCGGCCCTATGTGGCCGCCCGGATTCCGCGCGAAACGCGCGACCGCCCGAACTCCGCGCGGCACGCGGGCGCCCACACCGGGGCGCCCCTACGCGCGAGTTCATTTTCGAACAATCCCTCTTGCCTTGCTCGCTTGATCGTATAAGATTCAGACACCCATGCTGCACCGCCTGCGCATCACAAACTTCGCGATTGTCGACTCGCTGGAAATCGAGTGCGCCGATGGCCTTGCGGTCTTCACCGGTGAGACCGGCGCCGGCAAAAGCATCCTGGTCGAGGCGATTCGCTTTCTTCTGGGCGGACGCGCCTCGGTCGAGATGATCCGCACCGGCAGCGATCTGACTGTTGTCGAGGGATTGTTCGACTGGCCGCACGGTCTCAACATCGAGGACGTCGCCTCGGCCGACGAGATCACCAGCCCGGTATGGGTTCGCCGTGAACTTCCCTTGAAAGGTTCCGGACGGTGCTTTGTCGGTGATCGTTTGATCACGCGCACCAGCCTGCTATCGCTCGGCGAACATCTCGCCGATTTGTGTGGCCAGCATCAACAACAGATTCTCCTCGATCCGGCGCGTCACATCGATCTGGTCGACTCCGCTGGTGGCCTGCAACCGCTCGCCGATCAGGTCAAGCAGGCCTGGTCGCGGCTTTCGGAGAATCTCAAGTCACAGGCCGAACTCGCCGCAATCATCGAACGCCGCCGTGCCCAACGCGAACTCACCGAGTTCCAGATCAACGAAATTCGGAGCGCCGCTGTCGCGCCGGATGAGGACGAACGTTTGCGCGCGGAGGTCGGGATTCTCAAGAACGGCCGCCGCCTGATCGAATCGGCTGAGCAATCTCTCGGTGAGCTGTCCGAATCAGAAGGCTCCATCGCGTCGCGGATCGGCACACTGTTGCGCGATGCGCGCAAGATGTCCGAGATCGATGCCCGCTGGAAGCAACTGGTTGAGCGTTTGACCCTCTGGCAGGATGGTATCGACGACGCCACCCGGTTTCTCTCGGACTACCGCCGCCAGCTTGATTTCGATCCGGGACGACTCGAACAAATCGAAACCCGGCTCGCCGAACTGCATCGCCTCAAGACGAAATATGGCGGCACCTGTGCCGCGATTCTCGACCGTCTCAAGGAACTCGATGATGAGCATCAATCCGATGACCGCGATACCGGGCGTGTTGCCGAGTTGAAGACGCTGCAGGCCGACCTGGAATCCGCATTGCTGCGTTTGGCCACGGAGCTGACCCGCGAACGAACCGCGGCTGGCGCTCATCTCGAGAAGAATGTCAATGCGATTCTGGGAAAGCTCGGCATGGTGAATGCCCGGTTGCGCATCGAGTGGGAGACATTCACCGACGGCGGTCTCAAACTCCAGGGGACCGATGCCCCGATTTGTGTCCGTGCGCAAGGTGCCGAGACCATTCGCTTCCTGTTTGAGGCCAACCCCAGCGAGGGATTCAAACCGTTGGACAAGATCGCCTCCGGCGGTGAACTGTCGCGCCT
>JAKAKI010000042.1 GCA_021813505.1 bacterium | reverse complement strand
TCTGCCCACCTTTTTTGAGCGGCCAAGGAGATTACATGGGCCAGACAGTCGTCGAAAAACTCGCCACCGCCCACGCGGTGGGGCTCGAGCCAGGGGAGAAGGTTCTTTCCGGAGACTTCATTCGTATCCGCCCCAAGCACATCATGACCCACGACAACACCAGCGCGGTGATGAGCAAATTCAAATCGATCGGCGCCGCCAAGGTTGCCGACCCCCACCAGCCGGTGTTTGCGATCGACCACGACATCCAAAACACCACACCCGACAATCTGGCGAAGTACGCCAAGATCGAAGCCTTTGCCAAACAGCACGGTATCGATTTCTATCCGGCCGGTACCGGAATCAGCCATCAGGTGATGGTCGAATACGGTTACGTGACGCCGGGCAGCATAGTGGTCGGCAGCGATTCTCATTCCAATCTCTATGGTGCCGCCGCCGCTCTCGGCACTCCGGTTGTGCGCACCGACGCCGCCGCGATCTGGGCCACTGGCCAGACCTGGTGGCAGGTGCCGCCGGTCGCACGCGTGACGCTGTCCGGGAAACTGCGTCCCGGCGTGGTCGGCAAAGATGTGATCATCGCGCTCTGCGGTCTGTTCAATCACGACGAAGTGCTCAACATGGCCATCGAGTTCGCGGGAGATGGGATCGCCGGCATGTCGATGGACCAGCGCATGAGCATAGCCAATATGACGACCGAGTGGGGCGCGCTCGCGGGCGTATTCCCGTTCGATAGCACCCTGCGTGAATTCCTCTTCGGACGGGCGGATTTCCTGGCGTCACGGGGCACGCCGCGGTATACCCGCGCCAATGTTGAAGAATGGTATGCTCACCGGGCGACTGCCGACTCCGATGCCCACTATGCCATCGATCTGACGTTGGATTTGTCCACGGTGATTCCCCATGTCTCCGGACCGAATCACGTCAAGACCATGGCCGCTCTCCCCGAGATCGAAGCGAAAAAGGTCAAGATCCACAAAGCCTACTTGCTGAGTTGCGTGAACGCCCGCTTCGAGGACTTGGCCGAAGCCGCGCAGATCGTCAAAGGGAAGAAGGTCGCCGAGGGTGTGAAATTCTATGTCGCCGCCGCGTCGGCGAATATCCAGAAGCAGGCGGAGGAACACGGGCACTGGCAGGCGTTGTCGAGTGCCGGTGCCATCATGCTTCCATCCGGTTGTGGCCCGTGCATCGGGCTGGGGGAGGGGACACTCGATGCCGGCGAGGTCGGCATCAGCGCCACCAATCGCAATTTCAAAGGACGGATGGGCCATCGCGATGCGCAGGTCTATCTGGGCAGCCCGGCGGTCGTAGCTGCTTCGGCCATTGCCGGGTACATTGCATCGCCCACACGGTTCGAGAACATCACCGCCAAATCCGCCACGGTCGTTCACCCGGCTCCCCTGCGTGCCGCCAAACCGGTCGAGATTGTCGCGGGATTCCCTTCGGCCATCCATGGTCGCGCCCTCTGGCTTCCGGTCGACAACCTCAACACCGACGGTATCTATGGTGGCGCCTTTACATATAAAGACAATCTCACCAGGGATGAAATGGCCGCCGCCTGCATGCTGAATTACGACCCGAATTTCCAGACCATCGCCGTGAAGGGCGATATCATCGTGGCGGGCCGCAACTTCGGAACCGGTTCATCTCGTGAACAAGCGGCAACCGCGCTCGACTATCGCGGCATCCAGTGCGTCATCGCGGCATCATTCAATGAGACGTACAAGCGCAACGCATTCAATAATGGCTTTGTGGTCTTCGAGTGCCCAGCCCTCGTCGACTTTCTGCGCGACAAGTTCCGTGACGGCAAGGCCCCGACCATCGTCGGCCCGAATCTCGATGTGGACTACCAGAAGTCGCTCATCAAATGCGATGGACGCGAGTTCCCGTTCTCGCCTTTAAGCACTGTCGCACAGGAACTTGTAGTAGCCGGCGGGGCGGAGAATGTGGTGAAGAAACAACTCGCTGACACTTGACCATCGACTGCTTGAGGAACGACCGACGGCCGGCTCCGCCACATTTTCAGTTGTCATTTCCGGGAATTCTGCGTACTATGTCAGTCTCCCAAAAGGCAGGGAGACTGATTGGAGTGATGACGATGAAGCCAGAAATCCACCCGAAGTACTACGACACCAAGATTCACTGCGCCTGCGGGAATGAGATCCCGACCCGGTCGACCGTGAAGGACCTCCACGTCGAAATCTGCTCCGCCTGCCACCCGTTCTTTACCGGCAAGCAGAAGCTCATCGACACGGCGGGACGTGTTGAGAAATTCCTGAAGAAGTACGGCATGACTCAGGCGACTCCGGCTGCCGCCGCTCCTGAGAAGGCCGGCCAGAAGTCATAGCGATTTGTCAGCCCCGCAAGGGGCGTTCACGCGACGGGTGCGCAAGCATCCCGTCGCGTTTGTATGTGCGCCCGGCATGGGCACTGACTTGGAGGTGTAAGTCCTCTGTGAAGCAGGTCACAGCGACACAAGGGAAACGCAAGGGCGGGCGGGTGACCGTTCGTCCGGAGGAAGCGTGGAACGCAACCGTG
>JAKAKI010000068.1 GCA_021813505.1 bacterium | reverse complement strand
CACAACCTCTACGGTGGCTGTGTCGGCATCGGCGCCCCCCTTTGGCCAGAATTGTGCCACGCGGAGCGACCCTTGAACAGTGAGAATTCCCATGTACGCGACCTCCTCTCGGTGCGACAACGGTGAATTGGAGTAACGCGTGCCGCCTGCGAATGGGTGTGTAACCCAACCGCAAACGGCACCCGTCGCACGCGCAGGCAATCGACAACACCCGCGCTTAACTTGCTGACTCAATGCCCGGTGTCAGGCCGCTTCCCGCCGGGCGCAACTACTGACTCTCACCATCACTATGGTGGGGGTACACGAAATACAAGTCAAGCGATTTGTGAAGTCTTAAGACGGTACCCAGTGTGCTACTCATCCAAATCGTCCGGAGCCCTCTCCATGAACGTGAACACCTCTGCGGCTAACTGCTTAATCGCCTTCTCAGCCTCCGCTCGTTCCCGCACGATGATGCGAATTGCCTCGGGGGGAATGCTCGCAAGATCGACGTCACCGAGGCAGCGCCACTCGTGTTCCATCGGCCAGATCGGATCAGTCTTGCCATCACTGTGTGTAAACGGCTTCTCCTCCGTGGGCACTGCTTTCCATCCGGCGGCAGGCACATAGCGTACCGGACGGATACCAAGGGTGGCCGCCAGGTCGCGGTGGATGGCGATGCCGTACGGCTCGAACGCCCAATTGGTCCAGCGCGGCCGCCAGCGCATCAGCTCCAGCGAGGCCACTGGGGACAGGTCGGTGAATGCGACGACCGCGCGCTTGTCACCGATCTTCTTAGCGGATGCCCTGATGCGTTTCTCCTGGAGAATGTGAAGCAGCGTCTTGTACGCGGAGTGGCAGTACTCGGGGCACCACTCCGAGAAACACTCGAAGAATTGCGCCTTCGTCTCCCCCGGCCACGGTCCATGGCAGGTGCGTGTCCAATGGATCAGCCAGTCGCCTCCCCAATCCTGGATTGGCGGAGTTAGCGCCGGTGAATCCACCAGCATGCGAAGATGATGCGATTCCGGGTCGTGTACACTGACTTCAAACCGGTGATCGATCCGCAACGGCGTGGGACTCCTATAGAGGATCTCATCCCAATTGCCTCCCCGCCGGAGGCTCACCGGCCGGATGATATTCGCGAGGTCGACGACCATTGAATCACGAAGTGGCCACCATTTCTTCGTCTCCACGTTGGTGGCTTCTACGTCGATGAAACGCCAGTCCACCCGCTCGGGTGCCAACCCAAAGTCCGCCTCGATCGCCTGTATGATTTCACGGCCGTCAGTTCCCTTGACGCGCGGGACCACCAAATGGAGTCTGGGCTTGTGGGCCGCCGCAACCCAGGTTACAAAGTCCCAGGTGAACATCCCCACACTGGAGATGATTTCCCATTGGTCGGCCTCGACAGCTTCGACAACAGCGGCCGTTGTGTTGATGATCCACTCATCCTGGCAGATGGGTGTCTTGCTCTGGCGTGAATTGAGAACGGCGATGATAGTCATCACGGCTTCCCGAAATATCTCTAGAGTAGGGCGAAGATAACAGTACGGCGGCATTCGAGCAACAGGGACTTCCCGCTCGAATCGGAAGATCTAAGCGCGAACAAGCAATACCGGGATGCGCGCCCGGTGGTGTACATCGGACGCAACGCTGCCGCGAATCAGATCATTGAGGAATCGGTGGCCATGGGTGGCCATCGCGATCAAATCACACTGGCCGCGTTCGGCGGCCGCCAGGACTTCCTCGGCGGGATTCCCGGTGGCGAGGATCGATTCGACAGCGAAGCCATCGGCGCGCAACTCACTTTCGCGCCGGTCAAGGTAGGCACGGTCACGCCGCATTTCGTCGGATTCGCCGAAGCGCTGCTGATTGCGCGCGAGAAATCCGTCCGCCACGTGAATCAGAGTCAGGTGGGCTTGCGTCAAACGCGCGAGCGGACGAATGTGCACCAGAATCGCTTCGTCGGTCTGCGTGTTTTCGAGTGGTATGAGTATGCGCTGATACATCGGCTCCTGTCCGGTTCGCCCTCTACCCTGCGAGCCATCCTGTGACTGTCTGCCCCAACAGGTATACGTTGAGTCCGACTATGACAATGGTAACCACCCACGCTACTACCGAAAGAATCCGTGAGTTGACAAACTGCCCCATCTTGGATTTGTCGCAGGTGAATTTCACGAGCGGCCAGACGGCAAAACTGAGCTGGAGCGACAGGACCACCTGGCTCAACACAAGCAGTTCACCGATTCCGCGCTCCCCAGCGAAACCGGCGACGAGCGCCGCCGGAACAATGGCCAGAAGACGGGTCAGCAGCCGGCGCGCCCATGGCCGTATACGAATATCGAGAAAACCCTCCATGACGATCTGGCCGGCCATCGTTCCCGTCAGAGTCGAATTCTGCCCGGATGCGAGCAGGGCCACGGCAAAGAGCACGCTGGCCAGCGACGCCCCCAAGATTGGTGTGAGAAGCCGGTAAGCATCGCCGATATCGGCAACCGCTTCATTGCCAGTGCCGTGGAAGGCCGCCGCGCTCAGAATGAGTATCGCGGCATTGATAAAGAAGGCGAACAGCAGCGAGACTGTCGAATCGATCGTCGCAAAACGGATCGCCATCCCCTTGCCGGCGTCGCTCCGCGGGTAGGCGCGCGTCTGCACTATACTCGAATGGAGGTAGAGATTGTGAGGCATGACCGTTGCCCCCAGGATCCCGATGGCAATGTAGAGCATCCCCGGATTGACGACGATCTGCGGGCTGGGAAGCAATCCTCCAAAGATGCCGGCAATGGACGGATTGGACACGATCAGTTCATAGACGAAGCACCCGCCGATCACCGCGATCAGCCCGGCCACGAGGGATTCCACGTAGCGGAAGCCTCGATACTGAAGCAACAGGACAATCAGCACATCGGACGCCGTGATCACCACGCCGGCAACCAACGGGAGTCCGAACAACAAGTTCAGGGCAATCGCCGATCCGATGACCTCGGCCAGATCACAGGCAACAATCGCGATCTCACACAGCACCCAAAGAAACATCGACACCGGGCGTGAATAATGGTCCCGGCAGGCCTGCGCCAGATCCCGTCCGGAAACGATTCCGAGTTTCAGGGCAAGATGCTGAAGCAGAATAGCCGCCAAATTCGAGAGCAAGACGACGGAGAGCAGGGTGTAGCCGTATCGGGCCCCACCGGCCAGATCGGTTGCCCAATTCCCCGGATCCATATAGCCGACCGCAACCATCAGTCCCGGTCCGGTGAACGCCCAGAGACGGCGCCAAAACGAGGCGGTGAGAGACACGGGAATCGAGGAGTGAACCTCAGGCATTGATGGAGAGCCAGGGGCGCGACGCCAGCCGTGTGTCCTGGCACCCGGTTGTTTTGGCGTTGATTCTGAGTCCGTGGTCATCGAAACTGCCAATCATCTGGTTCCTGCCGGCCGGAAAATGGCGAACTGCGCCTTAAACGCAACTAGAAAGGTGGGGTCTAGGGCGCGTGCTGCACCGAATCGCCCTCACCCCCGACCCCTCTCCCGGAGGGAGAGGGGAGAAAAACTCTCCTTTTTGTGGCTCATTCGCTTTTCGGCAGGCAGCCCCCTCTCCCTCTGGGAGAGGGTTGGGGTGAGGGCGCAGCCGCGCGCGTCCGCATCATGCCTCACAAATCCTCACCAACGTGCGACAGCCTTCGAATCCAGTTGCGCTCACCCGCGGGCTATGACATCGTAGTTCCGATGATGACTCAGCCCGAACCGACATTCCTGTCCCTATTGGGATTACATCACGAGCTTAACGACTTGTTGGCACGGCATCAGGCCAAACTCGTCAGCGGCGCGATCGGGAAGGCTGTGAGTGACTGGGCGGAGTTTATGGCGGCGCTGATCGTACACGCGGATGACGAGGAGCAACTTCTTCTCCCGCTCTATCAAAAGCGAGTGACGATTCCCCGGGGTGGCACGGTTGATCTCTTTCTGGCCGAGCACAGGAAAATCCGGGCGTTCCTGGCTGAAATCTCCGGCCTGCTCAACGAAGTAAAGGGGATGCCAGAGCCGGGAGCGCACCGGATCATTGTGATCCTCGAGCGGGAATACGAATTCAAGAAACTGCTGGAACACCACGATATGCGCGAGAAGAACTTCCTCTATCCGCTCCTGGATGGCGGCACGGCTGCGGCAGAGCGCCGGAAGATGCTTTCAAGATTGCGCGTCTCTATCTGATCGTCCGCCGGTTCATCAAGACTTCGACGAAGCCTTTGCGATCTTTCGTGTTCGGATAGCGCAGGAGCATATCGGAGTAGCCATCGTTGTTGAGGTCGGCCGCAGTCAAATCGCCGAAAGCGTCGGCGGTGATTTTCGATACCGGCTTCTTGGCAAATAGCCGTTCGGAATCATCCCGGATGCCCAGGTAAACGGACAATTCCTCATCGTCAGACGCCAGTACGAAATCCCTGACCTTGTCCCTGTTAAGATCACCGTCCAGCGTCATCGCCTGAGTATCGGATTCCCCTGAGAAGTCGATCTTGTAACTCACGTCCTTCTCGAAGTCTGGGCGGTCGGAATATCTGGGGCCATCGTGGCAAAGGAATATGTTGTAGGTGACCGGCACATTGCGGGTGATCAGGATGCGAATGATCGCGGCAATCGAGATGTGCATCGACGGCATGACCAAGTCGAGCTTGCCATCGCCATTGACATCACGAATGGTCACCTCGGCCGACGCCGACCCTTCGGAGACAATCACCTGATCCGGTACGGTTGGGTAACCAAGCGCCCGGCCCCAGTACAGACTAATCACACTGCGGAAGCTGGACAGTCCCTTCGCCGTCATCTTAGTCACGACGGCATCAGCGAATCCGTCCTGATTAAGATCGGCCACCATGGTGCGCAGTTCGGTATTCCCATCCTGCTTCTCTTCCTGCGTGCGCACATCGAAATCCACCTTGGCCGCCGGCTCCGATGCGAACGAGCCATCAGGGGACTGGAGGAAGACTTGCAGCGCGTCTTCGTCGGTGGTAACGATGTCGGTGCGCCCGTCCCCGTTGCAGTCGGCCACCGTCAAATCGGGGAATTCAAATGTTGCCCGAATCCCGCTGACGCGGTCGCGCTCCGTTCCTTGAGATGCTTCGCGAAGCCGGGTGTGGAGTTCGACATGGAGGGCAGATTGCTTGCGGAACTTTCCATTCGCATCCCGTTGATAGATGCCCAAGCCTTCGAATCCCGGCACCGCAACCTCGTCACCCGGCTTGCCATCCCAATCCCTCACAAAGTTGACAGCCGGCACCTGGCTCTTGGACGGGAACACGGTCAAGGCGGCACATGGAAACAACTCCGTACCGGTCTCTTCAAAACGGTGGTCTGATATCTTGTAGTACCAGACTCCGGTTGGCGTCAGATAGCAAATCTGCAGTCCACGGCCGGAATCAACACTGCCAACATCAAGGACCGTGGCGACTGAATCAAGCTGCCAGGATTGGTCAGGCGCCGTGCCAAATGTCCCGCTTGCGCTCTGCCAGAACACGGACACCCAGCGCGATTCCTGTGGGGGCAGACCCTTCTTGTGAACAATGACGATGTCGACGAGCGAGTCGCCGTCCAGATCGGCAGGAATCAATCCGAGGATCTCTCCCGCCACACCGAGTTTGGAAAGTGAAAAATCCTCCGGCTTTGGGGCGGCACTGGAGATCTGTGTCATCAGAAGAAGGCCAACGTACAACGAAACCACAACAGAGGGGATCGCGGGCATCTTCACCCAGCCCATCAATCGTGTCCATAACTGCCAACCACGCGTCGAACCGTCCGCTCCATTACTCAATTCAGCACCTCTTTGCGTTTCACGATCCACGATGCCCACAACCACCCCGCGAGAATCCACGCCAGCGATCCGATCAGGCAAGTGCGCGTCAAATGCCCCCAACCGTCGGGTAGCGGCAACCCCTTGGCCATCGCAATGAACTGCCCCAACGGCGCCGAGACGTAGGTCGGCAATACCAGTGGCCGGAGCAAATCCCAGTTGCTCGCCAGTTGCAGGATGAACCTCGCAATCACGGCGACGGCAATCGTTCCTCCCGGATTGCCCATAATCAGAGCGCACACCGCCACAATTCCGATCTCGGCTACGAGTGCAAGTGTTGTCAGCGCGACTGTCAGCAAAAGTGCCCACCACATCGAGCCGGCGCTGTGAATCAGATAATCCTTCTCCATCAAATCGG
This sequence comes from bacterium, assembly GCA_021813505.1. GTDB lineage: Bacteria > Zixibacteria > MSB-5A5 > WJJR01 > WJJR01 > JACRMA01. The sequence continues at coordinate 51,073 of JAKAKI010000068.1, read as the reverse complement.
AGAATCCCAACTGGACGCCGGCGACCAGGAGTACGAGCACAAGCGTCAGAACCCACCATATTTTGAGAACAACCACATTTGTCAGCAATTTGCCCGAAAGCCAGCTCATTCGCGAAAGCGGCCTCACCCAGACTTGCTGGATGGTACCCGCGGAAAATTCACGCGCCACCGAGAAGGCCACAATCAATGTCATCGCGAACTCCAGCGACGTAACCGCCGCCGAGAGAACGGAACCACTCAGGTAGAATCCCGTCGGAATCCCCGTGAACGATCGGCGAACCAGCAAGTGGTAGGTGAGATAAAACATCGCGACCACCGCGAGGTAGGTGACCAGCCCGGCTACCAGGGCGCGCGATCGCCGGAGCCGAAGCGATTCGGCAATCATCACGCGAGACACTTCACGCCACATTGGAATCCCTCCCAACCAGGCGGAAGAAGATCTCTTCGAGCGACTCAGTTGATGTAGTGATCTCAAGTACGTCGATGTTGTGGTTCACGAGGAACCGATTAATCTCCCCGGTCGAGCACTCCGCCGATTCCGCGCGGAGCTGATCCGAACCAACGATCTCGACCAATGAGATCCCGGGCATCGACCGCAGCACGTTCGCTGCTGTTTCCGAATCCGATACCCGCAGGGAGACAGTCGCTCGGGATTGCGTCAGGTCGGCAGCCGCACCCGATGCAACAACCGCGCCCCGGTTGATGATGGTGAAACTGTCGCAAATGCGTTCCATTTCACCCATCTGATGGCTCGACATCAAAACCGCCCGCCCCTCCTGTCGGGCCATCTGTGCGAGCCACTCCCGCATTTCCACGATTCCGGACGGATCGAGGCCATTCATCGGTTCGTCGAGAATGACCAGCCTCGGGTCACCGAGCAGCGCCGCCGCCAGCCCCAACCGTTGCCGCATGCCACGTGAATAGGATGACACGCGTTCATTGGCTTTGTTCGTGAGTCCGACGCGTGCGAGCAATTGCTCAATCGATGAACTGTCGCCAATGCCCCCCAGGCGGGCGAATAGCTGAAGGTTCTCCCGGCCCGTCAGTTGGTTATAGAAGGCCGGTGTCTCCATCATGATGCCCAGCGGCCGGCGTGCGTCCACGGGATCAGCCGCGATATCGATCCCATCGATCTTCACCGACCCAGCAGTGGGATTGAGAAGCCCGGCGATAAGCTTGATCGTAGTCGTCTTCCCCGCTCCATTGGGACCCAGAAAGCCGTAGACTCCCGGTCCACTCAGCATCAAGTCGACCCCTCGCAGTGCTTCAAACCTGCCGTAGTGTTTTTGGAGCCGGTTAATTTCGAGAATTGGAGGCATTGATCAGGCTTTCAACAAATCCAGCTAGAAGGAGCGCGCCGCTCGCACAATGAAACGCGGGCGTTTGTTCAATCGGGTCACATCCTGAGCCACATAGAATCCCAGGTACGGAAGGAACGCCTCGCCGGAGACACCGATTCCGATCGACTTCCCCCATTCGCTCTTTGGTACGTTGAGAAAACGGAAGGGAGCCGCTGCGCCACCATCCATCCGCAGAAGTCCAGCGTCGGCGAAGACGAGCAGATCCCAGCGTGTGTACAGAATCTTGAAGACAGGGAGCTGCGGCAACGGTATTCGCAACTCCGCCGATGCTAACGCCATGCGGTCACCCCGCCGATCCGGAAACGGGATATCATGCAGACCGCGCACCCCACCATAGCCATTGAGCGACTGCAATCGCTGGGCCGGAAGATCACGCCAGCCAGTGAAGACCCGCGCGCGCAAATCCAGATTGATCTTCCGCCAGAGGCGGTTGTACCGGCACGCTTCCAAAGTCAGTGTAGTGAATCCAAAATCACCGGGTCCAGCCCTGAAGCCGGCATCCACAGACGTTTGAAGGTACCAAGCCGACGCCGGACGGACTGGATCATCGCGCGTGTCGTAGGTCGCCGACAAGTCCAGGCCAAGGATCTCTCCCCGATCGACAGGTGGATTGTCGCGAAGGGGACGGCCGTTATTGGCGAGGGAGGACACGCTGACGGTCCGGAGCGATTGCGAATGGTCCAGATAGATTCCGCCGGCAAACGACAGCGAGTGTCCTGGATCGATGACCATTCCGGCACGTCCGCCCGAGCGCTCGTAGTAATCCAGAAAATCGGAGTGGGACAGAAGAAGCGCAGCACCATTCTCGGAAACTGGGTACTGCCAGGAATCATTCGTTACGGTCTTCTTGAATCCCTGGATCTGTAATCCAACCGCTCTGCCGCTGATGGGGATATTCAATTCCAGATCGAGTCCCAGGAAGCCCCGTGTATTCTCGCGAAGCGGAATCAGCAGATGCGCATGTCCCCGCCAATGCGGCCGCGGGTTGTCGGGATTCCCCCGGCCCAATCCGAGAAACACAGTCTCATAGTCGACCCGGTTCGTGCTTTCTGAGCCGGCCTCAATGCGGGGATCGAGGGATTTAGGGTCGGCTGTCTTGCGAAATGCCATTCGTCCGGACTTGTTGAATTCGTCGGCATCGAGCTTGCAGGAACAGTGGTAGTGCTCGATCCGGCCGGTAATGCTCGAGCCCTGCGACTGATAGAGGCCGCCATCCACGATATTGACACGTCCCTCGACATGTGAATCACCTGCCAGAATGAGATCGCCATTGATGATCCAGACCTCACCTTTCAGGACGATCCCCGACGCCACATCGAGACTGCCCTGTACAATGACGAGCGACGACTCGGCAATCTTCCCTGCAGTCAGTGAGTAGTCGCCCCGATGCACGGCGCGGGAGGAATCCCGCAGGAGTTGTGTCAGTTGCTTGGGTGAGATTCTCGTAGAAGCGGCATGGCACACCGATGCGGCCAGCACCAATGCCAACAGCGCGGTCAGCGCTGCAAATCGAGGCAGCAAACGCTTCACAAAGTGCAGAAAACCCTCCGCTCGGCACACCGCAGGTCCAGGATGCGGCGTCCTGCCATGTATACACACGAATCCCGACTCGGTGGCATCAGACTTGGCAAATTGAATGGCGCTGTTCAGTTCTGGGAGGGCGAGGCTCCCGCCGAGCCATGATTCCGCGAGAGAGAGTTGTTCGGCAGTCCGCCGCGGCGGATCGCACTCCCAGGATAGTCCGTTAAGCCAATGGCTTCTCGCGCTCCGAGGTGACCTCGATTCCAATTCCACCTCGAACATTAAATGATCCGGTGATCCCGATCCATCGCGGCTGGAGGAAATCGTAAAGGGCATCCAGGAGCTCATTGACCACGTCCTCGTGGAAGATCCCCACCTCGCGATATGTCCACAAATAGAGCTTCAGGGACTTGCTTTCGAGTACCAGCTTGTCGGGAATGTAGCTGATTTCCAACTCACCAAAATCCGGCTGTCCGGTAATCGGACAGACACAAGTAAACTCCTGGCAATGGAAGGTCACGGTCGTGTCGCGTTCCGGGTGCGCGTTGGGGAATGCCTCCAACTGCCGCTTGGGACGCGAGGGGCCGTGCCCTAGTTCCGTTAGTCCGGTTCCCTTCGACGATCCCTGTATCTTGGTCTTCTTCGTGGGGGACTTCGCCATTTCGCATCTCCTGAGTCTTGATCAGTGGTCGGGCGCCGGAACCAGGATTGCCCTACTCGCCTCTATACGCGCATCCGGTTGTGCAAGTTTCCTGAATGGTCACCTCGGCCGGAGGCGCATTCACTGCCGATAGTTCGTTCCAAATCCAAAATGCCAGATTCTCCGATGTGGGATTCTCCAGCCCCTTCACCTCGTTCATATACTGATGATCGAGGCGCGCATGCAGCCTCTGCAAATGCGGAATCACGTGTCCGGCCTTGGGGGCGGCAACCTCAACGCGGAAACTGTGCCCATGAAGCCGCCGGCATTTGTGCGTTTCGGGAAGCATCGGTAAAAGGTGTGCCGCCGCAAACCAGAATCCGATCCGCGGAATCTGCCCGCTCGATTCCATTACGATCGGCTCAAATCGCGAAGCCCCCACAGTCTCGAGTACACAACGTTCAATGCCGGGGGTGTCCTGCCGCAAGCGATCGCTCAACCAACGGGCCACATCGGGAATTGATGCATCGCGAATTCCGTCAACGTCGTTGAGCAGCCGATGATCGAGCAGGTCGATCGTTGGTTCGCACGCGCGTTTGACTTCCGCGAAATCACGAAGCCACCCGAGCTTCGGATCGACCACCCCTTGCACCCAGATGCGCGCGCGGTATGAGTGCCCATGAAGGCGCTGACATTCCGGCCTTGCATCCATCGCCGTATTGCGATGGGCGGCCTCAAATGTCAGGTCCCGAAACAGGGAAATCTTCATGGATATGATGTCCCGCCGACGTACGAAATCGGATCGTGAACGCCAACCTCGGCAAATGCACGCAATCGCAGGATGCAGGAATCGCACACGCCGCACGCCTGAAGATCCTCAGTTGGCTGGTAGCAACTGGACGTGAGCTCAAAGGGCACATGGAGCCGGGCGCCGGTACGCACGATTTCGGTCTTGTTCATCTTGAGCAGCGGCGCATGAATCGAAAATCGCGTCTGCCCTTCGACGCCGGTTCTCGTGGCAAGATCGGCCATCCGTTCGAATGCCTGAAAGTAGTCTGGCCGGCAATCGGGATATCCGGAATAATCCAGGACGTGCGCTCCAATGAACACATCTCCCGTACCGAGGGTCTCGGCCCATGCCATTGCCGTTGACAGGAAGATCGTGTTGCGGCCGGGAACGTAGGTGATCGGGATGTCCGCGCCCATTTCGGCCGGATCTCTGTTGATCGGAATCGTGTCCGCGCCTGTGAGAGCCGAACCTCCCCACTGACGCAAATCGAGGCTGACGACAATGTGTTTAGCAGCGTGAAGTGTGTCGGCGATTCGCCGCGCCGCCGTGAGCTCCTGCCGGTGTCGCTGGCCGTAGTCGATCGTGAGTGCATACATGGCGTACCCCTCGCTGCGGGCCAAAGCCAGCACGACCGCAGAGTCGAGCCCACCGCTCAGCAGCACGACGCCCCGGCGTTTGGAAGTCATACGCCGCGCTCCTTGGGATCCCATATGTACTTGTGAAGCTGCAATTGAAACCGTGCTGGCAACCGGTCTTCGAGCATCCATTCGACAACGTCCTTCGAAGGGACCGCACCAAAGACCGTCGAGATGAGAACCGCGCATTTTTCGTGGAGCGCGTGCTTGGCAATCACGCCACGCGCCCAATCGTAATCTTCGCGATTCCCAATCACGAATTTGACTTCATCGCGCGCTGTCAGATGGCCGATGTTGCTCCAGTCCATCTTATCCGACTCACCTGATGACGGGCACTTGATGTCCATGATGCGGATGATACCCGCCGGGAGCACATCGATCGGCAAGGCTCCGGCGGTCTCGATCAGCACGTTGAATCCCAGATCCAGAAGCTGCTGCGCCAGTACCACGCAATCCTTCTGCACCAATGGTTCACCGCCGGTGATCTCGACAAGCGAAATGCCATAGCCGCGGACCAGTTCGACCACACTCGCGACCGTTCGCCGCTCACCGTCGTAGAACGCGTACGCCGTGTCGCAATAGGTGCAGCGCAGATTGCATCCGGTGAGCCGGACGAACACGCACGGCAACCCGGCATACGACGACTCGCCCTGGATACTAGCATACACTTCATTCACGACGAGCGATGGTTCGGACACGGCCATTAAAACAAAATAACGCTCGCGGGGGGCGGATACAACACGGGCGGAAGGGCCAGAATCTGTGAGAGCCCCAATGTGGCGCGACCGCCCTCGGCCGCGTGCGCCCGAAGGGCGCATTCGCTTACGTCGGGAACGACGCCACCCTGCCGTGAAGAACCCCACCAATGTAAGAAGTTTGCCGATTGTGGGATTCCGGGGCACTTCGCGCGCGGAGACGCCCTCACCCCAACCCTCTCCCAGAGGGAGAGGGGGCAAGCTGCCGTGAAGTGTCAAGGTTGTGAGTTGTGAGAGTTCTTCTCCTCTCTCCGACTTAGGGGAGCTCCCGCGAGATGTCGAAATTGTGAGTCCTGAGGGTTTTTCTCCCCTCTCCGTCTGGTGGCAAGCTACCGTGGCGTGAAACGGTTGTGAGTTCTGAGTTTGTCTCCCCTCTCCCTCCGGGAGAGGGGTCGGGGGTGAGGGCGATCCCACGCGCGAGAACACTCGAACCACAAGTATCCATAAACAAACAAGGGGCCAAAAGCCCCTTGTCCGCCATACCTTGGTGCAGATACAGACTAGGTCAGTTCCCAGTAGATATCCAAACAGGTGTTCGTCGCATCCTTGCCCGTGAGGAATTTCGCGCGCACTTTGTCGCCGATCTTAATCTTCTTGCGATCGGCGAGGTAGCCCTTCACGATCGTGCCGACACCTTCCATCTTGACATCGATCTGGTAGTACGGGCACTCGATCTCAAGACCCGCGCCGCCGCGTTCCACATGGGTATATGCGTAGATGTACCCTTTCGGGTCCTTCACGTCCTCCCAAACCATGGGCTGATGGCAATCGGGGCAGTCGGCGCGCGGGGGAATCCACAACTCGCCTTTGCCCTTGTAGATCGGGCACTTGGGATTCACGCATTTGGTGCCGCGCAGCTTCCCCTCGGTGAGACCCTTGAAGTACGGGGTCAGCAGGCCGTACGTATGAAAGTGAGTCCCCTCTTCGCCGAAGCGCGGGAAGTGCAGAACCCACGAATCGCCGACCACGTCGATCTTGGACGGCTTGGTTTTCAAAGTAACTTTGTCGCTCATCATGCACCTCCTACCAGGCCTTTTCCATAACCGCACAGGTCACGTGACTGCCAACTCCGGCGTGCGAAATGGCCACCCCGCGGCGCGGATTTGCAACCTGCAGACTCTCCCAGTCTGCCGGCTTCTTCTTTCCATAGCGCTCCCACAGCTTCGGATCGCCGTGGAACTTGTCGTACTTGCCCTGCAATTGCCACATGACTTCATCGGCCTGGAAGATCCCGGTGGCGCCCACGGCATGCATCGTTCCCAGGAGGCCACCCGAGAGATTGGCCGGGCACTTTCCCTGCTTCCCGGTATTCGGATTCTTCAGGTAGCACTCGCCGGAACGGACGTATTCCTGTTCCTCGCCGTAGAGCGTCAGACCGATGTCACCGTAAGTCTGCAGATCGGAGATCGTGAAGGCATCATGTGTCTCGACTAAGTCCACATCCTCGATCGGGACTTTCACTCCGGCCATGCGGTACGCCAGGTACGCCGCTATGCGGGTGGCCCCAAAACTCTCAAAGCCGGGCCAGCGGCCATCCTGCTTGGCCATTTCGGCGTACAGCTTCTTGTATCCTTCCTCGGTCTCATTGGGAAGGAGAGGAATGCGCATCGGACGGCGGTCGCCGGTCCGTAGCGTGTGCGATCCGCCCGCGATGTACAGTTTCACCGGCTTGTCGGTGAACTTGTGCGCCAGCTCTTCAGAGCACAAGAGCACGCAGGCCGAGCCGACGCTCATCGCACAGCATTCGAGAAAGCGCAGGGGATCGGACACGATGGCGCCGTTGAGCACCTCATCGACCGTGTGCTTGCCGGCCTGATGGGCATAGGGCGAGTTGCACGCGTAGCCGCGGTTCTTGACCGCGATCGCCGCGCGAACACGTTCGTCGACATTGTACATCTCCTGGAATCGCCGTGCCATCGGCGCATAGTAACTGGCATAGTTGCGCGCGAGCCGCGTCTCGAAATCCTTGCAGGCCGCCGTCGCGATGTAGTAGTTGCCCGTCCACGTCTTGACCTCGTCCATGCGTTCCCAGCCGAGGACGAGGGTGCAGTCGGACAGGCCGCTGGCGATGGTGGTCGCGCCCATCAGCAAGGTCGAACCGCCGGTGGCGCCGCCGGTCTTGATACCAACATTGCCCAGCGGGTCGAGGCCGATGTAATCGTGCACCTTGGCCTCGCACAGAAGCTGATCCTGGAAATGGTCGGCGAATTCGCCGTAGCAGGCGAAATTGATGTGCCCCTTGGCCTCCAGTGGATCGACCTTCAGGTCGTTCTCTTCGAGCATCATCCGGAACGCCATCATGCACAGCTCTTCGAGCTTCTTCTCCGGATACCGTTTACGGAAATCACTCATCCCCGCAGCGACCATGTACACCGGCCGCGTCCATTTGGGTATGCGCAGATTACCGGGGTGAAATTCAATCATATCTTCCTCCTCCCGAGCGTAGACTCACAAACTCGGGGGGCAAGCTGTTATGATTCAAGCGAAATCAAAGCGCGCGTGGCAAAAACGGCGGATGCGTACGAACGTTCGTACGTATGACTAATGAATCACCGCGACCCGGTTGAGATCCTGATTCGTAGCTACTCCTGAGCGGCTCCCGACGTACGCTTGAGAGCATAGCGCTTCGATCCATCCGGCTCTGTCCGCCGTCCCGCCATCACGGCCCCGCCTGCGAGAATCACAACACACACGAGCGACAGCCAGATGCTGGTCGAGAATGTCGCCGAGTGGAACTCGAATGTGATCTTGTGTGCGCCCTGTTTTACTGGAACGGCACGGAACGTGTAATCGGCGCGGTAGATCGGCAGCTTTTGCCCGGCTTCATCGACTGCGGTCCAGGCGGGATAGTAGTTTTCGGAAAGCCAGAGGATGCCGTCGCGCTCCGCACTGCATTCGACGACGAACTTATCGACCTGCCAGTCAGTGACCCTGGCGGGAGTGATCTGGGTGATCGCCCCATCGGGTTCTGTCGGCGGGAGGTCCGCCATCGCCTGGTCTAGAATTAGCCGGCTGCGATAGGGGAACTTGGGATCACGGAGACGCGTCAAAGTCGCATTCGAATCGGTAATCACCTCGTACTGGTAAAACACCGCCGCACGGGGCAGCGCGCTGGTGTTCTTGATCAGATACAACCCATCGGCCTGCGCCGCGACCTGTAGTCCATCCTGGTTGATCGGCTGGGGTGAAACCAAGAGCATGACATTCAAAAGGTCCATCGTCGCACGATCGGTCAGAAGTGCCGGCTTGGGATCATGGCGGCCGACGAAATTGTCGTAAGTTAGAAGATGGTTCCCGTGCATCTGCGACGGCGAAACTTCCTCGATCCCGTGCATCGCAAGGTAGTTGTCATCAAGCGTCTTGGGAAGATTCAGCACGCGGTAGGGAGCCGGCCCGGCCTGCTGTTTAATGGCACCCAGAATCGTACGTTCGCCGTAGGAGCTGCGCGGGTCCACAGTCATCACGAATCGGGCATCGTATTGCCAGTTGGGCAGCACCGCCAGAGCCAGCAACCCCGCGGTCGCGCCGCCCATTCCCAGACTGCCCTTGCGCCGCGCCTGAAATATCCCCACCAATCCCCATAGGACAATCGTCCCGATTAAGAACCCGACACGCATCGGCCCGGCATTGGCCTGAACCGCAGTCGCCTTGTTTCCAGTCAATGGATTGCCGACCAGTGATGCCCACCCAGTCAGAAGCGAACTGCCTGTCACCAGTGCGATGAGCGTGATCACCGAGTACGCCATGGCGATGATCATGAGCAGCCGGAGCGGGTCGATGGCCCCTCGACGCGAAGTGTGGTTGTGCGCCTTGGGCTGCGTCAAAAGCACCTCAATTGCCCGTGTGGCCATCACAATCCAACTGAGGGCAAAGAGGAAGTTGATCATCGAAGGCGCCCGGAATTTCTTCACCATCGGCACGAAATAGAAGAACAGCTTGAAGACGGGCGTGGTCGCTCCCAGCGCGTGGAGCAACGCTAGCAACGATAATCCGGCAAAAAACCACATCGACGGTCCACGCACGGCCACGACCGCCACAATCGCCAGCGCCAGCGCCATGACACCGACCGCTTCCGAGTTCAGCTTGAAGAAATTCTGCCCCCAGTAGGTCGACGGACGGTCGCCGAGATCCTCCCCTGGGAACGAGGGATTGACCTCGGAGAGAAGTTCCTCCGAGTGCATCGACCAGGAACTGGCCCAGTCGAAGCCACCACGGTTCTCATTGTGCTGAATGCGTTGCGAGTACTTGGCGAGGTACTGATACGGCGCCAGCCATTGGATGGACGATGCTCCCATTGCCAGCACAACCGCCACGACAAAAAACAGAATCGGAGTCAGAATCTTCGAGAAGTCGAAACGGTGCTGTTCCCAGAGCAGGAATAGAAAATACAGCCCCAATCCCCACGACGCGTAGTATGCCATCTGCACGTGCGCGGTTAGAATCATGAGCGCGTAGACGAGTCCAAACCAGAGAAACGGCGCCAAGCGCCGGGTAACAACCCCTCGATGCACCAGCAGAAAAGCCAGCGGCGTCAGAGCCATGACGTAGATTTTGCCGTCATGCCCCGGATAGAAAAGTGAGACCAGACACGGAGCGAACATGTAAAGGGCTCCGCCGATGAATGATGTCTGATCGCTGCGGCCGATGGTTCGCAGGAACAAAAACATGAAGACGCCGGCCAGGAAGACGTGCAAGATCAGTTTCAGGCCGATCGCGTAAGTGACCGGCAGAATGATCTGGAGAATCGCGGCGGGATAGAAGATGTCGCCGTGCATCGCGTCGACAAAGGGCAGGCCGCCGTGGATGTACGGGTCCCACAACGGCACCCGGAAGTTCGTCCGCCAGAAATCGGCATAGAACGAGCGGAAGAAGACGCCGGCCGACATGGTGTCCGAGCCATAGATCATCTTCCCCGGCGAGAAGATCGGGACGATGAAGAAGATCACCGTGAAAAGCGCGTACGCGATAATTGCCCAGCGAACCGGGTGGGCCAGGATCATTTCGGCAAACGATCCGCCGGACTTGGGCATGCCGCTCTGCGTCTTATGAGCCTGCCCCTGTCCCTTCTTTGGTGGTTCAATCTTCTTGGCCATGCGGCGAAGTTAGCGAGTCAAAGCGCACCGGCCAAGCAGGAATTCCGCCCAACTCGCAACCGGCATTGAGGGTTCAAGCCCCCTCAATACACCAAAGTCAATTCCCCCAAATGCAAGATCCATGGTGCCGACGGCGGCCCCGCCCCCGCTTTCGCGGACTTGACAATGGTTGGAGATGTCATTCCCGCGAAAGCGGGAATCCAGTTGCGAAATTTCAGGTTGCGAAAAACAGACTCCATAGTTAATTAATGGTTGCAGCCCCACCGTTTGGAGTGTGGACGATCACTGAGGTAATCTCAAGTGGCGTGAGGGGATTTGGGCAAACGATCAAGAAGTGAACTGGGTTGGGCGCTGATTGCCATCGCAATTGGCGTTGTCGCGTTTTCTTTGCTGGTGGGCCTAAGCTCCTCCGAGGCCGCCGGGCGTCGAAAATCGGTGCGCATATGGATCAATCTGCCACCGCAGTTCACACTCGCTCCCTCCTCTGTTAATGGAGAAACCGGAAAGTGGTGCTCGATCATTGTCAAGGCCGAGGATTCCGACGGCTCGATTCCATCGATCACGGCATACCCGATCCCGGAGGGGGCATGGTTCGTAGATCGCGGGGATGGAACAGCAGAGTTGGGCTTTATCCCGACCCTCAGCCAGGTTGGCAAGAGCATGCTCTATTTTGTGGCATCGGATGGCCGGCTCGCAGACACGACGGCGGTCTGGTTGATCATCACGGAAGGCCCAGGCACGCGACATGCTCCGGTTCTGCGGAGCCTGCTTCCAGAGACGTCCATCGAGGTTGGCAATCCCACGTCCTTTAATGTGTCCGCGACAGATTCTGACGGGACGATTCCTGCCCTCTTCGTCGACTCCCTCCCGGCAAACTCGTCGTTCACTGATCGAGGCTCCGGTTACGGGACATTCTCGATCACTCCCACCTCTGACCAGGCAGGACGGTTCACACTGACCTTCATCGCCTCAGACGGTGTTCTGGCAGACTCGGGAGTCGTGGTGTTGGTAATCAGTGAACCTGTGTACTACCCTCCTGATACGATCCAGGGAGTAAGCTTCCAGGCAGACTTGATCGCGTCATTCAAGAGTTCCGGAGCGATTGACCAGCTCCGGGCGGAGGACATGGACGGGGATGGGCTTGCGGAAGTTCTCTATCGCGTGACGCCCTTTGGCCGACCGCCAAGACTGGAAATCTGGGACCCGAGTTCGGGCGGCGAAATCGGATTGCCCGCCGCCATTGCCGGCATCAAGAGCTACTCCCTCCGGCCCGGGGCCGGAGGTCTGGAGCCAGTACTCTTAACCGATTCTGGTCGGGTTCTGGTCCTGAACCCCACCAGGTCGGGTTGGGATTCCGTGGCGACTCTTCCGCCGCCGGCAAGGCAATTCCAGTGGCTGCCCTCTAATCCAAATGGCTGGCAGCTTTGCTACCTGATCGGCAATGGGTACGATAGAGAATACACGGATCCCATGGGCGATTGCACTTACCATCAGACTGGAGGATGGTCCGATACTTGGGTTGTTGGGATCGACGGTTCGACCAATACGATGGAACGCGTGGGAGACAACTCCGTCACACCAAACAGTTCGCATAGTTCACAACAGATCATCACGAATGGGACAGTTGCCACTGTCCTCCTGCCTTCGCTCTCGAGTTCAAGCGAGATGAAAATGGGGTTCCATTGCCTCCCGACATACATGTTCTACTCCAAATACCGCTTGAATGCAATACCGCAAGGTGCTGCCGGGGTCCAGCCTCTTCGGTGGCTGTGGAGCGTTGGGGCGCCGGATTTCTATGGCCCGCAGCCCGTAGTGGGCGAGTATCTGATTGGCGTGGGCCTATGGCATCACAGCACGGACTCCAGCTTGGAAATTGCCTACGTTGACAATGTCTGGCCGTACCAGCCAACCTATTCCCACACTCGCTGGAGGCTCGTCACTCACTCTGTGGATAGACAGAGCAGAGACTCGGCGGTCGAACTGAACTTGCAGCCGTACTTCTCCAGAGGTGGATTGACGCGTGTCGATGTCGGCTCGCCGGAGGTTATGATCGTCGCCGCGGACACGGGGCTGGCCTATGTCATCTCCATTCCGAACGCTAACCTATTGGGCAGGGTTCAGTTGCCTCGTGCCGGGGAGTTCCTGACGGCGTACTTAATGGATCACAACCATCGCGATCTCGTTTTCAAATCTGGTGAGAGTATCGAGGTTTATCGTATCAAGCCCGCGGTCCTTTCAAGACCGTTGCCAATTACGATCAGGGTGCCTGGCGACCGCCCGACAATCCAATCTGCCATCAACTCAGCCCAGCATGGGGACACGGTCCTCGTCAGTCCCGGAACATACGTGGAGAACATTGATTTTGCCGGAAAGCAGTTGGTTGTCCTGGGTGAAGTCGAGTCCAATAAACCAGTGCTTCGGCCTCAGGACACCAGCATCACTTTAGTGAGAATTGAGTCTGGGGAGGTTAATGGAACGACCCTTGCGCGTTTTAGAATTGAAGGGGGAGGGACCACAAGGGTCATCCGAGTGGTCAACAACGCGGAACCCATGATCCGAGAAAACGTGTTCACAAGTTGTCACGGATCCGGAGCAATTATTGTCGGCGAGACTCCCCAAATGACAATCACCCGCAATCTCTTCGCCGACAATCCCGGCAAGATCGCCATCGATATCAAGAATGGAGCGGCCGAGATTTCCGGCAATACATTTGATCGCAATTCATACGCGATCTTCGATCTACACGGTCAGGCAACAATCAAGAACAATATCGTTACAAATTCCATCGTGCAAGGTGTCGCTTGTCCATACTTCAGTGCTCTGACTGGAAAGCTTGATTACAACGATGTGTGGAACAACAAGGACAACTACCCATACGGATCGACGCCCGGGAAGCACGACATATCCTTTGATCCGCTATACATAAACGATCCTGGAGGTGATTACCGACTTAGCACAATGTCCCTGTGCATCGACAACGGTGATCCCGATTCATCATATCTCGACCCCGACGGAACGGTCGCCGACATCGGAGCCTACCCGCTTGATAAGTCCAGCCAGCCACGGCCCACGGGCCTGGCCATCGAGGGAGAGAACCGACTTCGTGTGGTGAATCCCACGCCGAGGTTCCGATGGGGATTTCGTGGCGCTGCTGGGACCTCACAGATCGCATTTGAGATTCAGGTCGGCAATGATCCCGACTGGGATTCTGCGTCCTACTGGAGCTCCGGAGGTATTACTTCCAGCGATACGGAAGTCGTGTACAACGGGTTACCGCTCGCCGACGGCATTGAGTGTCGGTACCGCGTGCGGGTCAATGATGGAGTCAACTGGGGTTCCTGGTTCCAATCGTTCTTCCGTAACAACGCACGCCCGTCTGCTCCCGCGCTCCTTTTCCCCTCCGGGTCGAGCCTCCTTAACGCAGGCACGACGCAATTGGCAGTCAGCAATTCAACTGATGCCCAGGGAGACCGCCTGAAATACGATTTCGCGGTCAGCTCGGATTCGGCGATGACGAATGCGATCTACGTTGCCAACAGCGTCGCCGAGCAGCCGACAAGCACTTGGACGGGACCAATACCTGACTTGGAGAATAGGCGTCAGTATTGGTGGCGGGCACGTGCGTTCGACGGATACGAGTACTCCGACTGGTCGCCCCCGAGCACCTTCTTCACTCAAGGTTCGGGCGCCATCCACGTGCCCGGTGATCAGCCAACGATTCAAGCGGGTATCCGTGGGGCCGGGAATGGGGATACAGTATTAGTCGCCGCCGGAAGCTATAGAGAAAACATCGACTTCCTTGGCAAGCGAGTCATTGTAGCGAGTTCGCAGGGCGCGAACGCGACCATCCTCCATCCAGCGGATAGCATGCAGCCGATCGTTTCATTCAACCACAGTGAACCGCGGGGAGCGACGCTCGCCGGATTCACCATTACGGGTGCAAGAGTGACCGCCATCGTCGCGGATGGATCGTCTCCTTCAATCATCTCAAATGTGATAACCGGGAACACTGCGACGGGATATTATTATGAGGCCGGCGGCATCAGGCTTAGGAATACGACCGGCGCGCTCATCCTCGGCAATATGATCCACGGCAACAAAGGGCGTGACTACGCGGGCGGAATCCAATTGGAATCCTGCCATAGTGACACTATTTCATTCAACGTCCTCTATGACAATCTTGGAATCGGAGATATCCGCTGCTTTTCTACGACGGCGGCGATCCTCAACAATACGATATCGGTGACAACTTGGAGTGGAGTGCTTGTATACAGTTCTTCGGGTTCCCCGGATACGGTTTGGGTCAGGAATAACATTGTGTTTTTCTCTAAAGCCGGCGCTATAAACGCGCAACAGGGGGGGATTGTCGCAGCGTACAACTGCCTCTTCGGGAACGTTAGCAACGGGAGCATGGGCCAAGGCACGATCACCCAATACGCCCAATTCGCGGATTCGAGCAAACACAACTACTCCCTTCTCCCCACTTCCCCCTGCATCGACGCTGGCGACCCCGATCCCAGGTATAACGATCCCGATGGTTCACGCAATGATATTGGTGCGATACCGTACGTTCCCTCAATGTCCACTGCGGAGCATCCATCTGACGACACCGACATCCTGGGTGTGATCGACTTGATCGCGAAGAGGACCAGCGAGCCCTCTGCCGCTCCGTCTGTAGCCGAGTTGGCGGCGATGATCAACCGGTTGTTCGGGCCGGACAACGCTGGCGGTCAACCCCGCGCGAATCCCCCTCCCAGGTAACGCACGTCCAAGGCGATCTCACGCCGCCAAACGAAAACCTGACTCCGCCTGTTGCATTGGGCCGCCGAATCTGCGTTATTCGGCGGATCGATTCGGGCCGGGAACCCCGTTTCGCATGAGGAACAGTGATGCCAAAGAACTCTCATCAGATCGGTGTAATCGGCGGCGATGGAATCGGCCCCGAAGTGACCGCCGAAGCGGTCAAGGTTCTAGAAACGGTCTCCAGGGCCGACAAATTCCAACTGCACTTCGCCCACTACCCCCATGGCACCGACCATTATCTGGAAACCGGTGAGCTATTTCCGGACGCCGTGCTGGAGGACGTCCGGCGCAAGGATGCCGTGCTTCTGGGCGCGATCGGCGATCCGCGCGTCGAACCGGGATTGGTTGAACGTCCGATTATCATGGGGATGCGATTCGGCTTTGATCTTTATGTGAACTTGCGCCCGATCAAGCTGTTCGCCGAACATCTCTGCCCTCTGAAGGGAAAGACCCCGAAAGACATCGACATCGTGGTCATCCGCGAGAATACGGAAGACCTTTACGCCGGGATCGGAGGGATTCTCAAGAAGGGCACACCCGACGAGGTGGCAATCGCCGACATGATCTTCACCCGCAAGGGATGCGAGCGCGCCGTGCGCTACGCGTTCGAGGTAGCGCGGAAACGCAATGGCCGCAAGAAGGTGACATTGGTCGACAAGGCCAATGCGATCCGGGCCATGGACATTTGGACCCGGACATTCGCCGAGGTTGGCGCCGAGTATCCCGATGTCGAGCGCGACCATGCCTATATCGACGCCGCGTGCATGTGGATGGTGAAGAATCCGGAGTGGTTCGACGTGGTTGTGGTGTCCAACATCTTCGGCGACATTCTGACCGATCTGGGTGCGATGGTCCAAGGCGGCATGGGGATCGCCGCGTCGGGGAATATCCATCCCGGACAGGTTTCGATGTTCGAACCGATCCACGGCTCAGCCCCAAAATATCGTGGCAAGAACGTCGCGAATCCTCTGGGCGCGATCATGGCCGGGGCCATGATGCTCGATCACATCGGCCATCCGGCGTCTGCCAAACGGATCGAAGATGCCGTAGCCAATCTGCTGGTGACGCGGGCCATTGCGTCGGTGGGCGCCGATTCCGGCCTGTCCACTCAGCAGGTGGGCGACATGGTTTGTAAGGAAATCTCCCGGAACACATGAGAGTCTCTCCGGTCGGAGGGGCGGGTTGAGACCTGCCCCTCCTGCCGCTGGGACCCATCGCCGCGATTCCGCGAAGGCCTAAACTCCTTGTTGTGACTGGACTTCCCGGCCGGTAGCCTCTCGCCTGCCACTTCTATTTCGGATTGCCGCTGTAACTTCATCTCAACCTGTGCGTAGGATCGTATAAAGAATTCAGTCTCGTTGGGTAACGGCTTATGATGATCTCCGTCGCAGCATTGCAATTCCCTCTCGGGGGCGAAATCACGCTGGACGACCGGCTTCACTTGATCCGGCACCGGCCCGATTTCGTTTGCCTGCCAGAGTACTTCTTTGTGCGCCCGACCGACCAGCACTATGCCGACGGCGATGGCAGGATTGGAGAGCAAATCGAGACTCTCGCACGATTGTCACGCGATTTGTCCTGCGTCGTGATCGGCGGGACAATGGCGCATCCGGTCGATGGTGGCTACGCCAATATCGCCACCGTCTTCAACCGCGGTGTGGAAATCGGGTCGTATCAGAAAAAGAACCCCTACGGACGCGAAGAGACACGTGGCATCATCCCCGGCACAGAATTCAAGATCTTCGAGGTCGAGGGCGTCCGTCTCGGCGTGCTCATCTGCGCCGATGTCTTGCAGCCGGACTCATTTGCCGGGATGGCCGAAATGGCCGCGGACGTGATTGTCGTTCCGACCGTCTCGCCCTATCGAGAAGGCGATACGGTCTTCGAGAAGGACCGGCGGGACGTCAGCATCTTCGTGTCGGGCGCACAGAGGGCCATGGCGTTCGTGGTCAAGACCTGCGGCGTTGGGACCATTTTCGGCGGACGGCTCCAGGGCCGCTCGGGCATCTACGCCCCCTGGGGCATCCTGCAACGGGTGCCACCAAACGAAGAAGACAAGAAGCAGATCCTTTTTGAGTATCTGGATATTGCCGAGATCCGGGAATTCCGGCAGATGATGTCCCGCGAGGCGCTGGACTCTCCCCCCGTTCCTGTGGTGCCGGAAATCACACAGCACGCTTCCGGATGACCTCTGGCATGAATCAATCCGACGTCGCCGGAATCATCCTGACCGGAGGCCGTTCCACGCGGATGGGTCTTGATAAAGCGACCCTCTCTCTGGCGGGCCGACCGATGTGGCAGTGGGTGGCCGATGCACTTCGCCCGGTCGTTGACAGGATCATCCTGGTCGGGGCAATTCCCGGACTCGAGGTGGAAGCACCGCTGGCGCTGGTGGCAGATTCGCCTCCCGGCTTCGGACCATTGGGAGGACTCGCCACTGGGCTTGAGAAGTCGGGAAAGTTTCATCACCTCGTGGTGGCGGCTGACTATCCGTTGGTCCGTCCGGAGTTGCTCCGGCTTCTATTACTTAAGGCTCCCGGTCACTTGGCCGTATGCGGCCGGACCAAGCTGTTTTTGGAACCGCTGGTGGGGTATTATCACTCCGGCTGTGCACCGGTGGCGCGCGCAATGCTGGCCGAAGGTGAACTGCGCACGCATGTGCTTTTCAATCGAATGGCGTCACACGTCTTAAGCGATGAAGAGTACGAGACAGTGGATCCGAAGCGGCAAAGCCAGTTCAATGTGAATACCCCAGACGACCGGGCCCGCGCCGACGAACTTTTGCGCCAGCAAGCCAATCCCGCCGCATGACTTTCCGGACTCACAGGATTAGCCCCATGACGATGCGACGGCGCGTGCTGGACGCCGTCAAGCCCGTCGGCTTTGAGGTCATTCCCATCGAAAAGGCCCGTAGCCGGATTCTTGGCGAAGCAGTAAGAGCGGCTCATCCGTCGCCCCAGATGAACTGTTCGATGATGGATGGGTTTGCGCTCAACCATCGTAGCGTCCGGAATGCAACACGCGAACTGCCAGTAAGGCTGCTCGTCGTCGGGGAAATCGGCGCGGGCCAGCGCATGCGCCGGGCGCTTGCCGCCAATGAAGCCGCAAGGATCATGACGGGAGCTCCGCTCCCAAAGGGAGCCGATTGTGTCGTGCGACTGGAGGACACAAAGTCCAGCGCTCACGCGGTCTTGATTTTCAATCTCATTGAGAAGTACAAGGATGTTCGTCTCGCCGGCTCGGAGTTCAGTACCGGCCAACTGATCCTGACACCCGGTAGCGTGATTGGACCGGCAGAAATGGCGATGCTCGCCTATCTCGACCGCCCTCGTGTGCAAGTCTACCGTCGGCCGCAGGTGGGTTTGATCTCAACTGGCGATGAACTGGGAGCCGTCGGGAAGAAGCGGCCCTATGGCCACATCCCGGATTCCAACCGATATGCCCTGCTCGGCTTGGTGGAGTCGGCGGGGTGTGAACCTGTTGATGGTGGACATGTCGGTGATGACGTGGAAGAACTGTGGCGGAAGCTGACTGAGCTAAGGCAGCAAGCCGATTTCATCATCACCTCCGGCGGGGTATCAGCCGGAGACCGCGACGTGGTCAAGCTCCTCTTTGCCCGGCGGGGGCAGGTCGATCTGTACCGTCTGCCAATGAAACCGGGAAAGCCACAGGCCTTCGGGCGGGTTGGACGGACGCCATTTTTCGGACTCCCGGGCAATCCGGTGTCGGCCATGCTGGTTTTTGATCTCATCATTCGCCCAGCCCTGCGAAGGCTGGCCGGGGCAGCGCGCGTCGACTCCCCCCTATGGACCGCGACCGTCATCAAATCGTTCCCCCGCAAGTCACGCGATTGGGAATTCCCCAGAGCTATCGCCGTGGAGAAAGATGGTCATTGGGAAGTCTCTCCAGCGAAGTCGCAGCAGTCTTCCAATATCCAATCGATGACTGACGCCGATGGCTACCTGGTTCTATCCCCCGCCTCCCCCGCCGCTGTCAAGGGCGCCAAAGTGCTGTTCATGCCGCGATCTATGTAGCTCAGAGTACACCGCAACCTCCCGGAAACCCATTTTGGACTCCCCTTCCTTCGGGGATTCACTCATATTCTCTTGGCAACGCGTAGCCGTGGCCGGAACGGCCCGATGAGCGAATCGTTTCCCAAATTGAGATCGGACCTGATCGTCACCTCCGCAGCAGAGGGCGATCATCCGGTGTATACTGTCAAAGACCCGCTGACAAATCGCTTCTTCCGCCTGCGCGCGCCGGAATACTACCTGCTCACGCGCGCCGATGGGGAGACCTCGCCGGATACTGCGGCAGCGTTGACCAGTGAACGCTTCGGAATTGCGATTAGCGCCGGGGCAGCCGCAGCTTTCTACGCCCGGATGGAGCGCCTTCTCTTCTTCGAGGGGACCGCACTCGAGCGTGAACTGCCACACCTGCGGCGCATGTCGACGGCCGGGCATCGCCGTTCCATCGGCACGATCCGCCTGAAAGCGTTTAACCCCGATCCCTGGCTGTCTCGCTGGCTGCCGCGCATTCGGTTTCTCTTTTCCCCGGCTGGAATCGGGGCGGCGCTGGCACTGATGCTTCTGGCTGTCCTGATCGCAGTGGGTGAGCAAGGCCTCGGTGGCGCCTCAATCGCCCACCTTTGGCGTCTTTCCTCGATTCCGGTCTTGTTCGTGTCCATTCTCGTGGTGGGACTGGTACATGAATTCGGGCACGCGCTCACGCTCAAGTACCATGGCGGCTCTGTCAAGGAGATGGGCTTCCTCCTGCTGTATTTCCAGCCCTGCTTCTACTGCAACCTCTCCGATTCGTACATGCTGCCCAAACGGAGTTCGCGGGTCTTCGTTGGATTTGCGGGCCTGTTCTTCCAGGGCCTGTTGACCGCGATTCTGATTCTGTTGTGGCGCGTTGCCGCCCCGGGGACACTGCCGGCCAGCTTCCTCTATGTTTCGACCGCCCTGTCTTTGGGGCTTTTCCTGTTCAACCTCAATCCGATGATTCGTCTGGATGGCTACTTCATCCTTGCCGATTGGCTGCAGATTCCCAACTTACGATCCAAGGCGATGGCATACTGGCGGGACATTCTGGGGGAATGGGTGGCGGGACGGCTCCGTGCGTCGCGGGACTTGACGCCCCGGCTGCGGCGGGTATTCCGCTGGTACGGTGTGGGAGCCTTGATCTACACAGGTGTGCTACTTGGATGGATTCTGTACCACCTGGTCAGACTCGTTAACGAGCACTGGGGTATGGCCGGTGATGTGCTCGTCGTGGGGTTGATCCTGGCAATGGCAATTGGATCGAGGTCCGAGACATCCGAACGATCGAAAACGACCGAGGCAGGCGGCTCCGAGGCCGGTAGTGCAAGGGGCCGCTGGCGGAAACCAGCCATATTCTGGGGCGGCCTGGTAATCCTGGTCATCCTGCTTGCGGTTATCAAAGTCGAGCGGCATGTCGGATCGGTCTGCCGGGTGGACCCCTCGGCCCGTTATACCGTCTCCTCGCTCTCCCGCGACGCGGTTGAAACGGAGCTCTTCATCGCACAGACCGAGCGGAGGGAGAAATCGGTCCTCCAGGCCGGATCGGCGGAGTTTTCGGCGGTCAAGTACTCGCTCCATGTTCGGGAGGGCGCCACGGTCAAGGCCGGCGACACGCTCCTGGTTCTTTCCTGCAACCGCTACCAGGCGGATCTGGCAGACGCCCAGTCGCAACGAGATCGGATCACGGCCGAGCGCAATCTGCTCCTCTCCGGTCCCAAAGAGGACCAGGTAAAGGGCTTGCGGGCAGAAATCTCCGAGATCAGGGCTCAATTGGACAACAAGCGGCTGGAGGTTCAGCGCTCGGAGCAATTGATCCAACGCAGCCTGATCGCCAAGGATGCGTATGAAGCGATCAAGACCGACCAGTCGGTCCTTCAGGCCAAACTCGAGGGGAAGCAAAGTGCCCTGGCGTTTCTGATCTCCAAACCAAAGGCAGAAGAACTGGCGATCAAAGAGGCTCAAATCACAGGATTAGACTCCAAGATCGATTTCCTGCGGTCACAAATCGAGGCGTCAACCCTCCGTTCACCCATCGACGGAATCGCTACCCGGGTCGATCGTAGCGGGGTCCTGGCGGAAATCTCGAAGCTCGATCCTGTCCGTGTCCAACTGGCTGTTGAGGAAAACGATATCGCCGATGTTCAGGCTGGCTTCCCGGTCTCGTTGAAGGTTCGTGCCCTGCCTTTTGATGAGTTTCGGGGGCACGTCACCTACGTGGCCTCGAACGCTGACACCACCAGCGGCGACCACGAATTCAGGGTGCTGACCGAAATCGAGAATCCCTCGCTGACTCTCAAGCCGGGAATGTCGGGGTATTCCAAAATTTCCTGCGGCAGGAGCTCGCTTTTAACCATCATCACCCGGCGGGCAGTCCACTTTATCCGTGTGGAGTTCTGGTCATGGTGGTAGGGAGGTCTGTCATAGTGGCTGCTGCCTCCGCCAGGGCTCTCATCCCTCTCATTTTGTATGCTGGCACGCTCAAACAACAACCCGTTGTAGTGGAAACCGATTTTGAAGGCCTTCCTGACCCGGACGATCAATCTTCCTCTTGACAAAACTAATTTTGTCGCACATAATAACAGTGGCTAATCGGGCCGACAGCGATTCGCGATCAGCGCGGATACTGTTGTTTAGCCCAACATTACCTGCTACAAACATGCGGGAAGCCGCACATAGGACCGGTCAGACAGGTGGATCTGACAGGAGTGTATTTGTGAATGGTGAGATTCGCATCCTCATGGACCGGGGATAATGACTACTCAAACTTACATGCCTATAAAAAAACGGGCCGGGGTGGTGCCCGGCCCAGTCAACCGCCTTTTAACCCGGAGAAGGGAGGTGAGTTGATGGAGATCTACACCTTGGAGGTTGAGTTGCTCGAAGAGATCATCGCTCCGATTGGTTCACAGGTCGGTGGTGGTTGAGCCAACTTCCATCTGTCACTGGCGGCCGCCGTGTTCCAACGGCGGCCGGCCTTTTTTTGACGGTTCTGGGCATTTCATGTTCCCGTTACCTGGTCAGTTCCAGAATCTGTTCTTTTGCCTGCAATAACTGGGTGGCCAGTGGATGCGAACGATAGGAGGCCCGGCACGCGGGATCAGCGATGGTATTGCAGATTGCCTCCAGTATTCGAGATGCCTCGTCGAACGCGGTCAACGCGGGACCGTAGTCAGCACATTGAAATTCAATCCTGCCCATCACAGTCAAAACCTTCCACAGCGTCTCCCAGTTACCATCCTTGCGGAGGCGGGCCACCGCATCGGCTGCGATCTGTCTGGCGGCCGGCAGGTTCCCCTCGGCGACGAACCTGCGTGCCTCCCACATCTTGAAGGCCGCGGACCAATAGTAGCCATCGTCATTGAGAAGTAGGTCATACACCAGATGGTGTGCCTCGCCCGGAAATCCCTTGTCAGGATTCTCCGGCAGTCTGGCGAACGCCAACTGCGCAAGTTTGTGACCAGCCCCTACTGAGGTGGCAAACTGAAGTCCCTGCTCCCAAAGTCTCTCGATCAGTTCGGTATTTCCGTAGGCGACTGCGGCCCTCATCCGCAGTGAAAGTGAATCCATTAGGAGGTGTGGAAATTCCGAACGGGCCAGATATTGTTCGATTTCGTCCAGCATCATCAGTGCCTGGTCGCCTTGGCCCAAGTGCCAATACCGGACCGCGGCCACCAGGCCAAGATGAGCCGTAAGCTCGTCGTTTCTTTGTCCGGCGGCCTGGTCGCGCGCCTCCTCCAGATAGGTCCAGGACAGCTGGAAGTCTCCGGCTCGAAGATAGGCCTCCGCGAGCAATCCGCGCAATTCCGCACTAGTGGCGGCATCGCCGAGTGTTTCTGCATCCGCCAGCGCTTCCAGCGATCCATTGATGACGGTTCGGAGGTCCCCTCGTTCTAGTGCAATGTGAATCAGCATCCCGCGATTGCCCAAGAGGTCTCCTGCCGCTCCCATCCGAGCGTTGATCTGGGCGGCCCGTTCGAAATACTGCGCAGCCTCAGTCAATCGCCCCTGATCAAATGCAATCACTCCCAGATTATTGAGAGTGAGAGCCGCCCCGGAGAGGGAATTCATCGCCTCTTTGATGGCCAGCGATTCACGATAGAATGCCTCGGCGCGATTGTAATCACGGTCGCCCTTGTAAGCCACGCCAAGGTTCGACAGAATCAAAGCGACCAGTTCGTCCGCCTGCAGAGCCCGCGCGAGTTCCAGTGCTTGTTCGTAGTGCCGCCGTGCCTGGAGGCGATCCGAAGCGATCCAGAACATATTCCCCAAATTGATGAGGGTGCGGGCAGCCTCCTCCGGATTTCCCAGAGTCTCCCACATCTGCCGCGCCCGTCGCAATACCCGAACGCCCTTCTCGAACTGCCGCGTTATCCGGTATAGATCCCCCAAATCCTTCAGAGTTTCCGCAAGCAACAGGTAGTCTTTGTGGTGACGTCCCAATGCCAGTATTTCGCGGTAGACGTGGCGGGCATCGTCGATTTGCCCAACGCTCTTTTGATAGTCGCCCCGCACCATCAGAGCCCGTCCCCGCCAGTAGGCGTTTGAGCGCTGATCGGAGATATTCCCGGCCGCGGACTCGGCGAGCCCGATGTACTGCCAGGCCCCGGTGTGATCTTCGATCTTGATGTTGGCATGCGCGGCGGCGACCGAGTATTCGACGCATTGCTCCCACTGGGCCGAGTCAGCGTAGCACTCGGCGAGCACTTCGAATGTCCGGCGATCCCGATCAGCGCCTATGCTCCTCAGCCGTTCGGCAACGCTGGCAGCAATTGAGCGTCGGTAAGTTTCGGGGAGCTGCGCACGCCATACGTCCGCCAATCCGTTCAGTCGCAATTCAATCAGCGAACTGCCGCCAGCCGCGTCATGCGACTCGTGAACCAGCACTCCTTTGGCGGCTAGTCTCCCAAACGCGACATCGAATCTTCCCTCAGCCAGTCCCGCTATTTCTCTGAGATGCGAGAACTGAATCAGACCTCTGCCCACGGAAAGAACATCGCACAGGCGCCGTTCATCTGCGGTCAGCGATCCGAGATACTCATTGTAGACTCTGCCCGTTTCGGGTGAGGTTTGCCAATTCCTGATCGCGGAATCATCCAGTTGCCATCCTTCGGCAGACCGCTTCAGCATCCCCGTCGTGACAACGCGTGTCAGAAAGTCAAAGACCGCGGCGGGCACACCGCCGGTCGCACGGAGAATCGTGGGCGCCGAGGCTGCCACAAAGGCATCATCTCGTGTCAATCCAGACAGGCGATCTTTGATTAGTTCAAGGCCCCATGGCAGGAGTGTTATGGAACAAACTGAGGCGGCCTCTGAAGGGCCGGATTCCGAAGTCGCCAAGTTGGCAAATGGAGCAAACTCGACAGTCGAGATATCCTGACCGCCGTTCGACTCTTCGACGCAAATCCGCAACTGCTGGATATCACTCTGGGCTGCCTCCGAAGTAATGGGAGCCGTGTTCAATTGTCCCAAAGTGACCCGGCTGCCCGGTATCTTTTCGAGCACCGCATTTGTGATGCCTCTTGCAATCCGGTCTGTGTCAACATGGTCTGCCCTGATTGTCCACCGCGCCTTCCGGTGAATCATCGAGTCATCAACAATCTGCGCGATGAGTGCGTGATCGTGCTCCTCCGTCTGCCGCCACTCACTGCTCAAATGCGCCGACGCCTGCTCATTCAGAATGACTTCCGGACACAATTCACTATCGAATTGCCCGAGCCAACCCAGCAAGTCGTAGACGTCGTCTCCACGCTGTTCCGGTGACTTCTGAAGCAATCGAGCGATGGCATCACGAGTCCACTCAGGTGCGGAGCGAACGAATGGCATATCCAAATTCGGTGATTGTTCCAAGTGTCCAGCGATTTCATCCGCAGGATTCTCTGCTTGAAATGGACGGCGGCCGTAAACCCATTCGTACAGCATCGCCCCGATTGAGTACCAATCGGCACGGCCATCCGCCGGAATCCGCTGCAGAAACTCGGGCGCGTAATATCCAACCGTACCTGCACCGCGCGGACGATCTGTATCACCGACCGGCCGCGCCAATCCGAAATCCAGCAGATAGAGGATACTGTCTGCCTCATTGGCAGAAGCTGACCGACAACTTGTCGCACGCGGTGCGCCCCAGCGGAAATTTCCGGGTTTGAGATCTCCATGCACCCAGCCGCGGTGGTGAACAAAAGTCAATGCACGGGCGATTTGTCGCAGAGAGGTCACAAAGAGTTCTACCGAGTTTGTATGCGAACGATCCCAAATCTCAGGGCCATCAATCCAATCTGTGATCAAACATGGCCGGCGATGATCCCACTCGAATTCAAGTGCACGCGGCACTTGCATATAGTCGAATTCCCCTAGTAGTTTGAATTCGTGATGTAGTGACGCAATTGTTGCGTCATCCGCATCCGGATGCGCGAGTTTCATGGCAACGGAAACGCCGCGCAGATCATCGAACGCCCGATACACAGTGGCAAATCCGCCCTCCGCGACCGGGATTCCGGTGAACCGTCCGATTTGGACCGTTTGGGAATTCATGGCGCCTGCGCGGCCTTCCGATGACGCGCTCACGGCTGCAAGTAGATCGAATGAGAGTTTCAACTCTCGAACGACGAGTACGCGGGACGCGCCGGCAAGCGGACCGTGAACGTCGTGCTCACGCCAAATTCACTGTCGACCGTAATTGTCCCGCCGTGATTCTGAACAATCGTCCGGCAATTGGCCAATCCGAGGCCATGCCCGCCTTTCTTGGTCGTGTAGTGAGGTTCAAACATGCGCGGCAGCGAATCGGGTGAAATCCCGGTGCCATAATCGGTGACGCGCAGTTCGACCATCTGCTCCTCGGCACGGTGGGTGACCGCGATATCGATTCGCGGCGCCTCCCCCTCCTTGCAGGCGTCGATGGCATTGTTGTACAAGTTGAGCAGTACAGACTGAATCTGCCCCACGTCGAGCTTGACCGGCGGCACTTCCGTGGTGAGCTCGGTCTGAAAGTGAACCGTTCCGAACCGGCGGAGCGGCCGGATCGTGAAGAGGTGCTCTTCAACAAGATCGCGGAGATTGTATTCGACCAGATCCGTATCGACTTGCGAATAGTCCATCAGACCGCGGGTGAACCGGGTCATCCGGTCGATGGAATCGAGAATCTTGCCGCAGCTATCGGGGATTTTTTCCATCCGGTTGTTCTTGATGTGCAGCGGCAGCAACTCGGCATGTGCGGTGAGAATTTCCAGATGATTGTTGATCTCATGCCCGATGGCAGCCGCCATTTCACCTTTGGCCACCATCTTCTCGGAGAGGATCACATACTTCTCGAGGATCATCTTCTCGGTGATGTCCTCCGCCACCACGATGATATTCGGGCGCTCACCTTTGACGCCGTTGAGGGGCGAGATCTTGATCGAGAGCACCATCTCGCTGCCGCCGATGGTGACGAAATACTTGTCCTTCACCAGCGGTTTCTGGCGCTCGATGACCTCGTTGAGCGCCCGCTGCCACCAGAGCCGGTCCCCGGAGGGAATGATGTCCAAAAGCGGCATGTGCTCTTCGACCAGTGACTTCGCATCCCACGTATCATGCGGGGCATGAAGGATGCGCTCGGCGGCGTCGTTGAATGTCAAGACCCGAAGATCACCATCGACGACGCAAATACCCACGGGGCTCTTGTTCACAACGTTTTCGTTGTAACGCTTGAGCGCCAGAAGACGCTCATAGAGTTTGGCGTTCTCGATGGCGATGGCCGCTTGCTCAGCGAAGAGCTCAAACAGGCGGAGATCGCTCTTTCCGAACAGGCCGGCACGTGACTGGTTGTCCAGATAGCAGACACCCAGGACCTTGTCTTTGACTTTCAACGGAACGCAGATGATGAAGCGCAAATTGAGTTCGGCGACAGATTTCTGGTGGGCGTAGCGCGGGTCTTCCTGCGCATTGGAGGTGTACTCGGACTCCCCGCGGGCGGCGACCCGGTCGGCAATCGAGCGCGAAATCCGGAAGTCCTCCTCGGTGTCCAGCGCCTCTTTGCGGATGTTGTGGGCCGTACGGAACTGCAGATGCCCCTTGTCATCCAGGAGCATCAGGAAACCGCGTTCGGCGTGCAGAAGATCAATGGCATGGCGCATCACGCGCTGCAGGATTTCATCGAGCACCAATGTTGAGTTGATGGCTTTCGAGATATCCAGCACCGCCTCGAGGTCGCGGGCGCGTACTGAGCGGTCGCCCGTCGTGACCTCCGGATTGGTGGCGACGGTCGCCGAACCGGAATCTCCCATGCGATCAAAGATCGATTCCCGTTGCCCTGTTGCTTCGCGATTCGCACTGGTCGGACGGGCCGGCCGAATTCCCGCGGCGGTCGTCCTGATCTTCCCGGTCTTTTCTTTTACATCTGCCATGTGTGTTTCCTCAACAGGTTACAGCTTCGCCACTTGCACCTCTGTTCTGTTATCGTCAGGGCAGGTAAATACTTAAGCGACTTGTGTCAGCAAGAGGCTGGGGATAAGGCACTTATCCCCATGGACCTGAACACGACCAGTTTGGCAGAAACCACCTGGCAGAGTATGGCACGTGCCGCACCAAGTGAGGGTCAGCAACTGACTTAAGAGCTTGAAGTGTGGGGTGTTACAGCAGGCTCGCGAGCCGCAGACTCACACGTATGTCGCGCTTGGTATCATCGAGGCCCTTCGCGACATCCAGCCGGACGGCGCCGGCAAACTGCATCCCGATGCCTATATCGGCCTTAACCCCGCTGAGGTGCCAGAAGCGGTCGGTGGAGGCGGCACGTCCAACATCAGTGAAAAGAACAAAGGCGGCATCGCCGAGCTTGCTCTTCCAGTAGTTGAATTGATACTCGGCCTGCCCTAGGAAGACCTCTTCGCCCGGCAGCGATTTCTGAGAATACCCAGGGAGTGTTCCCAGCCCGCCCAGATAGAAGAGCTTGTTCGGCGGAAGTTCGTGGCGGGCAATTCCGTAGAGGCCACGCAGCCGCACATGATGCCAGCGCCCTGAGTCCCACCAGCCGGATACATCGGCGATGAAGCGCTGATAATCATAACGCCCACCGAGCAAACCACCGGCAACTTCCAGCCGCAGCGACGCCTGCCCATTGAGCCCGACAAGCGTGCCGCTCCGTTCACGTGGCACCATTCCCAGTTCAATTATCGCTGAAGATGCGCGACCATGGGGCTCCAATGAATCAGAATCCACCGGCAGAGTGGAGAAATTGGGGCGGAAGTCATGATCGGCACGGAACAAGTGCCACAGCTCGCGGTGCGCCATAAGTCGCCGGTAGTCGATGTTCCGGTAACGGACGGTGAGCACGCTGCGTTCGCGGTATTTGTACGTGACCGCCAGTTCGCCGCCGTCGGCGCCGAAATAATCACGATAATCCGTGCCAGTCAGCGCAGCGAAGATTGTGTTCTCCGTCCCCGATACAACGCTGTCATCCTCGGTCGAGGTCAGCCGGAAAATCGACCCCGCCGCCTCAAGATCAGCGCTCTTCAGAAGCCGCTGCCGCAACTCCACCCGGAACTGCCACCGCTTGGAGGCGAAACCATAGCCACTCCAGATTTCCAACCGGGGGGTAAAGGGACTGCGCTGGAATCCCAAACGTGCGCCGGGACGCAGCCCATCCACCCGATCGTACGAAACAGTCGGTGCCCATTTGAACCGGCCATCCTCGAATTCCCACGCCCGCGTGAGTGTCAATCTGGGCCGCCGATGTCCGCCAGGGGAAAAGACCCGCCCGTAGATCTTGGCATCGCCGCTTTGGCGCAAAGTGCCACCGGCCAAAATCACGTCGCCGCGCACCGTTGCCGCCTCACCAATCGACAGATCACCGCCGATTGCTATGACGTCACCGGTCACCTCGCCCAGAATCGTAGCGCCCGCGTCAAACACCACCACGCTGCCCAGCCACACATCACCGGCCGCCACAGTGGCCATCTGTCCCGATGACCAAAGCAAATCCTCAGGCATGGAGGTCGAATCAGCCTCAGCGAAGACAACCTCAGCGCGCGTCGTGGTCACTGCCGTTACCTTCATCGTCAGAGAGGTGGGCGGAATCAGCTTGCCGGATGTGTGAAGCCCATCGGGTGCCCAAACCGTCTTGAAGGCGTGAAGTGTCTTGGTAAGTTCCTCGGAGGAATCGTGCCTCCCGCGCAGCGTATCGCCGCCAGTCCCGCGCCAATCGACAAACTCCCGGTCGGCGGTCAGGATACCGAGCGTGCGCGATGTTTGCGCATTGGCTGATACAACGAGGATCAACACGACGAGGGCGGTGCAAATGAAGCACTTCGACGTAATCCCAGGACCACGGCCTCCCGCGCGCGCGCTTTCACGCCCGTTTCGTTCCCGAAAGGCTGGCGGCGCCGAAGTCGCGTTTTCCTGGTCTTCCCGTCTCATCAAGCTCACGGCGATACCCGCTCATGTGCAAAAAGATCTCTGAGTGCCTGCCGGTGTGCCCGGAACGCGATATTGGGCGGCAAATGATCCGGTGCGAAGAAGCCCACGTCATCGGCATCATCACCTGCGATCGGCGTCCGGGTTTCAGTCTCCCGCGTGCGGTACAACACCAGCACAACCCGTTGCCGGGGATCATCGAACCCCGCGTAGACACCATGCACGGCGGCGATTTCAATCGCAAGCCCCGTCTCCTCGGCCACTTCGCGCACTGCGCATTGCTCCGCGCTCTCGTCATACTCGACAAAGCCCGCCGGCAATGTCCAGTCACCCTTGCGCGGCTCGATTGAGCGCCGGACTAAACAGACCCGCCCGTCGCGGAGAATGACCCCACCCGCCGCCGGGACCGGGTTGTGGTAGTAGATGTATCCACAGGCGGGACAGGTGAGCCGCTCACGAAGACTCTCCGCCCGGACAACGAGCTTGGCGCTGCACAATGGGCAAAACCGAAAGTTTCCCAGCTTGATATCGTCCGTCATCGGCTATTCCACCGGCACAGCCACGTCCCCGATCACGTGGCCTTCTATCACATTATAAGCCTCAGGCCTGCATTGGACATCTTCAAAAATCGCCTCAGTTAGGGATAGCACGTCAAGACGACATATCCGACGAGAGCATGGTGGTTCGGCCGTCGCACATCTTCAGAATCACCATGGTTAAGTCATCGAAACCGATGGCACCGAGGGCGAATCGAGTGACTTCTCGTACCAGCCGGTTCTTCAATTCCTCGGGATCCAAATGCCGGTTTTCCTTCAGGAATCGAATCAGGCGCGCCTCGCCGTACTCCTCTTCTTCGGGACTCTGCAGTTCGGAGAGACCATCGGTGTAGAAGAGGAGCAAGTCCTCCATTTCCAAGGTCACGTGGTTCATGTCGTAGCACGCCGAGGGCATGACGCCCAACACGAGGCCGCCACAGTCCAGAAGCTCGCATTGCCCATCCCGGCGGATCAGGATGGGGTGGTTGTGCCCGGCATTCGAGTATGAAAGCCTGCGCGAAGCCGGGTCAAGCTCCGCATAGACCAGGGTCGCAAACCGTTCGGACGAAGTGGACTCATGCACTAGAAGATTCGTGTTCGCCATGACGTTGGGAATGGGAAGACGGCTGCGCACACCGGCTTTCAGAAACGCCTGCAACTGGGAAACCAAAAGCGCGGCACCCATCCCTTTGCCGGACACATCGGCGATGACAATCCCCAGTTGCCCCTCGGGCAAATCGAAGAAATCGTAGTAGTCGCCACCGACCTGCCGCGATGGATGGGCAAAAGCGGCGACGCGATAGCTTTCACCCATGGGAAGAACGCTCGGGAGCAACTGCAACTGAATCTGCCGGGCGACGTTGAGCTCCTCCTCCATCTTCTGCTTTTCCAGTGCTTCGCGGTAGAGCACGGCGTTGGTCAGCGCCACAGCAAGCTGGTTGGCCAGCGTGGCCAGCAGATGGAAATCTTCCACGCCGTAGCGGTAACCGGAAACCTTCTCCCCCAGAAGGAGAAGAGCGGTCAGCTCACCACGGTCGATGATGGGCACAACGAGCCGGCATCCCCAGCGAGAGAGCACTTCGGTCGCCGGCGTGAGCGGGCGATCCAGGACAAACTCCTCGAACGCCACCGGCCGGCCCCGCTCCCGCGCCATAACGAAAAACGGATCATCCCCACTGAACAATTCATCGGAAAGGCCCTTGAGTTCGAGAACGTATCCCTTACTCGTCTCGTCGCGCGTTGCGAAGAAGGCACGTTCGATGAAGAGCTGCTCTGTGAGGATTCCAATCATCCTCTTCTTGAGATCATCCATGTCGAACAACGAGGCGATTTCACGAGAAAACGACTCCAAGATCGCGCGGGGATCGGCCTTGTCGCGCAAGAACAGGCGTTGAATCAGTTCGTCGGTCCGGTGCTTCACGGGCTGGAAGAACAATAGAACCAAGACAATGAAGGCGACGTCGATCAACGGCGTCTGGATTTCGAGGACGTCCTTGATGAAGGCGGACACCTGCGTGATCAGCAGCAGGTAAACACCGACGAGCAGCGCCGAGGACGTGGAGAAGACGAGCGACTGCCGCACGATCAAACGGACATCGAGGAACTGGTAGCGGACGATGGCCCAGGCGATCCCGATCGAGCCGGTCAGGAGCGCCAGAATCGCCAGCGCAATGCGCAGGGGTTCGGCCAATGGGAAGATCCCCAGCGCCGGCAGGATGAATGCCACGGTGTACAAACCAACCGCGGAGAGAATCCCGCCAAGGATAAACCGCCCCTGGCTTTTCAAGCGGACATTGGTGATGCGCTTGTAACCCTGTCGCAGCGACCAGATCGCCACCGCGATGTAGAGCAGATTAATCAGGGAAAAGAACTTCAGGTGAAATTCGAAGAGAATCGAGAGCAGAAACCCGAACGAGTTCAGAACGAAATTGAGCGGCGTCAGCAGTCCCTGAAGCAGCGGAGAGTCAGTTTGAATGGCCAGTCCACCGAGATTGGGGCGCGTCATCAGCGTCACCAACAACAGATGGAAGATGTGGGGCGTGAAGATCAGGTACTTCGTCCGGCGGAACTGCGCCACCCAGCGGTGCTCAACCGGGAAGACAAACGAAAAGAACAGAAGCTGCGGGAAGAACAATTCCCATAGGTAAAACAGATTGTAATACACCGGCAGCGGCGTCTGGCCCGGTGCCCCGCCGGGCGGCAGAATCGCATAGCCGATGGCCGCAAACAGCGGCCCCAGACCGGCGAAGAACAACATCAAACCGGTCACCCGGTTGACACGGTTCTTCGCATTTTCCCGGATAATAACACTGCCCAGAAGCCAAAGAATGGCCCCCAGGAGGAAATAGAAGACTGCTATGACGATCAGCCAGTTCACCCACTGCACCCCCGCGATGCAGCCGGCAGCGGCTCAACCCTCATGCGGGGTTCAAGCTCTTCCGAACAATTACGACCATGCCTCCCCCGGGGTTGCGCTCGTACCGGACATCGTCCATCAGCGACCGCGCAATGAAAATCCCCCGGCCAACTTCCCTCAGCAGGTTTTCCTGCGCGAGGGGATCGGGCACCTGGCCGGGGTCGAATCCCTCTCCTTGGTCAACGACCCGAATGACGACTTCGCTGTCTGTGATCTGAAGACTCAGGATGACCGTCTTGGTCGCATCGCGCTTGTTGCCGTGAACGATTGCGTTATTGACCAGCTCGGTGGCGGCGATGGCCATGTCCGACACAATGGCGTCGGGCACGCCACGCGAACGCAGGGCGGTCTCCAGAAAATCATCTGCCTCGGAGATGCGCCCCGGATCACTGGGGATCACCAACTCGATGCTGTCACGCGAGGTACCGCTCATTGGGAGATGAGGGAAATGGGTTACGGCCCTGACTGCGCCCTAGGCGCGCGCCGCGGCGCCGAAACTGGTTATGGCCTCATCTACCGAGTCGTATGCTTCAAATACGGTGACCAGCTTGGTGATGGTCAGAAGACTCTGGATCTTCTCGGTCACGCTCGCCAGCTTCAAATCACCCTGGTTGTTGCGCAACGTGGTCAGACCGGAAATCAGAATCCCCAGCCCGGTCGAGTTCATCCAGTCCACTTCCGATAAGTCGATGACGACCTTGAGCTTCTTTTCTGCGATCAGGTCGTGGAGCTTGTCGTGCAGGACTGTGGCATCCGGGCCGCCCATGATCTTGCCGCGCGGTTCCAGAATCACCACTCCGTTCTTCTCATGGAAGCTGAGTTTCATCTAATTCCCCTGCCGCATCAATGTTCTTGCCATCGCGGTCCCGCGTACGGGCCGGCACCGCGGCACACACTCTGAATATACGGTTCAGAATGGGGGCAGGCTATGGGAATCTGGCGGACGCGCGAACCGGAATGCGTCGCCGATGAACTGCTGGGAGAGCCCACCTCCGGTTGACCCCGAAGACGCTCCGACCATGGACCGAATCCACCCCCCGCGCCAAGAAGGCGGTGCCCCCGTGAGAGCCCCGACTGACCCCTGGATACTGCGAGGGTCAGCGCTGCCATTCCGGGGCGGGAAGCGAGAAATCTTCACTTTTGATGAACAAGGAAAGCCCTCACACCACCAGAAAGCGGCCGGGGTTTGAAGTGAGGCAGAATCGGCTCTTTCAGCAACCCGTTAGAGGCCGCAAGGGTCAGCCGGCGGCGGACCACCAGAAAAGACATAATCAATGAGATATATCAGGTCGAACACGTCTACTGTAAGGTCGTTGTTCACGTCCTCCCGGCTCGTGGGGCATAACGGACTCGGGGGCGCAGGCGCCTCGCCGCTGAAAACGATTTCGATCAGCAGGACAGTGTCGAACACATCGAGGGCACCGTCCCCGTTGGGGTCGCCCTGCAAGGGACAAAAGCATGGCGTGGTGCAATCGCAGTTGCCAAGATCCGGATCACACGTGCCGTAGCTACTGACAACGCTGACGGCACTTGAGTTCAAGTCCGTTACGATGACTTTGAGGCTCACGTACGGCGGCAAGGCCTCAAGTGCCCCCACACTCCCCGGAACACACACAGCAACCGAACTCTGACTGCCCGAAAGCTGCGACACCCAAGATTGCGAGCTGGAATCATAGAACTGCGCCTGTCCGGTTATTTCACTCCAGTCGTAAGTTAGCAGAGGGGCGTCATCGACGACTTCAACCCAAGCGGTGTGATCCCCAAATGATCTCACCATACAGCCGCCATTCAACCCATCCACCACAATGGGGGTGATGATTCGTGGTCTCTCATTGCCCATGGTCACAACATACTCAATCGTATCGGCAAACGGGAGTTGACCTGATTGAAACGGGTCATAGGTCGACGTTGAGACGTGCCGAAAACGGTAGGATCGGTTGATTCCCCATGCGGAGTGCGGCAGATCCCAACGCACGTGGGTCTGTCCGGACCACTTGTAGCCGAGCGAATCGGTGGCGTAGAGCAGCCAAGCCGACCCTGACCACCGGTCAACCTGAAGGGTTAAATTGTGCGGATCAGTGGCATGATAAGTCACCTCGGAGTAATGGGGGGCCGCGACTCTGGCGACGAGCGAATCCTTGACACCGATGGCGTAGCGCTGGCCGCCGGTCTCGGTCGACCAATCCTCAGTCACCAGCAGATTGTCGAACCCGGCGTAACCGGCGGTCGGGCGCGAATTCATAAGGCACCGGGGTCTCCAAATCTCATCGGGCCCCTTCCCCTCACGATTGAAGACATCCAGCAATTGCAGGTCGGGAGTGAATTTGTATATCCGCGAAGAAGGTCCCTGAACTGCAATGTAAACTTGTCCGTAACTGTCGACTGCAATATCCAAAGGGTCAGCGATTTCCTGCTGCTGGCCACCGGACCAGCCGAACAGATACTCGTTCTCGTAGACCAAGGCGCCGCCGCTGATGCGAAACTGAACGATCTTGCCCGCGCCGTCGGTTAGGTAGACTTCCTTGGTATTGGCACCGGAAAGATCTCTGCCCATGGCAAAGTTCCTGAGATAGTTTATCTGACCGGGGCCGCTGCCATAGGGAATCATGATGGTGGCTGCCTTTGCCGGCCCATGCCATTCTGAGAGATAGCCGACAAGCCGCGGGGCCATAGGGTCGTCGTCGAGCACCCAGAGAGTGTCGTCATATACATACCCCGGCGTGCCGTTATCGGCGAGGTCAACATCACGAGGAAACTCCAGAGAATCCCCCGCTACCGAAAGCGACTCTGAGAAATTCATGTTCTGCGCGCCAAAATCATAGAAAGCGCGCAGTATTCGCGGGGGGCCCATCTCGGCGATGAAAACGCTGACCCGATCGTTTTGCACAATCCAGTATCCCGTGTTTGCCACTATCGCCAATGGGATTCTCAGATTTAACCGAGGGTTTGGGTCGCTGTTTCCCCAGGCCGCTACGGTTTCGAAGTTCTGAGTGTGGACAATGCGGTTCCACCAGTGGTCGAGAGTTATCGATGTCTGTTTGAGTGGTGTGCCGACAGAATGCTGGTAGAACACCTGCATTGATCCCCGCACATTGCCAAATAGATCCCTATCGTAATTCGCCCGTGTTGCCGCCAATGTCAATCTGGGGACGTACGGATCTTCCGCAAGATTCCGGTGAACCAACGCCTTGTCCGGATTCGTCGTCCCAATCCGATTGGAACCTGCGAAAGCCACGTAGGCGATTGGGACGGACACCAGGAAAACAGCGAGCATCGGTGCGATCTGGCATCGTTTGTAGAGGGGCATGATCACCGTCCCTCAGCCGCGTTTCCAAATGATATGCGCGTAACACGAGATACTCGGTCACGCGCCCTGCCCTCGAGCGTCACCACACCCATCTGGGTGACTGACGGTGCCGAGGCGGGCATAATCTGCGTTTCAGCCGAAGGGGGTAAGGCGGCATCGCCTGAGAACTTGTAGCTTCCGGGCTTGTGATTGGCGCTCGAACTGAGCTGTCCAAGCTTTGGTGATACTGATCCTTTGGCGCTTTGGTGCGACAAAGGAGCGCTGTCACCGACGGAAAACAGGAGAAGTTGCCGCTCACTACCGACGTGTCCCTCGGGGACAATTGACAATATGATCTTGTGCCCGGGCTGGCGCTCACGGGCAAGCGCTTCGAGGACCCTGTCAATCGCGTACTCTCTTTCTATCGCGATTCCATCGATGATAACCGTGTCGGCAAACGCGCGCCGAAGCAGAGGGCGCGATTCGGATTGGATACCCCGGGAGAGGATGTCAGGAATCAACGATTCCATCACCATGGGCAGTTGCTGGACCGACCGTCCCCGATCACCCGTGAATTGGCAGAGCCCCGCCACAGGAGTCAAAGCCGAGAGCATGACCGAAAGGGCAACGACCGTCCGTACCTCAGTCTGTATCATCTCGCCTCCTTCAGCACTTCCAGTGCTGCCGCCTTCGGATGGTCCCTGGCCAGGTCCCTCAGGAAGTCGTTGTACACGGCCACTCCGAGCTGATCCCTGATCTCGGCCAACCAATTGATCAATTGCGGCGCCCCGGGGTTCATTCGCACCTGATCGCGGGCTATTTCCAATTGATCCGACGGCTTCGCCCCAAAATGGAGCACGTGCAATGCCTCATCTACCAGCCGCGAATTGGGGAACCGCTGAAGTAGTTCGCGGCATGGTGCTCGCCATTCCTCGGGTGTTCCGGCGTGTATGGCAGCTAGGGCATGCTTCAGGAGAACAGTCGCCTCCAATTCATCCCCGGCAGCATCAACTACAGTGAGTGGCAGCGGGGAACGCTTCATTGCGAGCGAATCAGCCTCACCGAAGATGTAGGTGGAAAACCGGACGGCAACCCCCCAAGTGTGTCCGACCAGTGCCGCTCGCAGGCTCTCTGGCGCGAAGAACCAGATGTTGGGACCCAAACTCATGTAGGAGGATTCGGTTTCCCTGGGGCTCAGGGTCCCGTGAAACAACTCCCCGCCATCGAAGTGTGGCATTCCGACGGGCAAGGGCACGCCAGCGCTGTCGACCAACCAGACTGAGTAGACGTAGCCGCCGGGGGTCAGGTCCAGCTTTGGCACCTCGTGGTCGGTGATGTTCGCCTGGGCGATCCGTAGCCACACCTGTTGCTCGGGAATTACCGTGTCTTCGACAAGTGAGAAATCAAAGCTGTAATCCGAAAATCGCGGACGTGCGGCTGGAGTCTCTGCCGCGATGGCGATGAGCGGCGACCACCCCGCGAGCAGGGCCAGGATTATTGTCCGCCACCCGGCTCGGGCAACCCCGATGGTTGCCGTTCTCGGCGAATCTTCACACGATTGCAGCATCAGCATTCTCCTCATTAAATAGCAGCAGTCCCCGTCCGTGGTTAAAACTCACACAGCTTCGCACATCCGGCTAATCGAACCAAAAGCCGCAGTACCGGCGGTTGTTCAGCATCGCCTTCACCAGCCCCGAGCGCAGAAACGACGCTGCCTCTCGACGGTCCCTGAGTCACAATGAGGAAGAACCGCTAGCGGAACAGTGCTTTGATCTTGCCCCAGGTCGACTTACGGACGTCGGAAATCATGAGGACCGAAAGGTCCTGGTGAACCGACCCTTCCATGGGCCTGATCGTGGGTTGGGCCGAATGGCCGTCGATGTGGATGTTGATGTCGACTCCATCGAGCCAGCCATCCACGGCCGGTGTGACCGGATTGTCGTGAGGGATTGAAATCGCGTAGTGCCCCGCCTCCCGCACCGTCGTGTCTGCCAGGAGGACCGAGCCGGAATAGGCTTGAAGTGGAGTTCCCACGGCGGCCGGCTTGCCTTGGTAGAGCAGCGAGCCCGTCAGGTCGCAGTTGATCTCGAACTCGTCGGCCATCAAGGCCTGTGCGAGGATGGCGCAGGCGGCCGCGACCAGGATGACCAGAATAACAGTTCGTAAGGCCTTGGAAGACATCAACACTTCCCCCAAGGGAAAGATACACCTGCACATCACCTTGTCAACAGCGAGTTTGGGGACGGATAGAGGGCACTCCGGTCTCAGGTTCGTTCGATGTTGTCGAGTTGGAGGCGATTGGTCAGGAAGAACGAGAGAAACTCGATTTCCATCGCCATATTCTCGGTGCGGAGCAGGACTTCTTTGGGGACTTTGAGATTCACCGGTGCGAAGTTCAGAATAGCCTTGATCCCGGCCGTGACGGCCAGATCGCAGACCTTCTGGGCGACCGAGGCCGGGACCGCGATCACAATGATTTCAAGCTTCTTCTTCTTAACCTCGGCGGCCATATCGTTCATATCGGAAATGACGATGCCTTTATGGTTCGAGCCGATTTTGCGCTGATCATTATCAAAGATCGCTTTGATCATGAATCCCTGTTTCTGGAATTCCTTGTAGGAGACCAGCGCCGAGCCGATGTTCCCGGCTCCGACCAGTCCCACATTCCACTGGCGGTCGATTCCGAGAATATTGGCAATGCGCGCTTTGAGTTCTTTGGTGGGATATCCCAACCCGCGGGTCCCGAACGAACCGAAGAAAGACAAGTCCTTGCGCACCTGCGCCGGCGTCAGTTTCTCGCGATGCGCGAGATCCTTGGAACTGACCGTGTGATAGCCCTCACCTTCCAGGGCCGCAAGAAGGCGATAGTACAAGGAGAGGCGATGGATGGTCGATTCCGAGATGCGGCGGCGAATCGTCACCGGACGATCTCCATTGGGGGCCGGTTTGGTCTGTCGTGAATTCATTCACTAATAATAACAGAACTCTGCCCGGATGTCAAACAGCGTTGAACCTCGCCCGCATGGCACTTATGCGTAGAGTCGAACCAATCCTCAGTCTCAAATCAGCCGTGACCGTCCCGCATTGGCGAAACACCCTCGCGCTCCCGCGCCGATAGGAGCGGCGATGGCTTTATCTACTTCTGCGCGTCCGATACATCGCCGATGATCGACTGCGCCGCCGCCAAACGCGCGATCGGCACGCGATACGGGGAGCAACTCACATAGTTGAGTCCCATCCGATTGCAGAATGCGATCGTGCGCGGATCGCCACCGTGTTCCCCGCAGATCCCGATTTTGAGCTTGGGGTTGGTCTGGCGGCCCTTGGCCACCGCCATCTCCACCAGTTGGCCCACACCCTCGATGTCCAGGGTCACAAACGGATCGGCCGGGAGAATCCCTTTTTCGACGTAGGGCACCAGGAACTTGGCGGCGTCGTCGCGCGAGAATCCCATCGTCATCTGCGTCAGATCATTGGTGCCAAAGCTGAAGAACTCGGCGGCCTCGGCAATCGAATCGGCCATGAGCGCCGCCCGGGGCACTTCAATCATCGTACCCACGAGATACTTCACGCGCAATTTGCGTTTCTTGAAGATTTCTTCGGCGACACGATCGACAATGTCCTTCTGGTTTTTCAACTCGGCCAGCGTGCCCACCAGCGGGATCATGACCTCTGGGAAGACTTCGATTCCATCCTTGGCCAAATCGCAGGCCGCCATGAAAATGGCTTTCGCTTGCATCTCGGTGATGTCCGGGAATGTGATTCCCAGACGGCATCCGCGATGTCCGAGCATCGGGTTGACTTCCGCTAGTTCGCTCAGTCGCTGCAGGATCCGTTCCTTGTCCGCGATCTGCGCCTGAAGCTGGAGCGACTCCTCGTACGACACGGTATCGACTTTGGCCTTGGCGGCCGCAATCTCTTCGGTGATTTCCTTGCGGCTGGGAAGGAACTCGTGAAGCGGCGGATCGAGTGTCCGGATCGTGACCGGCTTGCCGGCCATCGCACGAAGGATTCCTTTGAAGTCCGCCCGTTGGAACGGCAGCAGTTTGTTCAGCGCCAACTGACGCTCCTCGGCGGAGTCGGCCAGAATCATTCGCTGCACATGCGGCAAGCGATCGTGCGCAAAGAACATGTGCTCGGTCCGGCAGAGGCCGATGCCCTCGGCGCCGAATTTCACGGCGCGCTCGGCATCTTCGGGAGTATCGGCGTTCGTGCGAACACCCAACTTGCGAAGGTTGTCCGCCCAGGACATCAGTGTGGCGAATTCGCCGGACAATTCCGGTTCGATAGTCGGAACTTCGCCCTGGATCACTTCACCGGTCGAGCCGTTGAGCGTGATGATCTGCTTCTCGCGAATGATCGTCGGGCCGACGGTGAATGTCTTTCGCTCTTCATTCACCCGCACCGACTCGGCGCCCGCCACACAGCATTTCCCCATACCTCGCGCCACCACCGCTGCATGCGAGGTCATGCCCCCCCGGGTCGTCAGAATCCCGACGGCGGCGCCCATCCCCTGTATATCATCCGGGTTGGTCTCGGTGCGCACAAGGATCACCCGCTCGCCTTTGGCGGCCATGGCCACGGCATCTTCCGACGTGAAAACAACCTTGCCGCAGGCGGCTCCCGGCGAGGCGGCCAGCCCCTTTGCGATCGGCGTGACCGCGGCATTGGGGTCGATTCGCGGGTGCAGGAGTTGATCCAGATCCTCGGGCTTTATGCGAAGGAGTGCCTCGTTCTTGGTGATCAATCCCTCTTTGACCATGTCGACAGCGATCTTCACCGCCGCCATCGCGGTACGCTTGCCGGTCCGTGTCTGGAGCATGAACAGATTGCCGTCCTGGATCGTGAACTCAAAATCCTGGATATCACGGTAATGCTGCTCCAGTCTTGTTGTGATCTCCTTCAGCTGCTTGTATGCCTGAGGCATCAAATCGGACAACTCGGACAAGGGCCGTGGGGTGCGGATCCCGGCCACAACATCCTCGCCTTGCGCGTTGGTCAGGAACTCCCCGTAGAATTCCTTCTGCCCGGTCGAGGGGTTCCGGGTGAATCCCACACCGGTCGCCGATTCTTCGCCGGTATTGCCGAAGACCATGGCCTGAACATTGACGGCGGTCCCGAGATCCGACGGGATGCTGTTCATCTTGCGATAGGCGATCGCGCGCGGGTTGTTCCACGATTTGAAGACCGCCTCGATCGCCATCATCAGTTGTGTCCACGGATCGTCCGGGAAGGGCTCCCGGATGTGCTGCTTGACGATCTTCTTGTAGGCATTGGCAATATCCTTGAGATCATCGACCGACAATGATCCGTCTTTCTTGACATGCCGCGTCTTCTTGCGTTCGGCGATGACCTCCTCGAACACATCCTTGTCGATCCCCAACACGACATTGCTGAACATTTGGATGAAACGCCGGTAGCTGTCGTAGGCAAAACGCGGATTGTCGGTCTCCTCGATCAGTCCCTGCAACGTCTTCTCGTTTAACCCGAGATTCAGAATCGTGTCCATCATGCCGGGCATGGAGAACTTGGCGCCGGAGCGGACGGAAACCAGAAGCGGCTTGTCGCCGTGGCCGAACTTGCGGCCCATCGCCTGCTCGATTCGCTCCATGTACTCTTTGAGAATGGGCTTGAACGAGCGCGGCAGGTGCATGCGGTTTTCATAGAATAGATTGCAGACAGCCGTGGTGATCGTGAATCCGGGAGGAACCGGAATCCCGGCTTTCGCCATCCCCGCCAGGCCGGCGCCCTTGCCGCCAAGCAGATCACGCATCGTGGAATCGCCTTCGGCGCCACCGGGCACAAACGAGTAGAGCCACTGCTCGCCGGGCTTCGGACCACCCTCTTCGGGCGAGGGGATCGAAACACGGACACTGGGCCGGGGTTTGGGATTTCCCACGGGGCCGGATGCGATAGGAGGGGCCAGTAGTTTTTCAATGGTCGAGCTCGGCGAAGAGGACTTTGCCTTCACGGAGGCGGCTTTCGCTTTCTTGTTCGACGGCTCTCCCGCCTTGGGGCGGCTTGCTTTGAGTCGCGGTGATCCGGTCTTTGATTTCTTGTTCATTCAACCTCCCTAAGGGAGCGTTTTGTTGCCGGTGGCGTCCACGGCGGCAGATGTTAACTTATTGTCACACAAAAGACTAACGGCGCCAACCGGCGACCGCTGACTGGAATCTACGCCGTAACCCTTCGTCTGGCAAGGGGTTTTCACGGCTC
The DNA here is from genome assembly GCA_021813505.1 of bacterium. GTDB lineage: Bacteria > Zixibacteria > MSB-5A5 > WJJR01 > WJJR01 > JACRMA01. The sequence goes on along the minus strand of JAKAKI010000068.1, from coordinate 8,595 downwards.
AGGCACCGCAGCGCCTGAAGAAATATCATACGGCTATTGCCTTGGGCTCGTTCCCTATTTCACCATCACATCGTGAAAAGCCGCTCGCCAGCCAGGATCTTATCCAGCATCTGGATTGTCTTTTCGACTGGGGCATGCATGATGTCATGGGTGTTGAACGTGCTCTTGAAGATCGATCGTCTCGGCGGCTCGTCAGGAGATAACCCTGTGTGCTTGACTACGACCGGCTCGATCTTGGGCGCTTTCTTCTGGGCACCCTTGGCGGCCTTTAGGTCCTTGGAAATCAAAGGCTTTGGAGACTGGCCAGGATGATCTTGCGGCTTGGCGCTGTTGGTGACGACAGCGATCTTAACGGCCTTTTGCTCAACGGCTTTCTTCGCAACTTTTGGTGCGGCTGAATCTGACCCTTTCGTATTCACCGCCCGCCTCCTTGGACATGAGCCGGGTTACCCCCCCGGTCGCTTGTGAGGTACCTATCGGGTAGAAATTGAAGTGGCATATGAAATGTGCTCATGGCTCCGAAATTACGGCCTCTAACGATCTTAGAACAAATTGATTGTGAATGTCAAGGAAAAAACACATTCTTCCCGGCGGATGTTAAAAAAATCCGCGATGGCTTACCGTAAAGTCCTCAATAGGTTATGAGGCGCATTGGAAACGAAATCCCTCCCGTCCAGATCTCAAACGCCGACCCGCAACCACAGCTATGCCCTTGGGCTGAACCGCGCTGGTCAGAGACCTGAACGGAAAGTTCATACCTGACCTGAGGACAGCCCCCCTCTATTATTATCTACTTCGTTGCTGCCCAAAAAGTTGAACAAAAACTTCAACCTCGACCCCGAACCCTGCCAAAATCCTACTTGACCAGCCTTTTCCATTTGGTCTTGGTTGGCCGTGTCTTGGGTGCGGCGGCCTGCGACACTTCACAGATGGTGTTCAGCGCCGACAGAGTGAGCCAACTGGATGACCGGAAGGAATTGCTTCGTGATTGATAGTGACCATGATATGTGGATGTTCATTCCGGGACCAGTGAATGTCGAGAGTTCGGTCCGCCAGGCCATGGCGCATCCGCCGATTAACCATCGCGGCAAGGAATTCTCGCAGCTGTTCGAGTCGCTCCGGCCGAAGTTGCAGCAACTGATGCGAACATCGAACCGAGTCTTCTTCTCGACATCATCAGCCATCGGATTGATGGAAGCCTGCGCGCGAAATTGCGTCGGGAAGAAATCTCTGCACCTGACCTGCGGTGCGTTCTCGGAACAATGGCACAAGATTACTCTGGCATGCGGCAAGGAGGCAGACGCCATCGCCGCCGAATGGGGATGCGCCAATCGTCCGGATGAGTTGCGCAAGGCGCTGGCCACCGGCGAATACGACACGGTGTGCATGGTGCATTCCGAAACCTCTACGTCGGTGCTGAATCCGCTCGCCGAATTCGCCGCGGTCATGCGTGATTTCCCCGACGTTGTCTTTTGTCTTGATACGGTCAGCTCGCTGGGCGCCGCGCCGGTGCTGGTGGATGAGTGGGGTGTGGATGTGTGTTTCGCATCGGTCCAAAAGGGACTCGCGCTTCCCCCCGGATTCGCCGTATTTTCGCTCTCGGACAAGGCGCTTAAACGCGCCCGTTCCATCCCGCATCGTGGGTATTACTTTGATTTCGTCGTCTTCGAAGAATACGGACTGAAGTCACAGACCCCCACCACGCCATCGATCCCGCATCTCTATGGACTCAGTCATCAGCTGGAGCGCATTGAGGCTGAGGGGCTGGAGAAACGCTGGGCGCGCCATCGCCGAATGGCCGAGTTGTCGCAAGCATGGGCAACCGAACGCTTCGCCTGTTTCGCCGAGTCGCCGCACCGTGCACCCGCGGTGACGGCCGTGACCAACACGCGTAACCTCGATGTCCCGGCGTTGAACAAACATCTCGCGCCTATGAACATGGTGATCGCCTCCGGGTACGGCAAACTCAAGCCGACGACATTCCGGATCGGCCACGTCGGCGAAACACAGGTCACCCAAATCGAAAACCTCCTGCGGGAGATCGACCGCTTCATTGGTATCCCCGCCACGATCTGAGAGTCAACGATGGCTGAAGTACTGATACCGACCCGATTATCGCCAGAGGGTGTCGCGATCCTCAATAACACGCCGGGAATCACAGTCGATTTCCGTCCCGGCTTGAAGGGTGCCGAACTCCGCGAGGCCATCGCCGGCGTGGATGCCGTTATCATTCGCTCCGACAGCACAATCGACGCCGCTGTGATCGCGGCGGCGAAGCGATTGAAGCTGATCGGCCGGGCCGGCGTCGGTGTCGAGAATGTCGACCTGGCGGCCGCAACCGCACGCGGTATCGCCGTTCTCAACACACCCGCGGCCAACTCCATCGCGGTGGCCGAGCTCACGATGGCGATGATGCTGGCACTGACCCGCAAGCTGGTCGCTGCGGACCGTTCCACCAAAGAGGGGCGCTGGGAAAAGAGCGCGTTTGCCGGGCATGAACTCTCGGGAAAGACACTCGGCTTGGTGGGCTTTGGGCGGATTGGGCATGAGGTCGCCAAGCGGGCGGCGGCATTCGGCATGACCGTGGTCGCCTATGACCCATTCGTCTCTGAGGCTGCTGCCGAGGCGGCCAAAATCAGACTATCGACACTTCCCGAACTTCTCAAGACGGCCGATGTCGTCAGCCTCCATTTGCCATTGAATGACAAGACGCGCGGCCTGCTCGGCGCAGTACAACTTCGCGCGATGAAACCGGGGGCGCTGTTGATCAACGCGTCCCGCGGAGGAATCGTCGTGGAGAAGGACTTGCACGAGGCCCTGGTGAGTGGACCGCTGGGTGGTTGTGGCCTCGATGTCTTCGAGACCGAGCCGCCGGCCGACCACTGGTTTGCCGGCATGGACAATGTGATCGTGACTCCGCATCTGGGCGCATCAACCGCCGAGAGCCAGGCCAAGGTGGCGATTGAGATTGCCGAGGCTGTTCGCGACGCCCTGACCAGCGGCATCTTCCGCAATGCCGTCAATCTGCCACTGCACGATGCCTCCGATCTGCCACGCTTGCTGCCATACGTTCATCTCGCCGAGCAGCTCGGCCTGCTGTTGCGCGGGCTTGAAGATGGACCTTGCAGTTCCCTGACCCTGGAGCTCGGCGCGCAAACCGCGGGGGAAGCCAAGCTGATTGTGGCGGCGGCACTCAAAGGATTCCTCACCCTGGAAACAGACAGCCAGGTGACGCTGGTCAATGCGCTGCAGATCGCCGATGAACGGCACATCCGGGTGCCGGTCATCGATCAAACGAGCCAGGCGAGCCGAAATGCATCGATCTCCCTCGAAGGCGCATTCGGAGCAACCAGGCGAAGCGTTGCAGGCATTGTCGACAACAATGCCATGCCACGGATCCGGCAGATCGATGAATTTGCGATCGACATCGCCCCCACTGGAAGGGTCTTGATCTTCACCAATCGTGATCGTCCAGGTGTCATTGGCGCGGTGGGCGCGGTCCTCGGACACGCGAGCATCAACATCGCCTCATGGGTGCAGGGGCGGCGGCAACCGGGCGGCACGGCATTGGGAATCGTCACGGTTGATGAGCCTGTGCCGAATCCGGTTCTTCAGGAGTTGAGCAAACTTCCCAACATGGGCCGGATCACCGAGGTCAATTGGAGAGACTCGGCGAAGGCCTGATGGTCACGATTTGAATGGAACAAGGAGATATGAACAGTCAGGCCAAAATCGTAGGGATCCTCGCGGAGCAGGACTACCAGACGTTGGAAGTATGGTACCCGCTGTATCGCCTGCGCGAAGCGGGACATCGTCCGATCGTAATCGGCACTGGATCGGCGACAACCTACAGAAGCAAGAATGATTACCCGGTCGCAGTCGACCGGCCTGCCGATTCGGTGAACGCGCAGGAGCTGGACGCGATCGTGATTCCCGGCGGCTGGGCGCCCGATCACTTGCGCCGGTACCCCGCTGTCATCGATCTAGTGCGCCAGGTGAATGGCTCCGGGAAACCGGTTGCCGCTATCTGCCATGCCGGATGGGTCTTGGTTTCCGCGGATATTTGCCGGGGCAGGCGGGCGACCTCGTTTGTTGCCATCAAGGATGATCTGATTGCCGCCGGCGCTAATTGGGTCGACGAAGAATGTGTTATTGACGGCAACTTGATTACATCGCGTACGCCGGATGACCTGCCGGCATTCATGCGGGCCTTGCTTGCGGCACTCGAACTGTAACCCCGTTTTGTGAATCTCACTCCCCAAGGATGCACATCGAATGAGCCGTTCAAACATTGACATCAAGCCTGCTCCGGGGTATCCGCCGCAGATTGGTTTTCTTCTCGCCCAATTGGAGGATATCCGGGAAGACACAAAGCGATACACCAGAGACCTGACGCCATCGCAGTTGTCGTGGCATCCCAATCTCAAAGTGGAGTCGATCGGGACGCTGTTGTTGCACATTGCCGCGGTCGAGTGGTCGTGGATCTTTGAGGATATCTTCAAACGTCCCATGGGACCAGAGTGGGAAATCGCGTTTCCGATTCGTGTCGGTAAACCGCAGGTCTCCGGTGAGCCGCTCGATTTCTACCTGGCCAAGCTGGATGCGGTTCGTGCAGAGATCAAAACGGGATTGGCGACACTGACCGATGCCGACCTTGATCGCGAGATCATCTCCCCGGATCAGAGTGGTTCCTCACCGCCGGTGCACAGCTACACGATTCGCTGGATTCTGTATCATCTCGCCGAACACGAGGCGCATCATCGCGGACAGATCGCTGTGATGAAACGGCTGCTTCCATTCTGAGCGTAGCCGATTCGAGGTTTTGAATGAACGAGACGACACGAGCAAGAGAATTTCCGGCGGCGCTCGACAAACTGCGGTCACATCGCTCGGTTCGTCAGTTCACGCACGAACCAGTGAGCGACGAACAACTGGAGATGATCATCGCGACCGCCCAGCGGGCCTCGACCTCCTCGAATCTTCAATCGTACTCGGTGATTGTCGTGCGTGATTCCGAGCGTAAAAAGCAGCTTTCGCCGTTGTGCGGAGGGCAGGCGCAGGTCGCCGACTGTCCCGTCTTTCTCGCCTTCTGCGCCGATCTCAATCGGGCGAAGGTCCTCTGCGAAGCCTCCGGATATGACTTCAGCGCCCAATTCATCGAATATTTCCTGGTTGCCGTGACTGATGCCACCATCTTTGGCCAGACCGCACTGGCGGCGGCCGAGGCGATCGGCCTGGGCGGATGTATGATCGGTGCCGCACGCAATCACCCCGAAGAGATTTCCCAACTGCTCCAATTGCCGCCGCTCGTGTTCGTTGTCTTCGGCATGACCCTGGGGCATCCTCGAACTGATCAAAAGGTGACACTCAGGCCGCGATTGCCACTCACTGCCGTCATTCATCATGAACAGTACGATGCATCCCTGTGGCAATCGCCCCATGCTGCCTATGATACCACAATGAAGGCGACCGGCATTTATGATGGGCGTCGCATCGATCTGTCCAAACGAGTGGAGAATTGGCGGGACGTCACACCCGAGGGAGCGTACGGCTGGATTGAACACTCGGCACGCCGCTGGATCGACCCCGCGGCGCAGCGGCGCAAATTGCGACCGTTCCTCGACAAGCGAGGATTCGGATTCGAATAGTCAAAGTGAATGGCTCGAGGGAGGGCGAGGCTCCCGCCGAGCCATGTTTTGGTGCGCGAAGAGGCTCGGCGGGAGCCTCGCCCTCCCCGTCGCCAACTTGTGAAACTGGTACTTGCGCGACTTGATCGAGCATGAGTGAATTGAATGTCAACCAAACCTAAAATCATCGCCCACCGTGGATCGTCCGCAACCTCCCTCGAAAACACGATGGCGGCATTCCGGCAGGCAGTCGCCGATCGCGCCGACGGCATCGAGTTTGATCTGCGCTTGAGCGCCGACCGGCAGTGGGTGGTACATCACAACCCGGATGCCCTGGTCGGCGGCGTCCCCATGCGTCTTTCACGCCTGACCCTTGCGGAGATCATCCAGTTGCCAATCGGCTCCGGAAAAGAGCGTATCCCGACACTGGCCGAGTTTTTGGAGTGGGCCAAATCGCAACCAGTCTCGCTCGTGTTTGATATCAAGGACACCGATGGCATACCTGAACTCGCCAGTGCATTGGCGCAACACGCTCCGCCGCGGATGATCCTTTCGTCGTTCAATCGTTCGGTGTTGAGGGAGCTTCGTGGGCTGCGCCCGGAATGGCCGCGCGCACTCATTGTCAATGCGCCACACTGGAAAGTAATGCAGAAACTGCTGTCCGGATGGCTGGTTCGCTCGGCGACGGAGGGGGAGATGACGGCACTCCATCTGCATCAACGTTGGATTACTCCCAGCCTGATCACGGCGGCGAAATCCGCCGGGATCGAGATCGCCGTTTGGACCGTGGATGATCCAGCGCGCATTTCGATGCTGTCGTGGCTTGGGGTCAATTCGATCATCACGAATGATCCGGCACTGGCCAGACAGACGGTCGATGAAATAAATCTGTCGAGGGTAGATCCAAATGAGGGTTAACCGACCACTCAAAGTTTTCAATAGAATGAAAGTTCGCCTGCCATCATCGAGCCACCAATTCGTCATTCCCGCGAAAGCGGGAATCCAGTGTGTGAGAGTAAGACTGGATTCCCGCTTTCGCGGGAATGACGGTGCAGGGATCACACGCGCCCGCCCGCGTGGGCACTCAATGTGTTAGAGGTTCCAAGAGACTGACAATCCCGCGCCAACCAATGCATGCAAATCGCGTTTAAGTGTGAGGCTTAAAGGACCGCTCAGCTATGACCGAATCTGCTGCCACCAAAGCGATGTTCTGGGAACCGCGCGCCTCCGAGGCGGTCGTGTGCACTTTGTGCCCGCATCTGTGCCACATTGGCAATGGACTCTACGGCGTGTGCGGAGTGCGCAAGAACAACGGCGGACAACTCGACACGCTGATCTACGGCCTCGCCGCCGCCGTCAATGTCGACCCGATCGAGAAGAAGCCCCTCTTTCACTTTCTGCCGGGAAGCCGCTCGCTATCGATTGCCACAGTCGGCTGCAATTTCAAATGCGCCTTCTGCCAGAACTACGATATTTCGCAGGCGAGCAAGGGGAAGAACCGCGAACAGTTCGGACGGGCGGTGACACCGGGCGAAGTTGTGGCGATGGCCAAGCAGACCGGTGCGGAGACCATCGCATTCACTTACTCGGAACCCACAATCTTCTACGAATACGCCTACGACTGCGCCAAACTCGCATCCGAAGAAGGAATCCGTGGCGTGTTTGTCTCCAACGGATTCATTTGTGAAGAGCCGGTACGGGCTATCCGGCCGTACGTTCACGCCTACAACGTGGACCTCAAGTCGTTCAATCCCGAGCATTACCGCAAGATCATGGGCGCGCGGCTTGAGCCGGTTCTCGAGGCGATGAAGCTGATCAAACAACTCGGCTTCTGGCTTGAGATCACGACGCTTGTGATACCAACTCAGAACGATTCGAACGAAGAGCTAACAAAGATCGCGGAGTTTGTAGCGAGCCTCGGATTGGAGACTCCCTGGCATGTCTCTGCATTTCACCCCGACTATAAGATGACCGATCTGCCGCGCACGTCGGTCGAGACGCTGAGACGCGCCCGTAAGATCGGCCTCGACGTTGGCTTGCAGTTTGTCTACAGCGGCAATGTCCCTGGCGACGATGGAGAATCCACGTATTGCCCTTCCTGCGACGAACGCCTGATTCATCGCATCGGCTACCGTGTCCTCGAGAATCTCGTGAGTGATGGGACATGCCCGGAATGCGGGCAGGCGATTGCGGGGGTGTGGACTTAGTCACCAGGCTCGCGTCTTGCGCTCCAGTACGTAGATTGAGTTAACGTTCTTATACATCATCAGTTATCAATCCTGGCAGGCTGGAAATCAGCATGCCATCTTTGGGCTACTAGAAAACTACTCCATTCCGCACTAAATTCGGGAATATTCAGTCGGCAGATCGGTATTATGGTCCTGGAACCGCGTATTCAAAGAGCGGACAAATCAAGATGAGCCAAGGTGCATCTATCTTCATTCCCTTAAGAGCGGGAATCCAGTGCTCCAAGCTCCGATTGGACCCCCGCCTTCGCGGGGGTGACGATGTCACCTGATGTCATTCCCGCGGAAGCGGGAATCCAGTCGTCGGTGTGTCCCTGGATTCCCGCTTCCGCGGGAATGACGATGCAAGGGTGTTGAAGAACTACTGACCCATACGTGGTGCGATAACGGTTTCTGAGGAGGTGACATGAAATCATTGCGCGTATTGGTTACAGTCGCCGCATTATGTGGCCTTTTTTCCGGCTGCAGCAAGTCCGTCGATTCCAAATCGAAATCCTTCTCCTATCCCCTGGCCTTGGGGAATCAGTGGACCTACTGCGGCGTGCAAACTTTAGAATACGGGGACCCAATTGAGGCCGATACTGTCTGGAGATACATAGAACCTATCCCAAAAATGCTTTTCAAGTCGTTCATCGTGTAACAAGTTAGTGGTCAAGCCAAAGGGGGGCACCATGGCGTGGCAGAGATTGACCGATCGGCAGTGGGAGGCGATCAAGCCGCAC
>JAKAKI010000058.1 GCA_021813505.1 bacterium | reverse complement strand
GATCGAAGGATGGTACAACCGGACGCGGTTGCACTCAACTCTGGGTTACCTCAGCCCCGACGAGTTCGAGTGCCAACTTGCGGCCAAAACCCAATAACCGGGTGTCAACAAAAACGGGGACAGACCAGTCTCTTGTAGCATAACCCCTCGTGGGCGCTGTTGGAATTTGCTGCCGCGCTCCCCGCTTGCGTGATTATGTCCCGAATGCTCCTGCGGTGCCCACGGAGAACGGGCACAAGGCCCTATGCTACGAAAACAGGTGGATCGCGTTGGACTTGTAGCATAGCCCCTCGTGGGCGAGGTCGGAATTTGCTACCCCGCGCCCCGCTTGCGTGATTCTGTCCCGAATGCTCCTGCGGTGCCCACGGAGAACGGGCACAAGGCCCTATGCTACGAAAACAGGTGGATCGCGTTGGACTTGTAGCATAGCCCCTCGTGGGCGTTGTTGGATTTCACTACCACGCCCCGGCTCGCGTGTTCTCGCCCCGTATGTTGCCCCGGTGCCCACCGACAACGGGCACAAGGCCCTATGCTACAAGAACAGGCGCATCGCGCGGGGCTCCCTTTGCGAACTCGCGGCGTCATGCCTCGGCACGCCAAATCCGCACTCCAAAATCAACAGAGGCGACCCTTCTTGTGGAAGGATCGCCCTCTATGGCCTGGTGTTGGCGCCTATTCACTACGTCTGTTTGAGATATCGGCGGCTCCGTGAGACTCTTGAGTCGGGAGGGTGCGCCTCTGACAACGAGGCGAAATCCGCTTGACCCGCCGGGAAATTTCGGACATTTTTCCATCGAGCCCGGCCGCCCTGCGGCCGGTGAACAATGGCGCTATCGTCTAGGGGTTAGGACGGGTGGTTCTCAGCCACTTAACCGGGGTTCGAATCCCCGTAGCGCTATTTCTTTGTGTCCTACGCGCCAATCACCCTCGAAATCAGAGCCAGCGGCCGGCAGTAGAATTTTGCTACAGGCCGGCACGCGCGTTCTGCAATCCTGGATTTGACAGGTGATTCGCGGCAGAAATTGTCTCTTTTTCGTTATTGCCGGCCGGAAAACCCGAAATGCACTTGACTGTCGTGTTCATTTTCCCCTACGCTTGTGGCTCGCCTGGCGAGCCGCCGACGGCCAATCGGCGCCGGAACACAAAACCGGCCGGCGCGGTTTGGCACAGTGCGCGTTGGATTTGACGGAGCTTGAATGGATCGATTTGTCTTCCCCCGCTGGGTCAACAAACTGGTGCTGATCCTGCCCATTCTGGCGATTCTGGGGGGAATATATGTAGTGGTGCTCGTTGTCTATGCGGCCGTACCCAGCACGACAGACGTCGGGTACCAGCCCAGGCAGCCTGTCCCGTACAGCCACGCGCTGCACGCCGGCAAGCTGGGCATCGACTGCCGTTACTGCCATTCGACTGTCGAGTACGCCGCCCAGGCCGCCATCCCGCCGACCCAGACCTGCATGAATTGCCACAAATCGGTCCGCTCCGAGAGTCCCAAACTCCTCCCGGTGCGTGAGAGTTACGCCACCGGCAAGCCGGTCGAGTGGGTCCGCGTGCATGATCTCCCCGGCTTTTTGTATTTCAATCACAGCGCCCACGTTCGCCGTGGCGTCGGCTGCGTCTCGTGTCACGGGCGCATCGACCGGATGGAAGTCGTCTACCAGGCTAAGACTTTGAGCATGGGCTGGTGTCTGGATTGCCACCGTAATCCCGAGGCTTCGCTACGGCCGCAAGACAAGATCACGTCAATGGACTGGACGCCACCCGAGGACCCTGTGGCCTTCGGAAAGCGTATCCGCGCCCAGGAAGGTCTGAACCCGTCAACGGACTGCTGGACATGTCATCGCTGAGAGCACAAGAAAACAAGCAGTTCTACTGGCGCAGTCTGGACGAACTGGCCAACACGCCGGAATTTCAGCGTTGGGCGCAGGATGAATTCCCCGGCGGAGCGACCGAGCCGGATGGTGGCGTGTCGCGCCGGAAATTCATGCAAATGATGGGCGCGTCGCTGGCGCTGGCCTGGATGGCCGGATGCCGCTGGCCCAAAGAAGAGATTCTCCCGTTTGCGCGGAATCCCGAGGGATTCATCCCCGGCAAGACCAAGCAGTTTGCCACGTCGTCGGAATTGGGTGGTGTCGGTCGCGGCCTGCTGGTCACCAGTTTCGATGGCCGGCCAATCAAGATCGAAGGCAATCCGCTGCATCCGGGGAGTCGTGGCGCTTGCGATGCCATCACGCAGGCAAGCCTGCTGGAGATGTACGATCCGGATCGCAGCAAGACATTAGTCCGTCGCGAGCATGGCCAGGAATTGACGCAGAGTTGGGATGACTTCGCGGGCTTTACCGGCTCCCACTTCGCCGGCCTGCGTGCGGCCGGAGGCGCAGGCCTGTATATTCTCGCCGAAGAATCGAACTCGCCAAGCCTTCTGGACATGCGCGGGCGCCTGCTGTCGGCGTTCCCCAACGCCCAGTGGCTCACGTACGAACCGATTTCACGCGACCATGAACGCACCGGCGCGCAATTGGCATTCGGCAAACCGCTACGCGCGAACTACGCATTTGATCGCGCCGAGGTCATCGTCTCGTTCGATTCCGACTTCCTGCTGACACACCCAGACTCGGTCCGATACGCCCGGGATTTCGCCTCGGGACGGCGCGCCGAAGACGGGAAGATGAATCGGCTCTATTCAATCGAGAGCATCCTGTCGCTGACCGGAGCCGCCGCCGACCATCGTGTCGGATTGCGGGCGACCGAAATCCCAGCGGCGATCGGCCGTCTGGCCGCGGAACTTTACTCCCAGGCCGGTGGATCACTTCCGCCGACTGGTAGATCGCTGGAGTCTTCGCTGCAACGCTTCCGGGCACCCGCCGGCGATTCGGCAATCACGCCGTTCATTGCCCGTGACCTTTTGGCGCATCGCGGCAAATCGATCATCACGGTTGGACCACGGCAGCCCGCCGTTGTTCATGCAGTCGCCCATCTGATCAATACGATACTAGGCAACGTCGGTTCGACGGTCACCTACATTGATGAACCCGACATACTGCGCAAGCCGGATGCCGAGTCGATTCGAAGGCTGACCGATGAGGCGCGCGCGGGTCACGTTCAGACTCTTGTGATTCTCGGCGGAAACCCCGTCTACAATTCGGCCGCGGATGCGAACTTCGCCGAAGCACTGTCGAAAGTTGGAACGAGCATTCATCTCGGGCTCTATGACGACGAGACCTCACAACTTTGTCAGTGGCATCTTCCCCGCGCGCACTACCTGGAGTCGTGGGGAGACGCGCGCGCATGGGACGGGACAATCAGCACGATTCAACCGTTGATCCAACCGCTGTACAGCGGCAAGTCGCCGATCGAGCTGTTGGCGATGGTCACCGGCGACCAAATGACGAATGGTTACGACATTGTCCGGCGCGCCCTTCAGCCGATTGCGGGTGGCGCGGATTTCGAAGCCGCCTGGCGCCGCATGCTCCACGATGGCATTCTGGACGGCAGCGCCAGCCCGCCGGTTACGCCGCAATTGATGTCGCCGCAGATCTCCGACGAAATTGGACGTTTTGCCGCGCTGACGCCTCCGGGAACTGAGGACCTGGAACTGGTATTCACCCCGGATACGAAAGTCTACGACGGCCGATTCGCCAACAGCGGCTGGCTGCAGGAAATGCCGGATCCGGTGACCAAGCTAACCTGGGATAACGTCGCCGTGATCGCTCCGGCAACGGCGCGGAGACTTGCGGTATCCCATGGTGACGTCGTCCGCATTGAGGCAAGCGGCAAATCGCTTGAGGCGCCCGCGTATGTCCTCCCCGGACATCCAGCCGGGACGATTGCCCTCACATTGGGGTATGGCCGAAAGTCCAGCGGCAACGTGGGCAATGGGGTGGGCGCCAATGCCTACGCGCTAAGAAATTTGGCAAACCCAGACCATGAGTCCCCGGTTCGGATTGCCCGAACCGGAACCACGATTGAACTCGCCTGCACTCACGATCATCACGCGATCGACGCGGTGGGTATCAAGGAAATTCAATCCCGGATTCCCGAACTGATTCGCGAAGCGGAGCTCTCGACTTATAAGTCAAATCCCGGTTTTGCGCACGACGGTGAGCATCATCCACCGCTCGTATCGCTGTGGACCGAGCATGAATACAACGGCCATCGCTGGGCAATGGCCATCGACCTAAGCTCCTGTACCGGCTGCGGCGCCTGTATGGTGGCCTGCCAGGCGGAAAACAACATTCCGATCGTCGGCAAGGCGAATGTCATCCGCGGGCGCGAGATGCACTGGATTCGCGTTGACCGGTACTTCTCCGGTGATCCCGAACACCCGTCGGTCCTGTTCCAGCCGGTGGCCTGCCACCATTGCGAGAATGCTCCCTGCGAACAGGTTTGCCCGGTGGCCGCGACCACACACGACGCCGAGGGGTTGAATGTCATGGTCTACAACCGGTGCGTCGGCACACGGTATTGCTCGAACAACTGCCCCTACAAAGTCCGGCGATTCAACTTCTTCAATTACCATAAAGAAACGCCTGAGGTCGCCAAGATGATGTACAACCCGGACGTCACGGTCCGGAGCCGCGGTGTGATGGAGAAATGCACCTATTGCATTCAGCGGATTGAGTCGGTCAAGATCACGGCTAAGAACGACCGGCGTCCGATCACCGACGGGGAAATTGTGCCGGCCTGCGCCCAAACCTGCCCATCGCAGGCCATCGTCTTTGGGGACTTGAACGACAAGGCGAGCCGCGTGGCAAAGTTGCACGAGCATCATCGTTCCTACTCGATGCTGGAAGAACTGAACGTCAAGCCACGCACCAAGTACATGGCGAAACTGCGCAACCGGTCGGAGGAACTTCGTGACCGGACGTTTGACCGAGCGTGATATCAATGAAGACGGCGATACCAGACTCCACTGTTGACGATCCGCGCGTGCGCCCCGAGTTGATTCTCGGCGGCAACGATTTCACCACGGTGACCGATAAGGTCGCCGGACTGATGGAGCGGCCACGTCCCCCCCGCGCCTGGTATATCGCTTTCGCCGTATCGCTGGCGCTCACCGGTGTCCTGGTGGCGATGATCGGCTACCTTGTCCTCACCGGAGTCGGTGTCTGGGGATTGAACAATCCGGTCGGCTGGGGCTTCGATATCACCAATTTCGTATTCTGGGTTGGCATCGGACACGCCGGTACGCTGATCTCCGCAATCCTCTTCTTATTCCGCCAGAAATGGCGGACGAGCATCAACCGGTTCGCGGAAGCGATGACCATCTTTGCGGTCGTCTGTGCGGGGCTGTTTCCCGCGATCCACGTCGGCCGAATCTGGCTGGCGTGGTGGCTCTTCCCGTTGCCGAATCAGCAACAGGTCTGGCCGAACTTCCGCAGCCCGCTTCTCTGGGACGTGTTCGCCGTTTCTTCGTACATGTTCGTGTCGCTCATGTTCTGGTACATGGGGATGATTCCGGATCTGGCGACGTTGCGCGACCGCGCCAAGACCAAGGTCCGCCAGATCGTCTACGGCATCTTCAGTCTGGGCTGGCGCGGTTCCAATCGCCAGTGGCACCGGTACGAACGCGCCTATCTGCTCTTGGCCGCACTCGCCACACCGCTGGTTGTCAGCGTGCACTCGGTGGTGAGTTTCGATTTTGCCGCGTCGCAGCTCCCCGGTTGGCACACGACCGTCTTTCCACCGTACTTCGTGGCCGGCGCGATCTTCTCCGGCTTCGCGATGGTGATGATGCTGATCATCCCGGCGCGGCAGTATTTCGGCCTCAAAGACATCGTCACGATGCGCCACCTGGACAACATGTCCAAGATCATCCTGGCCACTGGTTCGATGGTCGGCTTCGCCTATGCCATCGAGTTCTTCATGGCGTGGTACAGCGGCAATCCGTACGAGATGTTCACCTTCCTCAACCGCGCGATGGGACCATACAGTTGGGCGTATTGGATCATGGTCAGTTGCAACGTCCTGACCCCCCAACTCTTCTGGTTCAAGAAACTCCGTGGCAGCATCCCGGTGCTCTTCGTGGCCAGCATCCTGATCAATGTCGGCATGTGGTTTGAGCGTTTCGTGATCATCGTCACGTCACTTTCGCGCGATTTTCTTCCGGGAAGCTGGCTGAGTTACACCCCGACGTATGTCGAGATTCTGACTTTTGCCGGAAGCTTCGGCTTGTTCTTCACGCTCTTCCTGCTTTTTGTCCGCTACCTGCCAATGGTTGCGATGGCCGAGGTAAAGAGCGTCATGCCGCAGGCTCACTTGGAAGAGGGAATTCATAAGGGACTCGGCGACTACTGGGGCGATATGCCGCAGCAGCATGGTGAGAAGGGCGGGCATCATCGCGGAGGCAAGTCATGACGGCGGCCCAGAAACATTCGGGAACTCCAGTTCAAGGCGCCGCCCCTGTGCCAGACACGGGAGTTTTCGGCTTGCTCGCCGAGTTTCAAACAGTCCCCCAGTTGATGGCTGCCGCAGAGAAAGTGCGCGATGCCGGATACATTCATTGGGACTCGCACACGCCGTTCCCGGTCCACGGACTCAGCGATGCCATGGGATTGAAACCGACACGTCTCCCCTATGTGGTTCTCGCTGGAGGGTTGATCGGTGGAGCCGTGGGGTTGCTGATGCAGTGGTGGATGAATGCAATTGATTATCCGCTGGTCATTAGCGGCAAACCGCTCTTCAGCATCCCCGCCAACATTCCGGTCATGTTCGAGCTCACCGTTCTGTGTGCCGCCATTGGTGCCTTCCTGGGCATGCTGGTGATGAATGGACTTCCGGCCTTGTATCATCCGCTCCTGACAAATGACCGCTTCCGACGTGCGACGGCCGACCGATTCTTCATCAGCATCGAGGCCGACGATCCGAAATTCGATGCCGAGGGAACAGCCGGCTTCCTGCGTTCACTCGGAAGCAGCGCCGTAGAAGAGGTTCGAGGATAATCCAATGTCGATTCTCCGCGAATTGCAGGATCATCAGACGGTGCGCCAGTACACCCGTGCGGCCGGGGAACGCCTGCCGCGGTGGGTCCTGCCGGTGATTATCACGCTGGTCGTGGTATCCTGGATTCCACTGGTGTTCATTGCCAAGGCCCGAGTGACGAAATCCGACGTGCCGCGGATTCAACTGATTCCCGACATGGACCAACAACCGAAGTATCTCACCCAGACGGCCAGTCCCCTGTTTGCCGATCATCGGGCCATGAGACCGCCGGTCGAGGGCACGGTCGCGCATGGTGAGCTGGATGACGACGATCTCTTGATGCGCGGAAAAGTCGATGGCAACTGGACGACGACATTTCCTTTCCCGGTCACGATGGAAGTGATGCACCGGGGACGCGAGCGATTCAACATCTTCTGCGCACCCTGCCATGGGCTAGCGGGGATGGGAGACGGGATGGTTGCCAAACGGGCAGACGCTCTACAGGAAGGCAAATGGGTGCCACCGACCGCTCTGAACTCTGACGTCGTCCGGGACCGAACCGACGGAGAGCTATTTAACACAATCACGAACGGGATTCGCACCATGCCTGCGTACGGACCTCAGATCCCGGTCAGCGATCGCTGGGCAATCGTGGCGTATGTCCGGGCGTTGCAACGCAGCCAGAATGCGTCACCAAACGATGTGCCCGCGGATCATCAGGCTGATTTGCGGTAAGGGCGGTTGATCACAGTGCAGAGAGCCGATATCACAAAAGACAATCTCCAGTTGGGAGCCAGGGCGGCAAAAGTCACCTGGCTGGCCGGTGCGATTGGGCTGGTAGCGATTGCCGCAGCCGTGCTCTTGGGGCTCCTTTCTTCCGATGGCGGAGAGTCATTCGCCACGGCTTATCTGACCGCATTTGTGTTCTTCCTGACCCTCGCACTGGGGGCGCTGTTCTTCGTACTGCTTCAGCATGTGACCGGCGCCGGGTGGGGAGTTGTGGTACGGCGTCCCGCGGAGGCGATCGCCGGTGTCTTTCCGCTGTTTGCGGTTCTGTCGATTCCGCTGCTCTTCAATCTGCACTCGATTTATCCCTGGGCGGGTGGCGAGGCGGCCAGTGATCATGTGCTCGCCGGGAAGGCCGCGTATCTCAATGTTCCGTTCTTCCTGATCCGCTGGATCGCCTACTTCGGGATCTGGAGCCTGATGGCAAGCTACTTCCGTCGGACTTCGGCGCGGCAGGACGGCTCGGGCGATCCGGCCCTGACCATCAAGATGGAACGGCTCAGTGCTCCGGGAATGGTGGTGTTTGCGCTGACCGCCACGTTCTTCTCGTTCGACGTTTTGATGTCACGTGATCCTCACTGGTACAGCACAATCTATGGGGTCTACCTGTTTTCCGGCAGTGTCGTCGGGTTTTGCGCCGTGCTCCCGTTGCTGACGTTGTCCCTGCAGCGGTGGGGAAGAATTCAGCACGCGGTGACGCGTGAGCATTACCACGACCTGGGAAAACTGACCTTCGCGTTCGTGGTGTTCTGGGCATATATCGCGTTTTCGCAGTTCATGCTGATGTGGTACTCGAACATCCCCGAGGAGACCAGTTGGTATCTGCGCCGTCTCAGTGGCCCGTGGTCGGGTTTCAGCCTGATTCTGCTCCTGGGCCACTTTGTGATTCCCTTCTGGCTTTTGATCTCGCGCGGTGTGAAGCGCCGCCCAGCCACATTGGCATTCGCCGCATCCTGGGTGCTGCTCATGCATTTGCTGGATGTCTATTGGCTGACAATGCCGGAGTCGTCCCCAACAAGCCTGGGATTTTCACTCATGCATGTTCTCTGCCTGGCCGGAGTTGGCGCTTTGATGATCGCCGCCGTGACGTATAATTTGAGCCGAAGTGCGTTGATCCCGGTGGGGGATCCGAGACTGGATGAATCGCTGTCGTTTGAGAACGTATAGCGTCTAGAATTGTTGGTGAATCATGAGTAATCAAAGCGATCCTGATGCCCTGCGAACGCTTTACGTCGGCGCCATCAGCGTGCTCATCACTCTAGTCCTGATCGTCGCGCTTCAGGCCGCGTATTATCAGGCTCAGGAATCTGAGATTTCCCGGAAAGCGGTCGCCTCGGAAGAGCTGACGGCGCTGCGCGCTGGGCAGCTCGAACTTCTCGAGGGGTACCGGTGGATTGACCGATCCAAGGGGACGGTCACAATCCCGATTGACCGCGCCATGGAACTGGTCGTGCGCGATCTGGCTATGGGTTCGACGCATGGCCAAGTCCCCGCCAAGGCGGTGGCACAATGAAGACACTCCGTCTGATGGTATTCGCACTCGCGGTTTTCACTGTGGTTCGCACGACTGCATCGGCCACTGAGCGGATCGAGCCCTTGCCGCCGGAATTGGAAGGCGTCGGAATCACCGAGCACCCCGATGTCGCCATCCCACTGGACCTGGAATTCACCGATGAAACCGGCAGGCCAGTCCGGCTGGGTGAGTACTTCGGCGGACAGAAGCCGGTCGTCCTCACGTTGAATTATTCCAATTGCCCGATGCTCTGCCAGGTTCAGCTTGATGGACTGGTCGAAGGACTCAAAGGAAGCAAGTTGGTCCTGGGACAGGATTACGAGATCGTGACGGTCAGTATCGACCCGCGTGAATCGCCAACGCGGGCGAAACTCACCAAGCAAAAATACATGAAAGAATACGGCCAGCCCGAATCCGGTCCGGGGTGGCACTTCCTTGTCGGCCTGGACACCAACATTAAGACGCTGGCGGGGACGGTTGGCTTCGGTTACAGGTACGATCAGGAGCAGGATCAGTACATCCACGCGGCGGTCTCGATGGTCTGTACTCCCGATGGGCATCTGTCGCGGTATTTGTACGGGGTCATGTACGAGCCCCAGACACTGACGTTTTCCCTGCTGGAGGCATCACAGGGCAAGATCGGAACTACGATCGACCGGGTTCTGCTCTTCTGCTTCCATTACGACAACAAGTCCGGACGCTATGCTCTGGCGGCGATGAACCTCATGCGCCTGGCCGGGCTATTCACCGTGGTTGTGCTGGGCGTCATGCTGGGCATTAGATGGCGCCGGGACGCACACCGCAAACAGACGTTAGCCGGGGTGGCCAAGTGATCCACTCATTGCCTGCCGTCCTGGCATCCCTGGTCCCGCTGAGGGCATCGAACGCCTTCTGGCTGCCTGAGGAGGGCACCGCCGCGGCCGGACAGGTGGACTGGCTGTTCAATCTGATCCTCGGCATTTCGGTCTTCTTCTTCGCGCTGATCGCGGTGCTGACCATTTACTTCTTGCTGCGATATCGCAGGCGCCAGGGAATCGAAGCGGGCCAGCCTCCGACGCATCACACCTGGCTGGAGATTACCTGGACAGTCATACCGACCATCATCGTCATCGTAATCTTCTACTTCGGGTTTACAGGCTACATGGACATGAAGATCGCACCCGAGAATGCGCTCGAAATCCAGGTCACCGGCCAAAAGTGGCAGTGGCTGTTTAGCTATCCCAACGGACACGTCGACCCGGATTTGCATGTCCCGGTCGACCAGCCCGTCAAGCTCATCATGACATCCGAGGATGTCATCCACGGTTTCTTCATTCCTGATTTTCGGCAGAAGATGGACGTTGTTCCCGGACGCTACTCCACCGTCTGGTTCAACGTCACCCGTCCAGGAAAGCACATTATTTTCTGCACCCAATACTGCGGCCGCGGGCACTCCGACATGTCAGCGTGGGTCGTCGTCCATCCGCCGGGTGAATACGAGAAGTGGCTCACCGAAGCGGGAGATGAGTTGAGCAAGCTGCCCCCGGCAGCGGCCGGCGAGAAACTGTACCTGACGCGGGGCTGCAAGCAGTGCCACACCATCGACGGCGGCGCCAGCACCGGTCCGAGTTTCCTCGGAATGTTCGGGCGAAGCGAAGCGATGAAGGACGGCTCCAAGTTGACTGTGGATGAAAATTACATCCGTGAAGCGATCATCGATCCCCAAGCCAAGGTTGTAGCCGGGTACCAACCGGTCATGCCAACCTACAAGGGGAAACTCAAGGACAACGAGATCACAGTGATCATTGAGTACCTCAAAACCCTTAAGCGATAGGATGACTGATTCGAATGAATACAGTCAGTTCCCCGGTACCACCCGCCGCCGCTGAGCCCGGACACGCGCCCAGCTATCTTCAGGACGGACACGGCATCAAGTCCTGGATCATGACGCTGGACCACAAGCGCATCGGCGTGCTTTACCTGATCTCGATTCTGGCCGCGATGTTTCTCGGCGGACTGTTCGCGATGCTGATCCGCACGGAATTGCTGACACCGGCGAAAACTGTCATGGAGGCGGAAACATACAACCGTGTCTTCACGCTCCACGGTGCGATCATGATCTTCTTGTTCATCATCCCCGGCATCCCGGCCGCACTGGGCAATTTTGTGCTGCCGTTGATGCTGGGAGCACGCGACGTCGCCTTCCCACGTCTGAACCGACTGAGCTGGCATCTGTACGTGATCGGCGCGCTGTTTGCAGTTTACTCGCTAATTCACGGTGGTGCCGACACGGGTTGGACATTCTACACGCCCTACAGCACGACGACGACGAGCGCCGTCGTCCCCATCACGTTCGGAGCATTTATCCTCGGATTCTCCTCCATTCTAACTGGGTTGAATTTCATCGTGACGATCCATCGGTTCCGGCCACCGGGCATGGGCTGGTTCCGGATGCCCCTCTTTCTGTGGGCACTGTATGCGACCGCAATCATCCAGGTGCTTGCCACACCCGTGCTGGGGATCACCCTGCTTTTGTTGATTGTCGAGCGGGTCCTCGGTGTGGGCATCTTTGACCCGACACTCGGTGGCGATCCTGTCCTGTTTCAACACTTCTTCTGGTTCTACTCGCACCCGGCCGTCTACATCATGATTCTGCCGGCGATGGGCGTTATCAGCGAATTGGTATCAACGTTCAGCCGGAAGCACATCTTCGGTTACAAAGCCATTGCCTACAGCAGTGTCGCGATTGCCTTCCTCAGCTTCCTCGTCTGGGGACATCACATGTTCGTCAGCGGGCAGTCACCGATGGCCAACATGATCTTCTCCGCACTGACATTCAGCGTGGCCATCCCCTCAGCGGTGAAAGTCTTCAACTGGGTTGCCACCATGTACAAAGGCTCCATCAAGATGGATGCGCCGATGACGTACACGGTGGCGTTTATTCTGCTGTTCGGGATCGGCGGGCTGACCGGGTTGTTTCTGGGGGCACTGGCCACCGACGTTCACCTGCACGACACGTACTTCGTGGTGGCACACTTCCATTACACGATGATGGGCGGTGTGCTCATGGCGTTCATGGGCGGCTTGCACTATTGGTGGCCCAAGATCTTCGGCCGCATGTACAACGAGAAGCTCGCCAATATCGCCAGCTTGATGATCGTCGTGGGGTTCAACATCACCTTCCTCTCGCAGTTCATCATGGGCAGCCTGGGAATGCCGCGGCGTTATTACAATTACCGTCCGGAGTTTGCTTCGTACCATCAGTGGTCGACCGCCGGGGCGTTTCTGCAAGCGATCGGCTTCATTCTGGTCGCGGTCTATCTCATCCACTCGCTGCGCCGCGGCCGTCTGGCTCCGGCGAATCCATGGGGAAGCGCCACGCTCGAATGGCGCTGCGCCTCACCGCCGCCAACCGAGAACTTTGCCACGCAGCCAACGGCGGGTGATCCATACGACCTAAAGCCACTAGTATTCGATCCCAAACTGGGTGGATTCACGTATCGCGCCGAGTCAGCGGAGGGTGTCGCCTGACCGGGAATACCGGTTGCGAAATCACATGCAACAGAGCCATCAACAGCACGGAGAACATCGGTCGGCGCACCTCGCCCACCAGTTCGATACGCTGGATCAGCAGTATCAATCGGGCAAATTGGGAATCTGGCTCTTTCTGGTTACGGAGATCCTCCTTTTTGCCGGCTTGTTTTGCGTCTACGCCGTTTACCGCGCCAATCACCCAGACATCTTCATCTATGCCCACCGTTTCCTGAACAAGAACCTGGGAGCGCTGAACACCGCGGTGCTCATCTTTTCCAGCTTCACCATGGCGTGGGCGGTGCGGGCGGCGCAACTCGGCAAGAAACGTGCCCTCGTAAACCTTCTGGCGATCACATTGCTCTGCGCTTTCATCTTTCTGGGCGTGAAGTATGTCGAGTACCAGAACAAATGGAAGGAAGGGCTGCTGTGGGGGACGCATTACCATCCGATTGAGGAAGCGGCTCCATCGGGCGAGGCCGCACCGGCGGATTCTGCCGAAGCACACTACACCGGCCCACCCAATGTTCAGGTGTTTTTCGGAATCTACTTCCTCATGACCGGCTTGCACGCCCTGCACATCATCGCGGGGATGGCCATCATCGGGTGGGTTCTGGTCAAGGCGCGGCGGGGTGCGTTCTCTCCGAGCTATTTCTACCCGGTCGATTACGCCGGGCTGTACTGGCATCTGGTGGACCTGATCTGGATATTCCTGTTCCCGCTTTTGTATCTCATTCGCTGAGGAATACTACCGATGAGCGAGCACGGACACTCACAACCCGGCCACGGTTCCGACGCGACAGTGCACGTCGTTCCGTTTCGCATCCTGGTCACTGTCTGGCTCGCGCTCATGGTATTGACAGTGGTGACCGTCGAAGTTGTTTACATTGATCTTGGCAATCTCAATCTTTATCTTGCCATGGCAATTGCGACCGTCAAAGGGACGCTGGTCGCCCTGTATTTCATGCACTTGCGATATGACCGGCCATTCCATGCGATCGTCTTCGTGACAGCACTGGTCTTTGTCCTGCTGTTCGTCTCCCTCGTGCTCACCGACAGCGGCCAATACCAGCCCAACATTGACCTGCGCCAGGAACAACTCTTGGGGAAATGAACTCAGAGGACGACAGAGAAACTCGTCCGGTGCCATCCGGGATGACGCGGTCGGAAGCCAATACCGGCCGGTTCGGCATGGCGATCTTCCTCATCTCGCTCTCGATCCTGTTCGCCGCCAGTATCATTGGCTATCTGGTTGTGCGCATGCGCGCCCAACTTTGGCGAACCACCAATCTGCCGCCGCTTCCGTCCGGACTCTGGCTATCGACCGGCATCCTCGTTGCCTGCTCCGTGGTCATTCACTATGCCCTTGTCCAAACCCGCAGAAACAATCTTGGCGCGGCACGAAAATTCCTCCTGGCCGCATCTGTCCTCGGTACCGGATTTCTGGTTAATCAATTCGTGAACTGGCTGGCCCTGACCGCCGCACAAATGCCGCCGACGGCGCGCAATCTGTACGCGTTCACCTTCTACATGCTGACCGGTCTCCACGCGGCCCACGTGATCGGCGGACTGGTCCAGCTTGGAGTGGTCACCCGCCGATCATTCCGTGGCGCGTATACGGCGCAGTACCATCCCGGCATCACCTATGCCGCCATGTACTGGCACTTCCTGGATGCAGTCTGGGTCGTAATGTTCCTGGTAATGATCGTCCAGAACTGACGTTGTCTCAACCGACAACACTGAATCGTGCGAGAGCCATCACCGGCTGTTGTCAGCTGACGTGATCGATCACCAGGACAAATAGCAGAATTGGAAGGTAGGCAATCGACGCAAGGAACAGCCGGCGCGCCGCCACGCGTGAGCGGCGGACCGCCAGATGAATTGCCGTGGCGCAGAATCCCAGGCCCAACACCAGCGCTGCCACAGCGTATGGCAGTCCGGCCTGGCCGATGAGCGATGGCAGCAGGCTGATCGGGATCATGGTGAGCGACGCGAGCAGGATGAGCCGCATGGTCAGCGTTCCGGCCGCATCATCGGTTCCACTGACCATGACCAGCCCGGCATTCGCGTAATCGTCGCGGTAAATCCACGCGATGGCGAAGAGATGAATTAACTGCCAGACGAACAGAATTCCGAACAGGACTGTGGCGCCGCCATCAAGCCGCCCGCCGGCGCCAACCCAACCAATCACCGGCGGCAGCGCCCCGGAAACAGCACCGACCAATGTGTTGAGCGAGGAGCGGCGTTTGAGCGGCGTGTAAGCCGCGATGTAGATCGCCGCGCTGGCCGCGGCCAGGATCGCGGTCGGCAATCCCGCCTTCGTCATCAGAATGACCAGCCCCAACGCGCAGAAGATGGTACCCAGCCCGAGGGCCGCCTGCGGCGCAATCCTTCCGCGCGGCAGCGGACGGTTCTGCGTGCGTGACATCCGGGCGTCCGTGTCCCGTTCGATCACTTGATTGAATGCCGTCGCGCCCGCTGAAACGAATCCCAGCCCGATCAGAACCGACAGAAGACGCACTCCCATCCCGGCATGTCCTGGAAAGAGCAGAAAGCCCACTGCGGCAGTGACCAGAATCAGGGACGTCAAACGCAGTCGGGTCAGCTCCGCAAAGTCGGCCATCGTGAACCGGCCCGGATCAGCCACAAGCGACGATGCCTGTTGAGACATTTTCATACCGGTTTTGCTTCCACGATGGCACGGGCCTCATCCGGTGCCTTGATGCCGTACGCTCGCACGGTGAGAATCACAGTTGCCGCGAGCGTTCCGCCCCCGCCAACTACATGCAAAGTCGGCGCAATGGTCGACAATGAGTCGATCATCAGTGACGCGACTCCCAAGAAGAGCTGAAGCTGAACAATCATGCCAAGCGTGTGGGCCGGTCGGCGCAGCAATGGGACTTCTGCGGCCACCGCCATCGCGCGCAGAGCCAGCAGCACACACAGAGAGGACACCAGGAGCGCACCGACGATGTGCTCGGTCACGACTTTGGAACCGTGGCGAACAAACGCACCGAGAATCATCTCGATGAAAGTACCGCCCGCCGCAATCACACCCAAGCGCCGGATCTTCCTGACACCCGGGAGCGGTGCCATCTGAACGATCTGGCGCCATCGGGAAGATGTCACGACCGCAATGACCACGGTGAGGGCAAATACGATCTGCGCCAAACCAGCATGCACAATCGCCGATGCCATTCGAGCGCTGAGAGCATCTGCGAAGCCGGAGATTCCCAGGATGCGTTGCTGGACAGTAGGGTCGGAGACTGTCAATACTCTAAGTCCACCGAGAAGTCCCTGAAGCACCACAGCGCCAAGAACGGACAAGCCGAGATATTTCACCCATCGCCGCCTCTCGGATCGCCAGACTACGATGATGAAGGCGAGAGCAATCAAACCGACAATCGTACCAATCTGCCGATGGGAGATTTCGTAGATCTGCCCCCCGGGCATCTGACTCCAGGAGCGGAACCAGTCCCAGAAGCGAAGTGACCAGCTCGGGTCGGAATCCCCCGCACCCATCGTCGTAACACTGCCGCCAATGAGAATCGTCAGCAGCGTCGCACCCGCCAAAGCCAGCGCCAGCCGGTAAACCCAGGGATTCCCTAAGAGTGCGCTCTTATCTTGAATTCGATCAGCTTTAGCCAAGGTCTTCGTTTCCACCAGTATCTCCCCCCAAGGTGACTTAACAAATCAGTTATATACGTGGACTTGCCCTGAAATGAGCATGGGCTTCATAGGCAGAACCCATTCAGTTCGCCCAAGTTCCTCTGAACCGGTCGTGAGCAAGCCAACTCGAAAGGCCGTCCCTGGGAACCTGACACCAAACCAGGCGTTTTCGGTCATCCATCAGCCTGGACAGCCGGAACGATCATGATAATTGATTGATGGTCAACAGAATAAGAGTGCAAAGTGGACACACGGTTCAGGATCAGGCGCCGGCAGGTCGGACCCGGCGCAAACTTTGCGAGGCTTTACCGCAACTTAAACGCAACTTTACGCTTGCGGGAAATTGGCTCTTGCGTATTTTAAACAGGGATATGAGAATCCCGCCCTCCATCGTGAAGGCGGCGGGTCCCCCGACCCGCCGAAGACGAGTGGTTCGATAGAGGTTCTTGATGCGCGTTGCCAGAGTTTGGCCGCGGGACAAGTGTGTTCGTCAGGTAGTTCTCTTGTCTGCCCTTGGGTTTGTCCTTCTGGCAGCTCGCCCTGTTTTTGCCCAAAACGCCAGCGCCGGTTCTTGGGGTCAGTTAACCCCCACCGAGATTCGAGACCGCCTTTCGGACGACCCTTTTGCCGGGGCCGCCGTGGTCTTCGATCAAGGCCTGATCACAGTCGGCCCTGGATTTAAGTTTACGTTCGAAAGGCACCGTCGGGTTCAAATATTTCGTGCCGACGCTTACCGTTTCGCCAACGTCGAAATCCCTCATCATGTGTCAGAGCGGCTGGAAAAGATCGAGGCCCACACCCTGACGCCTGAGGGCAAAGTCATTGAAGTCGCATCCAGCGAGATCTTCGAGTCCAAAATCGGGGACCGCGTGGCGAGCGTATTCGCGTTCCCAGGAGTGGTCCCGGGATGCGTGGTTGAATACCGTTACACCCTGACTTCCGACAACTTCTATTATCTCCGGCCCTGGATATTCCAGAACGATGTTCCGACGGAGTACTCCGAGCTATCCGTGCGTGTACCAGAGGGCTTTGAGTATGAGGCGGTACTCAATAATACCGACTTCGTCCATGGTCCCGACTCCGCGCTGTTCCCCTCGGTTCGGTTTGACGTCAAGGTTCGCCAGTTTACCTGGTGGTCAAAGAAGCTGGCTCCGCTGTTCCGGGAGCCCTGTGTGGCGTCTATTTTCGATCACCAAGTGCAATTGGACTTCCAGATTGTTCGCTTCCGTGATGGCCAGAAGATCTGGGAGTTTGTTGATAGCTGGCCCGATCTGGCCAACCAGGTCAGGCGCGTTTACAAGCCGCTGTTGCGCCACGGAGATACATGGCAGAAGATGGGCCGCATTCCGGAGGGCATCCCCGCCGCACACCGGGATACTGCCCGGCGGGCGCTGCTCAACCGGATATACCAGTTCGTGCGCGATTCGGTGGCTTCAACCGAGGGCACTGGATCGATCGCGGGACCAGAGATCGTGCCGGTCGCTGATGTTCTGGCACAGCGCCGGGGAACTCCCATCGAAAAGAACCTTCTGCTGGTGTCACTTCTGCGGTTCAATGGGTTTTCGGCTCACCCGTTCCTGATTTCCCGTCGCAATCACATCCGATTCGACCGGCGTGACCACCGGCTCGATCAATTCGATCACGTGCTGGTGCTGCTCGACGAGAACGGCGAGAAGATCTTCTGCGATGCCAATGCCCCGGCTGCCTGGCTGGGCTATCTGCCGCCGGAGGACCAGGTGGGAGCGGGAGTGGTCATCGATGCCCCTGAATACGAGGACAGCGTGGTCCTCGAAGTCTCCGCGCCCCCAGTCAACAGTGAATCCAAAGGTGCGGCCACCATTGAATTGTATTCCGACGGCTCCGCCACGGGACAGCTCAATGCCTCGGTGAGCGGTGAGGCGGCTTACGAACTCCTGCTAGCGCTCGCTGATCGCGACACTGTGGGGTACCTGCAACGCCAATGGTTACCCGAGATCGCCCCGCGATCTTTCGCGGTTTCCGCAGACTCGAACAACGAATGGGCACCGATCAAATTCACCGTAGATTTCGATTGGGCGCAGGCGGCAACAGTCGACGACCAGCGCCTCTTCCTGCGTCCGGCGATTCTGCGCCGTCTCGGATCGAATCCCTTGATGACGTCTACCCGGCGTTACCCGGTGTCGTTTGATGTCCCGTGGACCGAAGACTGCCAGATCACCTGGAAGCTGCCCACCGGATTCGCGATTCACGATCTCCCGGAGGGACGGGAAATGACCGGCGATGGATTCGTCTTCCGGTCGGCGGTCGGATTAGACAACGACCGCGTCGTCGCCACTCGTTTCTGGCGGGTCGACAAGAGAGATTTCCCACTCATTCGATTCCCCGAGCTTCGGGAATTATTCAATACCGTGCAGCTTTCAGAGCGCGCCCTGATCGTCCTGTACAAAGACTAACCTCACTTCCCAGAGGCAAATGAGCGCCGGAAGACCTCTGGAGTGTATTCGTTGTCGCTTTCCGCTTGGCAAACCGCCGGGATAGTGTATTCTGTCTACAGGGACCTGCCCTTGGACCTCTGAACCCTATGTCGAATTCCCCATCAAGGCGGGCTTGCTCAGCAGCGGACTTCTTCTGGTTCATTGCCTTAGTGCTTCCAATCCTGACGCTGAGTTCCCCTGCCCAAGGCGAAATTCCCTGGGACAGTTATCCCGCCGTCTACGATCTGGACGAGTGGTCAGTCGATTGGTCTCCAACTCATGGTCTCGTGGTCGAGGCGCACCGGATTGTGCGGGTCAATCGGTCGGGTGGAATCGCCGCAGGGAGCTTGAGGATTTGGGATACATTCTTCCAACGCCTGATTTCATTCGAGGGAGGCGTCAAAGATACGTTGGGAAACGTGCTCTACACAGTCGGACTGAAGGATGTCCGATCGGAAGCGCCCTTCTCTGAATTCCGGCTGTACTCCGGGGATGTGGTGCGCGCGGTGGACCTGTCGGCACCACAGCCACCATACGTGTTCGAAGCCAGATGGCGCGTTGAAATCGACAATCCGTTCTTCTGGCCGGATTGGTCGCTGGCCGACCACTATCCCCGGCGGCTGACCTCCTATCGGGTGGCGGTGCCCCCCCGTTATGAGATTCGGCAACAGCAGGTCTTGCCGACATTGCAACGCATCACAGAAAAGCAGCCCCGCCGCGAAGTCACGAAGTGGATTCTTCGTGATTGGACGCCCCCACAAGGCACCAACGGCGACTATTCGGTCACTCCACTTGTCTATGTTGCGCCGCAGGAATTCCGCGTCGGATCGACCAAAGGGAGAACTGATACTTGGGACGGCCTGGGGCGTTGGTACTGGAATCTGACCGCCAATCGTATCGGACTGTCCAAGGATCAGGGAAAGGCCGTGTCGAAACGCCTCGCCGACATCGTCGGCCCACGAGCTCAAGCTGCCGCGCTCAAAGACTGGGTGTCAGATGATTGGCGATATGTCGCCATCGAAGTGGGTTTGGGCGGATGGCAACCGCATGCCGCGCACGATGTCTTCGATAATCGCTACGGCGACTGCAAAGACGTCGTCTTTCTTTGGATATCCATGATGCGCCAGATCGGGCTGGAGGCGTTCCCGGCGCTGATTCGCACCCGCAATGCCCTGCAAATCGATCCGAACTTCCCCAAGGACTGGTTCGACCATGTCATCGGCATGACCGTAATCGACGGCGATACCCTCTTCGCCGACCTTTCCGATCACCGATACCGGTTGGGGTCACTCCCTCCGGCGTGTGAGGCGCGATGGGCACTGGCCGTAGGGGAGTTTGGCGGACGACTAGTCTGGACCCCGGTACGATCCAGTGACGAAAACCGTCAGGTCGTGCGTTGCGACGGAAAACTTGATGACCGTGGGAATCTCGCGTTCGACGCGATCGTCACGGTCCGCGGGCATTTTGCGCGGATGTTGCCGATTCACGGCAATGGCGATCAAGCGGCCACCGCGGCGATTGTACTCGGCGTTGCGCCGCCGGCGATTCAAGCCACGGTGGACCAGATCAGGGCGATATCGCCGGATGAGGTGTTCATGCACATCTCCGGTCGAATCATGGGCTGGGCGGTGGTGGAGCCGCAACGGATGGTCGTTCGCCCACGGCTGGCCGGATGGATGGTATCAGATACTCTCCTGGGTCGTCCAGATCCGGGCTGGGCCGGATTCGCGATGAATGCCTACGACACATTATCCGTTCGATTCCCGGAGGGATGGTCTCCGGAGTTGTGGCCCGCCGCCGTTTTCCAGCCGATGACGCTGGGGGAATGCGGTGAAAAGCGCACATTCGATCAGGGGGAACTGCGCGTGAACCGCCACCTCCGTTGGGATGGAAGGGGCCGAACCGAGGACGAGTTGGAAGGCTCGGCAACGCTCCGCCGGTCATACCGTGAAGCGAGCAATGCCGAATGGATATTCCGGCTCAGCGAAGATCGGCAGTTACGTGATTCATCCGTCCGCACCAATGACGGTATCGACAGCGCCAAACCAAAGGGCACGGGTTCGAGCGGTGGCGGCTCTGGCCGCGGCCATAGGAATTGACCTGGGACGATCGCTCTTGTGCACCGAGCAGCCCTCACAATCTGCGACCCGACTCTCCCCTACTGCAGACCCTCGATTCTGACTCCGCGCGCCTGGAATTCCCGAATGAACTCCCCTGGCTCAACGGCGAGCTCCTGCGGAATCACACCCTTCGTCTGAATCCGTCCGTCACACTGCATCTGGGCGATGATGGCGGCCGGGAACGCAGTCATCCGCATCATTGAGGTCAGTCCTGAGGCCGCGTCGTATTCGTCGATGATTTCCAGCCGGTGTGCCCGGACCTTGCCGGACTCTGTACCGGCAAACTCCACGCGAACAACAGTGCGGTCGCGTTCGCACAGCGGCACGGTGGCCGCAATCCTGTTTGCCGTCAAATGCCGGGGCACCAACTTCTGGCCATTCATCTCAATCGCTTCGGACGAGAATAGTCCAAGATTGAACAGCCATTGCATCGCGCCCACGTGACCTGGGTATCGCAGCGTCTTGTAGTCGAGATTGCGCAACCGGGAACGGTAGGTTTCAGGAAGAGTGGAAGTTCCACCCGAGGTGTTGAAGGCCTCCAGCATGCCGACTGGAGATTTGAACTCGATGGACTCGACGTCTCCCAGTGGCGGACCGGTGACAATGTCACCATTGCGCAGCAACACCGGCGGCTCGACATACTCATTAATCAACCCCTCGACGGAAAACAGCCGCTCGTATTGGAATGGGGCGACCGGGTTCAACGGCAAGCCGCCGACGCGGATTCGCACAGTATCCACCCAGGCGAACCGTTGCAACCCCCACGCGGTCAGGATCGAAACCATTCCCGGTGCCAGGCCGCAATCCGGAATGATCGACACATCGGCCTTCTGGGCCCGATCCGACAGCGCGCGCTGTGCCGCGACCACGTCGTTATTGCCCCCCAGATCGACCATATTCGTCCTGGTGGCAATTGCCGTCTCAGTGAATACCACGTTGAAACCGTAATGCACGGCGCACAGTGCCCCATCCGCATCCCTCATGAGCGATTCGATCATCCCGGCATTACGTGCGTCACACTTTGCAATTCGAACTCGTGGATCCGGAAATCTCTGATGAAACGAATCGAGAGCCGCCTGCGACTGATCGGCCACAACCAGCGATGAAACCTTGGGATTCCTGAGAAAATCGTACGCCGCGCCGCGTGCCATGAGCCCGGCGCCAAGAATGAGCACCCGCATCGAACCTCCTTCCCCCGCGACCCCGGGGGCAAGTGAGGAACATAGAACCCAAATCGTCTCAGGTCCAGCAAGGCTGTCAACTCAGCCACTATCGTTGACACGGGCAGGAGCGCGGCGCCTAAACACGATCGTGACCTTGACATTCCGAACACAAAGAAGTTGCGCCAATTCGTTGGACACCTTGAAGTTCACTGCTTGACAAGGACTGAAGCGCAGGTATATTGAGTCCAGTGTACGTCGCCAAGATGGCGACGCCTTTTTTACGTTCAGGTCACGATTTGGACCGACGCATCGGTGTTCCTCACACTCCCGTCGCGCCATCCGAATCTGAATCAGGAGTGAACAACATGAGATGTAAGCCGGGTGCTCTGGCTTTTTTTGCTGTCATCGTTTTGGCTGGCACTGCAAACGGTGCCGCCCGGGATGCGTCGGGCTCTGTTCCCGGATATCGGCCTCTGCGTCCCATGGTGAAACCGACCCAGGTCAATATCAGTTCGGCGGCCGGACCGGGGCACATCGTCGTGAAATTCCGCGAAGGAACCACTGTATCCAGCGGGACAACACGCCTTGCCGGAATCGGCGCGAGCGCCGCAGTTAGTGTGATTGCCCGCAATCGTCTTCCCGGACTGGAGCCGATGATCGTCGATGATCCGGCGAGTATCCAGAACCGCCGACTGGCGGCCCAGGATCGGATCAAGGCCAACCTGCCCGATTTGTCGCTCTACTTCAACACACTGATTAACGACCCATCGACCGCCGCCGAGGTTGTGCGCCAGCTCAACGCACTTGAGGAAGTCGAAATCGCCTACTTCCAGCCACGCCCGGAGGTCGCTTCGTTTCAGGGTGCCATGACGACGCCCAATTACGAGAGCGGCCAACTCTACCTCAATCCGCCGACGGACGGTGTTCATGCCCGCGCGGCTTGGACATTGCCCGGCGGTACCGGTACCGGAATCCGAATCACGGATATCGAATACGGCTGGCAACTGACTCACGAGGATCTTTCCAAAGGTGCCAGCGCCATCATCATCAATGGCAACAGCACTGACAATGATCATGGGACCGCCGTCCTCGGGGAGATGGTGGCGGATCGGAATGGGATTGGGATGACGGGCATCGCCCACGGGGCAGATATCGGCGTCTCCTCCGTCATGACTCAATCTGTCGCCGGCGCGATCTATTCGGCAACGGCGATATCGCAGCCAGGTGATCTGATTCTCATCGAACTGCACAGTCCTGGCCCGCATTTCAACTATGCCGTGCGCGATGACCAGAGGGGTTATGTCGCGATGGAGTACTTCCCGGCGGAATTCGCCGCCATCGTCAATGCCTACGCCCAAGGCGTCATTGTCTGTGAAGCCGCGGGGAATGGATCCGAGAATTTCGATGATACATTGATCTACGGGCAGCTCTTTCAACGCTCCTTCCGGAATTCCCACGCCATCGTTTGTGGAGCGGGATTCCCACCCGGGCCCAGCAACCCGGATCGTTACAAGTTGGGATTTTCCAATTATGGGTCCCGGGTTGACTTGCAGGGATACGGAATCCAGGTTTACACGACAGGGTACGGTGATCTTCACAGCGCCGGAGGAAAGGACTTCCTGTACACCAGTGGATTCAGTGGCACGTCGTCTGCATCGCCGATCGTGACCGGTTCGGTCGCGTGCGTCTCGGGTGTCTTTAAGAACATGCTCGGCCAGATCATCGATGCCGATTCCGCTCGAGATCTTCTTGTGGCTACCGGTTCCCCGCAGCCGTTGCCAAACCAAATCTATCACATCGGCCCGCGCCCCAATTTACAGGCGGCGCTGGGGACGCTCTTTACGCCAGTGGACTCGGTGTCGTATGGCCATATCAGCCTCGACAAAGGGTCACAGGCCGCCCTGCCGGTGTATTTGTCGAACTCCCATCCGCTGCAGGATATCTACCTGCCGTTCGTATTGACGGGTTCGACGCCAATGACGATTGACTCGCTGACCCGGGGCCCCCGAACTGCCGCATTCGAATCTGTGCAGTTGATCTTCGATAACAAGTTCTTCGGAGAGATGGGGTACGTATTGCGCGGCAATGTCAGCGGCAATGGGCCGTCACTGTCCGGTGGCTCCGGCATTGTCGCCTATCTGTGGGTGACAGCCGGATTCAATTCGATTCCGGGGGGAACGGTTGTTGTCGACACGGCGTGGCTGGGGTCCAGCACCCGGTTACGGCTCGCCTCCTACTTTCAGGACGGGTATCCGAACTTCTTCTCGGCTGGTTCCATCTCGGTCAATCCCTGCGACTGCAGCCATCAGGGCGACATTAACAATGATGCCATGACCGATGTCTTCGACATCATTGCCCTCATCGACATCGCCTTCGCCGGCGCTCCACCGGCGCCGACTGATCCGGCCTGCCCTGTCGCAACTCGGGCGGATCTCAATTGCGACGCCAGTATCGATGTGTTTGATGTCATCTACGCGATTACGTCTGTTTTCTCCGGAGGACCTGCGCCATGCAATCCTTGCTAACGAGGCAGACCAACAATTGGAAGGCATTCTTGGCATCATTTGAGATGGGACGGCAAGGCACCCAGCCGATGCCAAAACACGTCAATCGCTGGCGCAGATCAACTCACACGTCTCGAGGCGTTGCGGCGGCTGTCGTCATCAGCCTCGCGGCCGTTGCGGGGCAATTGATACCGGTCTCCGCGGCTGCCGCCCCACGCGATGATATCGATCGCTCGCGAATCATCGTGAAGCTGGCGCCGATTTCCGGCGATGCGCGCCGGATCACAATGGGCAACACCGGGCGCATCGGATTCGATCGGGTCCTCGCCGAGGCCGGAGTTAACAACATCAAGCAGGTCTTTCCCCCGGTCGCTCCCTCGCACCGGCTGGCGCCTCTGGCCCGAGCCAGTCATCTCGAGGACTTCGTTGCGGTTCCCGTTCCAGCGGGGACCGATCCCGAAGCACTCAAACAGCGTCTCGAGGTATTGCCGGACGTCGTCTCAATTGAGTTTGATGCCATTGTGCGAATCTGCGAAGCGGACGTAACGCCCAACGACTTGTACTACCTGACCCACCAGTATCCGTTACGCAACACCGGCAGCCAGCCACCCGCCGATCCGGGTTTCGCCGGTGCCGACATCGATATGGAAAGCGCGTGGGCATTCACGACTGGAGACTCCAACGTCGTCATCGCGATTGTCGACACCGGCATCGATTGGGACCATCCCGACCTGGCGGACAAGCTCTGGGTCAACGTCAACGAGACGGAGGGAGACTTTGACACCGATCACAACGGATACGCAGGGGATATCAAAGGCTGGAATTTCAACAATGGCAACTTCCTGAGCGACGATGATCATTCGCACGGCTCGCATGTGGCGGGAATCGTTGGCGCACTCACCAACAACGGGATTGGCGTGGCCGGTATGAATTGGAAATGCCGCCTCATGGCCGTCAAGGTCCTCGGGGCCAGTGGGTCCGGAAGTGCCTCGTCGGTGGCTGGTGGTATCTACTATGCCGCCAACAATGGCGCGAATGTGATCAACCTGTCACTGGGATCGTATCAGAATTCGGGAGTGGAAGCCACAGCGATCAATTTTGCCGTGACGGCGGGAGTGACGGTGTGCGCCGCCATGGGAAACGATAACTCCGGTGATCCTCATTACCCCTCGGCCCTCCCCAATGTCATCGCGGTCGGCGCCACCGACTCGCATGACTACCGGGCGCTCCCTTTCTGCTTCTCCCCTACTTCGGGGTCGAATTACGGGCCGGCCATCGATGTCTCTGCCCCCGGCGACTGGGTGTGGTCGACCGTTCCGCTTGAATTCGGCAGCTACGATTACAAGTGCGGCACATCGATGGCGACGCCGCATGTCTCTGGATTGGCCGGATTGGTGAAAGCGCTCCGGCCCGCCTTTACACCGGCGCAGGTCCAGGACATCATTCAGAAGGCCGCCGAAGATCTCGTCGGCAGGCCGGCCGAGGACACGCTGGGTTGGGACATGTATCATGGATGGGGCCGGATCAATGCCCGCGCGGCGTTGCAGGCGGTGGCCGTCGCTCTGCCACCGGTCCTGATTCTTCCGGGAGCACAGACTGTTACAGAATTGGACACTCTTCGG
Source organism: bacterium (assembly GCA_021813505.1). GTDB lineage: Bacteria > Zixibacteria > MSB-5A5 > WJJR01 > WJJR01 > JACRMA01. The sequence continues at coordinate 31,082 of JAKAKI010000058.1, read as the reverse complement.
ATTGCCGTTCAAGCGGTCGATTCGAACTTCACGATCCCTGTTCTCTCAGTTGTTGCCTTGACGAATGCATCGTTTACCGATGCCGGCAATGGGAGTGGCACTCTTGTGTTCGTCCCCGGCATCACTCAGCAGGGAACATACCAGGTATCGTTCATCGCCGGCGATGGTGTGCTGGCCGATACCGGCCAGGTTTCAATCACGGTCAACGATGCCTGCATCTGCAGCAAACATGGCGACATCACGGGCGACAATCTGTTCGATGTTTTCGATGTCATCGCCGCGATCGATGGCGTCTTCGCCGGAGCGGAACCTCCTCCGATCGACGCCGATTGTCCGCCACACTTGCATCGCGGGGATTTCAATTGCGACCATGTGTACGATGTGTTTGACATCATTGCGCTGATCGATTTCGTGTTCGCAGGGGGTCAGGGTCCCTGCAACCCATGTGCAGGTTAGAGCACACCGATGGACATGAGGCGTCTCATGTCCGGGCACATTCCCCGCGGAAAGCGGCGCCAGCCAGCGTTGGCCGGCGCACGACACTCATGCGAATGCGAATAGTCGGACGTGCGCTTCTTATCGCGGTCACCATTCTGGTGAGTGCTGGTCTTTCATCCAATGCCCTGGCCAGCCGGCCGCCGGTGTACAGGGCAGCAAGTCCGGCATACTCAGGCTGTGTTATCGTCAAAGTGCAGCAGGGGTATCTTGTCCCCAGCGACTTCGGGACAGACAAATCCGCCGGACGGGTCAACCAGTGGGCCGCCGCAGCCGGAGCCAGCAGCACAAGGGCGCTGTGGCCAACAGCCGCCGCCATCACTGAGAGCGAGAACCCGGCCCACCGTACGTATCTTCTCCAACCCGATGCCGGTGTATCGGCAGAGGAGTTCGTGAAACGCTTGCAGCCGCTCCCCTGGGTCGAGTGGGCTGAGGTAGACCGGCTGTTCGAATTGCATGCGCCACCCAGCGACGCCCTGTATTCACGCCAGTGGGATCTCGAAAACACGGGCCAGTCGTATTGGTCGGTTCTGCGTGTTGCGGGGGAGCACAACGACACGCTGGCAAGCCTAGCGGGCACGCCGGGAGCCGATGTCCGATTCCGTGCTTCCTATGACTACGCCGGTCCGAAGGCCAAGGTGCCGGTCGGGATTATCGACACGGGAATCGAGACAGACCACGAGGACATTGCCGGAAGATTGTGCATCAATCCCGACGAAATTCCGGGGAACGGAACCGATGACGATCATAACGGTTTTGTCGATGACGTCTACGGCTGGGATTTTTCCGGCGACGTGAGTGCGTCACCGACCACAATAATCGGTGATAATGACGTTAGCGACCAGATCGGACATGGCACCCACGTGGCAGGCACGGTCGCGGCCGAGGTGAACAACGGAATCGGGATCGCTGGTATGGCGGACTCAGCGCGTGTCTTTGCCATCAAGGTCTTTCCCAATGCGTACTTCTCGGTTACCGCTCAGGCCGTCTATTACGCTGTGTTGCGCGGCGCCCGAGTGGTCAACATGAGTTGGGGCGGTGCGTATCCTTCGCGGGCGCTGGAGGACGCACTGAAATACGCCTCGAACCACGGCGTCGTGCTGGTTGCCTCGATGGGAAATTCCGGCGACAGCACGGTCTTCTATCCAAGTGCGTACACAGTCACGATTGGGGTTGGCGCGTCAACCGCCGATGACCGTCTTGCGGCATTCTCCACGTTCAATGACTCCATCGACGTTACCGCACCCGGTCAGGACATCCTCTCATTGCGGGCCGTGGGGACTGATCTTTATGCCTCTGGCGCGGAGCCGGGCGTTCACATCATCAATGACAAATACTACATCGCCTCCGGGACATCGATGGCGGCACCGCATGTGACCGGCGCGGCCGCGGCGCTCTTGTCAATCGCACCGGGGCTTTCGACCGCGCGCGTCCGCCAGATACTGACATCCACGGCGGATGACATTCTGGACCCGTATGGAACCGGCGCTCATCTGCCGGGATTCGACCGCTACACCGGTTGGGGACGGGTCAATCTCGCCCGTGCCGTCGCGGCTCTTCCCAAAGCGTTCGTTGAGATAACATCGCCCCAGACCAACGAGTGGCTGACCGGGCCGGTCCCAATCACCGGGTACGCGAGTGGAAGTGCCTTCACAACGTACTCCGTAAAGATCGCGCCCGGACACTCTCCTGCCTCAGCGTCGTGGAGCACAATTGCAACGTCCTCGACGCCCGTTTCCGGAGGGGCACTCGCCACGTGGAATACCAGCGGCCTAAATGGTCCCTACATGGTCCGGCTCGACGCCGGACCCGATGCCGTGTTTGACGTACCGGTCAATCTCGCGCAAGCACCGATCGCGAAACTAACATCACCGACCAGCGGTCAGCGCGTCCACTTACTGGCGATGGTGAAGGGGACCGCCATTGCACCCGATTTTGTGGGCTACCGTTTGGAAGCTGTGGGACCGGCCCCCGCAATGACGGTACATCCCATTGGTCAGTTTACTCAGCCGGTGTGGGACGACACGCTTGGAATCTGGGAAGTGGATCTGCTGCCTTCGGGTAATTATTGGCTCCGCTTGACGCTCGAGACCGCGTCAGGAGTGACTCGCGACTCTGTCGCTGTCACCGTGGAGTCCGTATTCCACAGCGGCTGGCCGGTGAAACTGCCGGCCTCAATCGGATTCGCCACCACCACCGCCGATATTGATGGCAATGGCACGGACGAGATCATCTGTCCCACGACGCGCGGGCTCTGGGTATTGACGGCAAACGGAACCAGTTACCCCGGCTGGCCGCGTGATACGCTGGCGAGATTTCAGACACCGCCAGCGGTCGCGGATCTGGACAGCGACGGCAAGGATGAAATCATTGTCGCTTCACCCGATTCAATGTACGTGTACGCCTTTATCGGAGAGCAGTACGCCGGCTGGCCCCGACCGTTCAGTGGCCGCGATCACGTATTTGGTGTGACGGTCCCGGCCATCGGTGATCTTGATGCAGAAGGCCCGCTCGAGATTGTCGCAATTGACAGCGCCGGCATTATCAATGCCTGGCACGAGGACGGCACGCCTTACAGACCGCTCTCAACGCCCAATTTCGGCTTTGTTCCGTGCGCGACCACGTTCAACTACTCCATCCCGCGCGAAAGCATCTGTGATCTCGACGGTGACGGCCGTCCAGAGCTGGTCGTTGCCGCCGACGGGATATTCATCTTCGACGGACGCACTGGCTTGCCCTACCATGGAAACGCCTCGGTCGAAGTCCGGAGTCACCATTCAACGCACGGCCTGGCGATTGGCGACTTCGACAATGACGGCACCAGGGAGATCGCGTACATCTATACCGACGCGGTGGCGGGGAATTTCAACCTCAACATCATCGAGCCGAACGGATCCTCCCTGGTGGGATGGCCACACACGATTCCGCAAACGATGGACAAATATGTCCTGTATTCGCTCGCCGCTGGCGACATCGATGGTGACAGAGTACCGGAATTGTTCCTGGCGCCGTATTCGCTTGGCGACGGCCTCCTCTACGCGTACCACGCCAACGGCGCGCCGCTATTGTCCGACTCGACCAACGGACTATTTACGCCGCTGCCGGGATCAGCATCGGCGGTCATTCTCGCGGATATCGACAATGATCAACAGCCGGAAATCATGCTTCGAATCGGTGAGCTTCTTTTTGGCCCCGACCAGATATGGGCACTGAATCCCGACGGCGCCTTTGTGCCGGGATATCCGCTCACGTTCGGAGTGGGTTCCTCCAGCATCATGTCGGCCCCGATCGTGGGAGACGTCGACGGCGACCGGCTGGCGGACATGATCACGGTACAATCGACCGGGACCAGCGTCGCGATGTGGGATCTGGGCACACCGTTCACGCGAAAGGCGCGTCCATGGCCGCGATTCCAGGCCGACAACTGGAACTCCGGAGTAATTCTTTCGCCCACTTACGACGTGATCTATCTGGTGCGCCTGATCGATATGTTATTCCGCAACGGCCCGGCGTTTCCGCCCTTTGAACCGGCGGATATGAATTGCGACAGCCGGACCGATTTGATCGACGTCGTCATTCTGATCAACTACATCTTCAGAGGCGGCGCGGCCCCCTGCGAGCCGTGAGCACACAAGGCCGGACCGTTCCGATCTTGGCGTTTCGTACCAGGAATATGCGCCTCTCTAGCGCCGATGTGCGCCAGAGAATCGCTGTTGTCGATCTTGACATTCGGCCAATTTCTTATAGTTTGCATTCTGAGAGTCTTGTAGCCGGAGGTGTGGTCGGCACCCTGTTCTAATATTACATCTGTTCCGAAAACTGCCGTCAGTGCCATCCGGAGGTGCGCGTGCGAATACCCAGGGACTTTGCGATCGCGGTTGCAGTTCTGACGTTTGCAATTGCGCCGGCGATTGCGCCAGCGTCTCCACCGTTCAAAGATGGTGTCATCCAATTGGTCCGCAACGCCCCTCCCGGCAATCTGCAGCCAATCATCCTCGAAAACACGCCCCTCACAATTGCGCAAGCCGGAACACCGCTGGCGCTGCCAGGATCGTTTTGTATTGGCGATTGGATGGGCCCGCGAATGTATCGTGCTACGTTCTCCTTTGCCGGCGGCGAGACGTATTTCAGCCTCCAGGACCCATCTGGCACGCTGCCTTACTCCTGGGGCGCCTCTTGCACACCGGCATACACCTTCAACACCACCGCCATCGACTTCGACGTGAATAAACGTCCGGCATCCGAGCAGCCCAACCCATTCACCTTCAGTCTTCAGCCGGTGGTCTTCGACGCCGACCTGACGAATCCTGGTTGTCCCATACCCGGCGGCGTCAAATGTGCCGGACCAATCTACCAGGTGACGCTCAATGGTGGTTCCACGGCTGGCGTGAATTATCTGATCAAGCTGCCGTTTGTCATCGAGTGCTGTGTCACCGGCCCCTATTTCGCAGCTGTCTATCTTTCCGGGAGCTGGTCGCCCGGAATCGCTCAGGTATTGACCGACGGTGCTGGATCATTACCTGCGTCACCACCGGCACAGCCGTGCCACAATTACCTTCACGATGGCTCTGGTCTCTATGACTGGGTGAACGATCTCGTGGGAGCATATCATCTGCGGCTGTATTCAGAAGGGTACACACCCAATGACTCCGCCACCTTTTGTACGCCGGGCGAATGCGGCTGGCAATGGTGGTATGGTGTGGGGCGTGATGTGGCAAACCCCGTAACCGATCCCGACCTCTTTGCGTATACGCTCCCCAGCCTTTCCGGTACACGTCAGAGGATGGCCACGCGATTTGCCTCGCTCGGACTGGACACGCTCAAGCAAATCGCATTCATGGGAATGCCCTATACCGGCGCACCTGACGTGCTGGTCGAAATCTTTGGAGCCACATCAGGGGCCTCATGTGGCTTGACGACAATACCGGGGGCGTTGCTCTACTCGGTGACGGTGCCGTATGCCAGTCTGGTGAACCCGCCATTGACCAACAACGTGCCGATCCCGGATGCAATCTGGGGCAATCTCAACGGTGGTCAGTCACAAGATTTGTTTGTCGCGCTTTCCGTGCCAAGTGGACCAGCCAATCGGTATGCGCTGTATACCCGCACGCGATCATACGGGTCTTGCACCACTGACCCGCACACAATGTTCAATGTCTCGGGAAGCTGGTTGTACGGCGGGGAGTACTCGGGAAACGACGACGAGGCTTATATCGATGCCTACGTCTGCAAAGAGATGGTCATTGAGATTCCAAGTGCCTGTACCTCGGCCCATGCCGATGACTGGAACACCTGGATGCATGACTATCAGAGGACGGGCGCGAGCGGGATGACGGTCGGGAATCCGTGTGCAGTTCGGGCCGAGTGGTCGAAGTTCCTGCCCAGGTTGTCCAGTTTCACGAGTCCGGTTGTTGCCGGCGGGAAGGTATGCGTCGCATCGGACAACGAAGTCAATTCGTTCGACCTGGCGACCGGAACACCGGGCAATAGCGTCGGGGCTATGCCGTACGCGTACAATCAGGTTCGATGCAATGTGTCGGTGGAAGGAAACCGCGTATTCATTACCGGTGGAGCGGCGAATTCCGTCTCATGCTGGGACACGACACTCTCGATTGTACACTGGTCGAACGACTACACTGGGCCAGGGCTCGCGGCAACAACTCACGGCCCTTTACTAACCCGAAATCGATTTGGCGCCACGGCAGTCTATCACGCCGGCACGGACAGCATTGTTGTAATTGGTACCGAGATGTCAACGAGCGCCAATCACGGCTGGTTGTATGCCCTGGACGCACGAACCGGCTTCTTATACAATGGTTGGGGCACCAATCCAATCCCCCTCGATCGAGGCTGCAGACTAACTCCCGCCTTCGATGGAGCGAATCTCTATGTTGGCACCTCATCCTATACAAGTTTTGGCGACGGATCGCTGTATTCTATCAACGCCGCCACCGGCGCTATAAACTGGAATTTCAAAGACGCGACAGCTTCTCTGGAAGGTTGGCCCGGAGGGGTTTCTATTGATGGAACGATACTCTACGGCGCGACCTACGCTAATGACCCAGCGCTTCCCTTGTCCGCGAGTCACCGTTACGCGATTGATGTCACACTCGCTGGCCCGGGACCGTCGCTGAGTCCTGCGGCCATCCGTTGGCGGGGAACTGAGGGCCCGACGCTCTACGCCGCGCCGACCATTGGTCGGAACTTCCTCTACATACCCCAAGACGATCCATCCGCCGGAATTCTCATGGTGGATAAGTACTTTGGGACCGTTGTGCACAATTTCTCGCTGGCCGGGGTTGGATCGGTGCCGCTGCCGGTCACGTTGACCTGCGACAATTATCTTTTCGCCGGTGACCGTCTCGGGCGGTGGTATCTGCTGAACACTTCCGACCAGTCACTGGAGTGGCGGCGCGAGTTCACCGGTATTGTTAATGGCACGGCGATCGCACACAATTTCGTCAATGGCGACGATTACGCCATCGTCAATTCCCGCAGTTCACAAACCGACCCCAGCGGCCGTGGTGCCCTCACGGCGTGGCGCTTCCATCAGCAGTTCCGGCCATTCCTCCACCAGTATGTCTATTCGACCGAGATCCAAGTCCCGTTGAATTCCGGCTCGGGGCTATCTCACACAGAGCCGGGAGTGTTCGGAAACGATGGTTGCATTAGTCTGCAATTCGGCAACCCGATTATCAGTGATCCGGCACCAGCGTCAGTCTCTTACTCTGATGCTCTCGAACAATACGCGGCGGCGTATGTCGATCTCCATGTTGGCAGTGATTACATAGCCCGCTTTGACAATGACAGGCTCTCGAAACGCGCCAGGCTCGCCGGCGCGGGTGCGCGAGTTGACGATGAATTGACCGTCTTTGACAAGGCGATGGAGACCGCCGGGAAGTCAGTGGCGAAGGATCGTACGCGGGCTGCCACGGCAGCCGGCGCGACTGACATCCTGCGCACATCCGGCGTATCCTACAGCGCCAATCCGCTTCTTCCCGGACAGAGCACCAATATTACGTGGACGTATGACGGAACCGGCCTCGGACGCGGGACCGACGATGAATACATCCAAGCTGTGAACAACGACCCCGATTTCTACCCGGAAGACTTGAGCTACTCAGTCATCGGATATCCGACGCTGAAGATCACGTACGTGGGCGGATGCCCCGAGCAAAACACGACTCTCGCGTGGAACACACTCGGAGCGGCTAACTCGGAGAAAGTGTACAACCATGGCGCGCTGGGTGACGGCCACTCCGGCGCTCTTGTTTGGGGCGCTGATGGCGGATACAATGCCAACCTGTACGACGGTGGATTCCTTTTAGTGGGGGACTCTTCCGCGCAACTCGGGGGTGCTCAATTTCGATTGGACTACTACAAGTTCTCGGGACTGTACGTGGCTTCTCCAAGGCCCTCGGACAGTATCTGCGGATTCGATGGTTCAGCAAGCGTGCACCTGGGCTGGCGCCGCCAAGGCGGGTGCCCGGGCCAACCAGTCGAAATTACGGGCTCCCGGGAAACTTCGGTATTCTCGGACACAAACACCAACTATCCGCCCACGAGCCCGTTGTCGTCCATAGGAGTGACCGTGTTCCAAACTGAGGTCGGCGCGAATGATCCGATGTACGGTGACTTCAAGTTGATTTGCTGGAATCTGCAGAACCGCGACTCCGTCGCAAAGGACCTTAAAGCTGGCTCCTACATAGACTGGGACGTGGGAGTTTCCTATGACAAGAATGTCGGCCTGCTGTCGGATAATTTCAACGGCTACGCCCAATGGAACGCGGCTTCGCCACAATACGCGTTCGGGATGTTCGATCCGGATTTGTGCACATCATATTGCGGAATCGATCCCTCGGCAAATTCACCTCACAAGATGCTCTCGTACCTCTACACCTACTGTTACCATTGGGACTGCTGGCCGGGATATAACGACGTATATGGATGGGGTCTGGGTTGGGCGATGGCCACCACTCCGCCCTACCGCTTGTATTACTATGGGCCGCAAGGGCCAGCCGGCGAGCGGGGAGACCGTAGCGTCTTTCTCGTCAACAAGGGGTTCATCTTACCCTCGAATGGAAGTCAGAACGTTGTGCAGGCGCTCTACGCCGTCCCAGCAACATCAAACGACGTCGAGACGATTGACGCTCTCGCCGTTGAAGTGGCCAAACGGGCGGCACGCTGGGCGGGGTTTGCGCGGGGTGACGTCAACGACGATGGGTGCGTGAATCTCGCTGACGCCTGTTGGCTTTCTTCAGGCAATCAAATCTATCCGGATACGTATTGCGGTGATGTAAACCTCAGCGGCACCGTCGACCCGGTCGACGTGGTCTACCTGCTGGCCTACATCAGCGGCAGCGGGCCGGCACCGCAGGGAGCGTGGCGGTTTACGTATTAGCAACCAGGCTGTTGAACTCAGACGGTGGGCAAAGCCCACCCTACATTTCAGCTAACATCCAAGGGTGGGCTCTGCCCACCAGTCCTCGCGGGAACTGCGTGCCACTGACTTCAGAGCGCGCTGAAAAATCCCAGCATCTGAAGACGAGAGCGCGGACAAGAGTGGGCGCCGCTGAGAGACAAGAACCTCCATGACCAAGAATGGGGCAGACACTCTTCTCTGCCCAGTCTTACTTCCCATGTCCAACCGTCATCGCTGCCAGGAACTTGCTTAAGTCCGGTGCGCGCTCGAGCGAATTCACTGCTTCGATGACTCGGTCCTGCGCCGATTTGTCCATCACCTCGGATGTCAGGGCGCGGAATTTCTCCTCGATGTCGGCATCGGTCATCGGATTGCTGGGATTGCCGCGCGGGTAATCGACCTGCTGCTCAACTGTGCGGCCGTCCGTCGTCGTGATCGCCACCGCCGAACACTTCTTGGCGGGGAATTGGCGCTCGAACTCGGCATCGGCAACCACTTCGATCTTCGGAAACAATGAGCGCAACTTCGGCTCTGCGATGCGGGCCGGGGTGAATTGCTGCGGGGTAATCATTCGGTCGGCGATTGCAGCGGCTACGACGTACGGCAACGAATGGTCCGCTGTCTCTTTGGTTTCCGGGTGGTACTTCGTCGGATCGGCGAGGATATCTTTGGCACGCGCCACCGTGCGCACTCTGACATGCGTGACGTCGTCGGCTTTGATGTTGTGTTCCTTGACCAGTTGCAACGCCGCCGAGATCGGAGAATGAGTCAAGGCCTCGGTCGGGAACGCCTTGAACCCGCACCGCACGATGCGCCATGATGCGCCGAGTCCATCGGTCAGCCGTCCCATTTCCCACGACGGACCGAGAAGCTGGCAGAACCCCTCTTTCCCCTCAACGATCAACTCCGTGCCGATGTAACCGTGGCGCGCCATCCGTGCCGCCATCACGCCCGATGCCGTGGCCATCGGATCGACCGTGTTCTTCATCATGGTCAGCTTCCCGGCGGCCACTGCCCCCATTGTCATACTGTGGCAGGTGGAGATTCCGATCGCGTTGACAGTTTGATCCACCGTCAGGCCCATCATGTAGGCCGCCACCACCGGCGAAGCGATCTGCGTCAGAGAGGCGTGGTGCCAGCCCCGTTCGCGGATGCCGGGCACCCCGAATTCGCAAAGGCGCATCTCGAGCTCATAGGCCAGAACAATCCCCGCGATGGTATCCGCACCCGACCTATGGAAATGCTCACCGCACGATGTCGCCGCCGGAATCAAATCCGATGGATGCGACGGGTCCGCTTCCCAGTAGATGTCGTTGTAGTCCATGACCCGGATCGCCAGCGAATTGATCAGCGCCGCGTGGTATGCGCTGGACTTCTTCCCGGACGACCAGATGGTGGCCTCAGCGTTGCCGCCGAACTCGGCCATGGTGCGATCCATGATCGCCACGTCCTCATGGTGGAATCCACCAAGGGCGCAGCCGCAGGAATCCAGGAGGAATCGCTTGGCAGCATTGACTGCCATCGCGTCAATCTGGTCGTACTTGAGTTGGGCGGCAAACTCAGCCCAGATTCGGGAGACACTTTTCTCTGCCAACATTCACCTCACGGATATCCAGCATGGATTCATCGGCACCAAATCGCCGACCGAGTATGCACAGCCTGTGGCATGGCGGCAAGTTCTTCAATCGGCTGCCATATGGGCAGTTGACAATTTCCCGTGTGGAGAGGGCGGATAACCCGAATACGAAATCAACAAGAGTCGATTTTCTGCTTGACAGGCATTTTGCGTCGCACTACCTTGACCCTTGAGAGTGAGCCAAGCACTCCGGGAGTTGCCTAAGAAATCCTTGTGATTGAGTGACAGCGCCAGACCAGTAGTTTGATCGGGCGCCCACATCTCTAAACGAAGCCGCGGAACGGCGCGTCTTTTTTGCGTTGTGCCCATTTCCCGGCGCGATGAGAGTGTTCTGCATACGCTGGAAAGGAACCGAGAAATGAATCGACTGCGACACCTGGTACAATTGGGCTGTGGGGGGAGAAATTTCACCGATACCCCCGGTCGGGGGTATCATCCTACAGCAAGGCATGCTTTCCAGGCCGACGGTTCGGTGCTTTGCGGGATCCGATCCGTCAGTCGGAAAGCCAGAGTGGACGGAATCAATGGAAGCACACTCGGCACCAGACACACCAGTCGCTCAAGCGCATGCAGATCGGTTCGGACTGTTTCAAAATATGCCCAACCCCTTCTCGGTCCAGACGGTGATCGCGTTCACGGTAAAACGCGGATCAAACTGGATTGTGCGGGTCGAGGATAATCAAGGACGGGCAGTGCGCACATTTGCCGGAAATGAAGGCGGAACGATGACACTGGCATGGGATGGGACCGACGACGAAGGTGCGGTGGTTCAAACCGGCACCTATTTCTGCCTGCTTGAGTCCGACGGCCACACTGACTTGCGCAAAATGACTCTGATCCGGTAGGGGATGTCGCGGGCCTCTGCTGCCTGGCCTCCATTCTTTATCGTATCGCACGGACGCTCAACCTAACGGTTGGGCGTCCGATTCATATTATATAGGCTGTCCGGATCAGGCAAATCGTGAAACGGGCGTGCGCCCGGGGGGGAACAATGCATACGATCAACATGCGAATGGTCATCTTGCGGCTGCTGATCTTCGGCATTCTGTGCGCTTTGGCGTATCCATTCATGCCGGTGAAATTCCAGTTGCAGATTCGGGCGGCATTGGGAAGCGGAACCGCTGCGGAACAGTTGAAAGAGTACTACGGCCCCCCGGAGCAGGTGGCGGACGCCAGGCAGTTCGCCATGGAGCGCCAATTCGCGGTATCCGACGGCGAGCGCCAGGTTGTGACCACCAACGACGTCCGCTATGTGACCGAACGAACGCTGCCCGGCGGCGCCGGCAAGCTATGGGAAATCCATCTCCTCCCTGATGGTGCACACGCCATTCAACGGCATCTGAAGAACCGCCCGAACAAGCAACTTTGGATTGTCCTCGACGATATGAAGGTCAAACCTGCACCGCAGAATGACTGGGGCAAGGGCTCACCGATCCTCGTGAACCCCGCGAGTTTCTCCGATGATCCCTACTTCACGATGGAAGCCTTGCTACCGTGGTACGAGCGGCCGTTCATGGCTCCAGGGGCTATGGCCTATCCCAGGTCCCTGCCGATACCGTCAGATCTCTGACGGCAACATTGGGCCGAAGGCGGCGGGCATTCGTGCCATCACCTGATCGCTGGCAGCCAGGCTGGGGTCGCCCGAACGAGACTTGGGAACCTACTTGTGGGTCTCAGACGGCCCGTTTCGACGAGCTGTGCTCAGTTGATGGAAGGCGATAAGCTGACCCGCATCCTCATCCCAAAGCTTCAGTCGCGCATAGCGTATGCTGCCGGCCAGCGTCAGCCGGGGCACATGCTGCAGGTACTCATTGTCACGGAGGCACTCCTGCAGCCGGTAGTTCGGGATTCGGCTGCACAAGTGGTGAACGTGGTGGAGGCCGATGTTTCCGGTGAACCAGTTGAGCACACTTGGCAGAACGTAATAGGAGCTGCCCTGGATGCTGGCATCGCGGTAGTTCCAGGCAGGTTGCCGTCGCCAGTAGGTGCCCTCGAACTGATGCTGGATGTAGAACAGCCAGACGCCGAGCGATCCGGCAATGAGCGTGATCGGAAGTTGAATCTTGATGAAGGTCGTGAAGCCCACGATCTCTGACATGACAACAATCAAACCAGCCAGGCACAAGTTCGTCAGCATGATGCTGCGCCATTCCCGCCGCCACGACAGCGGCAGATCCAGGGGCAGCCGATGCTTGAGAATGAATTGATAGCACGGCCCGATGCCGAACAGGACGAGCGGGTTGCGGTACAGGCGATAACCGAAGCGGCGAAGCGGAGAGAGGGCGAGATACTCCTCGACCGTCAACGTCGCGACGTCCCCGAACTCGCGCCGGTCCAGATTGCCGGAAGTCGCATGATGGATGGAATGAGTGCGCCGCCAGTAACCATAGGGCGTGAGGCTCACAACCCCGATGATGAAGCCGAGCGCGTTGTTGAGCCGCTGGCTGGCAAAGAACGATCCGTGCCCGCAGTCATGCTCGATAATGAACAGCCGAATCAGCAAGCCAGCCGCCGGGACCGACAACGCCAGGGTCAGCCAGTACGAGATCTTCAGGCTGTACACCATGGCAATCCACAAGAGCGCCAATGGGATTGCGGTGTCCACCACCTGCAGAAGGCTGCGGCGGAGGTCGGGTCGGACGTAGGGGTGCAGGGACGGATGCAGCGCTTCGGGGTGATCAGTGGGCTCGGTGTTAGGCTCGGTGACTGGCAGACTTAGACTCCAATCGTGTTCGGTACGACATCAGCACCGCGACAGCCGTCGACAAGCCAACGGATCCTGACCAGCCACTGACGCCGTCAATGTATCCGTTCTTCGACCCCGGCGCATCAGGAATCGTGGCTGACTGTTGTGCCTAATCGGTCTTTCCCGCTTCGCGATCGACGCCAATGTCCAAAAGGCACGGCGCTTGCGAGGAGTGTGCTACGAATGACGGGGGCGGACAGTGGGATCTTCAACCGCCGGGCGCCTGGCCGCTTCAATCGCGGATCTGTTCTGCCAGATACATCTGGATCCCAAGCTGGTGGATCTGGTCTGTCTGAGCTTCGATCCAGTCGAGGTGGTCCTCCTCGTCTTTAAGGATCGATTCCAACAACTCGCGTGAACCATTATCCCCAAGCTCGGCTGCCTGCTTGATGGCAGCGTTATAAGCGGCAACAGCCCCGACCTCCGCTTCACGATCGATCGCGAACTGCTTGGCCACGTCCGGCCCAATCCGGATTTCATTGAGATGGCTGACCACCGGCGTCCCCTCGAGAAACAGAATCCGGGCGATCAGCTTCTCGGCGTGCTTCATCTCCTGAATCGCGCGCTGCTCGATGGCCTTGTGGAGACGTCCGTATTGCCAATTGTTGCACATTTCGGAATGAACCATGTATTGGCCGATTGCCGTCAGCTCATCGGCCAACATCGCGTTCAGTGATTTCAGTACTCGACTGTTCCCCTTCATGTGTTCCTCCAGGGTGGTTGGTCTGCTTGCCGGATTTCTCACCGTCAAAGTAACGATTGTCCACGCCTTCTTCAAGCGCCGCGTGGGCAGATTTGGATTTATGACAATCGCCGGCAAAGGTCAGCCCCTAGCGTTGGCGGACAAATCGATCATTCTCCTACCACTCCTGGACTCACGCTCGATCAAAGTTGGACGGTGCAGGCAGTGACAACCAGTTGAGATGGCAGCGGGGATAGGTCCTGATCTACGGAAGTCTCAACGCGCTCAGAGAATTCGGTAGTGAATCTAGTCAAAGCCCGGCCGACCGCGATAGACTGCTCGAGGATTTTTGATTCGCACACGGTGAGACCGCGCCGTCCCCTTCGTTGATTTGCCGCCGGTTCAGACAATCCACAACCGGGTTCATGTTGCCGCTCCACGCAGACCAGGAATTAACAAGTGGCCGATCAACCGGCCCCAACCCTGGCGCATCGCCGTATGGAATTCCGTATCATCATCACGACTGGGACGGGTTTTGGGGGAGTCCCCCCCACCTTGCCCTGACCGCCTTCGCCCTCTATATTTGCCCACGTGGTAACCCGGTCCGGCGTTGAGGCGCAATCGCTTGCGCGCTGTGACTGGGGTCGGCAGATGCGAAAGTGGCGGAATTGGCAGACGCGCTGGACTTAGGATCCAGTGGGGCAACCCATGGGGGTTCAAATCCCCCCTTTCGCACATTTGAAAAGGACTGTGACGGACTGTTGGTTTTGCCTAACTTGCGCGTCCACCGTCACGTATGGTGGAGATTGGTGGATTGATGATGAATGTCCAGGCAACGATTACCGCTGAGAAGGGCTGGTCCAGAACCTTTCAGGTGACCGTTCCGGCTGCCGAGGTTGATTCGACATTCGACAACTTCACGGAGCGCTACCGGAAAGAGGCGAAATTCCCCGGCTTCCGGCCCGGCAAGGCGACCGCAACAATGGCGGCGGCACGTTTTGCCACGGAAATCCGCCAGGATGTCCTGGAAGACATAATCCCAAAGGCCTACGAAGCGGCACTGGGACAACTCGGTATCTCGGCGATCGGCTCACCCAAACTGGACAAGGTGAAGCTCGAGCGCGGTTCCGACATGATCTTCAGCATTGAGGTCGAAATCCGGCCCCAGGTCGATATAACCGGTTACAAGGGACTCAAGCTCCAAAAGCACATCTACCAGATCACCGACAACGACGTCGATCCGGCGATCGGGGAATTGCGGGAAATGTCCTCGACCTTCACCGAGGTGACCCGCCCAGCGCAGATCGGGGACGTCGTGGTGTGCGATCTCCAGAAGATCTACGACAAGCGCAATCAGGTGAAAAAGAACAAGTTCGAAAACGTGCGCCTCGATCTCCGCGATGGAAGAGCCCGCCCGGAATTCATGAAGGGTGTTCTCGGGATGACCGTCGGTGAGGGGAAGGAAATTGAAGTGCAGTACCCCGATGACGAACGGGACCCGGATCTGAGAGGCAACACTGTCCTCTTCCGGACCTGGCTGAAATCCGTCTCCCAGCGCATTCTCCCCGTGGTCGATGATGAGTTTGCCAAGAAGCTCGGCACCTTCACGTCACTCGCCGATCTTCGCGAGAAAGTCGCGGCGGACTTGCGGCGGCGGGCCGACAGCGCGGCCATTAAGGACTTGGCCCGGCAGGTTCGGCAGCAGATTGTGGAAGCCAATCCCTTCGATGTGCCCCAGGGCTTCCTGGATGAGTATCTCGAAGGTGTCACGTCACGGCTGCAGCAGGCGGACAAGACCCTGACTCCAGAGGCGATTCGTAATCAGTTCTCACCACTGGCCATCGAGCAATTCCGCTGGGACTACATCGTCTTTGAGATCGCGCGCAAAGAGGGAATCGCCGTACAGGACCAGGAAGTGACGGACATCCAAGCCACCTGGCCCGATGATGCCAAGGAGAAACCATCGGAGGAAAAGATCCGCGAGACCCTGTTGGAGAACAAGATCTACGACTTCATCGTGGCCAACGCGGAAGTCACCGAGGCGGCCCAGGTTTTGAACCCCAAGATTCTGATTCCCTGAGGGTTAAATCTGTCATTCCGGCCCAAGTGGCATGGTGAACGGGATAAGGCCGGCAGCCGATCTTTAAAGCAGGGAGGGGCAAGACGTTCCGCCGGCCAGCGAAACGGATTTGCACGGACAATCACAAGGAGAACTGGAGAATGACGTTGATACCATTTGTGGTCGAACAGACAGGGCGTGGTGAACGCTCGTATGACATTTACTCGCGGCTTCTCAAGGACCGGATTGTCTTCATTGGCACGCCAATCGACGACAACGTCGCCAACGTGGTCATCGCGCAGTTGCTGTTCCTGGCGGCAGAGGATCCGGAGAAGGACATCTTTGTTTACATCAACTCTCCCGGAGGAGTCGTGTCCGCCGGACTGGCGATCTACGACACCATGCAGTTTGTCAAGCCTGACGTCGCCACCACCTGCGTAGGTATGGCCGCATCGATGGGAGCACTGCTCTTGACCGCGGGCGCGCCCGGCAAGCGGACCGCTCTCCCCAACGCCCGCGTCATGATCCACCAGCCATGGGGCGGAGTCCAGGGCCAGGTGTCCGACATCGAAATCCACGCCCGGGAATTGCTCGCCCTCAAGCAGCGCCTTAACGAGATTCTGGTGAAACACACCAATCAGCCGATCGAGAAGATCGAGCACGACACCGACCGGAATTATTTCATGTCGGCCGAAGAAGCGAAAGCGTACGGGATCATCGATATCGTATACGAAAAGAAAGTGACGCCGCCCGCCAAGGCGTAGTATATTCTATCACGGCACAAGATCGGGCCGATGCGGGCAAACCGCTCGGCCTTTTGTTTGGAAATGGATACTGACGAGGTTCCCGGGCGGAAACGACTCAGAACCGGTGGAATGGGATGAGCGAAAAAAACGAACCCCCAATTGACAAGGAAGTCTTCGGGAAGGCGCGCTGCTCCTTTTGCGGCAAAGACCCGACACGCGTGCGCAAGATATTCTCCGGCTTTCACGCCCTGATCTGCGACGAGTGCGTGCGCACCTGCTACGGCCTTTTGGCCGAGTCCGATATTGCCGCCCCGGTGGAGGAAGTCGCCCGCGAGGAACTCCCCCCGCCCACAGCAATCAAGGCCTACCTGGACCAATACATCATCGGCCAGGATCGGGCCAAACGGGTTGTCTCAGTGGCGGTTCACAACCATTACAAACGCGTGTTCTACCCCGAATGGCAGAAGACTGTCGAGCTTGAGAAATCCAACATCCTGATGATCGGACCCACGGGGACCGGTAAGACCCTGATGGCCCGCACGCTCGCCCGTCTGCTGGCGGTGCCATTCTGCATCGCCGACGCCACGGTCCTCACCGAGGCCGGGTATGTCGGCGAGGACGTCGAGAGCATTCTCGTTCGGCTGCTACAAGCCGCAGATTACAATGTCGCCCGCGCCGAACGCGGCATCGTTTACATCGACGAGATCGACAAAATCGCCCGCAAGGACGCGAATCCATCGATCACGCGCGATGTCTCCGGTGAAGGCGTCCAGCAGGGACTGCTGAAGATTCTGGAAGGCACGGTCGCCAATGTTCCGCCCAAGGGCGGACGCAAGCATCCCGAACAGGCGTTCGTCAAGATCGATACGCAAAACATTCTTTTCATTTGCGGCGGGGCATTCCATGGCCTGGAACCGATCATCAACCGGCGGATCGGCAGACGCAATGTCGGGTTCCATAGCAGCCCCGAGTCGCTGCGCAATTTGACGACGTCGGAAGTGCTGTCCCAGGTGGAAGCCGAGGACCTCTTGGAATACGGTTTGATTCCGGAACTGATCGGGCGATTGCCCGTCGCGGCCTCATTCGATGAACTGGATGCGCCGGCGCTAACACGCATCCTCACCGAACCAAAGAACGCGTTGGTGCGCCAGTATCAGGTTCTCTTCGAGATGGAAGGTGTCGAGCTGATCATCGAGCCTGCCGCACTGCAGGAGATCGTGGCACACACGATCAAACGCAAGACCGGTGCGCGCGGATTGCGCTCGATCCTGGAACGGGCGCTGCTGGATCTGATGTTCGAGCTGCCGTCGATGGAATCGTTGAAACGCGTGGTCCTCACGGCCGACGCCGTCGCCAATCGCGCGCGGCCCATTTTGGAATTCGCCAAGACCCGGAAGAAGAGCGCCTGACGGTCACCCGCAGTGCGCTCCAAGCTGCGAGACATCCGTGAGATTACGCCGGAATGTGTGAAAAGGTATGGAGTCGAGCTACGTCAAAAGCGTCTACAAGATCGACGATCTGCCTCAGGATCGGCTCGTCGAGGTGGCCATCGCCGGCAAATCCAACGTCGGGAAGTCGTCACTGATCAATAAGCTGACCGGGCGGCGCCAACTGGCGAAGACCTCCGGCACACCGGGAAAGACACAATGCCTGAACTACTTCCGGATCGAACCGGGCGCGGCCGGGGCATTCTACTTGGTTGATCTGCCTGGCTACGGTTACGCGAAGGTGTCCAAGTCGATGCGGCGGGATTGGGGAGCGCTTATTGAGACATACCTCAACAAATCGAAACAGCTCGTTGGACTGGTGGCGCTGTTCGATGCGCGGCGTGACCCCACGGCCGAGGATCAGGACTGGCTGGCATGGCTGGGACAGTGGGAGAAACCATCTCTTGTCGTGCTGACCAAGAGTGATAAATTGACGCGGAGCGAACAGGCGCAGTCATTGCGGCGCTGGGCTCCGGCGGTGGCAAGCGGTCAGGAGTCCCCGTTACTGTTTTCCTCGAACACCGGTGACGGCAAGGATCATCTCTGGCAATGGATCGATGATTTGCGGCGGGCACGAACGCGCGCGCCGTTGAAAAAATAGGAAGGATTGTCCATGTCGAACTGTGTAGTGCTTGGAGCCCAATGGGGCGATGAGGGTAAGGGGAAGGTCGTCGATTTGCTCGCCAAGTCGGCAGACTGGGTGGCGCGCTACGCCGGAGGGGCCAACGCGGGACACACAGTTAAAGTCGGGCAGACCAAGTTCGCTTTGCACCTCGTCCCGACCGGCATCCTCTCCCCCCAGGCGCGCTGCCTCATCGGCCACGGAGTGGTCCTGGACTTGCCAGCGCTCTTTAACGAAATCGACAGCCTGATCAAAGCCGGCATTGAAGTTGAAGGCCGGCTGTTCGTCGCCTCCGCTTCGCATCTGGTCCTCCCTCACCACAAACTTCTGGAGGAACAAGGCGAGGAGTGCCGGTCAAGCGCCGAGAAGATCGGCACAACCATGCGTGGCATCGGCCCGGCCTACGCCGACAAGATCGCTCGACGCGGCGTCCGTGCCGGCGATCTGCTCGATCCCGACAGGCTGGGGCGGAGCCTTCGCCAGGCGATCGACTACTGGAATCGCATCACCAACGGACTCTTGAGTTCCAAGGGCTGCACAGCCGAATCGGTGCTTCAGGAACTTCAACCGTGTATCGCCCGGCTGACACCAATGATCGTTGACGGTCCCCTGCTTTTGGATGACGCGGTCCGTCGCGGGCAATCGATCCTCTATGAGGGCGCGCAGGGAGTCTTGCTCGACATCGATTTTGGGACATACCCGTATGTCACGTCGTCGAGCACCACGGTCGGTGGCGCCTGCACCGGACTGGGGATCCCGCCCAGTGCAATCGGACGCGTGATCGGCGTGGTCAAGGCGTACACAACGCGCGTCGGCAACGGTCCCTTCCCTACCGAAGCGCTCAACGATGACGGCAATCGGCTTCAGGCGGGTGGAAATGAGTTCGGCA
Organism: bacterium; assembly: GCA_021813505.1. Classification (GTDB taxonomy): domain Bacteria; phylum Zixibacteria; class MSB-5A5; order WJJR01; family WJJR01; genus JACRMA01. The sequence goes on along the minus strand of JAKAKI010000058.1, from coordinate 11,298 downwards.
CAACCACCGGCAGATCGCGACGCTGCGGATGGCTGGATTTGGTCGCCCTCAAATACGCGGTCCGAGTCAATGGCATAACACACATCGCGGTCACCAAACTCGATGTCCTCGACGAATTCGCCGAAATCCCTGTGTGCGTCGCCTACGAACATCATGGCCAGCGCATCAGCGAAGTCCCCTTCGACGGCGCGCGTCTCGATGAGGTCAAACCGGTCTACAAAACAATGCCCGGCTGGAAGCAACGCACCGTGGGCCTGACTGACTTCGATGATCTCCCGTCCGCCGCCAAGGACTATCTGGAATTCGTCTGCGATTCGTTGCATGTGAAATTGCTCATGGTCTCCACCGGCCCTGAACGGGAAGAGACGATCCTGCTCGAAAATCATCACAGCCTCGTCGGCGCCTGACGGGCATTAACGCGCTGGCAATTCGGTGGCATGCGTATCCTGGACCTGTTGAAAAGCTTGTCCTCGAGATCGCAGCAGTTGTGTAAGGGGAAGGTTGCTTCGTCGCTCCCTCCGCCTTAGGCGGAGACGCTCCTCGCAACGACATCTGTGCCTTTGCATTGCCAACGACCAGTGTGATGTCGTTGCGAGGCGCGGCTCTTTGCGCCGAAGCAACCTCCCCCTTACACAACTGCCGCCACCTTTCGAAGGACTTCTTCAACACCCCGATCCTGCCTCTGCCGCCAAAACGCCGTGCCCGATTCCATCAGATTCAGATTGGACATTGCCGCCATCCGTCCCTTAACGGATATTGCGCCGGAGGGAATTCTCTCGTGGAACAACATCAGCGGCCCAAGCCCCGTATCGTTCCGCTCATTTGCCTGGGGATCTATGCCATCGTCTGGGCGATCATGGCGATCAATCCAGTGTATCCCGCCGATTGGCTGCTGGAGAACATCCTGGCGATCTTGGGCGTGCTGTTCTTTGTGGCGACGTATCGCGCGTTCCCATTGTCGAATCTCTCGTACATTCCGTTGACCATCTTCATGATTCTGCACGCCATCGGCGCGCACTACACTTACGCCGAGACGCCGCTGGGCGAATGGATGGCTCCGATCTTCGGATGGCAGCGCAACAACTTCGACCGCGTGGTCCACTTCTGCTTCGGCCTCCTGCTGGCGTACCCGGTCCGCGAGTTGTACTACCGCGTGATCGGTACACGCGGAATTTGGGGAATCGTACTTCCGCTGGACTTGATGATCTCGTTCTCGGCGATTTATGAACTGGTCGAATGGGCTTCGACGATTGTGGTCAATCCCGAGGCGGGCATCGCTTTCCTCGGCGCCCAGGGCGACCCATGGGATGCCCAGAAAGACATGGCGCTGGCCGCGCTCGGAGCGGCGATCACGATGGCGATTACGTTCATCGTCAATCTGGTGATGAACCCGGGATTCCGCTCCGAGTGCCGTGAGTCAATTCGCATCAAACGGCGGCAGCCGCTGGGCGAACGCAAGCTCGCCGAATTCAAACGACATGAGTAGGGTGGGCTCTGCCCACCCTGCGTATGGTGGCACGGGCATCCTGCCCGTGCAGCATGGGCTGGAAAAGCCCATGCTACCCTGCCTCTACAGCCCCAGTTCGTCTGCAATCCCCGCCAGCGCGCCGATCACGAACGCGATGTGCTCATCCAGCTCGACGCCCAGATCAGCCGCGCCGTTGGTGATGTCCTCGCGCAACACCTGGGCGGCAAATGCCTTTTGTTTCATCTTCTTGCGCACAGACGCCACCTCGACGGCGGCGATCTTCTTTTCGGGACGGACAAGAGTCACCGCCGTCAAGAATCCGCAGAGTTCATCGACGGCGAAGAGCGCTTTGGATCGGACCGTGTCGCGCGGCACGCCCGTGTATTCGGCGTGCGACATGATGGTGCGAATCCAGTCCTCAGCGACTCCCTTGGAGCGTAGAATCTCCGCCCCACGGTACGGATGGTCGGCGGCGGTCGGGTACCGTTCGTAATCGAAGTCATGGATTAACCCGATCACGCCCCACACCTCCTCATCCTCACCGAACTTGCGCGCATACGCCCGCATCGCCGCTTCGACAGCGAGTGCATGTTTGATCAGAGCGGGGTTCTTCGTGTACTCGTTGAGCAGGGCCAGGGCATCGTCGCGATTCATCATGCAGGGAAATAAAGTCGCCTGCGGAAGCAAATCCCCCCTAAAATGACGGTTTACCCTGGCGATGATTCGCTTGACTTGCCGGCGCCGGCCCTGCTACTTCCTGCCCGGCCGCGGGGTGGAGCAGTCTGGTAGCTCGTCGGGCTCATAACCCGAAGGTCCTGGGTTCAAATCCCAGCCCCGCTACCAAGCTTAACTCCCTGAAGTGGAAACACTTCGGGGAGTTCGTTCTTGGGGGCGATGCCTTCAGAAACCGGGTTTTCTAACAACCGTGTTGGATCCGCGAACGGATGTGCTTGATTCTGATTCTTGCGCACGATGAAGTTCAACGACTTGCGCAGAGCGACCCTGCAGGATTGGCGTGGCCTCCGGGGGAGCAGCATCTCGGTGCAGAGCTCAGCTACAGGAAAACGCTACTCTTGCAAGGCTGTCCCATCCAAATGCATCTTTCGTATATCGACCGGATAGTCGTATTGCTCATTCGGCCAAGGGACTTGCCCTTCATGATCGAGAAGGAAACTCCGATATTTCACACCTGCCTTGCGGAATTCCTCGTGGGTGCCCAATTTCCGATCTTGGTAGGCGTGAATCGCATTGCGCTTATTTCGGATGCCATCCGCAAAAGGCGTCAACTCTTCAGACTGCGATCTTGTCCATACCGTCGCTGAAAAGAACTCCACGAGTCTCTTGAAACACAATTCATCCGGTTCGATCAATTTCTCTTTACGCCTCACTGGGCTTTCGGAATAGTTGTCGTAGTACACGCAGAGAAACCACTTCAAAGTTCCCTCAAGGAGGGCACCGAGATTTGCCCACGCAAGAATGAGATGCGCGTCTTGTAAATCCAATTCCGGAGGCTCAATCCATCTCTCGAGCATTCTCGAAAGGGATACTTGCCAATTCAAGCGCGATTTGGAAAGCAATTGGGCCGCCCCTTCGGGAGCCCAGCTGCCATCCCCCCAGAAACTCGCGATGTGCTCATTGATTCGAACGATGTCGGCGACCGCTTGTTTCGGATCCACGATTTCTCTCCTTCGACATGCACAATAAGCCGATAAAAAGTGATGGCAATTTGAGTTTCAGTGACTCAGGATCGCCCGAATTCGCGCCGTCGGTTAGTCAACTGGTAGCCCGTCCCCGCGGTCGAATTGCAATCAATCTCACCTCCACCCGCCTGTTCAGCGCAGCCGCAATTCTCTGCAGCATCGACAGCGAATGCCCCTGATAATCAGAGTCCTCCAGTTGGCAGATGACGGATGCGGTCGTGCCGACAAGTTTCGCCAATTCGCGCTGGGTCAGCCCTACCTTGGTGCGTAGATCATGGATCGTTTGGGCAATATCCGCGTTTACCCGCGCCTCTTCGAGCGAAGCAATACGTTCCGGGTCGGATCCAATGTAGCGCTTGTGAAGATATTCCATGGTCTGCGATCTTGTCTTCTTCGTCTTCATGATCACTGCTCCAGTCTTGCTGAATGTCTTGCCGGTGCCGCGCAAAACTCGTTCATGCGGCGAATAGCACGGCTGATCTCCTGCCTCGGGACTTTAGATTCCTGCTTTGAGAGACCATGCGAGACAACCACGACCTTGGTACCATGAAAGAAATACAGCATGCGGTAGTTGACTCCGAGGTGCTTGGCGCGAAGTTCATAGATGTCATCGCCGAGATAGTCCGCATGGGGTCTGCGCAATTCGTGTCCAAAATCCTCCAGCCGACCCAACCGCTCAAGACATATGTCGCGAGCCTTTGGGATAAGCCCATCAAGCCATTCCACGAGCGGCACTGTTCCATCCGTTCCCCGAAAGAGGATTAGGTCAACATGTGGCACTCATCCTCCCCCTTCTGTTCGTAATATTACGAACACGGCACCCGGCCTGTTTGGCCCGATCCTTCTGCCACGTTATCCACGTAGGGCCCACCAATCCTCCAAGAGACACGCGGAAACAGGAGCGGGCAATCACTTGCTATTTGCCAAAGGGAAGCCCCCGACGCGATCCTAATTCGCTGAACCCCAAAGACTTCAATGAGTGGACTCCTGGGATACCCGGAGATGTGCTTCGTCAGATTGGTCGTCCACCGCCTCAAACTGTGATCACACACTTCCCCCGCACTTTTCGGTCGGTGAGATATCGGATAGCCGTTGCGGCTTCGGCGAGCGGGAAGGTCCGGTCCAAGGCTGGTGTGACTTTGCCGGCTTCGATAAGGTCTTTGAGAACGACTAAGTCCGCGCGAGTTGTCCTCGCCATCATTGAACGCAGCCGCTGGCTGGTGAATGGCGAAATCGCGAATGTCTTGATCAGGTCTCCCAGAAAACCGCCCGTCCATCGTCCGCCCCCTTCTCCTCCAACTCCCACCAAAGTCCCCTCCGGCGCAAGCACTCGCCTGAGATGCGATAGTGGACGGCGTCCTCCCGTGTCGATGATGCAATCGTAACGCTGCCCGTTCTTGCTCAAGTCGTCTTTCGTGTAGTCGATGACAAAGTCGGCACCGATCGATCGGACCATGTCCACCTTCGCGGTGCTGCACACACCGGTCACTTCGGTACCAAACGCCTTGGCGATTTGTACCGCGTACGACCCCACACCGCCCCCTGCGCCGATCACGAGGACTTTCTGCCCTGGCTGCACTTTGGCGACATCACGCAGACCCTGAAGCGCGGTGAGCCCCGAGACCGGTATCGCGGCCGCCTGCGCCAATGTCAGGTTGGATGGCTTCGCGATGAACTTGTCCTCAGCGGCACAGGCATACTCGGCGAACGAACCCCGGCATGTTCCGAAGACTTCGTCGCCGGGTCGAAACTGCTGAACATTCTTCCCGACTGCTTCGACCTGCCCCGCGACGTCCCATCCCGCTATGGTGTATCTTGGCTTCAACAAACCGAAGCCCATGATGCGCACCAGAAATGGCAATCCGGTCACAAGATGCCAGACACTGGGATCGACACCAGCCGAGTGGACTTTGATCAGCACCTGGTTATCGCCGGCAACGGGTTTGTCGATGTCATCCAGCGTTAAAACGTCTTCGGGCGGGCCGTACTCATGGTAAACCATTGCTTTCATTGGACTCTCCTGATCCGCCACGCGGACTCTGCCGGATTTGGACAAGTTGGACTGTTCCCGCAGGATGTCAACAAAGAGTTATGCCAGCGAGTCATCGTGGAAATGATCACGAGCGAATCGATTCGCGCCACGCATCCGTATCATCGCCCCGGACTTTCCGGATTGCGACTGCACGGAGATTCACATTTCTTTCGATCAGAGCAGTTGAGGTCACCACGGAACGCGATCATATGGGCGTCGATCTGAATATTCTGCAGGCCATCGGCAACACATCCATGGTACAACTACGCAAAGTTGTTCCGCCCGGTTGCGCGAAGATCTTCGCCAAGCTGGAATGGGAGAACCCCACCGGCAGCATGAAAGATCGTGCGGCCCTGGCGATAATTTCGAAGGCCGAGGACGACGGCCGATTAAAGCCCGGCGATACCGTGCTTGAGTACACCGGTGGCAGCACTGGGATTTCGCTGGCGTTAATCTGCGTGGGGAAGGGATACCCCATCCACATCGTCTCATCCGACGCCTTCAGCCGGGAGAAACTGAATCACATGGCCGCCTTCGGCGCCAGGCTGACCCTGGTGCCCAGCGAGGGAGGCCTCACCACCAAGAAACTGATTCTCGACATGATCGAGGCCGCCCGCGAGTTCAGCAAGAAGCCGCACACGTTCTGGACCGACCAGCTCAACAACACTGATTCAATCGCCGGCTACTATTCGTTAGGCGAGGAGATCTGGAACGAGACAGATGGGAAGGTCGATGCATTCGTTCATTGTGTGGGCACGGCGGCATCCTCGCGCGGTGTGGCGACGATCCTGAAGCGCCACAATCCCCGCGTGAAGATCGTCGTTGTCGAGCCGGCCGAGTCCGCCGTTTTGTCTGGCGGCCAACCGGGGCCGCACAAGATCGAAGGTGTCGGCGTCGGCTACACGCCCCCGCTCTGGGAGCCCGGTCTCGTCGACGAAATCGCCACAGTCAAGACCGACGAAGCCAAAGCAATGGCCCGCCGTCTCGCCCGTGAAGAGGGCCTCTTCGCCGGAACTTCGTCCGGTGCCAATGTCGTGGCAGCGATCCGAATCGGCGAGCACCTCGGCCCTGATGCTACCATCGCGACACTGATGGTGGATTCAGGGCTAAAGTACCTTAGCACTGATATGTTCAAGCAGTAGCTCACTTGCGGGAATGGTTCGCTCCCCAAGCAAGAAGCTGATTCGACAGTGCGGTCACCCGCCGTGCGTGCCATTGGCGCTCGACAACCGCTTGCCGAAGGTGGCCTGTCCGTCCTATATAGGGGAATGCCGTTCGATGTAATCGATCTCTCCAAGTCTCCCCTGTCATCGAGGTCCACAAATGTGTAAGCAGCTCTTCTTAACCGCCGTGATGGTGTGTATCACTTCCATGATTGTCTCGTCTGCCGCCGCTGATCCTGCGTTCGAATCCCTGAAACCCAATCAGGTCATCTCCGATTTCCGGATCGAGACGGTCTACGAGGATGACGCCGGCAAGGCGATGGGCGGACGGTTCCGACATGTGCCCAGCGGATTCATTCTGGATTTGTTGCGCATACAATCGGTCCCGCAGGCCTTCATCTGGGTCAACTCGATCCCGCCCTCGGACAAAGGCGAGCCGCACACCTGCGAACACTTGCTTTTGGGAAAGGGCACCAAAGGGAGGTACGTCGGATCGCTGGAGGCGATGTCGCTTGGGAATAGCTCGGCATTCACGGCCCAGCTCCAGACATGCTATCACTTTCACACGCCGGCAGGGGCCGATGTCTTCTTCAATTTGATGCAGCACCAATTGGACGCATTGCTGCATCCCAATTTCTCCGATGAGGAAATCCGGCGCGAAGTCTGCAATGTCGGATACACCGTCAATCCGGCCGATAGCAGCCTGCGACTTGAAGAGAAGGGCACTGTATACAACGAAATGGTGAGTGGGTACGAGCGTCCGTGGTCGTACCTGGGCCGCGAGATGGGATTGCTCCAGTATGGCGCCGGCCATCCACTCTGCAACGACGCCGGCGGTTTTCCGGACTCGATCCGCGCCATGGTCCCCGAAGACATGTGGCGCTTCATCGAGAACACATACCATCTGAACAACATGGGCGTGATTGTCGCACTCCCCGATGATGTCACACTTCACGACTGTCTCGCCAAGACATCGGCGCTCCTCGCCAAAGTCGAACCCGACGCCAAAATCGGCGATGACCCAGCGACACTGGATGACCGGCTTCCTCCCCCCCGGAGCGCAGCCCCAGGGGCGATTCGGATCGTGTCGTTTCCCAACGAAAATGAAGACCAGCCCGGTTTGCTGATCTACGGATGGACGCCCTCGTTGTCGTACGACAACAACGAGGGCTACCTGCTCGACTTGCTGATCGCCAATCTTGCGGGAGGCGAAACGTCGAATCTGTACCGAAAGTTCATCGACTCGCAAACCCGCGCAATGGACCTCGGGGCCAATGCCGTCTTCGGCTGGGTCAGCTCCGACAAGGGACATCCCGTATCGATCGGGCTCAACAACATCAAGCGCGAAGTGGCAACCGAGTCGATGATCGATTCCGTCCGTTCGGTGATTTTGAGTGAACTCCGCGCCATCGCCAGTATGCCGGATGGCTCGGACGCGCTGAAAGAGTTCAACAAGCGTGCCCGCAGCCGCGTGATGGAACGAAACCGGGATTTGAAGAAGCTGCTCAACACGCCTCCCGGATTCGGATTCCGTGGCGGCGTCGCCGATTGGTTCGGCCATCTTCAGCATCTCCGGAAAGCTCCTGGATTCCGGAAACGGCTGACATTGGACTCCGAACTGCAATTCGCCGGGACCCAACTTGCCTCAGCGAAGAACATTTGGCGTGACTACATTCAGAAATGGGGCCTGCTCGAACACATCCCCTATGGTGTCGCTGCCCGTCCCAGCGCTGACATGATCAAAGAGACAGAAGCCGCACGGACCGCCCGCATCGACAGTTACATCGCTGGATTGCAGCAGCAGTATGGGGTATCCAGCAAAGAGGTCGCGATGCGCCGTTTCAAGGCGGACTACGACGTAAAGACGGCGGTCATCGACGGCGAGGCGCGCAAGATCCCGATGCCCAAGTTCATCAGCAATCCTCCGATGACGCTTGATGACCAATTGCGGTGGACGAATCACAAACTGCCCGGCGGCGGTCGGGTAGTGAACTCAACATTCGAGAATATGAGTAGCGCCACCGTGGGTCTGGCGTTCCGGATGGATGTCGTTCCCGAGTCGCTGCTGTTCTATGCGGCCGCACTGCCCACCCTGCTCACCGAGGTTGGCGTGCTCAAGGACGGCAAGCCGGTTTCCTACGATGACATGAAAGAGCGGATTCGCCGCGAGATTTATGACCTGCGCACATACTTCAGCGTGAACGACCGCACCGAGCGGGTGGAATTGGTCGCGAAAGCATCGGGCAATGACGCCGCCGAGTCTCAGATCGCGATGGACTGGCTGGGATCGATACTGTACGACGCCGACTGGCGTATCGAAAATCTGCCGCGCCTCCGCGATGCCATCGACCTATCGCTGGGATCGCTTCGCAACACGATGCGAGGCTCCGAGGAATCCTGGGTCATGGATCCGGCGAACGCCTACTGGCGGCAGACCAATCCCCTGATTCTGACCACCGGCTGCTTTCTGACTCAGACTCACGCCCTGCACCGTTTGCGGTGGCGCCTGAAGGATGCCGGTTCTCCGGCAACCCTTGCCGAGTTTAGCGGTTTCATGGATAAACTCGCCGCCATGCCCTCGCAGACAGATCGAGATCATCTGGCCTCGGCGCTGGCCATCCTGCAAGGCAAAGACGTCGCCGCCGAGAAACTCAATGATGCGATCACCGCCGCGAAATCGAAATGCGATGCACTCTCGCCGGCAACAAGAGAGCTGGTGCGTGACGCTGCCAATGACCTGCAGCTGACGCTCGCGGATCTTCCGGACAACAGCCTTCAGGGAGACTGGACCTATCTCTGCCATCAGATGAGCGCCGATCTCGCGGTTCCGCCGAAGACCGCGCTCGCGGAACTTGGCAGCGTAATGAAATTGCTTCGGCACGCTGACAATGTCCGCAGCTTTGTCATTGGCAATACGCCCAATCAGAAGGCCCTCGAGCCGCGAATTCAGGCGCTTCTGGCAGGGCTGGATCAGTCTCCCTCCAAGCATCTGGCCTACAGCGGCAGCCCACGAATCGTGAACCGCCTGCGCGAGCGCACGCCCGGACTCGGGCGGCCGGTATTTGTCGGACTCCTCAATGAGAACACGCGCTCAGGCGTTCTTGTTAATTCCGTCAAAGGCGCCAGTTTCGTCGATTTCGACCCAGAGGCGATCAAGAAGTTTCTCTCGGCGCGATTGTACGGCGGACATGGTGCGCACAGCATGTTCATGAAGACGTGGAGCGCCGGTCTGGCGTACTCAAATGGTTTGCGCTACGACGAATCGCAGGGCCGCCTGATCTATTATGCCGAGCGGTGTCCCGATCTGGCACAGACTATGCAGTTTGTCGTGAATGAACTGAAGAAGGCACCCTACGACACATCGCTCGCCGAATACGCCATTTCCCGGGCGTTCGCCGAATACCGTTCGGGTTCCTCGTTCGAGGAACGCGGCGAAGCGATGGCTGCCGACCTTGAAGACGGTGTGACACCGGATGCTGTCCGCCGATTCCGCCAGGGCGTGCTTGCGCAGCGTGATTCACGCGATCTCTTCGGCGATCTGAACTCGCGGATGGAGTACACCTATGGCCAGGTGCTCCCAGGTTACGGGCCCAAGAAGGCAGATGTCGCGGACGCAGTCTATTTCATCGTCGGCCCGGAAAAGCAGTTCAAATCATATGAACAGTATCTCCGGAGCACCGAAGGCGACGCGACAGTATATCGGCTCTATCCACGCGATTTCTGGCTGGTGAGACCCAATTAGGCGCTAACATTTGTGCCAGCCTGATCAGGTGATCTCGGCATCGCGTGAAAACGCGTTCCGTATCCGGCAACGGCTATCTTTTGCGGCCAGGACCGGATTCGTGATACCGCATGTGATTCTTCGCCGGTGTCTACCAGGATGTGATCTCCTTTTTCGTCCCAGCCTTCACGAGTTTGGCCGCTGCTTCCCAGAAGACAAGCTCTGTCCCGATCGGATAGCTACCCCGCTTGACAAACGTACCAAGCTGCCTGAGTTTCTTGCCGAAGGATTTCGCCGTTGCAGGTCCTCGGTGAGTCAGGAATGAGTCCATATCGACGGCTTTGTCCTCCTTCCTTGATGCAATGAAGTCGGGAAATCTGATGGGAGTCTCGTCAGGTTTGAATGCGCGCCTCACGTGGTGCTCCGCCTGGCGACGGAAGAACTTCGCTGTGTTGATGCTTCCCTTGTCACTGTAGGCCTTGAATGAGTCTGAACCCTTTCTATACCGGCGCTTGTCATTGAAGGCGACCAATTTTGCTGACACAAACCGGCCGCTGTGTAACCCCCGCTTGCTTGTTTTCGCCACAGCGTAATCAGCCAGGATTTGTCGAATCTCGCCGGTTGTCATGGAGTTATAAATGCTGGGCAGAGCCCATCCCTCGCTAATGATCCAGTGATTCAGATCAACATGTGAACCGTCCAGGATGATAACAAGATTCCCGACAATCCGACCGTAGACGTCGCACACATCAGAAGGCTTTGCGACGCGCGAACGGACCTCGCAAGGGATATCCTGCAGATTCAATTTGGAGAGGTACTGGAGCAGTGCATTCGCGCAGGTCTCACCGAAACACTGCCGAAACTTGCCGTTGAAACCCTTGGAACCGGGCAAATATGGTGAAAAATGCAACTCCGGCGCATCTATACCTTGGAGCCGTACATTGATCTTATCGACATTGCGCCTCTTGTCATGCTTCAGGACGGGCAGCTCACGCCCACGTCCGATCACGGCCGCATTCTTGAATACTCTGGTGATCCGCTTCCGACCATTGTCATCGGTGTACATGAAGGCATCCTTGCGAGTAATCACAACCTCTACGGTGGCTGTGTCGGCATCGGCGCCCCCCTTTGGCCAGAATTGTGCCACGCGGAGCGACCCTTGAACAGTGAGAATTCCCATGTACGCGACCTCCTCTCGGTGCGACAACGGTGAA
>JAKAKI010000028.1 GCA_021813505.1 bacterium | reverse complement strand
AGCCGCAACAGGATTTGCGCGTCGCTCAAGTGCGACAGCGAACCGATGTACGGCGTGTGCAGGAGGCTGCGCCGCAGTGCCTCCAGCCAATAGGTGAAGGGCAGGATGTGCCCCACCGATACCATCCAGCGCGGCAGGATATCGATCGTGAAAACCGCGCCCGAGAGGAGGTAGAAGACCGACGCGACACCTTCGGACAGGCCGAATCCCTCGCGCGAGGTCACCATGGCGACCGCGGCCAGAGCGACTCCGAGCGCGAGAATCGCCACAATCCCCAACAGCAGGACGGCGGTGAAATATGGGATGTCCCCGAATCCCAGATCGTACCGAATGCCGAATATCAGCCAGCCGGCCAGAATCGTGAACACGACGCCGGCGGTGGTCGCGATTGTCTTGGCCAGTCCGCGCCCTGTGAGGTAGACACCGAATCCCACAGGCGCAAGGTAGATATAGCGCAGCATTTCGAATCGCTCGCGATCCTCGAAGATCACGATCCCAAGTCCGAACAACACCTGAATCACCAGCATGAACATGGCGTTGCCGACATAAACCTGCGCGAATGCCGGCGCCGATGCCGGCTGGCCGGTCACCACCTTGAACATGACGACCAGAATGAACGCGCCAAAAAGCGGACGCACGATCTGATAGATCATGAACACAAAAGGATCGGCCCAGTTTGATTCCACGGCCCACCCCAAACGACCGGAGGTGACGAGCGAGCGATATGTCGTTGAGAGTCTATTCATCATAAAATTCTCTGTTTCGTTAGGTCACTGTCCCTTAAGCGTCAAACGTCCCGACTGTTTGCCGAGATTCTCCATGAACCGCAACGCCCGCAACGCCGCCCAATTGAAGAGGATTGTTGCCACAACCAATAGCAGCATCTCCGTCTTCACCGTGAAGAGGGGATTGACCGGCGTTCCGGAGAAGATCAACTGCCGGATGGCGTCGAGTCCCAGCGTGAGCGGGATCGCCGATGCCAGCATCGCTCCCAGATCACCCAAGGCCCGTACCGGAAAGTAGAATCCGGTCGCGAAGTACACGGGCTCCTGGAAGAGATTCGCCGTGTGCCACGCCTCCCGTCCGAACAGCATGAACAGCGATGACGAGAGCATGCCGAGGCCATATACGGCGCCCATGGTGAGCACAAAGACACCGGTCAATAGCAGCCAGCTCGATACCTGATAGGTCACCCCGAACACCCAGGTCCCAATCAACAAGATGAGTGTGGCGCGGATCGCAGTCATGAACAACCCCCCGACTGCCATTCCCATCAGGATCGACATGCGCGAGATGGGGGCAATCAGATAGAGCTCGAGATTGCCCATTTCCTTTTCCCAATAGAACTGCGCCGCCATCGACCAGAGGATGTTCTGCCAGAAGGCGATCATCGCGCCTGACACGACGACAAAGCCGACATACTGCTCCGGCGCACCCATGCCGCGATAGATCAGGGCGAAGGAAAACGACGCCAGAAGTGGGAGGGCAACTTCGAAGAACAACCATGATGGCTCACGGTTGGCGCCGACCACGCGGACGTATGCGCGTCCCCAGATGGCTCTCAGATTCGTAGTCAGATTTGTTCGCATAAGCTATTCTCGATTCTCCGATGGATTCATATGTTGAACACGGGCCGAGGGAGGGCGAGGCTCCTGCCGAGCCTTGCGTCCGCGCGGAAAAGAGGTTCGGCGGGAGCCTCGCCCTCCCGGAGACAGGACCCGCGAACACAAGGGGTGAAGTCCGCTGGTGTCAGCGTGCACCATTCTCCCCATTGCCCGATGACAGGCCATGGCCGACCAGATTGAGAAATGCGTCCTCCAAGGACGGTTCCAGCCGTGTCATCGAAAGCACCCGGGCGCCGCGCTTGGCCAGCCGGTCGGTCACTGAGGCAATCCCGCCTTCCTCTTCGAGGATCACTCGCAGGTGAGTCCGTCCCTGATCGCCGCGATGTTCCATGGCCACCGAACGCACGACGGGCATCTGATCCAGCGGACTGATCGTCTCCGTCCAAAGGGGGACTTCAATCTGATAGACACAGTCGGGCGCCAGGTCACGCTTGAGATTGGCCGGAGTGTCGCAAGCCAGGACACGTCCCTGATCGATGATCGCGACCCGGTCGCACATCGAATCGGCCTCGGCCATGTAATGCGTGGTCAGCAATACCGTGCGTTCCGGGTGTTCCTTGATCCACTCGCTGACAAAGGCACGCACCTCGCGGGCGATGCCAACATCCAGTCCCAAAGTCGGTTCATCCAGGAACAGGATCTTCGGATCGGAGACGAAGCCGCGGATGATATTCATCTTCTGGCGCATCCCGGTGGATAATTTGGATGTCTTGGTATCCGCCGATTCGGTCAGGTTCAGCCGCTCGATCATGGCATCCGCGCGCTTCTTCGCAACTTTCGTCGGAACACCATAGAATTGCGAAAACATCCATATCGTCTCGCGCACGGTGAGAATTCCGTATCCAGAATGCTCGCCGCCGGAGACCATGTTGACGCGCCGGCGAACGCCATCCGGGTCCTTGGCCACATCAATGCCATCCACCAACGCCTCTCCGGCACTTGGAAGCAGCAACGTGGAAAGGATCTTGATCAGAGTCGTCTTGCCGGCGCCATTGGGGCCCAAAAGCCCAAAGAGCTCGCCCGGCTTGACGGTCACGTTAACCGACTCCAGGGCCACCTTGTCGGGGACTTTCGTACCGACGGCGCGGCGGAACAATCGCCTCACCGGCCGGTCACGGAACGTGCGCCGCAGATTTCGAGTTTCAATTGACCACTGCATATGTTGCTCCCTTGCTTCGCTTGTCTCAATTCAACAAAAAACCGTTCCACTTTTTCGGCGGAACGGAGTCGCTTCCAACTGCTCTTGCTGGGAAAACGCTACGGCCCGCCGGCCGGGGACAATGCCCTCGAAACAGGAACGCACGCGATGACGCAATCACTTGCGCGCCACGGTGTCGTCCTAAGTTTTGTGATCATCGAGCACCTCCCCAATCGACAGTTGCAGCCAAAGCGGCTCGCTGTCATGATGTTGATAATCAATACGGGGAGGGGGTGTCAAGGGTTTCAATCAGAAATCTGTGCGCGGACAATCGGCGTTCAGGTGCAGGACAAAGGACAATGGACAATGGGATATAGGCGACGGTCGGAATCAGACACGACCAATGTTCACAAGTGGCAACGGATCAGAGGGTTGCGAGAACTGGATTGGTGGTGGAATCTCTCCGATTTTGACATGCTCCTGTCACGGTTGTCGTCGGAACGCTTGGTCTCTTGACCGTGGCGGCGTATCATGGAGCGATGTGTGATATCAGCCTGCCGGGCATGGACTTCGTGTGATGATGGAGAGGACTGATTAATGAACGTTGGGGATATTCTCCTTTATCTGGCCGCACTCTTGAGCGTTGCGACCTTCGCCTTGGGCGTAAGCCGCTCGCCGGGTCTCGCGCGATGGCTGAAACCGGCCTATGTGGCAACAACGGCGTGCCTGACTTTGGCCTTCGTGTACCTTCTTTATGCGTTTCTGGCGCACCGTTTCGAATTCTCCTACGTCGCTTCTTACTCCTCGCGCGACCTTCCGTTGGGTTACCTGGTCTCCTCGTTGTGGGCTGGGCAGGAAGGAACCTTCCTGCTGTGGGCCTTTCTGGGATCGATTATTGGACTGTTCCTTTTGCGCAGCAATGGTCCTTTGACTCGCTGGGTTATCGCCTATTTCATGGTCACGCAGTTCTTCCTGGTGCTTCTGCTGCTGGTTCGTTCGCCGTTTGCGATGACACTGGATATCCCGCCTGATGGCCGGGGATTGAATCCATTGTTGCAGGACCCGTGGATGGTGATCCATCCGCCCATTGTGTTTCTCGGCTATGCCGCTCTCGCGATCCCGTTCGCGTATGCTCTCGCCGCGCTGACGACACGCAAATTCGACGAGTTCACCGCGCAGGTCTTCCCATGGGTGGGCTTCTCCGTGATGAGCCTCGGGGCGGGGATCTTCATTGGGGCATTCTGGGCCTACGAAGTCCTTGGATGGGGCGGATACTGGGGATGGGATCCGGTTGAGAATTCCTCACTGATTCCATGGCTCACCGCACTGGCGATGTTGCATGGACTGATCCTGTTCCGCATGCAGCCCAAATTGCTGAAGACCAATATCGGTTTGGCACTCGTCTCCTATCTGCTGGTTGTTTACGGGACCTTCCTGACACGCTCCGGCGTTCTGGCGGATTTCTCGGTTCATTCGTTTACCGATCTGGGCATCAATGGCTACCTGATCGTGTACATGATCGGCGCCACGATTCTCTCGATTGTTGCGTTGATAACGCGGACTCGAGGTGTTCCAACAGTACCGATTTCGCGGGCCGTCAATTCGCGAGAGTTCGGACTCGTGTTTGGCCTGCTGCTTTTGGTGATGACGTCGGCGCTGGTATTGATCGGTACGTCGGCGCCGCTGTTGACCAAGATCGGCGGCCATCCGGCCAATGTGGCGATGAGCTATTACAACATGATCAGCATTCCGATGGGGATATTCATCGCCCTGACATTGACAATCTCGCCGTTCCTGATATTCGGTCTGACTCCCTGGCGGGAACTCTATCGCAATATCTTCCCAGCCTTGATGTGCGCGATCGGAGTGGCGGTCGTGGCGATCTTCCTCGGGGTGGTTAATGTCGCCCACCTGCTGGTCATTGTTGGGGCGACCGGAGCGCTGGTTTCCAATCTGACCGCGCTGATTCGGTTCTCTGAATGGAAACTCCCGCGAATGGCCGGCCATCTGACGCACTTTGGTTTTGCGATTATGCTGCTCGGGATTCTGGGATCCTCGGGTTATTCGGTGTCCAAACGGTTGAGCCTTGAACCCAGCCAGCCTCAGGAGGCATTCGGCTATGATGTGACGTTTAACCGCAAAGTTGACGGGCACAGGGAAACCGAAGGGTATTTCGATTTGACGCTGGCCAAGGGGAGCGCGACGATTGATGCCCGGCCCAAACTCTATTATTCGGATTACACCAATTCGGAGATGCGCAACCCGCACATTGTCGCCGGACTGGTCCAGGACATTTATCTCGCCCCGATGGACTTCCGCGCGGGCGAGGCTGGTAATTTTGTTGAACTGGTCAAAGGCACTTCGAAGTCGGTCGGTGACTGGACGCTGACATTCCGGCGATTCGCGATGGACAGTCACGATACTACTGGGGCGATGACTGTGTCGGCGGAGATCGGGGCAGCGCGCGGGACGGACACGCTGACCATTATGCCATCCATGGCCTCCGGTGCAGCAGGAATGGCACCGATTCCCGCGCGAATTCCGGGAACAGAGATCCAGGTTTCATTGGCCGGGATGAAAGTCGAATCGCAGACCATCCGTCTAGCGGTCGATGATCCGCATAAGCCGATAGGCGGCACCGCTGGAGTGCTGACAATCGACCTGGCAACGAAACCGCTGGTCAGCCTGGTATGGGCGGGCGTCATCATCATCACCTTTGGATCGCTGCTTTCCTTCTGGCGCCGCTGGCGCGAGGCCGAGATTTCGTAGCGGAATCAATCCCCGGCGATCTGGCGGGTCGCGCGCGGAGCCGGGGCGCGTGCAATACACCCCTTCGGATGGCATGCGGGATTCACATGGTAGCATGGGCATCCTGCCCATGCATGTGCACGGACTGGAAGCCCATGCCGCCAACCGCCAACCCCTAAACCCATCGCTCACGATTCCCTCGACACACCGGGATTGAGACTCTATTTTCCCCGCGATGGGTGACTTGACACGCACGATACTCGACAGGTCCGGCACACCATGAAGGGTGTGGTTCTTGCCGGAGGGCTTGGGCGGCGTCTTGGTCCGCTCACGCAGATCACCAACAAGCATCTTCTGCCGATCTGGGATCGCCCCATGATCTTCTATCCGCTGCGATCGCTGATCGAAGCGGGGATCGACCAGGTATTGATCGTCACCGGTGGGCAGAATCCCGGCGACTTCATGCGCCTGCTCGGTGACGGCCGACAGTTCGGGTTCAAGGGACTATACTACACCTACCAGAAGGGGCAGGGCGGAATCGCAGAAGCGCTCGGACATGCCGCCGAATTTGCCGGCGGGGAATCTCTGTGCGTGATTCTGGGCGACAACATTCTGGAAAAGAGTATCCGCCCCCACGTGGAGCAGTTCGTGCGCCAGGGATCGGGGGCAAGGATTCTTCTGAAGAAAGTGCGGCGCCCCGAGCGGTTCGGCGTAGCGAAATTCGCGAAGGGCCGCATCAGCGCCGTGGTGGAAAAACCTCGAGTGCCACCGTCGGAGTTCGCCGTGATCGGTGTGTACTTCTATGACTCCACAGTCTTCAAAATCATTCCGACGCTCAAGCCCTCCCGCCGAGGTGAGATCGAGATTACCGATGTCACGAATCACTATGTGCGGCAGGGGAACTTGACGCACGGGATTGTCTCCGGCTGGTGGAGCGATGCTGGGACAGTCGAATCGCTGCAGCACGCGGCCCAACTCGCGGCGCGCACGTGGTTCCGGCCAGGAAGCAAACAGAAATTCTGGCGGCCGTTCGATCTTTGGGTCAAGGATTTGTTCGACGCGTCGGTCGCAAGACCGGTACGTCCCACACGGAGGCACCGGGGCCGATGATTCACGGTTGCTCAGTTCGCCTGCTGGCTGTTCACACCGATGATCGCGGCCGGCTCTTCGAGATTCTGCGCCGGGATGATCCCGAGTTTCAGCAGTTCGGACAAGTGTATGTGACCACCGCCAGGCCGGGAATTGTGAAGGGGTGGCATCAACACCGTATCCA
This sequence comes from bacterium, assembly GCA_021813505.1. Taxonomy (GTDB): domain Bacteria; phylum Zixibacteria; class MSB-5A5; order WJJR01; family WJJR01; genus JACRMA01. The sequence goes on along the minus strand of JAKAKI010000028.1, from coordinate 6,864 downwards.
GACGGATCACTTCTGTCTGATCGAGGGACAGGCACGTTTTGCGCTGTATGATGATCGTCCGGAATCACCCACGCGCGGACAGTTGGACGAAATCGAGTGTGAGGGCACCCAGCCGCGGTTGATTGTGATCCCGCCTTTAGTCTACCATGGGTTCAAGAACATCGGGAACTGCGACGTGATTTGCATGAATTGCCCGACTGAGCCATACAACCGCGCCCATCCCGACGAGTACCATCTCGATCCGTATCACAACAAGATCCCGTACGACTGGAATGCTCCCAGCGCCGCGACGAAATCGGGCAGCCGATGAGAGTCCTCGTCACCGGCGGTTGCGGCTTTCTGGGATCGCATTTTGTGCGTGCGTTTCTGCGTGGCCATCGTGACGCGATTGTCGTGAATGCAGACTGTCTTACGTACGCGGGCTCATTGGACAATCTGGAAGAAGCCGCCGTCGATCCCCGTCATCGGCATGAACGCATTGATATCGCCGACGATGATGCCGTGGACGGGCTTTTCACGCAGGGATTCGATCTGATTGTGCATTTCGCTGCCGAAACTCACGTGGACCGTTCGCTGGAAAACGCCGGCGCCTTTGTGAGAACCAATGTCCGTGGCACCGAGAATATGCTCAAATCGGCCGGCCGCCGCCGGCTGACGCCAAAACCGGCGGTTATCATTGTCTCAACGGATGAAGTTTACGGACCGACTCCGCAGGGAATTCGATTTGGAACCGACGCCCCTCTGACGCCGACCAGCCCGTATGCGGCCAGCAAGGCGGTTGCCGACCGGCTGGCACTCGCGTACGGGCGGGCGTATGATCTCGATTTGGCCATCGTCCGGTCGGTGAATGTTTACGGTCCCCGCCAATATCCTGAGAAAGTCATCCCGCTGTTCATTTCCCGCGCGTTGGCCGGCGAACCGTTGCCGCTTTATGGCGACGGGCTGCAATCGCGCTCTTGGCTTTATGTCGATGACTTTGTCGATGGGATCATGCGAATCGCCGACGATCCCGCCCATCGCCGTGAGCAGATTGTCTGGCATCTCGGCTCGACGGATGAAACTCGCAATTTGGAATTGGCCCAGTCGATCTGCCGGCTCTGCAACGCTAACACGGCGCTGATCACCAGCGTGCCGGACCGTCCCGGACACGACCGCCGCTACTCTTTGGATTTCACGCGAACCGAGACGGCCTTCGGCTGGCGACCGCGAACAGCGATGGACGCCGGTTTGGAAACCACTGTCCGTTGGATGAAATCAAACCTCGAATGGTGCCGGCGACGGACCACATGGACACCGGCATTCCTCCGTGGCGATTGACTTCCCTCCACAACGCGTTGCGGTCACAGGAGCATCGGGCCTCCTCGGACGCGCATTGGTCACGGCGCTGGCCTCGCGTGGCCACGCTGTGGTCGGAGGCTATCGTGAACTCCCCCAGCCGTCACCCGCAGCAGTTACTCCCCTGAAACTGGATCTGCTCAACGCGGAATCAATCGCGGAGTTTGTCGGGACAGCTCGACCCGACTGCGTCATCCATGCGGCGGCCCTGACTGATGTCGACCGCTGTGAACGGGATCCGGAATTCGCATTATGCGTGAACACGATCGGTGCGCAATCTCTTAGTAAGGCTCTTGAAGGATCCGGTTGTCGGATGATCTTCTTGTCCACGGACTATGTGTTCGATGGGAGAGAGGGGCCGTACGACGAGAGTGCTGTTCCGAACCCGATCAACGTGTACGGTCACACGAAGAATGTGGCTGAAGAAATCGTGCGGACCATTTTCCCGGACTGGGCGATTGTCCGCTCTGCGAGTTTCCTGGGAATCGGGCTGCCGAACCGGCCGACTTGGGCTGAGAAGCTTGTCATCACGATGCTGGAACGGCCGCCACTAACTGTAGCGACTGACCAGCGATCGAACATCACACCCTTAGAATTCCTCGCATCGGCGATCATCGAAATCGTCGAAGGCCGGGGGACTGGTCTGCGCCATGTTGCCGGAGACGAAATCCTTTCGCGGTACGAGTTCGCGCTCAAATTGGTCAGGCTTTTCGGAAAGAGTGACGACACGATTCAGGCGGTCAGCTACCGTGACTTGAACCGCCTGGCGCCTCGGCCATTGAACGGTGGATTGGCTACCCGCTTCCCGTTGCGAACTCCGCAAATTCCCCTCGATGTCGCTCTCGACCGCTGGAAAACGGAGTTCCTGCAGGCTCGAACGTGACCCTCAGGACTCCCGCACTGATCGTGAGGGCGTGTTGAGAAACCATCACCGCCGTGGATTCGACTCGCATCGGGATCATTCCCGCAAGTACCGGTGGGCGGAGCCCGCCCTACGAATTCCCTATGGGCCAAGCTGGTAGGGTGGGCTTTGCCCACCTCTCTCTTTCTCTGGTCACCGATTTTGGGATATTCAACCCGCCTCTAACGTCCCCTTTCCCAAGTGCACAACGGAACGGAAGATTCTTCCACCCCCTGGCTCCACGATTTCCCAACTAATCCCAAGCCATGACCCGACTTAGAACGATGAGCCGAGTCGTCCTATCTCGTAACTCGTTGTGAGGTAGTCGCTTCCGCCTGGATCTCATCGGGCGCCGCGAATCCGGCATCGGCTTTGTAAGTGTTTACATCATGCCGCGTGGCGGCATCGGGTGGAAATGGATTTCTGCCCCGAATTAACGGTCACCATGGGAAGGTGTGCATGAAGAAATCGCGTAGAAGTCGGCTTCGGATCTGGTTGGGCATCGCTTCGATTTTTGTCCTGTATTGCCTCGCCTGGCAGAGACCGTTCTGTTGAGTCGCGATTCGGCACATCTTGCGGCTGTTGCCGCCGACTACCCGGCCGGAAACATCGCGTGTTGGCCCTTATGCCGCCGCGACTCCACCGGCGTGGAGGTGTTTTGATCCGTCGTGATCACTCGTCGGAGTCGAAAGGCGATTCCGGCCTAGCCGGCCGACGCACCGCGGTCATACTTGCCGGCGGCCAGGGACGCCGACTGCTGCCATTCACTACGTCGTTTCCAAAGCCCCTGATGCCGGTCGGAGACCATCCGATTCTGGAGGTCCTGGTTCGTCAGTTGGAGCGGCAGGGAATCCGGAATCTGATCTTTGCGGTGGGACATCTGGCAGAATTGATCTCGGCGTATTTCGGGAACGGCTCCCGCTGGGGAGTCAGCATCGAGTACCACCGCGAGGACAAGCCAATGGGAACCGCCGGACCGCTACGGGCGCTGGTGGAAGAGCTACCGGATCACTTTCTGGTTCTCAATGGCGACATTCTAACCGACCTCGATTATGCGACACTGCTCGAGAAGCACTGTCGTAATCACCCGCCCCGGCTCCTGACGATTTCGACGCACCATCGTCTTCTTCGCTCTGAGTATGGTGTGCTGGCCGTGTCGGGCGACGGCTATGTGACCGAGTACCAGGAGAAGCCGTCGTATCCGCTCCGCGTATCGGAAGGCGTGTACGTCTTTTCGCGGGAGGCCGTCCGCTGGATACCCGAAGGCGTGCGGTTTGACTTCCCCGATTTGGTTCTGGCGTTGCTCGATGCGCGGCAGAAGGTGGTTGCCACGAGCCACGATGGGCTATGGCTCGACATCGGGCGGCCCGACGACTACGAGCAGGCGCAGGAACTCATGGCCGCCCATCCCGAGCGATTTTTGCCGGAATCCATCACGGGAGAATCTCGAGTCAGTGGCGCCCCGGAGTTGGCGGGCGCTACGATCACCAATACAACAGTGAATGATCATACGATCCGCCGGCATGGAAGGACGCCGCGGACGCGTGCTTGAGACGACGGAGGGGGACAGGACAATGCTGACAGAGCACCAGACCAGACGAGGCGGGGAGACAAGCACCGTCAATATGGGCACGCTAACAGCGGATGCCGTTCCATCACTCAATCGAACTTTGCAGTTCCGGCGCAGTTTCACGACAGGCACCAGGATGGCCGCGGTCGCGGGCCATGGGACTTTGCGCGGCAAGGTCGCGCTCGTCTCCGGCGCCTCGCATGGCATCGGCCGTGCGATTGCCATGGACCTCGCGCGCGAGGGCGCCTCCGTGGTCGTGAACTATTGCACATCGCATTTGGAGGCCGAGAGCCTCTGCACCCGGCTGCGCGCCGAAGGCGGCGTAGCCTATCCGGTGGGGTCTGATGTGGCGGATGCGGCGGCCTGCAACCAGATGGTCGAGGAAGCGCTCGCGGAGTTTGGCCGCATCGACATTCTCGTGAACAACGCCGGCGTACGATCCGACGCCCCCTTTCATACGATGCACCGCCATCAGTGGGATGCCGTCATGCGAACCAATCTCGATGGCATCTATAATCTCACCCGGGCGACAATCAATCCGATGCGCCAGCGCGGGTATGGCCGCATTGTATTCATTACCGAAACCTCTCTGCGCCTCGGCGCCGCGGCTCACACGAATCTGACGGCCTCCAAGATGGCGATTGCCGGCCTGGCCCGCGGCCTCGCCGAGGAAAATGCCCGGCTCGGGATCACTGTGAATTGCGTCTGCCCCGGCGTGATCGAGACCCGCCGGCTGGAGCGCTTCACACCCGAGGAGCGCGATCAGATTCTGTCCCGGATCCCGCTCGGGCGTTTCGGGCACGCCGAGGAAGTGGCCAATCTGGTGCGGTTTCTGGTGTCGGACAACGCGGCCTATATCACCGGTCAGGAATTTCACATCGATGGCGGGCTGTCTCTCACCTGACACTCACGCCATTCAGGATCGGCGCCCGTCCCAACCTATTGCGGAGCATGCATAACCGCAGGTAAGGCGATTAGCTATGGAATTCCATACATCAATCCTCAAGTGCCGCTTCAGATCGTCGATAATGGGAGTAAGCCGGTGAGAAGTGCTCCCGTTTTTGGATTTGGATCCTCTCTGGAATGATGCGGCCGAATCACAGCTATGCAAATCATACGCATTCAGTATGCGCGGGTGCCGCGAATTCAGATGTTGAATCACCGTTTCCGCCCGGACCTCAACCATTTGATCGTAACCCTGGACGTCAACGGCTATCAGCCGCCCACGACCAACGACTTTTTCAAGATCTACCGGGCGCTGTCCTCGCTGTTCCCCACGCTCAGCCACCACTCGTGCTGCGAGGAATGGGAGAACACGCCGCTGTTTTTGCACGAGGAGCCGGGGGTTTCGATCAAATCAGTGGGCGAGGTAGCCGACGTCGCCCATCTGGTGGAGCATGTGATCGTCGATTTGCAGTGCGCGGTCTCCGGGATGAGGCAGTGCTCGGGGATCACCTGCGGCCACCGGTCGCCGGAGAATCGGTTCGATCTGTTCGTGGAGTGTCTCGATCCGCGGGTTGGCGTGTTCGCCGCCATGTTTGCCACGTCGCTCGTGTCCACGATGCTCAAGAGATCGCGGCTGTCGCAACGGCATCGCAATCTGGCCACGGCGGCGCGGTTGATTCTGGAAGATCCCGATCTGGCCGCGAATCCGGCTGTGCTGTCGTTGAAGATGCAATGCTGTCCGACCATGGCCCGCTGGGCTGTGGCCGAACTGGCGTCAATGGGAATGGTTAATCTCGAAGGGAGTGGTGATCATGAACACACTCGTAAAACCACTCGTTCGCGTACGAATTCGCGAAATCAGCGAACCAAACCCCGAACCCAGAGGGGATGAGTTCCTCGGGGATTCCGATCAGGTGCTCGATCTGCGCGAATCGGAGTACCGTGTGATCCTGAATTGCCACCGCCGGCATGTGCCGGAGAAGAAAGATTCGCACGAACATCAATCAACGATTGAACCGAAAACCATTCAATCGCACAAGAGGAGGTGAAATCATGAGCAAATTCACGTACAACGACTTCCGCTTTTTGGAGAAGTGCCCGACGTCGCCGAAGACCCTGCAGGTGGGTATCAGCAATCTGGTGTTCTCCTCGGTGAACACGCGTGCGAAGGTTGAGACCTGCAATCCGGAGACGGGTGAGTATCGCATTGTGTTGCAGGGTACGCTGGACATGGACAACCCCATGTACGGCCACGGGACCAACTTCTAATCGTCGACTTTGACCGGGTATCTGCTCCGTCCGGGCAGCCACTCGTCAGAGGAGGAGGATCAGACATGTCGTACAACTGGACGATTAAAGACATTCATACCGTCGAAAAGGCCCCGACCTCTCCGTCACGGCTTCAGTGGAAGCTGTCCGAGGTCCTGTACAATTCGGCTGCCTGCCGCTGCAAAGTCGAGTCGGTCAACCCGACAACGGGTGAGTACCGCATCGTGTTGCAGGGCACGCTGGACGTTGATGAGGGCAACACGCCCAAGTTCAACGGCTAATTTGGCGTTCCGCCAAGTGTCGGGGAGAGGTCACACTGGGGATCTCTCCCTGATTTCTGTCCGGGAAAATCCAGTTCCAGACGTCTTAAATTAGGCTTCTATGACCAAGGACCAACAGTCCCGAGAGTTCCCGAATCGGCCATCGCGAAGCCGGAGGAAGAAGCCGGCATTGGCCAGAACTTCTGAAGCTCCTGTTCCACAGACTTCAATGACCGACAGGCCTGAGGACGCCTTCGAGATTCCACTGGGCGATACCGGCCGGGTAGTCGAGTCCGCATGGCGCTTTGGCGGTTGAATACATTCTCTCCACGATACTCCTCTCCGTTCGCTGAAACACGCGCTCCGGAAGTGGCTTAGGTACGGAAACTCGTGACCATTACAAGTTGGTGCTGCTGGATGACTCCTGAATCCACAGCGTCGGACTAGACGCTTGGCGCGCTAGTGTAGTGTCTCCAAAACGGCTTTACAAGGACCGATCTTGCGGAGGATAGCGTCGACCGATGCTGTCCAGACAAACGGTCGCGGGTTCTTGTTGTAGGCCTCCAAGTATTCTTCGATGGCAC
>JAKAKI010000080.1 GCA_021813505.1 bacterium | reverse complement strand
ATACGAATGAAGTCTCCGGAAAGAACCTTCTCCCCTGGCTCGAGCCCCACCGCGTGGGCGGTGGCGAGTTTTTCGACGACTGTCTGGCCCATGTAATCTCCTTGGCCGCTCAAAAAAGGTGGGCAGATCCCACCCTACAAGATATCTCGGACAACAATTGGTGGGCGGAGCCCACCGTACAGATCAGCCTCCGACAAGTTCGAAGTCGATGAAATCGGCGTGGTGCAGGACGATGCCTTCCGGGGTGCGTTTGCCACCGGCCGCTTCCTTGGAATGCATCGCCACGACGTGAATCACCGCTTCGGGTAGCCCCTGCTCCCAGCAGAGTCCTACACCGCTGAACGGATGGCGGAGCAAACGGCCGTGTTCACTTTTGACGAACTGGCCGTCTTTCTTGGTAAACTCCAGCACTTTGCCGACATCGGCGAGCATCGCGCCGGCGATCAGGACGTCGCGGTCGACCATGTTGCGGTCGCCGTAGGATTTCTGCAACACATCCCAGCAGGCGATGCACATTTTGCACACAGTACGCACGTGTTCAACGAAGGTCACGTTGACGTTGGACACCAAAAGCGTGAACGGCATGGTGCGCAGATCATCGTAGGACAGCGTGCTGCGTTTCATCGCAGCGGTCCAAGTCGCGGCGGTCTTGCTGCGCAGGGTCGCGTCCTTGATTTCGTTGATTTCGGGGAAGATGGAGAGGATTTCGTTGGGCATGGTACTTTCCTCGCTTCTAGGCGAACGAGTCAAGGGGCTGAAAGCCCCTTGTCCGCAACTGGCGCGTTGAGTGCGAAAGGGGCCACTCAATGGCAGGTTTGCGCTTCATGGATTGTGTGGTCATTACACTGGACTGATTCGACTCAGCGCTTTGGGAGGGCGAGGCTCCTGCCGAGCCTCTTTCCGCGCGGGAAGATGGCTCGGCAGGAGCCTCGCCCTCCCACTTTGCGCGATCGAGAAGTCTGTCAGAAGAGAAACTCATTTCAGGTGGCGGAGAGCCGGACCGTCGTAGGTGGTATCGGTCGGGTGAATTTGGCGCATCGGTTTCTGACGGGTCCGCTCTTCGTTGGCATGCGCCACCAGCCCGGGCAGACGCGCAATCATGAAAAAGGCATTGGCGAGGGCGGGCGGCACGTTCAAGTCGAGCAGCACCGCGGCAATCGCACCGTCGACATTGAGGGGTAGCGGCTTGCCGGCCTCCTTGGCAATCGTCGACTCGAGCGCACGGGCCATCGCAAGTCCGTCTTTTGCCTTGCCAAGGTCATCGACCATTTGCAGCAGCCTGGTAGTGCGCGGGTCTTTGGTATGCAGGCGATGCCCGAATCCGGGTAGCCGCGCTCCGCGTGCCTTGTAGCTTTCGAATGTGGCGAGGGCGGCATCCTCGAACGACAGGCCCTTGCTCTTTGCCGCGGCCACCGCTTCGCTGATGGCCTTCATCGAATCTTCGATGGCGCCGCCGTGGAATCTGGAAATCGAGAGAATGCCGGCGGCAACCGCCGCACCGAGCGGTGCACCGGTCGAGGCCACCGTTACAGTTGAGAGGACAGACGGCGGCGAGGTGCCATGGTCGACCGATGAGACAAAGATCGCGTTCAGGATCGTGGCGGTCGCGGGATCAGGGAGTTCGCCAAGCAAGGCGAGATGAATCGCTTCGGCGAAGCCGATCCTGCCCATCAACTCTTCGACCGGGTAGCCGCGGAGACGGATGACATTGGGGCCGATCTCGGTGATTGCGGATGACCAGTTCATGTCGCCCATGATTGCTCCTGACCTACAAGAGGTGGGCAGAGCCCACCCTACTCGATGATGGGGATTTTCGCGGTCTCCATTGGCCGGATGATCGTCTTCACCGCGTCCGGGATATCGCCGAAGTTGTCCACGACGGTCGCACCGACCTCGCGCAAACGTTTGACTTTACCGTCGTGCGTGCCCCGGTCACCTTCGATGATGGCCCCGGCATGCGAGAAGCGTGTTCCCGTCTGCGCCCCTTTGCCACCGATGTACGCGATCAGAGGCTTGGTGAATTTGCCGGAGCCGATGAGATCGGCGACGCGTTCCTCTTGTGAGGTACCGATTTCGCCGAACATCACGACGCAATCGGTGTCGGGGTCTGATTCGAACAACTCCATGACCGCGGGGTGATCGGTCCCGATGATCCCATCGCCGCCAACATGGATGATCGTGGACAGGCCGATACCGGCGCGAGAGAGGTAGTACGCGATGGAGGATGTGATACCGCCGGAGCGCGAGGTCACTCCAACACGTCCGGGAAGGAACCAGTCTTTTGCGGAGGCAGCCGAACCGCCGATCATGCCAAATACAGCCCGGCCGGGTGACAGGAGTCCCAGCGTGTTGGGCCCGACGAAACGGGCGCCGACATCCTTGGCGGCAGCGGCGATTTCGAGAACGTCGTAGATCGGGACGCGATCAGGCACGATCACCAGGAGTTTGATGCCCGCCGCGATGGCCTCGAGGGCCGCGTTCTTGACCAGTGGCGCGGGGACGAAAATCGTGGAGACATCGATGGGTCCCATCTTCTCGACGGCTTCCATGACGGTATCGAAAACCGGCACACCCAGGACATCCTGTCCCCCTTTGGCGGGTGTGCAGCCGGCGACGACACGGGTGCCGTAGCGCTGCATGAGTTGCGTGCGCGCCATTCCCTCGCGGCCGGTAATGCCCTGCACGATGACAGTCTTGGTTTCGTCGACGAGGATGCTCATACGTTATGGTTGCGCGAATTCGGAACCGGGCGCCCACACAGGGGCGCCCCTACGTTTGGCCTTATGTCGTCCTTTGTCCTTAGTCCTTATTCCCCCGCCGCGACTTTCGTTCGGTACTCATCCAAACCGGGGATCGGCAGGATCACCCGGCCACCGGCGTTCCCGCCGATACGGCATTCGACTTCGCAGGCCAGACATTCAATGCACTTGCCGGCTTTGGCGTCTTCGCGTGAGATGTTCAGGACAACGACACCATCCTGATCTTTGAGGATTTGCGGCACACAAGTCTGGACGCAACTCTTGGTCTGGCAATCACGGCAGAGAGCGTGATCGAGAACGACTTTGCCGGTCGGCGTGTCGAATGAGTATGGGTCTTTGGCGGTGAATTCCGGAGTGACCGGCAAGGCCAGGTTACGCGGTGTGGTTTTATCTCTCTGCGCATCCAGGAGCTTTTGCATGCGCTGGGCACAGAAATCGGCGGTGTCGTCCTTCTTGTATCCTTCCACCGGGGCTGGGAGATTTTTCGTGTATTCGGTGAGAATCTGGACTGCCTTGTCCTCACCATTGCCGCCGAGCCGGATCACCGCGGGAATCGAGAGATTTTCCTCCCAAAACGCCTTGACCAGGCCGCGTGCCGAGTGGAACTGCTCCTGCGACGCGACTCCCGAACCGGAGCCGAAGTAGCCATCGATATTGGGCTGAGAGAGAATAATCTTGGCGGCGCGATAGACCTTGGATGCCGGCGGATTTCCGGATGTGTCGGTGAAATTCGCAATCGTATACCCGCGTTTCACCAGCGCATCCATCGACATCATCGATCCGCCTCCACCCGCACCATGGAAGCCGATGAATCCATCGCCCTTCTTGTAGCCTCGCGCCATTTCAATGAAGTAGAAGGTGCCCCGGTAATCGTCTTTCTCAACAGTCCAGGCGATCTTGTCCAAGGCGGTTGGCGGGCGGCCGAATTCACGGGCGATTTCGATTTTGAGTTCGGGGTGGCGGAAGACCGCGCTGTCATCGACAGTAATCCGGCAGTCACACGCCACGAGCTTGCCATCGCCACGGAGCACGAGCGGATTGATCTCCGCTGAGCGCGCCTCCCATTGGCGGGCGACGCGATAGAGTGTCAGCAATGCCTTCGTCAACTCGTTTTGCAGCGAACCGGTCACGCCGGTCTTGCGCACTGCTTCACGCGCCTCGTATTCGCGCAATCCGAAACGTACATCGACCGGAGTCTTGGAGACATTCTTCGGATACTTGCGCGCCAACTCCTCGATACCGGATCCGCCGATGGACGAAAAGATCACGACCGGGGTCTTGTTGGCATCATCGACAACAATGCCGACGTAGAATTCACGGTTGATGTCGACCTTCTCTTCGATCAGGACTTCGGTAACATCGAAACCGCCGATTTTCAACGAAAGCATCCGCACGGTTGCGGCGGTGACATCGCCGACGTTCTCGGCAATCGCGATGGCGCCTTGCGCCGCTCGGGAGGTGGTCCAGGCCTGCGCTTTGACTACGGCGGGAAGGCCACTGATGGCCAGGGCGGCCGGGACCTCACTCTGCGAGCGGACGACCTGCCCTTTGGGGACAGCAAATCCTGCTTCCCGCAGAAGTTGCTTGCCATGATATTCGTGTAAACGCGCCATACACACCTTCGACCGGTTGATTGCACGGCCGGGCGAGCCAATATCACAGTGGCCCGGTGGGTTGTCAACACGTGTCGGACTCGAGAGTGATCTCGAAGGGACATTCTGACACGGCAGGCTACTTCAATTGCCCAAGACCATGGCCCGTCATAATCGAGTGTGGTACACATTTTGTCCGGGCGCGACCGATTTCACTTGTCCGAGCCTGCAAATTCCGGCAATACTTGCGCCCGACTCAACCGATGGGAAGGAGAACCTACGATGGCCAAGTATAAGATCGCGTGGATGCCTGGAGACGGAATCGGCAAGGATGTATTGGATGCGGCGCGGGTTGTGCTCGATTCGCTCAAACTGGACGCGGAGTACATCAACGCGGACATCGGCTGGGAATTCTGGTGCGAAGAAGGCAATCCGCTTCCCGAGCGCACGCTGAAGATCCTGCGGGAAACCAATTGTGCCCTCTTTGGCGCGATTACATCGAAACCCAAGGAGGAAGCCGAGGCTGAGCTGGCGCCCGCACTCAAGGAAAAGGGCCTGAAATACTCCTCCCCGATTGTCGGATTGCGGCAGGCATTCAACCTGCACACGAATCTTCGTCCCTGCAAAGCGTTTCCCGGCAATCCGCTCAATTATCGCGACGACATCGATCTGGTTGTCTTCCGGGAGAACACCGAGGATTTGTATGCCGGCGTGGAATTCCATCCGGTGGCCGACGACTTGCGCGCGAAGCTGATCGAACACAGCAAGAGCATGAAGAAGTTCGACAAGGTCAAGGCCGAAGACATTGCGATCTCCTGCCGGATTATCACCAGACCGGCAAGCCGCACGATTGTGACCTCGGCATTCGAGTACGCCAAGAAATACGGGTATCCGTCGGTGACACTGGTCGAGAAGCCCAACGTGCTGCGCGAGACCTCCGGGCTGATGACCCGCACCGCCCGGGATGTGGCGAACGGGTACCCCGGTATCAAGTTCTACGAAGCCAACATTGACGCGATGTGCATGTGGTTGATCAAGAACCCCAAGGATTACGGTGTGATGGTGACGTCGAACATGTTCGGCGACATCATTTCCGATCTGTGCGCGCAGTTGGTGGGGGGATTGGGTTTCGCGTCATCGGGGAATATCGGGGACAACTACGCGGTGTTCGAGCCAACGCATGGTTCAGCGCCGAAATACGCCGGCATGTACAAGGTTAATCCGATGGCCACGATCCTGACGGTCAAATTGATGCTGGATTGGCTCGGTGAGACGGCCATGTCATCCCGTCTGGAGAAGGCGATCGCCAAGGTCATCAAGGACGGTAAGGTGCGCACGTACGACATGGGCGGGAGTAACACCACGCTCGAGGTCGCAGACGCGGTGGCGAAGGCGCTATAGCACGACTCGACCCAAGCCCCGAAGGGGCGTCCTAATTCAGCCCAGGGCGGAGGGGTGTGTTGAAAAAGCCTGCTATTCGAATTCTGGAACAGGGGACGCATGAGATTGCTTCGTCGCTCCCTCCGCCTTCGGCGGAGACGCTCCTCGCAATGACATGGGGCGCAACTCGCTCCAGGATACTTGTGAGGTCATTGCGAGCGGAGCGAAGCAATCTCCGCCTCACTGCTGCGACAGCGCCTCGATTGCTCGGGGTTTTTCAACACGCCCCGGAGCCTTGGTAACGAAGATCAATTTCCTCTTTTCAGCCCTGAAGGGGCGTTCTATCGAGTGATTCGATAGAACGCCCCTTCAGGGCTGAATTTCTCATGGACCAACGGTCCCAGCCCTTCGGCCTGGGCTGAATTAGGACGCCCCTTCGGGGCTATCGAATATCGATTCTCTTGGGGCTGACGCAGCGAATGTTAGAGCGAATCGGTTAGCTTCTTGGTGTCGGTTACCGTGCCGGTGACCTGGCGGCGCAGTTTGATGTGCGTGAGTTCCGGGTCCGATTCGAAACCATAGCCGGCCATGACGTCTTTGTCGCGGGTGATGACGACATAACCATCGGTGTGGATGACCCGGCTTGAATCGTTCCAGGCCAAATGATCGGACTTGAGTTTTGTGCCCTTGTCGGTGGTGATCCCCACATTCCCGAAGACTTCCAGGCCGCGGCGGCGTTCACGTACGAGGGCGGAGTCGGCGCGCAACACCGACGAGTGCTTCCCCTCGGCATCAAAAAAGTCGACCAGCAGACCGTGCGACCACGCGGAGTCGCGATCGGCATAGCTGACGATCCGCTCGCTTTTGATCTTCGTCGTGACGATGGCGCCCGTCAGAAAGACGGTCGTTGCGTTGGTGGCTTCAGACGAGGGAAATGACTGTGGCGGCGGTTTGACGGTGGTTTCCTGAGTGCCACAGGAGGCGATGACGATAGCGAGAACGAGTAACATGAAGCGCGAGGGAGGGCGGGGCTCCTGCCGAGCCTCTTGTCCGCGCGGAAACATGGCTCGGCGGGAGCCTCGCCCTCCCACTCTCGCCACATTCATAGTCCTATGGTGACACCGCGACATCATATTGTAGAGGATCGGCCTCACATCTTACTGCTACACCGCACCCGACGTGAGGATATCGTGCAAGTGGATGATCCCCTGGGGGCGTCCGTCGTCGGCCACGACAAATAGCGTTGTGATCTTGAAATCTTCCATTCGGCCCAGGGCGACGACTGCGAGTTCGGACTTGCTGATCGTTTTGGGGTTTTTCGTCATCACGTCGGCAGCGCTTAGGGCAAATAGGTCTCCCTGACGTTCGACGTGGCGGCGCAGATCACCATCGGTGAAGATTCCGATCAATCGTCCTTCCGAATCCAGCACCCCGGTCGCGCCGAGACGTTTGCGTGTCATTTCGACGAGTACATCCTTGAACGGTGCATCGATGCCAACGAGCGGGACTTGCTCGCCGCCATGCATGAGGTCCGCCACGGTCAGAAGCAGACGGCGTCCCAGGGCGCCCTTGGGATGGAGACGGGCGAATTGCTCGACGGTCAGACCACGCTCGGAAAGCAATGTCACGGCCAGCGCATCGCCGAGGGCCAGTGTGGCGGTGGTTGAACAGGTCGGCACCAGGTCGTGTGGTTCGGCCTCGCCATCGACTGCCGCATCGAGAACCACATCGGCCCGCTTCGCCAGTTCGCAGTCAAGCCTGCCGGTGATCAGAATGATGGGCGTGCCGAGCCGTTTGAATGCCGGCAGCAGGTCACCGATTTCATCCGACGCGCCTGACTTCGAGATGGCCAAAACAACGTCACCGGCACCGACGACGCCAAGATCACCGTGGCCGGCTTCTACCGGATGGAGAAAGAAGGCGGGAGTTCCGGTCGAGGACAGAGTCGCGGCGATCTTCTGGCCGATCAAACCGGACTTGCCCATGCCGGTTACGATCACACGGCCTTTGGCTTTCAGAAGCAGTTCAACCGCGGCGTCGAAATGGTGATCGAGCCGGGCGGCAAGTGCGCCAACCGCATTCGCCTCGCGAATGATCACATCACGGCCGATCCGGCACCGTCGGGAGGTGTCTCCCAACGGTGAATGGAGCAATGCGTCGGTCTCCTGCGCCGGGTCGGAACCGATTGGATTCCACTGCGTGGTCATTCTTTTCCCTCTGCAGGCGGAGGCCAGACGTATCCACGGGCCGCGAGCACCGCGTCAATGGCCTCGCGCACGATCCCGCGTCCGCCAGGCGATTGGCCGACCCAGTGGGCGATGCGTTTCATCGCGGGATTGGCATCGCAGGGGGCAACGCTGATGCCCGCCAATTCCAGGATGGGCCGATCCTGGACATCGTCGCCGATGAACAGGCATTCGGCATCGGTAACCCGGTGCTTCGCTTTCAATGCTTCATAGGCGGCCTTTTTGTCGAGGGCGCCCTGATACACATCATCGATACGAAGAAACTCGGCGCGCGTTCGTGTGGTCTGATCCTGATTGCCGGTCACGATGGCAAATTTGATTCCCGCCTTGTGGCCAATGAAGATGCCGACGCCATCGGGCACCCAGAATCGCTTCAGTTTCTCGCCATTCTCCCCAACGAACACGAAGTTGTCGGTCAGCACGCCGTCGAAATCGAAAATCATCAGGCGGATCTTCGCCAGCCGGGCTTTGCTGGGTTTCCGGTTGTTAGTCATGGCGACCTGCAATCGTGGGGTGAGGCGTACCGGCGATCCGGTCGGCGGCATCGAATAGCTCGGCAACCCGCGCCAGCGGCCACTGCGTGTCCTTATCGGAGAGCGCCCGTTCCGGATCGGGATGGACCTCACAGAAGACAGCGTCGACGCCGACGGCGAGAGCCGCCCGCATCAGCGGCAGGAGAAACTCACGTTTCCCGCCGGATCGTCCACCGGCGGAACCCGGAGTTTGGACAGAGTGGGAGGCATCGTAGCAGACGGGGAAGCCGGCCTGCCGCATGATCGGCAGGGAGCGGAAGTCCACCACGAGGTCGCCATAGCCAAACGTGGTGCCACGTTCGGTCAGGATCACCTTGCTGTTGCCGGCACGGATGGCTTTGTCGGCAATGTGCGCCATATCCGACGCCGACACGAATTGGCCTTTCTTGATATTGATGGGCTTCCCGGTGGATGCCGCCGCCACCACCAGATCGGTCTGGCGGCAAAGGAACGCTGGGATCTGCAGAAGGTCCACAACGCCGGCGGCGGTGCGGGCTTCCTCGGGCGAATGGACGTCGGTGGTGATCGCGAGCCCCGACTCCGCCCGGACTTTCTCAAGAACCCTGAGCCCCTCATCGAGACCCAAACCGGTGAACGAATCGGAGCGCAGGCGATTGGCTTTGGTATAGGAGGCTTTGAAAACGATCGACCGGCCCGTCATCAATCCCAACTGCGCGAGGTGCCGGGCGACATCCAGGGCCATCTGCTCGCTCTCCAGGACACATGGGCCGAGAAGCCACAACACACGCCCGCCGCCAATCGACGTCGAGCCGATGGAGAACTGTCGCGTTGGACCGGTAAGCACCTTCATGAATTGGTCCTAGCACCGATTAGACCGCAAATCGGTGGGAGGAATATACACAATGGACACCCGGAGTGGAAGCGCGGACGCGGTGTCCGTGCCACAACGGATGCGTTTGAATGCCAGACATAAGACGGCGGTCGCTCCCTGTGGCGGAGACGGCTCAGGCACCGACCTTCCCAAGCCGTCAGCAGTGTGGGATCGACTCCCGCATCGAGCGTAGGGACGGCGACTCTCTCACGGAGTCCGACCGCGTCGTTCTTCGACGTCGCGCACCCGACCCAGCACCCATTCCAGGAACCCGGCAAGGTGTGGGGAATGCGCGGTCGTAGCTCGCCTAGCCAACTGATCCCGAAAGCTCTGTTGGGGGAAGGCCAAACGGATGTTTCCAATTGCCTCTCTGCAACGACTGGAGCTGTCACCTCCCATGACCATGAATTCGCTAACGTCAAGAATGATCGTCAGAAGTCGTTCAATGGCGTCATCGGCAATCGGCTCACACGCTTGCCGGCCGAGCCGGGACCGTGCAGCCGCGTTCGACAATAGCAGGAAATCGTACCAGAACATCCGGCCACCGTAAGGGTTATCAAGAAAGTGGTTCCAGTACCGACGGGTTACCTCCAACGCTTCGGTTCCGATGCAACCCAACACTTCGAAGTCCTGCTGCTGCGCGGTTGTCGTAGTGGCAAAATCGAGGTTCTCATCACTGGGATTCAAGCCACGTTGCAGTGTCCGCAGGCGCTCTCGCAAAGGAGTAAACGCCAACCGAACTTCTTCTTTTTCAGGCATCTCTTCTTCGATGGCTGTCATCTATCGCTTAATCCTGCTCTCATCGGGAGGAAGCTGCCTCCCGGCCTGGATCTCCGAGAGCATCACTGGCCTCACCGGCCGAAGATAGTGCCAAGATAACGCTGTACGTCCTCATGGGCACGGCGATCATCGCCGGACAACGATCTCCTTTCCCAGATCCATGGACAGAAACGCCTGATCCACTCGAATTCGATTTCACTGACGACGGCGCATCGTTCACCCGGAGTATCACAACCGTACATCAACCCCGCGATCAAGTACTGGGACGCGCGATGGAGAATTAGCAGATCCATGCCGAAATCCTGTACTCCTTCCGCGTAACCGACATTCCAGAAGTCTAGGCGCAGAAGTCCTCTTCCAGACCCCAGCGGTATGGCTCTTTCGACAAGAATCGGTGAACAATAGGGCACACAGCCCTCTCCGTACCCGGGGATCATCTGCCAGGCATACCAGCGATTGGATTGCAGCGTGAAGATTAGTTCAGACCTTTCCACAGGATGATTGCTACAATCTCACACCTCAAGTGACACGTCTACAACTTGAAGCAATTGCCTCCGGATGTCGCAAGGCTGAGCCCCGAGATCTACCGTTGCGAAGCGGATCTCGTGGCCCTGAATCACCACCGACTCACTGAGAGCCTCATCTATGGATGGATGCAAGAGAACGCCAGTCGCAGTGAGTGATGGTGAATCGGAGTGATCTTCTTGTGACTTCAGGTAAGTATAGATTTGATAGACGTACCCGCTCCTCAATGTCGCGTCTCGGTACCAGCCCTGTGTCAAGATAGAATTGAACTTCGTGTCGATGATGACTCGCCGGCAAGATCTCGAGTTCTCAAGCACGATGTCTGCGCGCATTGATGGCAGTATGCGATCTATTCCTGTCGTCTTAGCGTCGATTTGCCATTTTAGCGTCCTTCCCGCCGCAACTCGCCATTCCAGCGGCGCAAGGACAACGCCAAAAAACCCGGCGACGCCTTTCTCGAATAACCGCCTAATCCATTCGATCTTCCTATCTAATCTGGGGAGGTTGACGCTGCCTGAGAACTCGGTGGGCAACGACAAATCGAAGGCGAGACGTGCGGCAGCAACCATCTGTTCATCACAGGCGTCGTTTCGCCCGTAGTGCTCCAGAGAGAGTTCAGCTCGCTCTGGTTTTGGGTCAGTAACACCAATCTGTTTGAGACTTGCCGAAAGTGTGCGGCACCTGCGGGCTAAGGCCGCGTCGCGAACAACCCTTGAAAGGCTGTCAAGTGCGGCTCGAACAAGCCGGTTTCGAGGAGTGTTGACCGTGAGTTCCTCGAATTGGCAGGCCACAACTCCGCGCTCGAGTAGTTGATGCCGCGCCGTGGTGAGTATCTGAATCCGACCGCGGACTCGGCTCAAAACCGACTGACGTAGTCGATATCCGAAACTCAGATTTCGGATCAGCCTGCGCTCGACGATTGCTGTCAGTATCTCGGCCACGAGATCCGGGATATCATCGGGACTCTCCTCGACAGCGACTTTGGCACTCCCACATTGACGGAAAAGGTCGGATGCGTATAGCATTAGCAACCAGAGGTTCCGAACCGGGATTCGACCGATTCGTCCGGCCTCTGTTTGTTCTGAAGTGGAAACCCCGTTTCGTGCGCTTTTCAACATCAGAGGCCTTCCAGCAACTGCACACGCGCCTTCTGGGACCTTTCGGGCGCGTCAAACCAATATTCGTCAAGAAGTGGGCCGATTTCTGTCTCGACAACCTGCCTGAACCACTCCTTAGGGTCTTTCATTGGATTACCAAAAGGCGGGGTTACAAAACTGTGCCCAACCCGGAATTTGGGACCTAGACTCGCGTCGGAGGAGATATCCTCGTTCAATGATCTCATGCGTTCTTCGATAATCGACAGGAGGTCATAGTCAATGCCACATTGCCCGTGAACCCAGTCTTTCCAAGGCTTTCCGAGTATCGGCTCAAGATCTATGAATGCAAAGCGTCGGCGCAACGCCAGGTCAACAAGCGCAAGCGATCGATCCGCGATGTTCATGGTGCCGATGACGTATAAGTTGGCAGGAATGAAGACTCGTTCATCTTCGCTTCGCCGATACCCAAGCTCTAACGCCTCACTGGGGGTCCGCTTATCAGCCTCAAGAAGCGTGAGCATCTCGCCGAAGATTTGAGCGGGATTGCCTCGATTGATTTCTTCGATCACAATTACGTGCTTTGAGAGCGGCTCCCGAGTTGCCGCGATCACCATCTGTAAGAATGGACCATCAGTTAGGGCGAGTTTGCCTTCACTCGTCGGTCTCCACCCCCGAACGAAGTCTTCGTAGGACAGGTTGGGATGGAATTGGACACCTCGGACATTTCCATCGTTCCTCTGACCCATGAGTGCAAAGGCTAAGCGTTTGGCCAGCCAGGTCTTGCCAGTGCCGGGAGCCCCCTGCAGAATGAGGTTTCTTTTCGTTCGAAGGCGCTCAAGAGCCGTTTCAAGCTTCGCACGCTCAAGGAAGCAACCATCGGCAAGGATATTATCTACCGTATATGGCTCAAAGGAGGCGCGTGTGCTCACTCCGCCGGACTCTGCTTCATCACTACTTACGTCACCGGGTTCCTGATCGACGGACTTTCCGGTGGATTGTACGCCGGAGTCTCTGAACAGCCATGCGGCCAGCGAGAATTCAGGGAATGAGTGAACGGGGTAAGCGTCCTCTTGAAAGAGAGACTCGAGCCCATCCAGTACGGTCAAGTAGTCCTTCGCATTGCACCGACCCTTTGGACCATTGAAAGCGATCGGCATGTTGAGTTTCTTGGTTATGTACTTTCGAGACTGGCTGTCCAAGGTGAGATAAGTCCATGGGCGAATCCAGTACAGACCCATCGTCAGATTCCAGCCAACGCCGTAGCGATTGGACACCCGGTCATACGCCTCTACGAAAGCGGATTCTGCATTCGCGTCCTCGGAATCAGCATACTTGAGCGCCTGCGCGAACATATCCCAAAGAGCATCGATATCGTCTTGCTGTCGTTCGCTTTCGGGACCGAAGAACCAGGACTTCTGGTTATTGAGGACTGGTATCCCTTCGAACGACTGGGGCACTGGATCCGTGACACCGACGAGCTTTGCCAGTTCGGTGGCAATGATCCTTCGGTTGGCATCTGTAATGCCACGATTGAAGATCCCCATAACCGTAAACGGACAAATATCCCTCAGTGGCCCAAACGTTCCGTCTGTGTACTGCTCTTGCAGATTCGCCAACCCATTGACGCGGGCTGCGATCGCATGAATAGCCGCGACGAGTTCCGCCCGTCTATCTCTAAAGCCCAACAGTTTGTCAGCCACCGCTTCATAAAAGCGGGTCCAAGAGAAGCGCCTTTTATCTGGAGTTCTGTCTGCGAACCGCTCTCTCCAGTAGGGTGCATTCCGAAATCGTTCGATTTCCTGAGGCTTTGATTCGAAGGCGAAATTGATTAGCGCGTCAGTCATCCAGGTGCCGGGCATGACTTTCCATACCGCACTGCGGTTGGTATAGAAGTACCATTCTCGCTGCGGTTCACAAAAAGTCCACTCGACCTTCAGGGTTCGGCCATCTCCGAGATTCTCACTTACTCTGCCAATCGCCTTTATTGCCATGACGGATACGGTGTGACCCAGATTATCGAATGGCAGCCCGCGCTTGCGCGTGTAGGCGGCTTTGATAGCTATCCTTTCACCCACCTGGATGGACCTGACGACCTCCAGGTACTTATCCTGATAGCCGTTTTGCCAAGTTCCCTCACTGAGAAACCGACTCGTCTGGTCGTCTGATTTGCCGTAGGTGGCCCCTACAAACCAACACGCTCTGTTGTCAGACGCGTTCGAATTCGAACTCATGATCTTCGCTCCGGTAGTTGTCGATCCCGTTAATCATACCCGAGGCTCCCCTGTGCCATCCCTCGATGATAGGCTTGTATTCACGTCTGTCAAAGACCAGCAATCTGATTCGATTGCCGAGGTCCATTTCGGCTCAGCCTTCACCGGAAGGTCTTTGGAGAAGCGCTCCAGAAGCTGTACTCGGATTGTACACAACTTGATATCCACCCCGACGATCCACTCGACCTGCCGCGCCTGCCCTTGCCAATATAGCAACTCGGGAATAGAGACACAATAGGTGATGCGATTCTGCCGTCGCTGTTGTTCGATGACGCACTGAGTTTGATTGGGGCAGACTTTGCTGCCTGCCCCAGTCGAATATCGGGAATCGTTAGCGGGATTCGGCGGATTGCTTGTTGATGACCGAGTTGGTCTGGCGCGATTCGCGAAATTTGACGGCCGCGCCGACAAAATCGCGGAAGAGCGGATGCGGATCGGTCGGACGCGATTTCAACTCGGGATGAAATTGCACAGCGACAAACCAGGGATGGTCGGGGATCTCCACGATTTCCACCAGTTCGCCGTCGGGTGACATTCCGGAGGCAATCATGCCGGCACCGAAGATCTGCTCACGGTAATTGTTGTTGAACTCATAGCGATGGCGATGCCGTTCGGAGATGGCGAGCTTGCCGTACGCTTTGTGCGACTTCGACCCCTCGGTCAGAACCGCCGGGTAAGCACCCAGACGCATTGTCCCGCCCATGTTGGTGACTTCGCGCTGTTCGGACAACAGCGTGATGACAGGATGCTCGGCTTCGCGGTTGAACTCGGTCGATTGCGCCCCTTCCAGGCCGCACTTGGTCCGCGCCAGTTCGATCACGGCGCACTGCATTCCCAGACAGATTCCGAAGAACGGAATGCCGTTCTCACGCACGAAGCGGATGGCCTCGATTTTGCCTTCGACGCCACGTTCCCCGAAACCGCCGGGAATCAGCAGGCCATCGACGTTATCGAGAAACGGCTCCGGTCCCTGTTTCTTGATGCTCTCGGAGGAGACCCACTCCAATTCGACATGCGTGTCATGGGCGACACCCGCATGGGCGAACGCTTCAATGATCGATTTGTAGGCGTCTTTCAGGTTCACGTATTTGCCGCAGATCGCGATGCGCACGCGGCGCGCGGGGTTCTTGATCTTGCTGACGATGGCGCGCCAGTCGTCGAGTTGCGGCGGCGGGGTATCGAATTCCAATATCTTGCAGACCAGATCGTCGACGCCCTGCTCGTGGAACAACAGCGGCACTTCGTACACAGAGGCCACGTCGATGGCCGAGAAGACCGACTCGGCCGGGACATTGCAGAATAAGCCAATCTTCGAGCGGATCGAGTCGGACAAGTTCGCAGCAGTCCGGCACAGCAGGATGTCGGGCTGAATCCCGATTTCACGCAGGGCCTTGACCGAGTGTTGGGTCGGCTTGGTTTTCGCCTCGCCAGCGGTCTCGATATACGGCACGAGGGTCAGGTGGATGTACATCACTGTGTGCCGGGGATTTTCCAGGCCGAGCTGGCGAATCGCCTCCAGAAAGGGCTGCGATTCGATATCGCCGACGGTCCCGCCGATTTCGGTGATGACGACGTCGAGCGGACCGTTACGTTTTTCGATCCGGCGGATGCGTGCCTTGATTTCGTTGGTGACATGCGGAATGACCTGAACCGTGGCGCCGAGATAATCACCGCGGCGTTCGCGGGAGATCACCGTCTCGTAAATCTGTCCGGTCGTGACATTGCTTTGCCGGGTGAGATTCTCGCTGAGGAAACGTTCGTAATGGCCCAAATCGAGATCGGTTTCGGCGCCGTCATCGAGAACAAAAACCTCGCCATGCTGAAAGGGGTTCATGGTCCCGGGATCGACGTTGATGTAGGGATCGAATTTTTGCAGACCGACGCTCAACCCGCGCCGTTTGAGCAGCAGCCCCAATGAGGCTGAGGCGATCCCTTTTCCCAGCGAGGATACCACCCCGCCAGAGACAAAGATGTGGCGCGTCTGTGTCGTGCTCACCGGTTCACTTCCCCCCTCCCACCCGTTACCGTGCCGTCAAACGGGATGCCAGCGCGGCGGCGTCTTCGGGTGTATCGACACCGTACGTCCGGACCCGGCAGTGCGCAGTTGCGATTGAAACATCGTGTTCCAAAAGCCGCAACTGCTCCAATCGCTCGCGTTTCTCCAATCGCGTCTGGCTCCATCCAGCAAACTCTAATAATGTACGTCGGTCAAAAGCGTACGCACCGAGATGCAACCACAAGGGCTTTGTCCCGGAAACGTCGTGCGGGATCAATGCCCTCGAAAAGTACAACGCGCGGCCGGATTGCGAAACAACAACTTTCACGCGATTCGGATTTTTTCCTTCGGCAACGCTGAGCGGCCGCACCAGCGTAGCGACCGGGCATTTGGGATTCGTTTCAAGCGCTTGTACCAGCAAATCAATCGGGCGGCCATCAGGCAGCCACTCATCACCCTGCCAGTTAACAATCCAGCGCACACGAAGTTGCGCGGCAACCAGCGCGATACGGTCCGACCCGGTCTTGAGATTGCGAGGAGTCATTACGACTTCACCACCCGCTTGTGTGATGACGTTGGCGATTCCCCGGTCATCGGTCGCAACAATCCAGCGGCGCACCCGTTGCGATTCTGTACATCCCCGATACACGCGTTCGATCAGCGGTTTCCCGGCGATGAGAGTGAGCATCTTGCCGGGGAATCGGGTTGAGCCGATCCGGGCGGGAATGATGCCGACGATTTGGGAGGTGGGAATCTTCATAGATGGATGACGGATTAACGCGGAAAGCCCTCACCCCTGGCCCCTCTCCCAGAGGGAGAGGGGAAACTCGCGCTGTCGTTGCGCTTGGTGCAATCCGTTATAGATGGTCACTGCGCCCTTCGTCTTGCGGACAAGGGGCTTTTAGCCCCTTGCTCCGTTTCACCGCACGGCAGCAAAGAGGCTCGGCAGGAGCCTCGCCCTCCCATCTGGGAATATCGGTAGTCTCAAACACGACCTCTGGAACAGTTGTAGTTCTGTAGGAGGAATATAACTTTCCTCTCGGAGCAGTTTTGTCAGCCGATCACTTTCGGCACCCGAAAGAACCCGTCCTTGGAATCCGGTGCTTGTGATAAGGCCGTCTTCTGATCGAACGATGGCACCACGACGTCGTCCCGCAACGCTTGTGCATCCTTGATAAGAGGGAGAACCGGCTCCGATGGTTCATCCCCCGTGATCGCTTCGGACAATTGCGCCATGTACTCGGTAATGCGCCCCAGCTCTCGGCAGAATCGCTCGATTTCCGCCTCGGTCAGTTCCAATTGGGCAAGCTTGGCGGTGTGGGCGACGTCTTCGGGGGTGATCGACATGGATGCTCCTGGTACTGTCACCAAACAGGTCAGCGACAATTCGATGATAACTCCGGGGATCGGGAGCGTCAATCACGATCAGTCGGAACTTGTTCTGAGCGGAAGCGTCACATTGATTGTGCGCGATGTTGGTCAGACCCATGGAGGCAGAATGAAGATTCCCATACACGACATTCAACAGATGCTTGCGAAATCCAATCTTGACGGCTGGCTCTTGTACGACTTTCACGGTTCCAATCAGATTGCTCACAATATCGTCGGCGTCAAGGGCATGGTGACACGGCGATGGGCATATTGGGTGCCGCGCACTGGGCCGGGGCAGATTATCCGGCATGCGATCGAAAGCAGTCCCTTTGCGCACCTGGGTGGCAACCAGCGAACGTACAGTTCGTGGAAGGCATTGGATGCGGCGGTGCGCGAGACGTTGGGCAGCGCCAGACGGATCGCTATGGAGTATTCGCCCAATAACGCGATTCCTTACATCGCCTGTGTCGACGCCGGGACAATCGAGAAACTCCGGGGTTGGGGGTTGGAGATCGTCTCCTCCGCCGATTTGGTGGCGCACTTCCTGGCACGCTGGACGCCGGAACAAACCGCCGGGCACCACCGCGCGGCAGCGGAATTAATTGACATCAAAGACCGGGCGTACGCGATGATCGCCGCCCGTGTCCGAAGCGGTGTCGAGCTGACCGAATACGAAGTCACCGAATTCATCAAGAACGAGTTTGGCAATCGCGGTATGGTCACCGACGACGGCCCGATTTGCGCTGTCGATGCGAATGCGGGAAATCCGCATTACGAACCATCGGCCACGCACTCGGCCCAGATTGGGCGGAATCAACTGGTCCTGCTTGATATCTGGGCGCGACTGGATTCTGCCGATGCGGTGTTCGCGGATATCACCTGGACGGCCTATACGGGAAACGACATCCCGGAACAGGTCTCCGAGGTGTTCGACATTGTTCGCCGGGCGCGTGATCGGGCGGTCGAGTTTGCAAATGAGAAGCTGGCGGCGGGGGCGCCACTCTTTGGCTACGAAATCGATGATGCCTGCCGAAACGTGATCGACAAGGCCGGCTACGGGGACTACTTCATCCACCGAACAGGGCATTCGATTGGCGGGACAGTTCATGGCATCGGCCCCAACATCGATAACCTGGAAACGCAGGACCAGCGGCGGCTGGAAGACGGGATGTGCTTCTCCGTTGAGCCAGGTATCTATCTGCCGGAGTTCGGCATTCGCTCGGAGATTGATGTGCTGATCGAAAACGGACGGGCGGTGGTAACCACTCTGCCGCTGCAGACGGAAGTTGGGCGGCTGCCGGTTTGAAGAGAGGTTACGAGAAGAATGGGAAGAATAGGAGTAATAAAGAAAAAGCAGAGGGTAGCGCTCGCCCCGGCGCGGCGGCGGATGCTGCGGGAGCGGATGGCCGGTGTGCCATTCCCGAATTTGCTGGGAATGAAGATGGTCAAGCTGGTACCGGGTGAGGCTCGGATCAGTATGAGTGGAGTGTCCAAGCTTCACCAGTATCAAAAGATCGTGCACGGCGGGGCGATTTCGTCACTGGCCGACACCGCAGCGACCTTCGCTGCACTGGCGAGCGTTCCTGACGGGTTCGATGTCATCACGATTGAATTCAAACTCAACTTTCTGGCGCCGTTTGCCAAAGGCAAGGCCATTGCGACCGGACGTATCGTGCATCTGGGGCGGCGGACCTGTGTCTCCGAAGTCAGTATTCGGAAGCCTGGCTCTGGCGAGACGATCGCTGTCGGTTTGTTCACGATGTTGTGCTTTCAAGCGGCACCCTCCCGTTAGCGGGGCGTGAGCAACACGCCCGTACCATTCCTTCGATGTACATATCACAAGAGACGATCAGGTCGTGGAGCGGACTTTATGGCACGCCGCGCCAGTGGTCACATCGGCAGGCGGTCACGCCAAGCGACTATGGGATTATCAGCGGCAGCCAGAAGCATGGACGGCGGCATGACATCACATTGTATATCGAAGGGGATGGGCTGATTGCGGTGATTGCGAAGCCGTTCTACCCGCCCGGCCTGTATCGTGCCCCATCGGGGGGGCTGGAGCCCGGTGAAACGCTGGAAGCAGGCTCGGCGAGAGAGGCGCACGAGGAGACAGGGCTCGATGTCGAACTCGCCAGCTATCTGCTTGTGGCAACGGTAGTCTTTACGTGTCCGGACAAACCCGCCATCGAGTGGCACACGCATGTGTTCTCGGCGACGACATCGGATCGTACGCTTGCACCCACCGATCACCACGAAATCCGCGAGGCCCGCTGGGCGGATCCGTCTGAATTCGCGACCTTCAGTGCAATCATGCGCGAATCGCAACGCGGAGGGCTGTTGTACCGTGCCGCACTGCACGACGAGATCGCGAAGGCGCACCCTCTATTCCGATCTTGAGATGTCCCCCCCATCTGTCATCCCCGCGAACGCGAGAATGACGGAGTCGTAAGTTTCCAACCAAGATCGAACGCCTGTGTGATTGTGAAATCGCCCTTATGTGGGAGGGCGAGGCTCCTGCCGAGCCCCTGGTCCGCGCGGACAAGAGGCTCGGCAGGAGCCTCGCCCTCCCTCCCCGCTTCGAACGGTTGAATAGGGCAGGCATCCTGTCGAGTGACTTCCCGACTGTTTTTGGCAGGTTTGCCACAGTTTGTGGGGCTGATCCTACAACCGGCTGAGTCTCCTCGTTCTGGTATCGAAACAAGCGAGGCAGGCAGGGCAACGAGTTGCCCGCCTATCTTCTTGTTATTCAATGCATTATGTCTTGGCTATTTGTCCCATAAAGAGACTCACCAGACCCGGCACCTTGCTTGCAATAGGCATCATCGAGCCGATGTGCGTCGGCTCACTTGCAGGCGAAAGGATGAGCCTAATGCGTGTCCGGTACATTTTGAGCATGGAGAACCTTCGGGTTCATGGCGAGCTGATTGAGAGCCTCGTGGTCGACTGGGAAGACGACACGAGCCACGAAGAGATCATGAAGCAATCGCAGAAGTGGATTACGTCGCGGAATTTCCTGACCGACCGGATGAACGGTCTGACGGAGGTCGGGGAATCGTCGCTGACGATTGAGCCGATCGATGCAGAAGCAGTCAACGGGATTCAAGAGTTGAGCACATCACCATGATTGCAGGGTTACTCGCCTATATTCTGGGCAATGTCCAGGTCTTCCTGGCGGCGGTGTGGATGCGTGTGGCGGCTCTGGATCAGTTGATTCAGGGCCGCTTTGGCATTATAGGCAAGTTCCTCTTCTGGCTGACAGTAGCGTTCCTGGTTCTGTTCCTGATTACAAAAGCAGCGAGTCTCATCTTTCGAGTTCTCACGCTGGTTCTGATGCCGGCGGCGGTCCTCAGCATCGTGCTGTTGATGCTGATGCCCTGTTGGTCACCGATGAAGACGTTCCCAATTCTCACCGGGGCCTGCGCCCTGGTCACTTTGACACGACGGGCCGTGTAAGGAGGATCTGGCGTGATCAAATTCCGGCGAAAACCCCGCCAATGCCCGATGTGCCGGGCGAAACTGGAACTTCTCGAGAAGCGGTCCCGCGTGCTGGTCTGCCGGCATTGCCTCCTGGTTTGGCACGGGGACACCTTCGAACCGATCACCCAGAACGCACTGGGCTGGTCACATTTCTACGACTTGTTCGCTTAATCGGTGATGAAGTCGATCGTGCCGCCGCCGATGACGCGGTCGGCATCGTAGATGACCGCTGACTGTCCGCGTGTGATGGCCCGTTGGGGAGTTTCGAATTCCACTTCGGCTCCCTCACTCGTCGGCAGTACGCAGGCGCGCGCGGCTTCATGCCGGTAGCGAATCTGCACTCCCGCGGAAAACGCGCCCATTGGCGGCGGGTTGATCCAGTTCAAGTTGTTCAGGACGCAGCGGCGATTAAAAAGATCGACATCATCGCCGATGGTGACCGTTCCCGATTCCGGGTCGATCCTGGTCACATACTGCGGACGTCCGAGGGCAACGCCGAGGCCGCTGCGCTGCCCGATGGTCAGATACTCGATGCCGTCATGCTTCCCGACAGGCTGTCCGGAGCGATCAACAATTGGACCTGGTGTGCGCTCAACATGATCACGCCGGGCCCGCTCCGCCATGAATCGTCCGAGATTTCCATCGGCGATGAAACAGATGTCCCGGCTTTCGGGTGTCTGCGCGTTGGGGAGTCCAAGTTCAGCGGCGATTTTACGAACTTCCGACTTCAGAAGCGCTCCCAACGGGAAGATAGTTCGCGCCAGGTAATCGCGCGGTACGCCCCAGAGAAAATATGACTGATCGCGCGTGGAGTCGGTCCCACGGCGGAGCATGATCTCGCCTGACTCGGAGACACTCACCTGCGCGTAGTGCCCGGTGGCGATGGCTTCGCAGCCGAAGGCGCTCGCCTTCCCCCACAAGGCTGGCCACTTGATTTGGATATTGCAGACGGCACAGGGATTGGGAGTTCTCCCCGCGCGGTATTCTGAGACGAAGTTGCCGATGACGGCCTCCTCGAAGCGCGCGGAGAAATCGATGGCATAATGGGGGAAGCCAAACTGATCGGCTACGGCGCGGCAGTCGGCGAAGGATTCCAGCGTGCAGCAACGTCCGTCCTTCGCGTTGTCACCGCCGACGCTCGAATGATCCCAGAGCTTCATGGTAATGCCGACAACCTCGCACCCGGCTTTGGCCAGAAGTACCGCAGCGACCGAGGAGTCAACCCCGCCGGACATGGCCACCGCCACGCGCCGCCCAACCCAACGCGAGCCGACAATCTCCCGGCACATTTCAGTCGTCACAGCCATCGCGGAAACTTAGACCTTTACGGGAGACATTTTGCGCAACCGTTGCACCTCCGCAATCACCGTATCGGCGATGGCGGCAGCATCGGCCGGAACGTTTTCGCGGCCAAAGGAGAATCGGATTGAGCCACGCAGGAATCGCTCCGAGACGCCCATCGCTTGGAGCACATGGGACGGTTTGGCGGCGCCGGTCATGCAAGCGGATCCGGTTGACACACAGATGCATTTCAAGTCGAGTGCAATCGCCAGTGACTCACCGTCCACACCGCCAAAGCCCACGCCGACCGTGTTGGGCAGGCAATTTTCCGGGTCGCCGAAGAACTCGATGCCATCGAGTTGGTGAGCCAGACGATAGCGCAGGTCCTTCGCCATTGCCCCAACCCGGGCCGCCTCCTGGGGATCGTCAGCAATAATCCGCATCGCCTCGGCAGTGCCCACCACGCCGGGAATGTTCTCAGTGCCGGGACGTCGGCCGGTTTCCTGGCCACCGCCATGGATGATGGAGGCCAATCGTGTTCCGCTTCTGACGTAGAGAATTCCGACGCCCTTGGGTCCGTAGAATTTGTGCGCCGCCAAAGAGAGCAGATCGACCTTGAGGTCATTCACATCCACCGGGATCTTCCCCATCGCCTGCACCGCATCGGTGTGAAAGAGCACGCCGCGCTCGTGGGCTATCGTGGCAAGTTGCGCGATCGGATGGATGGTCCCGACCTCGTTGTTGGCCAGCATGACAGATGCGAGCCGTGTGGTTGGTTTGAGCGCTCGGGCGAAGTCATCCGGGTCGATGCGGCCGCGGCTGTCGACCGGGAGGATGGTCACTTCGAAGCCGTGCCGCTGCGCCCAATCGGCAGAATGGGTGATCGCATGGTGCTCGGTCGCCACGGTCAGGAGATGGCAGCCGGCGGCGTCAGGGGCATTGAGGCTCCCGAAGATTGCAAGATTGTCCGACTCGCTGCCGGTGCCGGTCAGAATGATCTCCGACGGCTTGGCGCCGATATATGCAGCAATCTGGCTGCGCGATTTATCGAGTAGGGCGCGTGCCTGCTGGCCAAGGCGGTGGCCCGACGAGGGATTGCCGAAAATCTCGACGGCCGCCTGATGCATGACCTCGGCAACCCGCGGGTCGGTTCGGGTCGTGCTGTTGTGGTCACAATAGATGATGCGCTGACTCATTAAATCCTCTCCGTGATGTGCTCAGTCTAAGGGTCACCGCCTACCGGCGAATTGCCGGCAGGCATCGATGAATGCGGTGAACAGTCGAATCGTCTCCGGATCCTGCGCACGCACCTCGGGATGCCACTGGACGCCGACGACGAATCGGTCGCCCGGTTCCTCGACGGCTTCGATAACACCATCCTCCGGCGAACGGGCAACGACTTTCAATCTTTGGCCGACGTCCTTGATCGCCTGATGGTGGCTGGTTGCGGCCTGGAAGCGGGCTTTGGCGAGCACGGAATCGAGCCGGCAATTTCCGGAGACTTCAACCTCGTGAGTTTGAACGAAGAATCCGTCGGGACCTCGAGAGTGGTCGCGCGGTTTTTGCGGCATTTGCTGATCGAGATCCTGGTAGAGTGTTCCGCCGCGCGCCACGTTCAGCACCTGGACGCCGCGGCAGACACCAAGAATGGGCATGGCGACTTCATCGGCGGCCTTGATGGCGGCGAGCTCCACCGCATCGCGCGACGCATTGACGGTCAGATTCCCAACGGTGTCGGATTCGCCGAAGTACTCTGGCGCTACATCCTCTCCACCGGTGAGGAACAACCCATCACACCGTTTGATGGCAAGCGGGACGATCTGCGGGTCACACTCGTTCGACAACATGACCGGGACGCCCCCGGCGCGGGTGATCGCGGCGCCGAAGGACGACGGTGACCACTCAAACGCGTACGGTGTCGGCTGGCGGCGCGTATCGTCGGCCGGTTTGCCGCGCAGGGTCAATAGGATGATCGGTGATTGGCTCATATGTCTGGCTGCTCTCCCAGTATGACAAGATCACACTCGTTTACGTGGCCCGATGATGGATGGTTGGCGGAGCAATCAACTGAATTAGAAGGCGAATAGGATCGACAGATGTACCCGGTCGGAGCGGGGATAGCCGGGGTGCAGGACGCGACGGGCGTAATCGAGGCGGATCGGCCCGACCGGCGCCACGTATTGCAGGCCGACACCCAGCGAAATCAGCATGTCCCTCAACCTCACATCATTGAACGTGGCCCAGTTGTTGCCGCCGTCCCCAAACAAAGTGAACCAGAGTTTGCCGGTCATCGGCGTTCGCAACTCGAAGTTCGCCAGCGCAATCACGCGGCCGCCAGTGGGATTGCCCAGCGTGTCAACGGGACCCACGGTGTTTTCCGAATATCCCCGAATGGTATTGGCTCCGCCGAAGTAGAATCGGTCGACAGTCGGAATGCTCTTTCCTCCCGAATGCAGTCCCGCCCAGCCCGCACGCAGGCGGGTGGCCAGAATGGTTGGCGAACTGATGATCTGGTAGCGCGCCCAGGATAGATCGAGTTTATAGAAATCGACGGCGCCGCCCAGCAGGCCGCCGACGTAATCGAAATCGATTCGGGTTCGCGCCCCAGCCGAAGGCAGGAATAGATTGGGGCGTGTATCCCGTTCGAGAGCCAGTGTCCAGCGCCGCTTGATTGTGATCCCCGCTTCATCAAGCAGGGAGGCCTGTTGGTCGAGCGGGATGCCGTAGATGTTCACGCGCTCATACACGAGGGCAGACCAGATCCGGTTGTATTTCCGGAAGCGGCGCGTGACGTTCAGCTCGCCCGACATTTTTTCGATGCGGTAGTTCTGCGTGGGCGATCGCACACCCGGTTCGTACGCCAGTGTCAGCGTGGCCGGCAGCCTGAGTCCGAATATCCATGGCTCGGTGTAACGGCCGCTGAAACGATGGTGCAAAACGCGCCATTCAGTGATGACCACGAAGCCGGACTGCGCGGTGAGCGCCCATTGCCGTCCGGTGCCAAGCCAGTTGCGCGAGCCCCACTCGACCGCGTAATCGAGCGTCAGGTCGCGGTCAGGGTCCTGGCCGGCTCCGGTGTGGAAACCGATGTACGACGGCGGGCGTTCGACGAGCCGCACGTTCAGGTCGGCAACCCGCGAGGCGGCGCCGGAATTGGTGTCGGTGTACTCCGGGGAAATTCGAACCAGAGTGAAGAGCCCGGTGCTGTACAAGTCCTGTTGCTTCTCGATCAGGCGGGTACGAGAGAAGAGTTCGCCCGGCTTGAAGCGCAATTCGCGCATTACAACATCCAAACGTGTGCGCTTCAGTCCCTCGATGCCGACCTTGCCGATGCTGATTTCCGAGCCGGATTCCAGTGTGAATACCACGTCAATGGAGTCGGCGCGATGCGTGACCGCCGCGGCAATGTGTGCCAGCGGACGCCCTCTGTCACCGCACTCGGCCTGCATTTGCACAACGACGAGAGCCAGCAGCAGGGAGTCGGCCGGCTTTCCCCGTACCAGCTCGTCGGAATAACGATGAAGACGCGCCGCCAACTCGGGAGGCGTGCCTTCAATGACCATCCCCCCCCAGAATGAGCGCATCCCCTCTTCGACCGACACACGCATCACGGCGTGCTCGTCGTCGCGATACGGACGGGCCGTGACAGTGACTTCGGCATCCCAATATCCCAACCGCCGGTACTCGCGCTGGACATTCGTCTCTTCCCGCCCCAGCATTGTGGGGTGCAGGAGCGGCTGGGCCTTCAGGCGCAGACGCGACCAGAAACCGGCCGGCGTCACCTGCATCACGGCGCGGAGGTCCTTGGTTTTGATCGCTTTGTTGCCGCCAAACTCAATGCGCGACAAGACGGGCCGCTTGCGCACCCACTGAGACAGCCAGACCGCGGAGGTATCCTGCGTCTGTGCCCACGCCGGTGCCGTGGCCAGAAGTATCAGCACCGCGAGGACGGCACTCATCGGGTATGAGCGTCTCAATAGTCCCAATTGAAGTGCACGTTGAGGCGATAGAGGTTGTCTTTGTCGCGGCTGCCGTCGAGGTAGATGTGACGGCTAAACCGGTATTCGAAGCCGACTTCCTGGCCGGCACCAACATCGAGTGGACTGCTGCCATAGAGGTAGAGATGCGGCGAGAAAGAGTGGCCCACGAGCACCTGAGTCATCTTGGGATCGGCGCTGGACGAAATCTCAACAATCTCGATACCAAGCTTGCGAGCAGCAAGCCGCTGGACTTCGGAAAACAGAACATTGGTGGCTGCAAAACGCAGGCGATCCGCCCAGGGATCCCGGGCGGTCGTTGTGTCGCCACTGCCGTAGGTCGTGTTGGCGACCATGAGCGAGACGACATCCTGCTGGTTGTAGGGCGGCTGGGGCTGGATGAGCGGTTCTGATGCCTTGCCGGACACGGTCAAGTTCAAGTCGATGACATCGCGTCCTCTGCCGGCCGATGCCTGCTCGAGCCTTGGCTGGTTGATCCGGAATGTGACGGCGATATCCAGAGTGGGATCGGGAACGTTCGGGTTGTCGAATGTCAGCACGCCACGCGTGATGGTTCCCACTTTGTCGTAGAGATATACCTTGCCGCGAATGAACTCGGCGGTGCCAAGGTACACGGGGCGGCCACGGTCCCGCATCACGCGCAAGTCGGCCGAAAGTTCGGCATCTATCTGATCGTTGTGCAGCCAGTAGTTTCCCGGCACATCGACGGTCATATCCCAATTCCACAGGGAGGTGTCGCTGACCGCTTCCATCTGTTCGCCGGAGAATGGCTCGCGATCTTCGATGCGCTTCGGCGCGAAATGTCCGCGAACGGTCGGAGGATTGATTCCGGTAACCGTCAAGTCGCAGTCGGTTTCGACGTAGAAGTCCTGGAATTCGAAACGCGCCGGGACATTTCTCCCGGTCAGTTTGAGATTGTAGTCGAACAGATTGTAGGCGAGCAGGCGGATGTAACCAGTGATTTGAATCTGCCCACGGCGATTCTTGTCGCGCATCGTGGCGACACCGCGCGTGACTTCAATCGTATCCTGGCGCAGGGACAGATCGACTTGCACATCTTCAATGGGATTCGCGATTTCCACGGCTTTGATGGTGGCACCCCGCAGGAAAGCTTCTCCCCGAATCAGCGGGACACGCGGTGTTCCACTCAGGATGGCGGAGATCGAGAACTGGCCACGGACCGATTCGATGGTTTCCGGCAGGTATCGTGAGACGATGTCCAGTGAACTCCCTGTGGCGGTCAAGCGCCCGGACAACGGCTGATCGAGTATATGTGCAGCCGGTTTGTCGAACCGCAATTCCATTGGGAGACTGCCGGCCACCTGGACCCGGTAGGCGGAATGAGTCAGTTCGAGCTGGTCGGTGCTCAGTTGGCCGTCTTCGTATGACAGCGAACCCGCGAGATCGCCCAGCCGGTCGCCCTGGTAGCTGAGACCGGTGATGTGACCATCGAGATCGAACTTGGGCGCCGCCATACTGCCCCGCACTCGTCCAAGACAGGCGAGCTGCCCCTCCAAGTCGAATTTCGGATAGAATCGCTTCCAGATATCGGCCACCGGCACACCTTCGACTTCCAGAACCATGTTGAGCGTCTGATCGTAGTTAATGTGTCCGTAAGCCTGAAGAGTGCCCCACTCACTCTTGACGGAGAGATTCGAGAAGTTAAAACCCAGCGAGTCGGCGACGACGGCGACAGTATCGTTCGCGCTCAGCGTCTGGTCCTGAATGTGCGCCGTGACCGGATACAGCCAGATCGGGATCGTGTCGGCTGACCAGTCGAGACGTCCCCGCCCATTGATGACCGCTTGCGCGGAGTTCCACGCGAGCGAATCGAACGTGATCATGTGCCCTTCCAGGGCCGCCTTGACCATGATCGAATCGACCTCCCATCCCCATGCGTTGGAATTGCCAAAGCGCGCCTGCACGGTTCCGGTCGGATGGGATTTGAAGTGCGGGACAAAGAAACTGGCGGTGAGCTGGCGAGTCCGCAGGTCGAATAGGCGAAGGGAATCGGACGTCAGGCGTCCCGCGACGTCCGGGTCGGCGGTCAATCCGGAAAGGTAGATGTATCCTTCGGTGCGCCCCGCGAGCGAATCCACGAATACCAGCGAGTCCCAGGGACGCAGATCGTCACACCAGACATTGAGCAGCAAGTCGAGCGAATCGCTGTAATTGATCCCGCCCCCGCCGATCACGCGCGATGCGCCCCGTGCCATATAGAAGTCCTGCGCGATCACAGCATTGCGCGGAGTGACGTGGAGCAGGCCGGCGGCGGTGTCGAAGGCGAAATGATTGATGTGCCCGGCATGGAGCGCCACGGTCAGGTCCATCGCGAGTGTGGCATTGCTGAGCCCCTCCCCTGTCATCCGCACTGTGCCGGAAAGATCGCTGGGGAGAGTCTCGGGGGCGAACTTGTTCAAATCGAAATGCTCGACGGTGCCGGTGTACTCAAACTTTGGCGGCGATGGTCCCAAGTCAACTTTGGCTGCGCCATGCCAGTTGATACCGTTGATGGCGCCATCCAGCGTATCGATGGTGAAACGTGATCCGCTCATCGTGAGGCGGAGCATGACATCGTCGAGATTGTATCCCTCGAAGGTGCCCGAGACGGTTCCGATGGCCGTTGCGCCCGATTTGGAGTCCGGCAGTCTGATTGAGCCGTGGTAGTCGAGCTGGCCTGTGAGCCGTCCATTGATGTACGGATTAATGTCCGCAAGGTCGATGGGGTTGGTCTGGACAATCCATCCCGTCGGCCCGCCACTTCCGGACACATTGGACCGCGTGGTGGCCACCGATGCGGAGTCAACGGTCCAGGCGTCCCCGACACTCGTCAAAAGTCCCGAGATCAGGATTGGGCCAATGTCCGGCAGTGAGGCCCTGATCTGATCGACACGGGCATCGAGCCTTTCACCGGCGCGGTACGCGGAAAGCTGCAGATGAATCGAATCAGCAAGGGGAATCGGGTCGTGGTCGCGCAGAATCGTCCCACCGTTGAGGATCAGTGAATTCAGTCGAAAGTCAAAAAGAGTTGGGTGAGACGACTTGTCCGTCTCGGCC
The DNA here is from genome assembly GCA_021813505.1 of bacterium. Taxonomy (GTDB): domain Bacteria; phylum Zixibacteria; class MSB-5A5; order WJJR01; family WJJR01; genus JACRMA01. Next base: position 31,869 of record JAKAKI010000080.1, on the reverse strand, counting down.
GCGCGAACGAGCGATCGAATCGCCTTGGCGATGGAATCGCCCGGGAGGTAAATACGGAGTGAGTCGATCAGCATGTTCTCGACGATCCAGTGCCGCTTCCAGAGGTCGGAAATGCTATATTGAACCGAAAAGTGCTTGATGGTCGCAAGCGTGTCCGGCAGGCGTCCGGTGGTCCGAATCACAATATCGTCGGCCACAACGCCGGAGAAGGGATTGCCGCCGAGTTCGCCGATGTCGACGGCGAGCGTGGTCTTGACAGCCAGCGCCTGATTGACATAGGCCATCACCCGGCGCTGAAGCCAGCCGGAGCGCAAGACCCAGATGACCGAACCCGCGATTACCAGAATCAGAAACGCGAGGGACAAAAGCGGGATTTTGAATCTCTTGCGCACGAATGAAATCCACTTTGCAGGACAGAAGCCGGGCCTCCCCCGGCCAAACCAGAATACCAAGTGCCGGGCGGCAGTGCAAGCCGCCAAACAGATCGGGCCAGGAACTGCCTTACCGAGGAGTGTTGCCGCGCAGCCGGGAGAGTTCCTGCCTTAGCGAGTCGGCCACGCGTTGCAGCTCTTGCAGACGGCGGTCGAAGTCCGCCGCCTGGAGACCGGAGACCGTGGCAGGATCGGCAGACCGAGGCTGGCTGGCCGCGTCAGCCGAAGGGATAAACGGTGTCCCGCTGCCTCCCGAACGGGGCTGCTCGGCTGGCGAACTGGTCAGGCGTGGTGACGCCTCGTTGGTAACGGCACTCAAGTTTGGTGCGTCGGCACGTCCTAGTTCGATCACCATTTTGAGCGGGACGCCCCCCCGGATGAGATCAAACAGCATGCGCTGGCCCGGCCGTGCCTGACTAACGACTTGGCGGAAGTGACGCACCGACCGGATTTGCTCGCGGTCGACCGCCGTAATGACATCGCCATCGAGCATTCCCGACTTCTGTGCCGGAGTCTTGTCGACCACATCCGAGACCAGCACACCTTCGCTGGTCTTGAAGTGTGTGACGTACCAGCCGGTCAGGTCCTCAACGTAAACGCCAACGTAGGCGCGGGGGACGGCTCCGGTTGCAATCACGCGTTCCGCGGCTCTCAGTGCGGCCTGAATCGGCACCGCCAATGAGACAGACGATGTTGGCAGTTCCAGGCGGCGGCCGGGAACCGTGATGCTGCCCCCCTCCTTCCCTGCTGGGCATTGGAGAGGATCAAGATAGAAGGGCTCGGAAATCTTGGCTTTGATGAGGCCGACAACCTCGCCACGGCTGTTCACCAGCGCTCCGCCGGTGCTGCCGGGCGCCACACCCAACGAGAGCTGGATTGTGCCATCGGGGCGAAAGCCGTTGACCTCTCCCCAGGAGACACCGCCCGAGTAGCCGTAGGAATTTCCAATTGCTCCAACAAAGGATCCGACACCGAGCTCCACCGCCTCTCCGAAGCGCGGCGGTCTGAGGCCCTGAACCTTGATCTGGAGAACGGCCACTTCGTCGCTCGACCCGAGCAGGGCCGCTTGGAACAGCCGGCCATCGGCGGTTTCGACCCAGAAATCGTCTGAGCCCTCGACAACACGGCTGCAAGTGAGGATGATGCCGGTTGAATCCAGCACGATGCCGGAGCCAACGAGCATCGACGGGTTGGGTACCCCACGGGTTATGCGGGTGCGCTCGGCGCTCTGCGTTCCGCGCACGGTGACCATGGACGGTCCGACCGTGCTCACGATCGCGCGCAGATCACGCTCGTACATCTGGAGCACGCTCAAAGGACCAATCGAATCTGTCTGGGCATTCACGGGTGCAGACGATGCGGCAAGCGTGGCGAATGCGGCAACAAGCGCGAAAGCCCGTCGGATCGGATGGGGTCGGTTCTTTTGGTTTGCTGACAACCCGTTTCTCACTTAAGCATCCGCCTCCTTCGGCATTCCCCCAAGCATTGTACCCCGGTTCAGGTAATCGGCGCCAGCAAGATCATTGTGCCGCAGTGGCCTAAGCAGGGGAAGCGCAATCTGTGGCACACACCCCAAATGAAATCGGCCGCTGGGGGTAGCGGCCGAGATCACCACGCAAACCATTTATGATCAATAACTTACTTTGCGCACCATGTCATCGGAGCGCACAACCGGCATAACGTAATTCGCCCCCGGTTTGGCAGCATTGGAATCGTCCAGTCCAACTGTCTGAATCACATAATCGTTCGGACCCTGACTGGCATTCAAATAGAGACTTTGCAGACGGCGGGATTCAGGCGAGTTTCCATCCACGACTAGCCAACCCGAAGGCATTCCAGCCGGACGGGTTCCGGACACGAGGGTCCCGAAATAATCAAGAGTTGCCTTGGGGTCAGCCGGTGCCTGCGCCTGCAAACCGTTGCTCGGTGTGCTTGTGGTGCTGGCGCGATAGGCACCATACGAAAGCCCCAGCACGAGAATCATCGAACATGCCGCCAGGAGAGGGCGCCATGGCCGGGAGATCATCAGTTGATACCAGGATTGGGTACGGGACGGCACAGTCTCGGCACGGTGAATCGCCGCCCGCAAACGAAGATCGAAATCGGGACGCACCGAAATGGTTTCCATCCGGCCGGCCGACGCGGCGATCTCCGAAAAATAGAACGCCTCCCGACGGCACTCGGGGCACGAAGCGAGATGGTCATCCAAGCGCCCGCGCTGGCGCTCGGAGAGGGTACCGTCACAACGAGCGGACAGGTACCAACGAGCCTTGCGACAACGCACGGGATTGCTCCAGTTTCGGTTTGAGTTGTTCTTTCAGTTCCGCCCGCGCGCGGTTCACACGCGACTTGACGGTGCCGAGGGGGACACCCAGAATCTGGGCGACTTCCTCGTAGGACATTTGCTCGACGTCACGCAGCAAGAATGCCGTCTTGTACTTGGCCGGCAAACCGGAAATGGCCTGTTGCAGCATATGACCCAGCGCGGATGGCCCCATTTTCGGATCGGGCAGTTCGACACCCTTGCTGGCCAGATCGAGCATGTTGATGAACTTAAACTTGCGATAGCGGCGAAGTTCGTTCTTCGCCAGGTTCAACGCGATCGTGTAGATCCAAGTCGAAAGACAGTACGAGAAATCGTAGTCCTGACGGTGAGTCCAGACACGCAGGAAGGTCTCCTGCACCAAGTCCTCGGCCTCACTTTGATCATTGAGCATTCTGTAGATGAGATTGACGAGGCGGGACTTGTAGCGCCCCACCAGTTCTTCAAAGGCATCGTAATCGTCCTGTTGGACGCGTCGCATCAGGGCATGGTCGACTGCTTTTTGGGTATCCATCGGGTTCTCCAATGAGACCTTATCGCCAACGTTCTTGCTAATATACACGGCAACCCTCGTTCCGTTCCGGAGTACTCTACGGAGAATTCTAACAATTTCAATGGGATTTTGTGCCTGGGGACCCCACCCAAAGAGACAAGATGCTGTTACGCAACTTGTTACAAATGAGTGCCATCGACCCTACCAACGAGCATGGATTGACATCAATTGGAGCTTCTGCGTGAGCTCAACATGGCCAGTGCATCAATTTGGGGCGTTTTCGATTCCGAATTGTGCGTAGACTGGGGCGCCGGGTATGGTCCCCGCCGGTCCCTTAAGCAACGGGGGACGGATTATCAGGAGTTTTCGGTCCAATGTCGCCAGATCAGGCCCTTGCATTGAATTTTGTCCGACCCGGCTTCTCCGGGGCCAGTGCGTTGCTGCAGAGTCGTTGGCCGAGGCACGGCCTCGGGGTCGCGGACATCGTTACCGGGACGTGTCTGCTGCGATTTGCCGCGGTTGGGAATCGCTGGGTTTGCGAGGGGCGCGACGGATCGGTCAGTGGGATTGAAACCGGGGAGCCGCTTGAAGGCCTCGAGCGACTCCTGGACAACATATCGAGGCAACACCCCGATGCAGGCGCGATCGGCTACATCTCGTACGAGACGGGGTACCGCTGGGTCGGAATATCACAGCCCGAATTCCGCGCCGGTGCATTCCCGATTCCGGAGATGCAGTTTCTGGTGTTCGACAACATTCGATCAGTGGCGCGTCCGCGCAATCCGGAGGTCGTAGCGACAGGCAGAGCGGTTTACGCTGAACAGGATCTGCTGACGATGGCCCACGCCGACAGGGTTAAGCCGATCATTGATCGCATGGCGTACGTGGAAGCGATTACACGCATTAAAGAACACATCAGCGCCGGGGACATTTATCAGGCAAATTACACGCAGGCGTTCGATTTGCAAACCAACCGCGACGGACTCGAGATCTACGAGGATCTGGCGGCATCGAATCCGGCGCCATTCGCGGCGTATTTGCGATTTCCCCCGATCCATTGGAAACCAGCCGACAGCGCAGATTGGGACTTCCCCGAATGCGAGATCATTAGCAACTCACCGGAGCGATTCTGGAAGAAGAGCGGTTCGGTGGTCGAGACGCGGCCCATCAAGGGGACGATTGCACGCGGGCGAACCAGTGCTCTGGATCGGGAAAACCGGCGCCGCCTTATGTCGAGCGACAAAGACCGGGCGGAGTTGCTCATGATCACCGATCTGGAGCGCAACGACCTGGGGCGAGTGGCACAAACGGGATCGGTCACCGTGCAAGCGTTGCGGCGGGCACGGGCCTGCCCATCGATCTGGCACCTGGAGTCACTCGTCACCGCACAAGTCGCTCCGGAGGTGAAGTGGCCCCAGATCATGCGCGCGATGTTCCCCGGCGGGTCGATCACCGGTGCGCCGAAACGCCGTGCGATGGAGATCTTGTGCGGGCTTGAACCGGTCCCGCGTGGTGTTTATTGCGGTGCGATCGGGTGGATCGGCGCCAATGGCGACGCGGACTTTTCCATTGCGATTCGCACGGCGCTGAAAGTCGGCCGGCACGTTCGTGTGCACGGTGGTGGCGGGATCGTGGCAGACTCGGATCCTTTGGCGGAATATCACGAGTCATTGATCAAGATCGCGCCACTCCTGGAGTGTCTCTGCCGATAATGACTGGGAAAGGGGTGGCGTAATCCATGGCATCAGTGGCGATTTCGAAGTCCAAGCGACGGACCATTGTCTCCATCGATGGGCGGCTGGTGGCCAGCGGGCAGGCTCGTATCTCCATTGACGACTGGGGATTCCGCTATGGCTGGGGCGCGTTTGAGACGATTCACGTCTCCGGAGGCAAGCCGATTTTCCTGGATCGCCATCTGGAGCGTTTGGGCAGGGCGGCCAGAGCACTTCTGCTCACCGGCGAGGACCAAGCCAAGTGGTGGCGTCTCTCGGCGACGAAAGTACTGAGCCATGCGGGGCGTGGGGAACGAGTTTTGAATCTTTATTGGACGCGCGGTGAGGCCCCGCTGTTCCGTGGGCGGCGCATCCTCTGTCTTCGCCCATTGTCAGCACCGACCCGCGCTGAAGCACGGATATGGATTGCACCCTGGCGGATCGGTGCAGGTGTTCCCGGAATCGGCGCCAAGACGCTGGCGTATCTCCCCTACACGTTTTCGAGCATCTGTGCCTCGGAAGCAGATTGTACCGATGCAGTCTTGTTGAACAACAGGGGCAAGGTCGCGGACGGTTCCTCGGCCTCTGTCTTCCTGATAGCCGATGGCCGATTGCTCACGCCACCGCTCACGGACGGAGCATTGCCGGGGATCACTCGGGGTGTGGTCATGGAGTTGGCCAGTCAACTCGGCATTTCTGTGAAGACAGTCTCGCTATCACAAAAGAGACTTGAGAACGCGGACGGGATATTCCTGACGTCGTCGCTGCGGGGGTTGCGGGCGGTGACGCGGATCAACGATCGCAAGGTTGCGATGGCCGCCACGGCGAAGTCTTTGTTTCGACGCCTGCTCCGAGGATACGCACTGGCCGTCTTGTCGGACTTGGATGGTTCGGGCAGATGGTAATTGGCCTCAGTGGTACTGCCGGTGGTATGAAACACCTCGTCCCCGCGGCACTTGTAGAGTGGCAGCCGTTCCTGTAATTCCCCCCAGAATTTGTATTGACAAGAAATCCCTTGTCGAGATTCTTGCCGGTGGCAGGGAGTATCCGAGAGGGGGTTATCATGAAGCGTTTGATAGGGCCCATTGCTGGGCTATGGATTGTCGGGCTCGTGCTGGTGAGCAGCACTGATGCCGGGGCGCAGTGGCTTCGCCGGGACCGGCAGAATTCGGAACAGGCGCCGTGGAGCAACGGCATGCAGGCGCCGCGCCGGATGATTGACGCACCGACGGCGGGGACACTGGAACGAGGCTCGTTCGACACCGAGTTGCGCGCGTTTTCCCACGGTGGCATGCTGGGCATTCTGCAGGTTGGGATCACCAATCACTGGCAGATCGGCTTATCGTACGGCGGAACCGAGATGATCTCATCCTCCAATCCGAATTGGAACCCGCGCATGCAGTTTCTCACCAGGGTCCAACTCTTGAGCGAGTCGATGACGTTTCCCGCCGTCGCCATCGGATTCGAAGAGCAGGGGTTCGGACCGTGGATCGATTCGCTCCATCGCTACGAGTCGAAATCCAAGGGGTTCTACGCCGTCGTGTCCAAAGGATACCAGAGCGCCAGTTTTACATCGTCGCTGCACGGGGGAATCAATTACTCCCGCGAGGATAGCGACGATGACGATATCAATTTCTTTGTGGGCGCCGACATGCGGTTCAACACGAATCTGGGAACGGTCATCGAGTATGATTTCGGCCTGAACGACAACCGTTCGCCGAATTCGCTGGGTCGCGGGCGCGGTTACCTGAATGCCGGCGTGCGCTGGACCCTGCTCCAAAGACTGCAGATGGAAGCGAGTCTGAAGGATCTCCTGGCGAACCGTCGGAGCACCAAGACAGTCGGCCGGGAATTACGCATCATTTACGTCGAGAAGTTTTAGCGAACCTCAGTTGTGGAATCAATTTCGAGGCGTGCGGGCGCACCGGTCTTTGGTGCGCGCCGCATGGGGCTCAACGTACACCCGTGCTGTGCCTTACTCTTGCCACACTCTCCCGATCTGTCCGCTTTGTGTCGATCTTGCTGATAAACGCATCCGCAAGCCTTGTGAAGGCTACGGCAGTGCGAGTGAGTTGCGATTTTGTCGCAATTTCGTAACTTAAGGCGGGCGCGGAGCAATCCGGGGCAACGGTACCCATCGGTCAGGCGTAGAACACATTGGGCGCGGACCGAATCCGGAAAGACCTTCGCGCAACGGGTCAGAATGAGAAGACAGATGGATCAAAAGCGAGTTTTGAAGTTTCGTGCACTCCACCCCCTCTGGTTGGCACCGATCGTGGTGGCGATGAGTTTCCTGGTGGTGGGGTGCTACACAATCCTCAAGCATCCGATCACCGCCGACGGCGAGGAAGCCGAGGCGGGCTCGCACCAGGAGTATTACAGGGGACAATGCCTGGATTGTCATCAGGATTACGCGTCGTACCCGTATGGATTCTTCTACGGGGAGTACCCGGACTATTACTTCGAGTATCCCCGCTGGGGCCACTATTACGCGTACCCCTGGTGGTGGGACAAGCTTTGGTACGAGAACTCCGGTGACGGCGCAACGTCCGACGCGTGGAATTCGGATTCCGGCGGCGGGGTCGTGGATGGACAGAAAGCTCCACGGCGCGGTGGGATGGTCCCGCCGTACGTGGGCGGAGCGCCCGTGATCAACTACGGCGGCAGCGGCTATCAATCCGGCGGATCGTCCTCTGGGGGCGGCACGGGGTACCAGCAGGGCACCGGCACAACGCCGCCGAGTGTCCCCGCCACGGGACTCAAGTCCAAATCAGGAGATACATCTGGAACCGCTACTCCGACCGAGGCGGGTGGGGCACCTCAAATGAAGGGAAAATCCGAAACGCCGACGACCTTCGGATCGGGAACGATCAATGTCCAAAAGCCGTCGAAAGACAGCACCGCCGCCCGTCCTCTCGAGCCGAAGGTCAAGAAGAGCAAGCGTCGCTGATACTGTGCGCAATCAAGCACAATTCGGGTTGAAAGTCTTTCCCGTGCATTTCCGGAGGTAACACTAGTGCCGCAATACCCCCGATCAAACGCGCTGATTTGTGTACTTACGGGCTGCGCCGTTTTTGCCTCATTGCTCGCCGCGCAGACGGGATTCGCCCAGACCAATGACACGGTCCCACGGGTAGCGTACTTCCAGGAGACGATTCAGTCCGATTTCTTCGGAGACGACGCCCGGGCGATGGGCATGGGGAACACAGGAATCGTCACCGGGAACGATGGTTCGGCAATCATCTCGAACCCGGCGAATCTGGCGCGCATCCGCAGAATCGAAATGCGATTCGGACTGTCTCATCAGCGGATTACGAACGACTCCCGGATCATTACCGATGATCAAGCCTACAGCAGCGGACTGTTCTTGCGGAAGACGAGGATCAATGCACTTTCGCTCGCGATTCCGATCCCGACCTACCGGGGATCGCTCGTGGCGGGCTTTGGACTGAACCGGGTGAACAGCTTTGACCGTTCTGCGGCTTTCCTGTACCCACCGACGCTCACACACGCGTCGAGTCTCGCGCGAGAGACAGAGACCGGCGGCCTATGGAAATGGACCGCGGGGGCGGCGATGGACATTTCGCCGCGGCTGTCCGCGGGGCTCTCGGCGCACCTGATTACCGGCCGGGATGACTACAACTGGCGGCAATCGGCGACCAGCGATCCCTCTTCACCAACGATCGATGAGGAGGCCATCAAGATCAGTTACGTAGGCGTCTCCGGTACAGCAGGAGCATCGTATGCGCTTTCGCATTTGCTGACGGCAGGCGTCGTAATCGAATCGCCCACGTACATGGCCGCCGAGGAAACGTGGCCTGGCATTTTCGACTCGCTTTCGTCGTACTCGATTACGCGGCCGTTTGCGTTCGGTGCCGGACTCTCCGGCGAGACCGGTCCCTTGATGGTGACGGCAGATCTCCGCTACACCGACTGGTCGCAGTTGGAAATCACCTATGACAATCCGTCGTACAGCAGCCAGGCCGATGAGCAGTACATTTCCGACAATCTTCGTGAGGCGCTCAGTTGGCACCTGGGTGCCGAGTATCTCCTTCCGGCGCAGGGTGTGAATCTTCGGGCCGGCTACTATCTCGACCCGCTGCCGGTTGCCAGTCATTACATCGAGTCGCAACGCAAGTACCTGACCTTTGGTGCAGGCTTCCTCTTCGACCGGGTCATGGTGCTGGACATCGCCTATGTCCACGGCGGATATGAACTGCGCAACACCAACCCCGGGCAGTCGTTCGAGAAGTACACGAGCAATCGCGTGTTCGTGACGTTCGGGTACCGGATGTAAGCGTCTTCCTGAAACCAAACACCCTCACCCCCACCCCTCTCCCAGAGGGAGAGGGGAGCAATACTCATTCGAAGATCCTTTCCGCTTCGTGGCCGTCTATTTGGCGCATCATGCTAAGGGACAAATCTTCTCCCCTCTCCCTCTGGGAGAGGGGTTGGGGGTGAGGGCGTGGCCGCGCAGAAGCAATGTCCACACCAATACCTCTCACAGAAACGCGAGATGGCCTAAGGGAAATCTTCTGATGAAACCTAAATCCCCATCTCCTGCCATTGAGAGAGGACCGAGCGGCAGTAGTCGAGAACGCGAGCGATGGCGCCGTCGCGATATTGGCGCGCTTTGGCGGCATCGAATACGGGTGCACCTTCCCCCGGCTTGTAGGTAATGACCGGGCCGGGGTACGGGTAAAGTGATGCGGCGGGGCTGGCGCTGAAGACCATCGCCTTCTTGTAGAGCTCGGGATGAATCGTCTCGGGACGGATCGCCATCACATATCCGGTTTCGTCGCATCCCGCATGGCCACCGGATTGGCCATACACGTCTTCGCATACCGGATATGCCAGTGTCCACCAGTCCAACACCATGATTCTGATCTTCGATTTCGAGTGGGCGAGCCACGCGGCCTGCTTGAGTGTCTGGGTGTTACCGCCGTGGCCATTGATGACAATCAGATTCCGGAACCCCCAGTCGGCAATGCTGCAAAAGACGTTTTGAGTGTACGACAGCAGGACTGATTCATCTATTGAAACGGAACCTGGGTATCCCGCCAACCCGCGTACCTGGCCATAGTGAATCGGCGGGCAGACCAAGGCCTTCAACTCCCCGGCAATCTGGCTGACCAGATCGATGGGAATGATGTTATCGGTACCGAGCGGCGCGACACCATGCGCCTCGACGGTGCCGATGGGGATGATGGCGGTCTGGAACTCCGACGGGACGCGTTTTTGGAACTCAATCCAATTCAGGTCTTCCCAATTGGTTGGCATGGAGTCTCTCCGTCTGGATTGTCAGTCCGAGATCATACTGAGTGTGGCGCGGGCGCCCTCGCCCGCGAGTAAGGCGGCGCGAGCTGACTTTGGGTCAGACTGCCGTGAAGAGTTCACCGCTTCGCGGTGAACGCGGGCGAGGGCGACCGCGCCACACTCTGGCACAGCGTACTCGATTCTCATCAGGAATGAGGCGCGATCAGTCGCGGAGGCTGTCGCCGATTGGTCTGCCATCGATGAACTCGGCGAGAACGTTCTCGGTGCACAGGGCGGTGTCTTCATCGCCGACATAACGGCAATGGTTGATTTCACGAACGATGAACTCAAGATCTTCCTGGTGGCCGACGTCGTATGACAAATCAATCTCCTGCCACGCCAAACCGGCGTGTGACAGCGCCGCCGTGGAGTGGGAGTAGGATATGTCGGAGCCAAGACTCACCAGGCCGATGGCCTTGCGGCAATCGGAGCGCAGGCCGATCAGGTAGCAGCCACCCTCAATCGTGGGCCCGAGAATCAGCGGGTGATTGCGCAGATGGCGCAGCGCGTCGTGCAGCCGTTCGGGATCCAGCGTGGGATGATATCCACCGACCAGGACGACCCGTTCGTATCCATCATCCAAATACTCGGTCAGGCTCTTGGCGGTGCGTTCTTCCAGGGGAATGACCGGCTGGGGAGAAATCTGCGTGCGCTTGGCCAGCTCGCGGAAACGGCGGCGGCGCGTGAAGCGCTCGGAAAGATGTTCGATCGCCTCCTTGGCCCAGATCACACGCGATGGTGGCGCGATGGAGATCTTGATGTCGACACCGTCAATCTCGGCAACCTGGCGGAGCGTGTCTTCGAAGAATGCCCGCTTCAGTCGCAGCATCTGGTCATCGTCAAAGACGCGCAGCACCGGCAGTGGCTCGCCATCGCCAGCAGGATTCCGGACTTGAATGATGATCGCTTCCCTGGATGCCACAGACAACCTCTCCAACGCGAGTATAACAAACCTCACGACTCCGAACAAGTACCTGCGCGAAAATTCAGCGGGATTGATACAAACCGGTGCGATGAATGTGGGAGACTACCGGAGCCGGTGTAAGGAAATCGATTGACAAATGGCGGGAGACCCGTTCGCGAATCAGCGATGCCGAGATGTCAATGCGCGGCATTTGAATCACCGCCGTGCCTTCGGGGAGATCGGCATCCACACGGCCGTCACGGGAGACAACGGCCAGACGGGCCAGACGAAGAATCGTCGGCGCATCCTTCCACCGCGGCAAATCCCTGATACTGTCTGCTCCCAGCACCAGGTGCAACTGGGCATCCGGCGTCGATTCCAGAATGCCCTTCAACGTATCGGCCATGTACGAGACACCACCGCGTCTCCCCTCAGCGTCGCTGAGCGTAATGACGTGGGATTCTCCGAGGGCCAGCCGCAGCATCTCGAAACGGTCGGCGAACGGCGCCACCGGCTCAGCCGATTTCAAGGGTGAGCGCGAATTCGGAATGAGGATGAACTCATCGGTGTGCAGTTGCTCCCGCGCGCACGACGCCAGAATCAGATGTCCGTGGTGGACCGGATCGAACGTTCCGCCGAGTATGCCGATCCGGCGTGCCATGGGTTACTGAGGCGTCTGCCCGACAGCGGGCGTGAGGGCCTGGTCGCGCGCGATTTTGGCGATACGCTTGCGGGCCTTGGCGGATCGCGCATGATCCGGGTACAGGTAAATCAGTTTCTCGTAGTAGTCCTGGGCTGCCTTCAATGAATCAGATTCCAACTGGCCCTCTGCCATGTAGAAGAGCGCCTCAGGCACCATTGGTGATTTGGGAAACTGGTCGATCATGTCCTGAAGATAGACACGTGAAGCCTGATAGCGGCCCATCTTGTAATATAGCACCCCCGTGCGATAATCCTTCATCGACAGACGGCCCAGAGCCACACTGAGAAGCGAGTCCGCCGCCGGGATGAATTTGGAGATCGGATGATTGTCGCGGAATTGTTTGAGCTCATCGACGGCGGTATTCGTCTGCTCCTGGTCCAGCCCGGGATTTCCCGGCGCGGCTTCGAGGAGGCACACGCAACGCATGAGATCGGCCTGATCGATCAGGGGACTGGTCGGGTACTGTGTTTTGACCCTCTGGAATTCCGACGCCGCTATGATCGGATCCTTGAGTTTGTACTGACACATGGCCAGCAGGAATTGCGCAGAGTCGACCAATGAGCTTCCCGGATGATTGAAGACGACTGACTCAAAGGTCAGGCGCGCTTTGTCCCACTTGCCTCTTTCGAAGAGCTTCTTGCCTTCTTCGAAACCCGCTTGCGCGGTGGCGACGGGCGGCGGCGTGCTGCTGGAGCAGCCGGAAATCAGCACCAACGCGGCCAGTACCGCGGCCAACCGCCGAGCATATGTGAATTCCCGATGCATCATTTCGCAACCCATCTGGGCCGAACATACGGCGCGGCAGGCCGGGCTTCAAGACCAAAGCCAGCGAGCCCGTCACGATTGCCGTGCGAGCACCTCAGGTCCCGTGACGTCCTCATTGTACCGATCAGACAGGAAATCGCCCAAGTTAGGCGGACGTCGGGCAGGCGAGGTTGTTATCGAACCACGAAGAAGAGGATGGTGAGCGCACCGGCGGCGGCCATGACCAAGGCAGGCTCCGCGAGCTTTTCCATCGTCGTCACCGGGGGGGCTGGTGAGAGGAAAGGGGAACTGGGGTCGGATAGCTCCTTGAGGTTCCGCTTGGGGACCCAGTCTGACCAGGAGCCGTCGCCCGAGTTGGACCAGAGTAGTTGCCCGGATTCCATGTCCCAGACCTGCAATTGGAGCGATAACTCGAATGTGCGCTGCACCCAGATTCGTCCCAAAAACGAATGCCGGGCACACTGGGGCAGGGTGAGGCTGAACCGATCGAATCGGTACCGAACCGCCCAGAGGCCACTCGTGGCGGTATCTTCGCCGGGTGATTCCTGGACGATATAGCCACGCTCGAACAATTCCCGGCCGGCGGATTCCTCGAGCCAGAAATTGCGCGGCTGGCCGGCGGCCGGCGTGATCCACATCGGTTTCGGCCGCACAAACGGGAAGCCGTCAAAGATATTCCGCGCCACGCCCGCGACGTTGCGACGCACGATTTGGGCATTGCTCGGATAGATGCCGCCCGAATCGCTTCCGGTCCTGGCCGCCGAATCAGATGGGGTTTCGGCGCAGGCGACCGCCGTACCGAGACAGAGGATCACAAGGAGAGTAATGCGCAACGAAACCCGAGGATTGCGCGCGTGTTGAAATACGCCGGCATCTGGAGACGTGAGCGCGGACAAGAGTGTCCGCGCCACTAAGAGACAAGAACTTCGATGACCGAGAGTGGGGCAGACACTCTTGTCTGCCCGGTCTTTCAACAATCCCTTACGGGGTGGGCGGGCCGATGAAGCTGGGGCAGGACGTGGGATCATAGCGTGACTGAAGCCGCCGGTACTCCGACTGGACACGGCGCAAGTAGGCCTGCGGCAGCGACAATCCGCCTGTCAGCCATCCGCGCACCGCCGTCTCACCATGATTGTATGCAATCAGGGCCTTTTCCACACTCCCAAATTTTGCGACCAGCTTGGAAAGGTACTCGATCCCCACGCGGACATTGATCGCGGGATCGAAGAGATTGTGGTCACCGGCCCATTCCCAGCCGAGCTTGGTGACCTCTGCCCGCGCGGTCGAGGGCCGCACTTGCATCAGGCCATAGGCGCCCTTGGGCGAGATGGCACGCGGACCAAACGACGATTCGACCTGAATCATGGCCAGAACCAGCAAGGGATCAAAGCCATAGGAACGGCTACACTGATCCACGTGGGCGGCCAGGCTCGATTCCTGCTGCGGGGTCAGATTCGTGTGGAGATCTTCAATGACTTCGAGAATGCGAAGCCGATCTTTGAGATGACGAATCTCGTCATCCTGCCGCCGGATCATGTCTTTCTGTGTGAAGTTGTCCCTGACCAGCATGCCGATGCCCACGATCTGGGCGACACACAACAGGGCCAGCACGACGGCGATACGACGGCTGTAGATCACGGCCTTGTGCCGTGGAGGGGGTAGAATCGCTGCGCTCAGAATGCACCTCGCGGTTCGGTGATCGTGTCCACACGGTCCGGCCGGACGCTGTCGTCGACCCGGCGGCCCGTAAGGTCCACGCCACTCGCGTTTTCGATGAGCACGGGATGAATTCCGGGCTCGCCGACGATTCCCATGACCGTCACCTGACCATCGATTTCCGGGGCATCATACACAGAACGCCCCTCCCAACAGCCGTGAGAACCTGACTCTAGCACACAGGGGATGATCTTCCCGATCAGATCCACCGACGCATCGGCGGACCATTGATCGAATGCCTCTGTGAGCCGTGCCTGACGCTCCAAAGCAAGCTCTACAGGGACTTCGCCGGGGAGTAACGCCGACGGAGTGCCCTCCTCTTTCGAATATGTAAACACGCCCATCCGCTCGAAGGCGTTCTCCTCGGCGAAAACCAACAGCTCCTCGAAATCCGCATCGGTCTCACCGGGATGGCCAACGATGAACGTGGTCCGCAGCGCCATACCGGGGCGCGCACGGCGCAGTGTGTCGATGCGCGACTGCGTCTGGGCGCGCGTGACACCGCGGTTCATGATGCGGAGCATATGGTCGGTGGCGTGCTGCAATGGCATATCCAGATATGGCACAATGTGCCGGCTCCCGGCCATGACCTCGATCTGCTGATCTGTCAGGAACGCGGGATGCGCGTACATGACCCTCACCCAGAATTCCTCCGGGATGCGGTCAATCTCACCAAGGAGTTTTGCAAGATCGCTGCCATCGGCACGGTCGATGCCCCATGATGTCGTATCCTGCGCCACCAGAATCACTTCCCGTGTTCCGGCCGAAACGAGTGATTCGATTTCACCCACAATCGATGTGAGCGAGCGCGACCGAAGTTTACCGCGAATCAACGGGATTGCACAATATCGGCAACCGTTGTCACAACCGTCGGCGACCTTGACATACGCGGAAAGCGGAGCTTTTTGATCGGCCGGCCACAGGCTCATCGCATCATCGCGGTAGACGCGTCCAGGCTTCTCGACCCAGCACGCAGGCGCACCGGTGTGCGACGCATCGATGGCTTTGAGCACGAGATCGGGACGGTCGAATCCGACAATCGCATCGATTTCGGTGATTTCGTTTTTGAGCTGCTGCCCGTAGCGCTGGGCGAGACATCCGGTGACGATCAACTGCCGCTTGCCCTCACCGGCCGCTTGCTTGCGTTCGACGGCTTCCCAGATGGCATCGAGCGATTCGACCTTGGACGGCTCGATGAAACCGCAGGTGTTGACGATTTCGATGTCGGCCTGATCCGGCGAGTTAACGAAAATGAAACCCATTTTCACCAAATGCCGGGCCAGGACGCCGCCATCCACCTCATTCTTGGGGCAGCCAAGAGTGCGCAGGAAGACACGACGTATGGGCATAGGTTTAGACATAGGGGCAAGACCGGGCCGGTTTTTCGTATGGCCCAATATAATGTGGTAAACCGGAGTGCGCTACCCTTTTTTTGCCGGCAGCACAACGACTTCCACCCCGACGGGGGGCGTAAATGTAAATCGTCCTTGATCTTTGGGGGAATCCGGACGGTAATCAGAAAATCGCAAATGCGATGTTTCTTCGTTGTAATCCACGTACTCAGAGGCAATCGGCAGATTCGTTTTCACATTAATCCACAATGACAGGCGCTGCACCGCCGCCGTTTCGGTCTTGGCCGCAAGCCGTACCCGCCAGCAAGTCACTTGTTCAACAGTATCGAGCCGGCAATCCACTGGGAAAAAATCGGTGCGCACCGATCCGAAAAATCCCGCCGGGCCAAACTCCAATGAGTCGAGTCCGCCGATGCGAAGCGTCACCTGCTTCGCGGAGGGATTGTAACTCCACAGCGTATCCAATCCGCGCACGAATACCTGCGCACCTGCCTCGACGCGATAGAATCGCGGCGGCCCCAGCCACAGGATCCCTTTCTCCGCCGGACGCTTGCCGAAGAGTATCGAACTGGATTCTTTCGTGTAATTGACGCGGATGGTCTTGTGCGCTTGAATCGCGTTCTCAAACGATGTCAGCACACTGTCCGCATCACAGGCGAATGCTGTGGCCGCGGCACACGAGACCAAGACTGAAAACAATAGAACTGTTCCAAGATTCGTTCGCATCGCGTTTGTCATTCCGCTCCAGACTTGGCTGCACGGTTGGTCACGAACACAGTGGCCAAGATGCCAATCATTCACATTGAAATCCAGTGAGTTATATGTCGGAAGACCGCAATTGGATTGAGCTTAATTGACGGATCTTGCGAACTTCTCTTCGTAGTCGGCCTGCGTCCAGAGGACCTCGCGCGCCTTGCTGCCGTCGTAGGGACCCACCACACCGGCCTCTTCGAGACGGTCGATCAGGCGCGCCGCACGCTGGTATCCCACACCGAGACGCCGCTGCAGAAGCGAAACCGACCCCTGTTTGTGACGCACGACCAGTTCGGCTGCCTGATTAAACAACAGATCACCGTGGTCATCGTCCTCGTCCGACTCTTCGTCGTCCGCAATCGACTCGGCGGGCGTGGCGGGTTGGGGATTGGGATTCTGGCTGCGCAGAAACTCCACCAGCGCGGAAGATTCTTCGCTGGAGATGTAGGCGCCATGGACACGCATCGCCTCCGGCTGGCCGGGGGCCAAAAAGAGCATGTCGCCGCGGCCGATCAGTTTTTCGGCGCCGTTGGCATCGAGCACGGTGCGGGAATCGACTTTCGTGGCGACCTGGAAGGCAATGCGGCTGGAGAAATTCGCCTTGATCAGGCCCGTGATTACATCGACCGACGGGCGCTGGGTTGCGAGGATCAAATGTATCCCCACGGCGCGCGCCATCTGCGCGAGGCGCGTGATCAGCATTTCGATGCGCGCGGCCGACTGGCTCATCATCAGGTCGGCGAGTTCGTCGACCACGATCACGAGGTACGGGAGGCGCTTCTCCGGATCGATCTGCCGGTTGTAGTCGCCGATGTTGCGCACGCCGGCGGCAGCCAACGTCTTGTAGCGCTCTTCCATCTCGCGGACCGCATCGGCGAGCAGCCGTTCGGCGCCACGGGGTTGGGTCACCACCGGGCGGTCGAGATGCGGAATACCCTGGTACATCGAGAGCTCGAGCATCTTGGGATCGATGAACAGAAGCCGTACGTCACGCGGATGATGCCGGTAGAGAATCGACGTGATGATGACGTTGATGCACACGCTCTTTCCCGATCCGGTGGAGCCGGCGATCAGCAAATGCGGCATGCTCGCCAGATCGGCGACGAATGGATGACCTTCGATGGTGACACCGAGCGCCAATGGCAGAATCGCGTTGGATTCGGAAAACGACTTGTCCTGCAAGACGGCCGACAGGGGTACGAGATCAGGATCGGCATTCGGGATTTCGATACCGACGACCGACTTGCCGGGCACGGGGGCAACCACCCGGACACGGGAAGCCGACAGCGCCAGTGCGAGGTCATCCGCCAATCCCACGACCTGGTTGACCTTGATGCCGGCGGCCGGACGGAATTCATACCGGGTAATGACGGGGCCTGGGTAGCTTTGGATTTCGCCATCGACGCCGATGTCGAAGGTTTTGAGCGCCTTGAGGAGCAGTTCCGGACCCTGCGAATCCTGGCGGCGGCGGCCCTGATTTCGGGCCGGCTGAAGTAATTCAATAGACGGGAACGAGAAGTTCGGGTCGGAGGCGTGTTCCGCGCGCCGCACCAAACGCAACGACCGGCGGGGTGCGACGTCTTCGATTTCATCGGCAGATTCAAACTCCCCGGCCTGGGCAGCCACGGCCCCAGCGGGTTCGTCAACGGCAGATACTGGGGAAGGAGGCGGGAATAGATCTCCCGGCGCGTCGGCGTCTGCGACACGCGATGGCTCTGCGGCCTTCTGGCAATCCGGCACAGCCTTCCAGAGGCGCTGGAAGAAGGTCCGGAGGTTCTGCGTCAACAATGGTTGCTCGTGCCGTTTGGTCTTGGCAGCGGACTTGGGCTGACGCAGCCATGCGGGGAGTTGAACGTTTTTCGGCCGCCAGGGAACGGACCAGTAGATACCGGCAAGCAACACGGCGCCCAAGACAAGGATCCCCCCTGCCACGCCCAGGATGCCGGAGAAAAACTCCGCCAACAGCCGTCCCCACCACCCGGACAATGTCTCGACTCCTGCCGCCCATGCGACCCCCGACTTGGCTGCCGGGAGATCGATAATGATCCCTAACAGGAAGACCGCCCCCCAGATTCCCGAGGCAATCCACATGGGTTTGTTCTGTTTGGCCAGGAAGAAGCGCTTGACCCCATAGGTGCCCATGACAATGGCCATGAGCCAGGCCGACCAGCCAAGACACTCGAACGTGACGTACGACACGAGCGCGCCAAAGGAACCAGCGAGATTGCGGGGATAATAATTCTCGACCCAGATCTCGTCGGCGTCGGCTTTGATCCAGCGGTCATCCCCCTGGGTGTGTGTTGCGAATGACAGCAATGCAAACAACGCCAGAACGAACAGCATCAAGCCGAAGACTTCGTTCTTACGTTTGGGCGAAATCTTGGAAAACCACTTCATGGAAGCGGCCTTTCCCTATCCGATGACAGTCCAACGAACTACTGCATTGGCCCCCCCTGGGCCAACACGGAAGCAATGCGCTGTGCCAACGTCTGTCAACGGGAAATCTGAGGCAAATCGTCTTCGAACAGCGGCGGGACGGTGGCCGGACCGCGGGAGCAAAGGGGCATGTTCGAATTCCGGAATGGCACCTCACCCGCGAATACAGGTGGGCGGAGCCCACCGGCGGCAGACCAAGTGGCTCCGCCCGCCCGATCCGCGCGAACGGCTGGAATTCGGACGCGGCCGACACAAAATACGACAAAAAACGTCTTGAACTGCCGATGTTCAGCATTGTAAGATCGGGGCAACAACCGCCGGAGATTCCGGCTTAACAGGTAATTCGTTCAATGATCCTGCTTGAGGAGGTTTGAAGTGATCAAGGCAAACCCCGATCCGGCCCGGACCGCGACAAAGATCGGCACATTCCGATGGTGGAGTGTCAGCTTCGCCGTCGTGGCTACAGCACTCATTGTTCTGTTGGCGACGCAGATCGTCAAGTCCCAGCCGTCCGGCGGCGGCAAGTCCAAAACCGCGGCACCGGCAAAGTCCCCGCTGGAGCGCGGCGAGTATCTGGTGACCATTCTCGGATGCAATGATTGCCACACGCCGTTGTCAATGGGTCCGCAAGGGCCTGAGCCGGACATGTCCCGCATGCTCTCCGGCCATCCCGAAACTATGAAGCTGCCGCCGCCACCCGCACTGACCGATGCCTGGATGTGGGCCGGGACGGCTACCAACACCGCCTTCGCGGGGCCGTGGGGAATCTCCTATGCGGCCAACCTGACTCCTGACGAGGAAACCGGAATGGGCGTTTGGACCGAGGAGACGTTTGTGAAAGCCATGCGGTCTGGTAAACACATGGGTGGATCGCGTCCGATCATGCCGCCGATGCCCTGGATGTGGTACGGGAAGATGTCTGATGAGGATTTGAAGGCCGTCTTCACTTATTTGCGAAGTGTCCCGCGGATGAAGAACCACGTGCCGGCGTACCAGCCCCCGTCTGCTCCAGTCAAACAGTAGCCAAGCGGCCGAACACCGGATATCAAGCGGGGTGAGACATACACTCACCCCGCTCTCTTCTGCAGGGTTGGCTTGAATGCGGACTAGAAGCCGCCGTAACCGGACAGCGGACTGCGCAGCCCGCTTTCGGAGCGTTCGATCTTAATGTCCGGAATGTCTTTCACGTTGATACGGAAGTAGTATCCCTGATTGGCGCCGCCAGGAACCCAGGTCACTTCGGCTTCCCAGCAATGGAGGTCGCGGTGGACGACGAATCGCTGATCGGTGATCGTGTGCAGCGACCAGTTGATTGTCTGCTGGTACTGGACCGACCAATTCTTGGTGGGATCAAAATCGACGCGCACTCCAGTCCAGTTTGTAACTGAGTTCCCCCGGATACCGCGCGACTCAGAGTAGTGATGCGAGAAGGCCAGATTGAACGGAGACGATCCGGTTGTGATGGATGAATCGCGGTGGCTGCCGATGCCGGTGACCGCTGAAAACGCCGAACTGTTGCCACTGAGCGTCATGGCGGCTGAAACATCAAACGAGAGCAGGCGCGGGTTGCTCCACTGCAGTTTCAGTGTAGTGGGATCGTAGAGGTCCCAAACGGCACTGGTCGAAAACTGCAGCCGGCTCGCCAGATTTGTGCTCGCGCTAGCCGAAAGGTTCGACCAGCGGCGTTGCCTGGCTTCGAAGTTGTAACTGGTCTGAATCGATGCCGTGAGCAGGGAGATTTTGCGCTCCTTCTCCCCTTCCCCCAGCTTCGCATCCAGGGCATTGTTCAGCGAAAAGGAGAGCGATTGGCTGCGCGACGACGATCCGCCACCGGCGCCGGTGAACGAACGCATCTCATCGTGGCTCTTGACCGGGGGAGTGAACGTGTAGCCGACGCTGGGAGTCATGCTGTGGCGAATGGTCGAAACTCCAAACAAATGGGGATTGAGAAATCCGTACAGATTGGTGCTGGATCCCACCCCAAGGGACCCTGACAACCGGCGTCCGAATGCGTCAACCGGCACGCCCAGTTCGCGCGCGATCGGCGTATCGAAAATGTAATACCACGCCTCCTGGAGACTCGCGTTGGGACTGATGTTGATATGGCCGAAGAGCCGTTGGGGAAAACTCAATGAACTCTGGTGCGTCACGGTCACATATTTGCGCTGGTCGAACGATGTACTGTCTTTGCGGCTTCGGTTCTCGTAGTTCGTGAGATGTGATCCGTAGGACAGATAGCCACTGTTGTACCAGCGGGCTTTTTTCCCTGAATCTGCCGGGATCAGCGGACGGGAGTACATCGAGAAATCCACCGAAGGCAGCAGACGCGTCCGGGCATCGGTATCGAGGTTCTCGGTGCTCTGCAAGAGCACGGAGAAGGATGACTTCGAGAAGCGCTTGTCGAAGTGTGCCTGAGACGTGATCGTCCGCTGGCGCCGGTCGGTCGGATCGGCGCTATAGTTTTGGTAGAAGCTCTTATCCGAAACGAAATTGACGCTCGCGGACAGGGATGCCGTCGGCGAGACATCCTGGCGGTGGTCGGCCACGAGGTTCCAGCGCGTTCTCCGGTTCTGACCTTTGTAAGTGCGGTTCGATTCGCGGGCGTACGATCCCGAAACATACCCGCTGAGGTGGTATCGCCAGGCATAATTCACAACCGAGCGGAGCACGATACCCGTGTTCTCATTGAAATCCAGGGCTCCCTGCACATCCCAGTAATCGGAGGCGGCCCAGTAATAGCCGGCATTGCCGATGAATCGCTGGCCACGTTCGAAATTACCGAAGCGCAACGGCAGGAACCCGGAGTGCCTCCCCCGGCGCAATGGGAAGATGTAATACGGGAGGATCGCGACCGGCAGTTCGCCAATCCTCATCACCACAGGGCGGGCGATCACCTTGTCGCCGCGAATGACTTCCATATCGCGGCTCTCAAAGTGGAAATGCGGGTCGTCGCGATCACAAGTGGTGTACACGCCGTGGGTGACGAAGAAGACGTCCTCGGTGTATTTCTTGAAGTCGCCGCCCTTGTAGTACGCATTTTCGAACTTGGTTGCGGATCCCCGGATGCGGCCCCGCTGGGAATCGATGTTGTAGGTCAGCGTATCGCCGTCGACGATCTGCTGCCCATCGGCGAGTTTCGGACGCTGGGTTACGGTGGATGTATCGGTCGTCCCCAGCAGAGGCCGGGCGATGAGGTTTCGCGTTTTGGTCCAGTACGACACCCGTCCGGCATCGAGTTGCACCGTGGCGTAGTTCAAGTGGCAATCACGGAAGAGATCTATCCGGCTGGAATCGGGCAGGAAGACAATGCGCGCGGCACGGTAATTGACCGTGTCGGCTCCCCCGTCGCCGCGTGCCGTCTGATAACTTCCCTGGGCGCCGCCATCAATGATGACATTGGCCAGCCGTCCCTGGTCAAATTTCAGCCAGAGTGAATCGCCGGAGGCATGATTCCGGCCACCCTTGGGATCATTCGGGATATGGTCTGTAACCGCTTCGCCGATGACGCGGATGGCGTGGAGCGTGTCCCGAGCGAGAAAGAACTCGGCTTGCCGGCCCTTGATCAGGTTCTGTCCGCCTTCGAGGACAGTCGAGTCCTCGTACGACCCGTTTGCGTGGCCAATGGCCACCAAGCGGTCGACAGCGCGGCCTTTGTAGAATAAGATCAGCGTATCGCCGCTGATCTGGCCATTCAAGCCCGAGGCTTTGGGATTCCCGGTGAGAATCGCGCGTCCCGAGTCGGGCCAGATTTCCCCGTGATCGCCCTCGGCAAACCAGCCGCCTTTGCGAACCCTCACCGAGCCCTGGCCAATGCCGCGTTTCTCATTGCGCAGATACCACACGGTGTCGGCCTCGACCACCGTCTGACTGGCAGAATCGAGGAGGAAATCCCAGTAAACCACCGGCTGGGAGTCGGCTTTTGCCACAGACTTTTCGCGGTCAAATACTGCCCGCTGGCTGCGAAGGGCGAAGCTTTCGGTCGTGTCGTCGAGGACGACGTTTCCCAGAGCCGAGATCGAACGAACCTCTTTGCGGTACGATACCTGATGTGCACCCAGGAAGATTCCCGGCTGATTGATGAGGACGTGGCCATCGAATTGAATCTGGCCGCTGCCTTGCAGCCAGACAGCGCTGTCGCCCTGGAGTTTCGTGTCGCCTTGGGTGAATTGCACGTTGCCGTAGAGATGGTACTCGGTCTCCTCCGGCCTTTGGATGAGAATCGTGGAATCGGCGTGGTCGAGGATCAATGGGCCGGAGGATTGCGCCAATGCAGACGAGGTCATCAGAAGCGCAAACGAAACCAGAAACAGGAAGCCCGCAGCCCCAGCCGGGGCGCAATTCGTCCAGGTGCGAATGTCCCTCATGATTCGTTCCGGCGTCATGTCTTATACAATCATAGTGAATTTCGCGATGATGCACGACTGCAGAACTGGTGCGAAATCACGCGCGGGTCAAAACAACCGAATCTATGACTTCCGGGCATTCCGACCCGCCCCCGGGGCCTGTTGAAAAACCACAGCATCTGCGGATGAGAGCGCGGACAGGAGTGTCCGCGCCACTGAGAGACAAGAACTCCCATGACCATGGGTGGGGCAGACACTCTTGTCTGCCCGGTTTTTCAACGCGCCCCCCGCCCACGGGCCCAGGAAATCAGTTCCGCGACGTGCACCGCGCAACTCTGCGGCAAAGCCGTCAAATGGTACCCGCCCTCCAACACGGATACGATCTTACCATCACACACTCGGTTGGCGAAGGCACAGACACGGCGGGTGGCTTGGGCAAAGCCGTCGGTGGTCACCCGCAGTCCTGCCAATGGATCATCCTCGTGGGCGTCAAACCCGGCAGAGATGAGAATGATGTTCGGGGCAAACGGGGCTGCGTGGACAGTGAGAATTCGGTCGATGGCGGCAAGGGAATCCTCGTCCCCGGAACCGGCCTGGAGAGGGACATTGACGGTGAAGCCCTTCCCCCTGCCGCGACCGGTTTCGATGGCCGCGCCACTCCCCGGGTAGAACGGATACTGGTGCACCGAGGCATAGAGGACATCGGGCGACTCGTAGAACATTGCCTGAGTCCCGTTGCCATGGTGCACGTCCCAATCAAGAACCAGAACGCGGGCACCGGGGAGGTCCGCCAGAATTCCCGCAGCGGCAATCGCGATGTTGTTCAGCAGGCAGAATCCCATTGCCCGGTCGGGCATGGCGTGGTGTCCTGGGGGACGCACGGCGCAGAAGGCATTGGCCAACCGGCCGTTCCACACAGCCCTCGCCGCCGCGAGCACACCGCCGCTGGCCAGTTTGGCAATATGGGGAGAGTCCGTTGCCGCATAAGTCTCCGGGTCAAGGTACCTGCCACCGGAGCTCTCGAGAATCTCCAGATACGCCGCCGAATGGACCCGGAGAATCTCTCCTCGTGTCGCTTCGCCGAACTCGATGGGCTGCAACTGTGCGAGGACTCCGGTCACCCGCAGTTCATTGACGATTGCGATCAGCCGGTCAGGGCACTCGGGATGTGGGGCATCGGACTTATGCTCTAGAAAGTCCGGGGCGTACACCCATCCTGTCTGACGTTTGGCGTCCATGACCACCGGACCACGATACGCGGCGAAAATGCGGCTGCCAAGGGGGGAATTTGGGGGAAATGGAAACCCCGGAGAGTTATACGAACCCTCCGGGGCTGTTCCCCCGCCGATCCTGCCGAAGCCCTACTTTAGCAGGATCATCTTCTTGGATTGCGAGGATCCGTCCGCGGTGAGACGGTAGAAGTACATGCCCGATGCCACCGCCTGCCCGTGCGCATCAGTGCCGTTCCACTGTACTTCATGTGGACCGGCCGTCTGAAACTCGTCCACAACAGTCGCCACCTGGCGACCGAGAATGTCAAATACCGTTACGATGGCGTGGCCGTTTCGGCTGAGAGTGTAGCGAATCACCGTCCCGGCATTGAAAGGATTGGGTGAATTCTGCCCAAGAGCGAATTCGGCGGGAAGCGGCGCGACAGCGTGTTGCTTGTAGGCGATGTCGAGTGTGGCCTTGGGAATGATACCTTTCTCGACATGCTCACCCTCGTTGATGTCCTCAGCGATTTCCTTGGCTAGCTCGAGGCAAACCTTGCGACTTTGCTCCTCGACATCATGCTCATCGCCATCATCCTCGTCCGAGCACAAAACGTCGCTGGTGATCAGGTAATCGCAGTAAGTAATTGCCTGCGAGACGGTCACGCTGTCGCGCGAGACAAGCTCAAACTGTGCCAACTTCCCCGACGCGATGTTTAGGAGTAGTGCCGCCAAGTGGCTTTTGGCCTGATCCGACTTCCTGTCATCATCGTGGTCGCGACCCAGTCCACCAACCAGAAGTCTGTACAACGCATTCAAGCTGTCTGCCCGTGTCGCAGGCTGCGGTACGGTGTAAAAATCCACGGCGTTGAGCCGATTGTCGTTGAAGTGCTGGCTGATCAGACCTGCGAAGCGGGCAAAGTCGTTGCCCGTGTAGTCCTTCGGTCGTCCGTCGAGGGCAGTCCTTAACTGCTGTGCCCAATAGCCTCGCCCACGCTGTGCAAAACGAGCGGCCATCGAAATCAGCGTGAAGTTGACCACATGCGGCAGGCCGCGAACAACGACTTCCTTCGTCTCTTGATCCGCTTGAAAACCGAGGGGTGTGGCAATTGCGACTGTATAGGAACCGTTGATCACACCATAGAACCCGTATCGGCCGTCTGCTTCAGAGGCGTCTGACGCAATGAGGTCGCCATCCGTGCCATAGAGATCGATCGGCACCCCAAGCAGTCCTGTCCCCGCCGCCGCGACGACGCCGGAGACGGAACCGGTGTCGGGCACTACAACGACAACCATCGACTCAGACCATGCGCTCAGATTTCCCCAGAGGTCCTTCGCCCGGGCACGGACAGTATAGTTCCCTGGATGGGCCCATGAGTGGGTCGAACTGATCCCTGTGCCCGAAGCGACCGGATCAGACCATCCACTTTCGCTCCCATCGCCCCACTCGAACCCGTAGGAGATAGTCTCTCCGTCGGGTTCTTGGGTTCTGCTGGAATAGACGGCGGTTTCATTCACAACAAGGGATGCGGAGCCACTTGGGGTCACTGGCCTGTCGGGGGGCATGTTTCCCCAGTACTCCGTTGGCAGAACCATTGTTGTGGAACCATCGGGGTCTGTTACCACAACTTCTGGCTCGATTGCCCCGCTCACAACTCTAACTACCGCGACGGAGCCTTCGACAACCGGGATTCCGGAATAGTCGAAACCCGCCTCCGGGCCATCTTGGGTGCTCGCGAATAGACTCACATTGAGAGGCTCGTTGGTGAGACTTGTAATCGTAATCTCGTAGTTTGCGCCGTCTTCGCGCGGCATGCCAAACTCCGTCAGAGTTCCATCCTCTGTGCCCGAACCGGGGTCATACTCCAATTGATTGAAATACGAACCGGGGATACCGAATTCGACGCTCCCGTCAGGTCCAAACCCAAGATGCCGCCCTTCGCTGTCGTGAATGTGGACGTCAGTTCTGCATGCCACTTGACCAGCAATTCTGCTACTGAAGATGGTCCTCTTGTTGACCTTAGTGATCTTCCCAAACTGATCGAACTCAATCTTCCTCAAGTAACAATCCTGCAACGCCGCGGTGACGACAAACCTCGTTCCGTCACCCTCCTGCCACGCGCCGGCGTTCATGTTGCAGATACCCTTAAGCCCCTTCGTTGCCATCTTATGCACGTGGCCAGCCAGGACAAGATCCACGTCGTACGCGCCACACTGATAGGCGAACGGGCCGCGCAATTCCATAAAAGCGCCATCCAGATTCGGGTCCGACATTTGCAGGCATGTATTTGGACCGGGAGGGAACCAACACCTACCTGTGTTCCAATAGGGGTGATGCATGGCCACAATCTTGTGCTGAAACCTCTGGTTCTCGAGTGCGGACGCGAAGCGTCCGTATTCATCGAGCGACAGACCCGAACCCTCTGGGTTAAGGATATTATTGAAATCGCACTTCATATTCGCACCGCTATTGAGAGTGATCAGTGCGACGTTGGGCGCAGCTTGAATGGAATTGAAGGTGGCGCCGATATTGACCTCGTATGCAGCTGAGCCCATGTCAAAACCAAGCGTGTCCATAAGGTCATGGTTTCCCGGGCAGAAGTAGATTGGAATCGTACGCGCTGGATCGACGTAGAAGTTAAATCCCACACCGGGCAGAGGATCCTTTATCAACGGGGCCGTTAGTGCAGACCAGTGTGGACTAGCGCGGTAGCTAAGGCCCCACGTACTCCACCCATTTTCCGTTAGGTCGCCAGTTGCTACTACAAAGGCGGGTTTCGGCGATTGCATTCTCACCAATTCCAAGAAAGAATGCCACGACCGGTTATCGGACTTCGCGTTTACGTGGATGTCCGAGATGTGGATGAAGTAGCCTGGTTGCGCTGGCTCCGTTCCATATCCCCCGATCAGGAATGCCCGCCCGCCCGAGGAGCGTTTCACTGAGAATGGGAATGACGCCTGCAACGATGAAAACGTGAACACCAGGGGTGAAGGGTCGAACCGATCACTTGAGATGCTATACCTCCAGATCGTTGTTGGACCCGGGTAGGTATCGGCGACATAGATGATATCGCCTCCAAAGTACCAGACCCTGATGCCACTCTGTTCCGCGGGGAAGGGAATGCGCGCCGCCGAAAGCGCGCAGGAGTTTGTGGCGGGATTGAATATGTTGATCAGGGTTTCGACACCGCTTCCTTGATTTCCTCCGATGAGGTATATCTTCCCGTTGTCAGCCAAGACTGCATCTGGGATCTGTGTACCGCCACCGGCCAATCCTGCGACTCGCACCAAGCTATGACTGCTCTCGTCGTATCTGAAAATGTCGGAGACGCCTCCGCCAGTCCAACCGCCAAAGGAGTAGACATTCCCGGCGGCTGCCACAATCTGGCATCCCCATATCCTTCCTTGGGGGTAGGCGGCGTCCTCTTGGGCAACTCCAGTCACAGGATCGAAGATGATTAATCGATTGTGCTGGCCCCAGCCGCCGTAGCTGTATGGACCGTGGCCAGGCGAAATCGCGATCTTACCGGACGAGGTCTTCGCGGCGTTCGATCCTTGGGCGTTGATGCCATACGGCAGGCGACCAGGGTTTTCTGTCCAAGCGTCGGAGGCGATGTCGTAAACGAAAACCCTGTCGGAAAAAGCGGTTGTATTGCCATTGTTCTCCGAATTCACGCCGCCGTAGATGTAGATTTTGCCGTCGACCGGAACGCCTGTGCCTCCGTGCGAATTCAACGGAATCGGAATGTTCGCACCGAAGGACTCGTCCAGATTGCCCGCAGACTCGTGAAGAATGCGGTTGGTTTTGAGTGTGGTCTGCTGACTGTGCACTGCAGTCGCACCAAGCAGCACGACGGACAGGACAGCGCATAACGCAAGTCTCGGACTCTTCAATTTCTCCTCCCGGTTGATGGCTGGTTCGATCCACTGATGACACGGGAATGCTCATAATCAAGTCCCGTGCCAAGGGCTGCGATTGTCGTCGAAACGTGAACTGGCAGAGATTCAACAAGTTCGCGGGCGCGGCCTCTCGTCAGACGCGCGATGCGGGAAATCCCGCCCCAATCCACCCATCCCAAGGTGGGAAGACACGCCACACTGGCTGGGAAGTTCAGGGCTTTGGTCTATTGAGGTCGAGCGCGTGCGCTTTGATCTTTTTCTGGAGGGTCGAGCGGTCTATCCCGAGGATTCTTGCGGCAGTTGTGATGTTGTACCTGGTCTCAGCCAGGGCGCCCAGAATGAGCGTTCGTTCGATGTTGCGGAGACGATCCGGCAGGGACGGTGATACGTCGTCGCAGTCCACTGTGGCAGAGCCGAGGTATTGCCTCACATCTTCGGCGAAGATGATTTGCGAATCCGCCAGCGTCACAAGTGAGCGCACCGTATCCTGCAATTGCCTGACATTTCCTGGCCAGTCGTGCATCAGGAGGACCTGAATTGCACCGGTGTCGAAGACTCGCGGGGGAATATCGAGCTCGGCAACCGACGCGGCGCAGAAGGCGTCCAGCAATAATGGAATGTCCTCGCGGCGATTCCGAAGGGGCGGCATCACGATGGCCACACCCTTGAGACGGTAGAACAGGTCCTCGCGGAAACGACCTTGCGCGACGAGTTTCGCAAGATCGTGATGTGTTGCGCATATCAGGCGGGCATCGCACTGGCAAAAGCTCGGAGTCCCCACCTTCTGGAATTCACCTGTTTCGAGAACGCGCAGGAGCTTGGCCTGGGTTGTGATGTCCAGATCGCCGATCTCATCCAGGAAGACAGTTCCCCCCTCGGCGTACTCGAACAAACCGATCCGATCCTGGACGGCCCCTGTGAATGCTCCCTTAATGTGCCCAAAGAGCTCTGATTCGATCAAGTCGGGAGACTTGTGATTGCAGTTGAGAATACCCATGCGCCGGCGGCCGCGGCGGCTGTGCGCGTGAATTGCACGCGCGACGAGTTCTTTGCCGGTTCCCGTCTCGCCCAGGATCATAACTTTGCTGTCGGTAGGCGCAACCTTGCGGATCGTGCGAAAGACCTCCTGCATTGGTGCCGACCGTCCAATGATTCCGTAGTCAGCTGCGGCCAAGTCGGACAACAGGCGGTTGTCCTGGCGCAGACGATAGGCCTCGACCGCGTTGCGGACCGAACGCAGCAACCGGTCGATGGTATTGCCCTTCTGCACGTAGTCGAACGGCTTTTCGGCGGCGTCGATCGATTGCTCCTCGTACTCACCGGGATACCCGGTGTGGAAGATGATCGCCAGGTCGGGCCGAAGTGTGCGAATCTGGCGGGCCGCCGTAATTCCGTCCATACGAGCCATCTTGATATCCATTACGACAACCGCAATGTCGCTGTGGATTCCCGCTGCCTCGATGGCTTCGGGCCCCGAGGCGGCGCACACCGCGTCGTAATCGTCGGAGAAGAGATCGGCCAGCATCTCCAAAACAGGCCGCTCATCATCCACAAGGAGGATCTTCGCGCGCGTATTTGTCATCATGTCGCCGTCCCAATCATGCAGGCCGTCCCGGCGCCAACCGGAGCGTGAACTTCGTCCATTTGCCGGCTTCACTTTCCACCGCTATCGTGCCACCGGACAATTCAACAATCCTCTTGACCACCGCCAGTCCCAGTCCGGTTCCCTTCGCGGGCTTGGTCGAAAAAAACGCGTCAAAGATTCGCGGCAACGCATCTGCTGAAATCCCTGCACCATTGTCATAAAAAGTCAGATCGACCTTCTCGCCACCAGGCTGAACACCGATGCGAATGGCAGGTGCCGGCCGGCCAGTCAGCGCGTCGAGACTGTTCAGGAGCAGGTTGTTCAGCACAATTCTGAGTTGTGAGAGGTTGGCCATCACTTCGATACCGTCGCTGCACTCGACAGTAACGACAGCTCCATTCTCTTCAATCGGCAGGCGATTCGCCGTCAGCACGTCATCGATGACCGGGCGTAGCGAAATCGGCGCCAGCGAGTGCTCACCTTCCAGCCGCGTGTAGTGCGAAATTTGCTCGGTCAGTGCGAGCGCCCTCCTGAGAGCGCCGGCGACCACACCAGCGTAATGCTCGGAAGAATGCTCGGGCGAGCTCTCTGGCTTCACAGGACCACTTAGACGGCGGGATGCGGCCTCGGCAGGAAACAACGCATTGCGAATTTCGTGTGCAAACGCACCGGCAATGTCCCTCGCCTGACGGTATTTCTCCTGCGCTATGATGGTGGCCTGTGCCCGGCGCAGTTCATCGTGAACTCGTTCAAGTTCTGACTTGTGGCTGGCAATCAAGATGAGGTTGCGTTTCGTCCTCCGGCGATAGAAGTTGACCACAACAACCGCAGCCAGCGACGCGGACAAGAGCATGAGCACATAAGACTGGTACTCCCAGAAGGCGATCCGCGCTAATTCAACGAAGGTTCTGCGTCTGATCCGACATACCGCGATACCTCCGGCACCAGCCTTCGCGAATTGGAGCACGCGGCCCAGCCGATCAACTGCCAAGGGTTGGAAATGAGCATTCGGGGGGCTGGTCGTCGCCAGCAGCCGCAAATCGTGAGAGTAGAAACTCAGTCCATCCGCTGCGCTGAAGACGAACACGCTGTCACGTTCACCGGCGAGAGTGACCGTGCCCTGCCACTGATCGAGGTTTGTAGGCGCCGAAGCAGCCAGCAAATTGAGGTCGCTGCTGAACACGAAGAGCCGGCCGTTGGTCGAGAGCGCATACAACTCCGGGGAGCCATTCCGATCGTAGTCGGAGAACCAAAATGGGGGGCAGATTTTCTCCTCAAGTACCACCGACCGCAGGACATCACCGTGAGCACTGATGATCGACAGTCGATCAGCGTGCGTGGCGCCTTCTACAAGCTGGCCAGGGCGAATCAGAGGCAGAGTGTGAAACAAATACCAAGTGGAGTCACTCGCCGGCACCAGAGCCGGAGCCACCATCCCGTCGGTGACAATCCAGTTCCCGACGATCTGGCCGGAAGCGCTGACAACTGTCAGATACCCGTATTGATCGTCGAAGACGCCGTCACTCACGCCGTTGTCAGGACCGCAGCTGACGAAGATACCCTGCGGATCGGCAGGGTCTCGAATGGGGAATATCTGCCCGACAATGATGGTGGCCAAAGGCAGCGACCATCGAACCGAAGGGCCGCGCAGGTCGATACAAAACAGGATGCGGGGTTCAAGGTCTCTGGCGGGGCGAACATGGAGAATCACTTCCGCTTGGCCATCAGGCTCGCTTTGGAATCCCGCGTAGATTGCTGTGTTCGGACGCCAGGCCGTGTCCCCGCTTTGATCAAGACCGGTCGCCAGAAAGCAGGTCTGCCGCTTCTCGCTGCTAACTGGTTTCCGCAGCACAAATGCGGAATCGTCGCGCTCGAAGGCAACGACAAACACACTCTCACTTGCCACCGGGTCATAGCAGACCTGGA
>JAKAKI010000015.1 GCA_021813505.1 bacterium | reverse complement strand
GGATCCAAGCCTCCAGCACGAGCCGATGATCAGAAGAAATCGAGAGGGCCGACGCCGAATTCCACATGACCCCAACATGGGGTCGCTCTCACCTATTGTCAAGACATTTCTGAGACAGTACACTAGTTGCTTGTCCAGAAACCACGAGATCGTCATATTTCTTCTTGACATCATGGTTCTTATAGAGAACCCATAATAGAGGTGAGAGTCTTCCCCGGCGCGGGGTCTGTGAGAGTGCCAAGCGCGCTGGAGATGTGACAAGAGAGAATATCGACAGGCCCAACGCGACAGTGGCGCCGCTTGGATTCGCAGAGGTGATACGAAGCAGTGCTTTGGGTTAACCATGGTCGCAAAGTGGAAGGATCGGCCCCCCAGCGTTCCTTCGCCAGGCGATGATCTGTCTACTTCTCGGGTCCGACTGCGACGAATGACATAAGGAGAACATGAACAACCGAATCCTGACTCCGATCTTGCTCTTGCTTGCCATTTCTCCAGGATGCAGCAAGCGCCCGACGAAACCACCGGACGATGGCCTGGCAAAACGAGAATGGTTCCGCGAACCCTGTTACTCGCGAACCGACGGGACCATCTACTTCCGCTACGTGGGTGAGGGGAAGTACCCCCCAGGCATCTATCGTTTTTCGCTGGCGGACACCACCGCGCCCCGGCTGCCCGAATTCCTGGAGCTGGATGGCCAACGGCCTGCAATCTCCCCCTGCGGTAATAAGCTCGCGTTTTGGCGATATTACCAGCTCTGGGTGAGAGACTTGACGACTGGGAACAGTGAAATGGTCTATTACAAGTACGACAGCCTTCTGATCTCCATTAGCTGGTTGGGCTGCGACACAATCATTTACAGCACTCTAGACCACATGACGGTCAATTTCCTGGATCTGAGTAGCCGTCATGCGACTCCCTGGCAATTCCTGGGGAAGGACGTGACGGTCTCAGACGACCGGCGAACCTGGGCGTTCCAAGGCAACGAGTTTGACAGTAATCTCTACGTCTTCCATGATGCTGATCTTGACACATTCATTATGCCGCCCTCAATGGCAAGGGTCTATCGTCCGCGGATTTCCCCGAATGGCCAGAGCGTTGTCTTTGGACACCTCTGGAATAATGGGATATGGACCCGACCAGAGAGCACTCGCGCCTATTACACAATCGACATACTGAATCCCGCCAGCGGCAACCTGGCAACTCTAATTGAATCCTGGCGCGGGGATTATCCCACCTGGGTAGATGACAGCACGATTCTGTACGTTAGCTTGGACTGGGAACGCTACCATTCCCTCTGGTTAACCGATCTGACCGGGCACAACAAGAAGTTGGTTCTGGATCCGCTCATCTTCTTTCCGAAGGAGGAAGGGCAATGACAGGGTCTTTACGGGTTCCATTCATGACCGCGCTCATTACACTCTGCGGTATGCAGAGCGCCGCTGGACAAACAGGAGTAGCCTATCTTCAGGTTCCTGGTCATTTGGTCAACCTTCCCGCTGACCTGTCCGTCAATCCAGTTGCGGCGATGAATTCGACACTGAGCATCTGGAGTGACACCAGCGTCTACATTGATTCGACGCTTCTCTATGTTCTCCAACGAGATTCTGTTTCCTTGATCGCTCATGCGTTTGATGCAGCCGCACGAAATCAGGTCGTACTGAACGCAGACGGCAGCGTCCAAGACTGGTCATTCATGAACGACTGGATGCGCATAGAACTCCCTGCTGCGCGCATCGACTCATTCATAAGTGGAATTGGAACCGCGGGGCTTGGCTATGCAGAATCCCAGTACGGAGTGGTGTTTGACGCAAACCCATTCGAGATACCAGTTGGCAATACCGGACGCGTCGTCGAATCGGCCTTCCGTTTTGGAGGCTGAACGGACTCCGCCCTGCCGTCGGTTCTCGAGCCCATTCGGCTCTCCTTCCACAATACTCTCTGTTCAATTCGTATGTGTACGTAAGTGCGCCTTTCAGCTGTTGAGCGGCACGGCTCCGGCGGCCTGGGCGAAACTGGCGATTTGACTTCAACGATTCCTCTCATGTCCCCAGCCTCCTGGTTCACAAACGCGCTCTCGATCCTCCGTGAGGGGAAATCGCTGGTGATGGCGACCGTTGTAGGGCCAGGGAAACATCCCCGGTTCGGCGATCACGCAGTCTTGGACCCATCCAACCGTTCGGATGCTACCGGCACGGCGTTTGGTGTCGTGGATTCCGAGGTATGGGACAAGCTGATTCAGGCTCTCGCCCAAGGACACATTGCCGTTCTCCGATCATTTGACTCATCCGGTTTGGACTCACATGCTCATCCGTCGAGAATCGATGTCTTCATGACGTGGTGCGGCCCGCCGCCTGAAGCATGGATCTTTGGGGCCGGGCATATCGGGCAGGCGCTCGCGCCGCTCTTGGCGCATCTCGGCTGGCAGGTTGTGGTCTGTGACGATAGGGCGGAATTCCTGACGTCGGCCCGGTTTCCCGAAGTGCGCGAGTGTCGTGTGGACGATTTCCGGATTTCGGCGGCGGCCTGCGCAGGTCGGCCGGATGTCTGGGCCGTGCTCGTCACGCGGGGACACCAGCATGATGAGATGATTCTCCGGGCATTGCGCCACGGCAGTCCCCGTTATGTCGGGATGATTGGTTCGCGCCGCCGGATTGACACCGTGCGCAAACGACTGATTGCCGAGGGGACGGACCGCGGATTCCTCGAAAAGCTCCATGCCCCGATCGGGCTGCCGATCAACGCCGACTCGCCGATAGAGATTGCCGTTGCCATTGCTGGCGAGATGATCGCCGTTCGGCGGGGGGCGGGACCAGGTCCGGTCGTGCCGGGGGCCATCGCTTCGGG
The DNA here is from genome assembly GCA_021813505.1 of bacterium. Lineage (GTDB taxonomy): Bacteria > Zixibacteria > MSB-5A5 > WJJR01 > WJJR01 > JACRMA01. The sequence goes on along the minus strand of JAKAKI010000015.1, from coordinate 11,385 downwards.
GTCCGCCGACTCTCAGGAGTTGCTCGGGTTATGGGAGCAGACGGCCAGCCGAATCGAGTCCGGATCACGTGCGGTCCTGGCGACGATCGTCAGCCGAAGAGGGTCGACCCCCCGTGGACTGGGTGCCAAGATGGCGGTCTTTGCCGATGGCACCTCCATCGGGACCATAGGCGGGGGATGCGGTGAGGGGATCGTGCTTCACGCCGCCAAAGAGATGCTCTTGACCGGCGATGCCTCCAGGCTGATCGAGGTGGATTTGAGCGGGGATGATGCCGCTGAGACCGCCGATGTCTGCGGGGGGCAATACTCGGTTTTCCTGACAGCCCTGGCCTGACCCCGGCTGCATTTTTCTATTGCGCCCCTATGAACCGTTACCCTAATTCGCAGGTAGTTCGTGAACCGTTGTTCTTGGGGGTAATGGCAGCTTCGGGGGGAGTGATGGTAGCCGGTATAATTCTGGCGGGGGGCCAGAGCAAACGACTGGGAGGGGTAAAGCCGCTTCTGGTCCATGAAAACGCCACGCTGCTGGAGCGGGTCGTGCAGAATTATCGTGCCGCGTCGCTCGAGCCCATTATCGTCGTGCTCGGATTCGAGGCGCGTCGCGTCATCCAGCGTATTCCGCTCGGCGGATTGAAGGTCGTAATCAATCCCCAGCCGAGCCTGGGGATGTCGTCATCGATCCAGCGCGGGCTGGCGCACATCTCGCCCCGCTGCAATGGGGTTATGATCGCCCTCGGGGATATGCCGCTGGTGACCACCGAAACGGTCAACCTCCTGGTTGAAGAATTCGGCAAGGGAAAGAAGGGGATCGTCGTTCCGGTGTATGACAAGAAGCAAGGGCACCCGGTGATCTTCGATGTGAAATACCTGCCGGAACTGGCGGAATTGCGGGGCGATACCGGTGCCAAGGCACTTCTCGAGGCGCATCCCAAAGACATCCGTGAGGTCAAGGTCGCGAGCGACGAAGTCTTAATCGACGTCGATACCCATGCGGATTGGGAGATGGTCAAAGACCGTCTCGATGTGCAGCACCCAATATCCTCACCAGCCTGATTTTCCAATTGTCCATGGACCCTGGTCGCGCCAGTTCGTGCCGGATTGTTGTTCGCGGCGGTGGCGAGATGGGTTCGGGTGTCGCCTGGCGCCTGCGACGATGCGGGTTCGATGTCGTGATCACCGAAGTCGAACATCCCATGGCGGTACGGCGCTGGGTGTCGTTCTCGGAGGCGATCTACGAGGGATCGATGACAGTCGAAGGGATCACGGCACACCGCGTTGTTCTGTCCGATTCCGAACGCATCGATGGAATCTGCCAAAGCGGAGATATCCCGATTCTTGTTTGTCCCGATCCGAGTGGAATCGCGGTTCTGCGTCCGGAGATTGTTGTCGATGCGATTCTCGCCAAGCGAAACACCGGCACTCGTCGGGGGATGGCGGGATTAGTGATTGGCCTGGGGCCGGGATTTGTTGCGGGGGAGGACGTCGATTGTGTGATCGAGACGAATCGCGGACCGAATCTGGGGCGGTGCATCTGGACTGGCTCCGCCGAGCCGAATACCGGCATTCCCGGCGTGTTGGGTGGCGAATCGATCAAGCGTGTGCTGCGCGCTCCAACGGCGGGACTCATCCACTCGACCCGTGACCTCGGCGACCTGGTGAGGGCCGGGGAGAGTGTGGCGTCGGTGAACGGAGTTGAAGTCCGCGCACAAATCGACGGCATTGTCCGAGGAATGCTGCGGGATAAGACACCAGTCGATCAAGGCGTGAAGATCGGCGACATTGATCCGCGAGGTGATATCGAACTGTGCCGCCGTATTTCGGATAAGGCACTGGCGATTGCGGGGGGAGTGCTGGAGGCGGTGGTTAAATATTCCGACCGTCGTTGAGTCTGTGTGTTCCCCCGATTGTCATCCTGAGTCGCGGAGCGACGAAGGATCTGCAGTGTGTCCCCGCGCGGGCACCACTCACTGCAGATCCTTCGTCGCTTCGAGTCAAGCCAAAGAAAGTGAAGAGCACATGTCGCTCCTCAGGATGACATGGGTAATGATCCGAGGAATCTAATCGGGCAGAAACGCGCCTACAGCTTCCACACCCGTCCGACACCCTTGGGCACATTCCTGGTCGCGTTGCGGCAGTCCATGACCATGCGCGACGTAGCGCAAATGTGCTGGTAATCGTAGCTGCTGTGGTCGGTCAGGATCACGACACTGTCGGCGGATTTGAGTGCGGCATCGGAGAGCGGGACCGCCTGCATGATTGTGTCGTCCATGCGGACTGACGCGACATGCGGATCGGCATAGCTGACTTTGGCGCCGCGCACTTGGAGCAGCCGGATCACGTCGAGCGACGGAGATTCGCGCACATCGGAGATGTCGCGCTTGTAGGCCACGCCGAGCACCAGGATGTCGGCGCCCTTGATCGACTTCGAATCTTCGTTCAACGCCCGCGCGATCCGGTCCACTACATACTCCGGCATGTGCGAGTTGATGTCGCCGGCCAGTTCGATGAAGCGCGCGTAGTAGTTCAGCGATTTGAGTTTCCACGACAGGTAATGCGGGTCGATCGGGATACAGTGTCCGCCCAGACCGGGGCCGGGATAAAACGGCATAAATCCGAACGGTTTCGTTGCGGCCGCCTCGATGATCTCCCAGACGTCGAGATTGAGCCGATCGCACATCAGGGCGACCTCATTGACCAGGCCGATATTCACCGAACGGAATGTATTCTCCAAGAGCTTGACCATCTCAGCGGCCTGAGTCGAGGAGACCGCCACAACCTTATCGAGGAAGAGGCCGTAGAAGGCGGCCGCCATCCGTGAACAGGCGGGTGTGGTACCGCCCACAATGCGTGGAGTGTTCTTGGTGCCCCATTTGGCATTGCCCGGATCGACACGCTCCGGCGAAAACGCGAGGTAAAAGTCGACGCCGACCTTCATGCCGGAGGCCTCGAGTTTGGGGCGGATCAATTCCTCGGTTGTCCCAGGGTAGGTTGTCGATTCCAGCACAACCAGCATGTCTCGGTGTAGGTGTTTCTCGACGCCCTCGACGGCACTCAGAATGAATGACACATCCGGGTCCTTGGTCTTCGAGAGTGGGGTCGGCACGCAGATCGCCACACAATCGGCGTCCTTGATGACAGCAGGATCCAGCGACGCCGCCAGTTTGCCGCTCTTGACGAGCGGAGCGAGTGTCGCATCCGAGATGTCGTCGATATCCGAACGTCCGGACCTCACGAGCTGAACCTTGCGCTCGGAAATCTCCAGCCCGGTCACATGCAGTCCGGCATGGGCCACTTCGACGGCAAGCGGAAGTCCGACATACCCCAGTCCGACAACCACGACCTTCGCGGTACGCTCACGGAGTTTGGTTTCGAGAATCGATGTTGATTGCTGTGTTGTCATTGGCATATGAGTTCCTCTGTCATCGAATCAATGTAAGGGGATCAGGTGCTCCGTGTCGATCAAGTTTCCTTGCGCGAGGGAGGGCGAGGCTCCTGCCGAGCCTTGCTTCCGCGCGGACAAGAGGCTCGGCGGGAGCCTCGCCCTCCCAGCGTGAGCGGTTGATCAGGTGATATTGATACACATTTCCTCGCGGGAAGAGGCTCGGCAGGAGCCTCGCCCTCCCTCCGCGCTCATGGTAAACTGGGCGCTCAAGGTCATTTGCTCCCACACTGCCGGTAGTACTCAAGAGTATCCAACAATGTCTGGTCCCATGGGATCGATGGTTTGAATCCGACATCGCGCTGTGCGCGCGAAATGTCCGCACGCAGAATCGGCACTTCCACCGGCCGGAGCTTCTTGGGATCGACCACGGCGCTGATCGGCTGCACCGCAAGTTTCAAAAGCGAGTCGAGTACGGACTGGATGGAACGCACTTTCCCCGAGCCAAGATGGTAGACGATACCGGGTTTGCCATCTTGCGCGAGCAGCCGGTAGCCTTTGACAATATCACGCACATCAGAGAAATCGCGACGCGCCGAGAGATCGCCCACCTTCATCACCCTCTTGCCGCTTGTTCTCTCAAGCCGGGCAATGGAATTGCAGAAATCGGGCACAACGAATCCGGGTGCCTGGCGTGGCCCGGTGTGATTGGAGGCGCGCACACGCACTGTCGGCAAGTGGAAAGACGCCCGATAGGATTCGGCGATCAGGTCAACGGCCGCTTTTGATGCCCCGTACGGATTCACGGGCCGCAGGGGTGTATTCTCATCAACCGGGATCTGGCTCGGCCGGACACGGCCATAGACTTCGTTTGAAGCCAGCATGACGATCTTCTCGACCGACTTCATCAGGTCGCGATCCTGACGGATTGTTTCGAGAAGATTCAGTGAGCTGATCACATTGTTGCGGATCGTGGCGCCCGGCGACGAAAACGAATCTCCGACGGATGTCGATGCCGCCAGATGAATTACCCAGGTCGGACGGATGCGCTGGAGCACACGCGTGAGTGCTTTGGGATTCAGCAGGTCGACTGCGGTGATTTCGATCTCACCCCGAATTGCGTCAAGATTCCGCGTGGAAGTGCCGGGCAGCCATGTCCCGAAGACCGCGTCGCCGGCATCGAGGCACAACTCCGCCAGGTGCGATCCGGCAAATCCGGCGATTCCGGTGATGAAGACGCGGGGGGCAGGCATGAGCGGCAGGGAACTCCCGGGTTACTTCTGAGCGGCCATCTCGGCGAGGATAGAGTCGGTCACATCCAAGCGGTCGGCGGCAAACAACGGATTGACCTGCTCGAGATCGAGGATCAAGTCCAGGCCTTTGGCCTTGGCTACCGCCTTCGCGGCGATGGCGAGTTTGTCGTACAACGGTCTCAACTGTTCCGACGAATTCTTTTCGATGATCCCATCCTTGCCGAATGTCTCCTGCATGAACTGCTGGAAAGATTGGGACTTTTCCTGAATCTCCGTACGGAGATTATCGGTCGAGCCTCGAAAGCCGCGCGATTCAGAATCGCGCAGTTCGGTTGAGAGCCTGTCGAGCTCATCTTTTTGGGAATCGCGCTGCTTTTCGAATTTCGCGACCATTTCATCGATTTCGGCGAGGGCTTTCTTGAACTGCGGATTCTCGGTACGAATCCGTTCGAGATCGACCGTGCCCACCTGCACCTGTCCCCACGCGGCCGCCGCAAACGCGAAGACCAGTACCGCCAATCCCACTGCCTGCACAACCATCCTGCGTTTCATTGCAGCTCCCTTGCACTCGATCCGAGTGCCTGTCCTAACGATTCCGAATTTCGCGCTCAACTCTGGCGAGATCGGCATCCACCATATCGGCGATCATCTTCTCGAAGGACGTCGTTGGCTTCCAGCCAAGCACCGATAGAGCACGGGAGGCGTCGCCCAGAAGTGTGTCGACCTCTGCCGGCCGCACCAGCGCCTGGTCGATGCGGACATATTTCTTCCAGTCCAGTCCCGCCCGTTCAAATGCGGCGCGGGTCAAATCCTCCACCGAGTGTGCCCGTCCGGATGCGACGACGAAATCCGCTGGTTCTTTGGCCTGGAGCATCAGCCACATCGCCTGTACGTAGTCGCCGGCGAATCCCCAATCGCGACGAGCGGACATGTTGCCCAATGGCAGGGAGTCGACCAGGCCGAGTTTGATCCGAGCCACATAGTCGGTGATCTTGCGGGATACGAATTCCTTGCCGCGGCGTGGCGATTCGTGATTGAAGAGAATCCCGGAGCAGGCAAAGATCCCGAAGGATTCGCGATAGTTGACCGTGATCCAATGGCCATAGACTTTCGCAACGCCATACGGGGACCGGGGATAGAACGGGGTCTTTTCGTTTTGCGGGGTTTGCTGGACTTTGCCGAACATTTCCGAAGATGAGGCCTGGTAGAACCGAATCTTGCGATTCACCAGCCGGATGGCTTCCAGGATTTTGGTGACGCCCAAGGCATCAAACTCACCTGTCAGGACCGGCTGGGCCCAGGACGTGGGCACAAACGATTGCGCGGCGAGGTTATATACCTCGTCCGGCTCCGCCTGTTCAATGGCGGAGATCAGGGAAAGCTGATCCAGAAGATCAGCCTGAATGAGGGTTAACCGGTCCTTGAGATGCTCAATTCGTTCAAAGTTCTCAGTCGATGCACGGCGGACGGCGCCAAAAACCTGGTAGCCTTTGCCGAGCAGCAATTCCGCCAGATAGGATCCGTCCTGTCCGGTGATTCCGGTGATCAGTGCTTTTGGCATTGAGTGGTTACCCTCCAGAGTTTCATCGGGTTCGCGGGAATATACTGGCGCTGACCCAGGGCGTCAATGTCCCGCATCGGTATACCCCGCCGCGACAGGTCACGGTGGATAGTTTTGTCACCAGAATGCGGTCGCAAACCGACCGACAGTGTTAGGATCGGGCCGCGCGAATCCGTATTCTGAATGCTTTCGCGGGCGCGGGAACATTCAGCATCGCGGATGTTTAGAAGGTGGATTGATGAGAGCTTTCGGGCAGCAACCAGTTCCTCGATGGATCTGCGGCGGCATTTCGCTGGCGATTGCCCTGCTTTGGGGACACGCCGCTTTATCCCAGTACGGAGGCAATACGCCGGGTCAGCCGGATACGGTCCGAATCCAACCCAGGGCGCCGGTGTCACCCGATATGGAACGGCTTCAGGGGTTAACCCAGCAACTTCAGCCTCCCAATGTCGTCCGCCCCGAGCTGGTGCGAGGCAGCGACCTGATGAATGCCGGTAAGTTCGAAGAAGCGCTGGCCATCCTGTTGCCGGCCTGGAGAAACGACCCTGCGAATGACGCCCTGGCAAGCGCATTGAAGCAAGCGTACCGTGGCATCAAGGATTACCGGGGTGTGCAAAGCGTCCTTCAAGTTCAACTGAAGTCGCGCCCCAGGGAGTTGATGTTCGTCTCCGAATTGGCAGAGACGTTCTGGCAACTTGGCCTCGAAGATTCCGCGACTACGGTGATCAAGCAGATGATCGCCACAGATCCGAAGGATGTCGACCGGCATCACATGGCGGCGGAGACGTATGTTAGAGTGGGGCGGTATCCCGAAGCGATCGAGGTCTATCGAAATGCCCGCCACACAATCGGCGACTCGCTGATTTTTTCCGAGAATCTCGCCCAATTGTTCGAGGCACGCCGGGAGTACTCCGCGGCAGTTTCAGAGTATTTCCGCTGGCTGGCGATGCGGCCGGATGCCAAGCAGACGATCCAGCGCCGGATCACGAATCTGGTCAAAATGCCGGAAGCAGTCGGAGGGATCACCTCGGCGTTGAAGGATATCGTCAAGGGTGCTCCCCGTAATGAATACGGACACCGTCTGTACGGCGATCTCCTGTTCGAATCGGGGTCGGTCGACAGCGCTTTCGCCGAGTACGGCCGCGCCGACCAGTTGGCCGCGCAACCTGGCGAACACCTATTGTTTGGAATTGAGCGCGCTCTGGAGACAGATCAGTTCGCCGTAGCGCGGAACCACGCGATGGAGTTTCTGAAGCTGTATCCCAAGAATCCCCGAACGACGCGTGTGAACTTCGGGCTGGCGCGAGCCGAACTGGGGCTGGGCCATCCGGATGTCGCTGTGGCCATGCTGAAAGAGCTGGCCTCGCAGATTCCGATTGGCCCGGAGCGCGGGCAGATCGAATACGAAATCGGCGAGGTGTACCGCACGCACACATCGCTCATGGACTCGGCCCGGACTCACTTCCGCTTAGTGGCGGCGATGGAACGGGTGACCAAGCGCGCTGCGGCCTTGATCCGGTTGGGCGACTTGGATGTGTATTTCGGCGATCTGGCCGGGGCCGATTCGTCTTACCATGATGCTCTGAATGCCCGTCCGAATCCCGAAGAGGCCGAGGAGGCTCTCTTTCGAAAGGCGGAATTGTTGCTGTTCAAAGGCGAGTATGACTCCTGCACCGAGGCCCTCAAGACAATAGTCGGTCGATACCCGCGTGGGCTTTTTGTGAATGATGCGCTGGAACTGAAGGTCATGATCACTGACAGCAAAGACGCCATGAACTGGTCGCTGGATCGTTATTCGGGCGGAGTGTTCGCCATGCGGCGGGGCTGGCTTGATAGCGCGTCGGTCCTCTTCGGAGAATTAGTGTCGGATTCGGCGAGCAAACTGGCGCCACAGGGCCAGTTTGAGATCGCCCAGATCAGGGCATTAAAGGCACAACCTGCCGAAGCGGTTCAGGAATACCGGCAGCTGATTTCCCGGTTTGGTCAGAGTTCTTTGGTTCCGCGAGCGTGGGCCGCGATTGGGGCGTTGTATGAAGGGCCCCTCAATGATCGCCAGCAGGCACGATTGGCCTACCAGACGATTGTTACCGAATTCAAGGACTCGCCCTTGGTCGAAGAGGCGAGACTCCATCTCCAAAGGATGGATGTCCCATGACTACTGGCTATGGGGCGTCGGCGCTCACGGTGAAATCGAATCTGGAACTCCGAGCCTAGGCAGGTACGGAGGACCGCCGTGAGTGGTCCCGACCCTTCTCGCTAGTCTGTTGCAGGGCAAAAACTTGCTCTTCCAGGGTATTGATCCTCTCCAGGTACTTTTCGGTGGAACGCATCCGAATCTTCGTGGTCGTCCGCACCAGCAGGCCCAACGAGACCAGCATGAAGAGGACCGAATTCACCTGGCGGAAAATGTCGCCATAGTTGAACAGGCTGTCCAGGAAGGCCAGAATCCCCATTGTGAAGAGAATGCCGCACCAAATCAACATGACTCCTCCTCGGTTCACTCAGGTTTTGGGTCCATCACTCCATCCCGCAACGCCTTGAGGCGATTCGGGAACCGGATGGGAGACAGCCGATTTCGGTTGGCCGCCGCTCCGGGATCGCTTACCTTCCCATCTCTTTGATCATCGGCTGGAAGGCTGTCAGTCTGAAGGGGTTGCTTTGATTATGGAAGACCGCAAATTCGCACAGATACAATACTTGTGGGCCGCAGTCGTGACACTCTTCACGTTGATTGTGTACGTCCTAACGGCTGCACCGACCTTCTCCTACTGGGATTGCGGCGAGTTTGTCGCCTCATCCTACATTCTTGGTGTACCTCACCCACCGGGGACGCCGCTATTTGTGATGATCGGCCGGCTCTTCTCGATACTGCCACTGTCGAGCGATATCGGCACCAGGATCAACTACATCTCGGCGTTTTCGAGTGCGTTGGCGGCGGGAATCGCCTTCCTGCTTCTGACACGCCTGATTCGCGGCGCGCTCAATCCTGACGGGCAGCCTCTCGCCGGGTGGCAGAAGATCCTCACGATTTGCGGGAGCGTCTCTGGTTCCTTGTTTATGGCGTTTTCATCGACGCATTGGAACAATGCGGTCGAAGCGGAAGTCTACGGCGCCTCGATGTTCCTCATGATATTACTGGCGTGGCTCGTGTTGCGATGGATTGACAAGCGGGGCCAGCCTGGGGCGAACAGGTATCTCTTGGCTATTTCGTATCTCGGCTTGTTGTCTGTTGGCATCCATATGACAGTTTTCCTCGTCATGCCGGTGGTTTTCCTTCTGATCCTCACAGTCGATCCGGCTCTGCGGCGTGATTGGCGTTTTTGGGTCACCGGCCTGACATTGTTTCTTGTCACGTCAGACGTCCTCTGGTTTTTGGTGTGTGCCGGCGGCTGGCTGCTCGTCACGCTGGTGATGGCGGCTTCGAAGCAGACCAGGGCGACCTGGAGTTTGTTTGCGGCCATGATGTTGTCGGCCTGGCTGGGCTACAGTTCACAGTTGTACCTGCCAATCCGATCGCATCTCAACCCGAACATTGACGAGAGCGATCCGGAGACATTCGCCGGTTTCCGAAGTTTCGTCGAGCGCAAGCAATACGGTCAGACAGGGATGTTCGAGCGCATGTTCACGCGCCGGGGGACCTGGGCCAACCAGTTTGGTGATCATGCGCACATGGGGTTCTATCGGTATTTTCGCGCACAATACGGGTTCGATGGCTGGGCGATGCTGCCCGTGATGGCGCTGGGTTTCTTCGGCGTCTGGTGGATGATCCGGAGGCGGCCGCCGTGGGGCATGTTTGTGCTCATGATGTTTCTGGTGGGATCTGTGGGGCTCGTCTTGTATATGAACTTCGCCGATGGTACGCAGTACTATCGGCTGAATCCCGACGCGTACATGGAGGTTCGCAACCGGGACTATTTCTTCACCCCCGGCTACATCGTGTTTGGTTTGATGATGGGGCTTGGCTTCGTCGGACTGGCCGACCTGGTCAGGCGGCGGGTGCAGAAGCCGGCAATGGCGATTGTCATCGGTGTGGTCGGTGCGCTTCTGCCGCTCCATACGTTGCAGGCGAACTGGCGCGGTGCCGACCGTTCGGTCAATTACACGCCGTATGACTACGCCTACAACCTCCTGCAATCCTGTGCACCAGGGGCGATCCTGTTTACCGGCGGCGATAATGACACGTTCCCGCTCTGGTGTATTCAGGAGGTTTACGGAGTCCGCCGGGACGTCTCGATCATCAATCTCTCCCTGGCGCAGACGGATTGGTACGTCTATCAGATGAAGCACATGTGGGGTTTACCGGTGACCTGGACCGATGATCAGATTCTCTGGACGGTCGAGGATCGCTCGATCGGCGAGGGGCTGTTAAGGCCGAAAGAGCCGTATTTCGATCCGCTGAGCAAATCCCGGCACTACCTGTTCCCGACCCGGATCGGCGAGGATGTGCTCGGGCCGGCCGACATGGTTGTGGAACACATCATTCTCAACAACGCATGGCAGCGTCCGGTGTTCTTCTCCGGCTCGCCGGCGGGGAAGTCGCGCCTGCAACTGGAAAAGCACACGCGCATGGTGGGCGGTGCGTTCCAGATTGTCCGTGAAGACGCGAATTTCGAAGTGGACTACGAGAAGACAGCTGCTCTACTGGACACCGTCTTCAAGTACCGCGGTTACAATAATCCCAAGAACGGGATCGATGACAATGCCGTGGGACTCGCGATGGCGTTTCCGGAGAAGATGCTGGCTCTGGCCGACTATTATCATCGCCGCAATGACACGGTGAAATGGGAGTACTGGAATCGCAAGGCGGTGAATACATTCCCGTTCTACTGGCGATGCCATTCCCAACTCGCCGAACAACTCAGGGCCCAGGGTGACACCGCTGGAGCGCAGGCGGTCATTCAGAAGGGGATCGAGTCCATCGGCGCGTACGTGCGGGAGATGCCGGACAACCGCTTGTACTGGCTATTCTGGGGGAAGCTCTGCGAAACGGCCGGACGCAACGACGAGGCGAATAAGTATCTGGGGACGTCGTTCTATATGAATCCGTACGATCAAATGACCTATCAGTCGTACGTAGCGAACTGCATGAGCCAAGGCAAGACGGCGCAGGCGGCAGCAGCTGCCCGGAAGTGGCTTGAGTACTTCCCGGACGACAACCAGGCCCGTTCGCTGGCTGCCGGGATCGCCTCTAA
>JAKAKI010000070.1 GCA_021813505.1 bacterium | reverse complement strand
GTGTACGCTCCGCTCTCGCGCATGCTCAGCAGGCCTCTGGCGCCGTCGGCGCCCATGCCGGTAAGCAACACGCCAACGGCGTTGCGCCCGGCCTTACGCGCGACAGAATCGAAGAGTACGTCGACGCTGGGGCGCTGGTGATGGACGGCGGGGCCGTCTTTGATGCGCACGACGTAGCGGGCGCCATCCCGGTCGAGCATCATGTGATGATTCCCCGGGGCGACCAGGGCCACGCCCGGCACGACGCTATCGTTATCGTGAGCCTCGCGGACCTGCATCTTGCAGATGCCATTGAGACGCGCGGCGAACGAGGCGGTGAAGAATGGCGGCATATGCTGGCAAATCACAGTTCCCGGTGTGGTCGCCGGCAGGGCCGACAGAACCGCTTCGATGGCCTTGGTGCCGCCGGTCGATGCACCGATCGCGAGCACTTTGTGAGTGGCCTCCATGCGGGCCAGGAAGGCCGGATCGTTGGTCGGCACTGAGGCCGCGACCGATTCCGGACGGCTGCCTGGCTTGGAGAGGGCAGCCGCGCGAATCGCACGCACCAGTTGTTTGCCCACTTCGGGAATTGTGAAGGCCGATCCCGGCTTGCTGATGACTTCGACGGCGCCGAGTTCGAGCGCCCGGATGGCGGCGTCGCTGTTTTTCGGTGTCACCGAGCTGACGATCACGACCGGCATGGGATGATGCCGCATGAGCTTGGCGAGAAACGACAAGCCGTCCATGCGCGGCATTTCAACGTCGAGCGTCAAAACGTCGGGGCTAAGTTCCACGATCTTGTCGCGCGCGACATAGGGATCGACGGCGCTGCCGACAACCTGGATATCCGGGAATTTCGACAGTTCTTCCGTCAGGATCTTGCGAACAACCGCGGAGTCATCGACGACCAGGACACGTATCACCGGGGATTCTCCTCAAGCCGGGCGGCGGCATCACCGTCGAGGAAGAGCGCCAGATCGGCGCGCCCGGTATCCAGGCCCACCTGCGCGGTGACGGCCGGATGGCCAGTGTCTGTGCCGGTTCCGGGTGTGCCGCCGAGCATGACCCGCGGAGGCCGCAGGTTGAACAGCTCCCTGGTGCCCGCAATTCGGGGGAGGATGTTCCCGCAGATCACGTTGCCGATTTCACCCAGCGCATCGCTACGTTGTTCGGGCTCGGTGACTTCATCCTCACCAAGCATATTCGCCGCAAGACCGCCGAGCACGTCGCCGCAGACCGTCACGACCAGATGGCCGGAGAAGGGGCCCCCGAACGGAACGATGACGGTTCCTTCGGCCGCCGCCTGCCGTTGCGTATCGTCGAGTTCAGGCGAGGGCAGAAACAGCCCCAGTTCCTCAAAAGTCAGGACCGCTGCCCGGTAGAGTTCCTTCTGGAGATTGCTCATCTTGCGCCACTCCTGTCATTTGACTGATTGTCTCCCTCAGCCCTTCGGGAGTGAAAGGCTTGTGCACGAATCCGGCGCCCTTTTTCTGCAGCATGTCGATGCGTGTCTCGCTGGAATCGGTGGAGACGACGATGACGGACAAATCGGCTGTCTCGGGATTCTGCCGGACGCGGTCGATCATTTCCTCGCCGTTCATAACCGGCATATTGATGTCAACCAGGGCGAGATCGACCCAGTTCTGGCTCAACTTATCCAGTCCCTCCTGGCCGTTACCCGCCTCGAAGACGTCCCCCAACGGCAGGCCGCTGAGGCGAAGAGTACGGATGATCATCTTGCGCATCACCGCGCTGTCGTCTACGACCAACACGTTAAGTGCCATTGCCCGCTTCCTTTCTGTACCACTATCGGCGCCAATCGGAATCAGATGATTGATTTCACACCATTAATCTGCAATATCACGTCACCGGTGCCGACGTGCAGGCTCATGGTTCGCGAGTGTGTCCCCCCGACATCGTGGGACTTGATCAGCACTCCGTTCTTCCACAACAACTTCCGCAGCATTACGAAATTGCGTTTGCCAATCTCGAAGTAATCGTCTTCGGGATTCGCCTTGGAACAGGCCCCCCCAACGACCTTGAGCTCCACGCGGCTCTTCTGGGCCCCAAGTTTATAGCACTCGAGGAACAGGCGGGGGACGCCGGTATCCACAAACATGTGGGGATTGGACGTCGCTTTAGCCGGGTCAATGGTGGAGAGCGGGAGCATCACATGGAGCAGCCCGCCCACCTGGGCCACGGGATCGTGGACGGTGATTCCGAGGCAACTCCCGAGCGCGTGCGTAATGATGGAGTCGTCCGGGTGTTTGGACACGACCATGTCAGCGACGCCTACCGTATGTACCACGTCCTGCTCCCCTTGCGTTACCGCTATGCCTGTTTTCCGTAGACGGCAGGTTGAACGTAACTGAACCTCGTATTGAGTCCGGTCAAACTCTCGGCATGGCCGACCATGAGATATCCACCCGGCGACAACAGGTCCCAAAACCGGTTGACCAGCCTCTCCCGGGTCGGCCGGTCGAAGTAGATCATAACGTTGCGGCAAAAGATCACGCTAAAAGGACCCGACATCGGCCATTCATCGAGAAGATTCAAACGGGCGAAGCTCACCATCTCCCGAAGTCGCTCGTTGACCTGGTATTTCCTCGGGGCCTTGAGTTCCACGCAACGGAAGTGCTTCTGCAGCAGCAGAGGCGGCACATCCCGGACGGTATCCTGGTCATACACCGCTTCGCGGGCCTCGGTCAGCATCCTGGTGGAAATGTCCGTCGCGAGAATCCGGATTTTGCGGCGAACCATGTCGGGAAGTTTGTCGGCCAGGAGGATCGCCAGGGAAAACGGCTCCTCGCCCGATGAGCAGCCGGCGCACCAGATCCGCATCGGCGCACTGGACGCTGTCTGGTGCGGCAGAACCCGGGCCGCCATGAATTCGAAATGCTGATTCTCGCGGAAGAAGCTCGTCTTGTTCGTCGAGATGGAATCGATCATGCTGACCAATTCCGTTCCCGAGGTGTCGTGCCTCAGGTAGGCGATGTAATCGTGAAAAGTATCAAGCTCCAATGCGTGAAGCCGTTTGATGAGGCGCGACTTGACCAGCCCCTCTTTGCCGGCTTCAAGCCGGATGCCGCACAAGTTGTACACCATCCCGCTAATCTCGGCAAACTGTGCCGCGGACAAGTCGGGCGTACCGACTTCTGTGCTTGAAATGGATGGTCCCACGCCTGCTCCCCCGTATTGCGATTCCACTGGCGCCACGTACACTTCCGGAGTGCCCCGAATGGGGAACGGAGCACTCCGGTTTGCCCCCCTCTTGGAACTAGAATTCCTGGAGCACCAGACTTTCCTTCTCGTCTTCGAACGGAATCAAAGTCGCGCCTTTCTCCTTGCCTGATCGATGTCCGCCGTTGCCGATCGTTGTTGTCTTCCCCATACGCGGGTTGATCGACGCAGCCACCGGGGGACGATGAGCCCGGCGTGTCGGGGACGTCTGCGAATTCGACAGTGAGAATGACGCGACGAGGCTCTTCATCTCTTCCGCCTGTCCGGTCAACTGTTCGGACGCACTGGCGGACTGTTCGGAACTGGCCGCGTTTTGCTGGGTCACCTGGTTCATTTGCTCGACGGCCGTGTTGATCTGGTCGACGCCCTGACTCTGCTGCTCGGACGCCGCGGCAATCTCGCCCATGACCTCGCCGACCTTCATGACCTGGCTGTTGATCTCATCCAGATTTCTGAGGACCTCCATGTTGAGCTGAACGCCGTTGTCCGCGTTCTTCACGGATTCCTCAATCATGTTGGCCGTGTTCTTGGCGGCCTCGGCTGAGCGCATTGCCAGATTGCGGACTTCTTCGGCGACCACGGCGAATCCCTTGCCGGCATCACCGGCACGGGCGGCTTCGACCGCCGCGTTGAGGGCGAGCAGGTTGGTCTGGAACGCGATTTCATCGATTGTCTTCACGATCTTGGCGGTTGCATCAGAAGAGGCCTTGATCTTGTCGACCGCATCGGAAAGGCGATGCATGCTGTCGACGCCCTTGGATGCCGTGTTTAGAGCACCGTCCGACAGCCCCTTGGCCTCGGTGGCGTTGGCGGCGTTCTGCTTGGTCATTGACGCCATCTGCTGCAAGCTGCTGGCAATCTCTTGGAGCGAACTGGCCTGCTCGGACGCGCCCTGTGCGAGGGCCTGGCTGCCGGAGCTGATCTCGGTCGCGGCCGAGGCAACCTGTTCTGATCCCACAGCCACCTGAGCCATTGCCTCATCGAGATTCTGGGCCGCCTGGTTCAGCGACGCTTTGATGCGGGCATGGTCACCGTTGTACTCGCCCTTCATCCGGCAGGACAGGTCACGGGCGGCGATCCTTTCGAGAACGGTGGAGGCTTCCTCGATGGGGCGCATGATGGCATCGAGGGTGTCGTTGATGCCACTGACGATCTTGTGGTAATCGCCCTGATGGCGGGCGGCCTCGGCGCGTGTGCTGAGCTTCCCATCCACCGCCGCCTTTGCGAGCATCTGGGCATCGGCCACCATCGTGTTGATGCTTTCCTTCATCCTGGCCACCGCATGGCCCAGCGCATCCTTGTCGCTTCGCGGGTTCACCTGTACGTTCATGTCACCAGCACTGATTTTCGTGGCCGCATTCGCGATATCCAGTTCGGCCGTGACGACCTTAACCATCGCGTGCCCCAACAAGTCCTTTTCGGAGGCCGGGGTAATCTGCACACTCAGATCGCCCTTGCTGAGGGCATTCGCCACTGCTGCAGTTTCCTTTAGATAATTGATCATGGCTCGAAACACGTCCGCGAGTGTTCCAATCTCATCCTCCGATTTGTATTCGACCTGCTGATCAATATCACCAATTGCAATATGTCGGGCCACCTCGGAAACACGCACCATCGGCCGGGCAATCCTTCGGGCGAGAATCACACCAAGCGCAAATGACAATGCTAACGCAGCTAGCCCAAGCAAGAATCCAACCATGGTACTTTTGGAGTTCATATCCAAGGCCTTCTGTAACGACTCGGCAGCTTCTCGCTCCGATTCGGCACTGAGAGCCTGTACTTTCATGGAGATATCCTCGGCGTAAGAATCGAATTCCCGCATCGCCCGATTGCCGGATTCCGTTCCGCCTTCAATGTACTGCTTGGCCATCCCCCTTCCCTTATCGTAGAACCGCTCAAAGGACGCCAGTAGTTCCTCCAGTTGCCCACGATTGTCGGGGTGAATGACCATAAGACTCTTGGTGTCCTCGCGAACGCGATTAGCACTCTTTTCCGCTTCCTCAAATCCATCGTCCAATCCCTTTGCAGCGCGAGTCACGCTTATATCGGTCAGCCATTGCCATGTGTTTACCACATTGAGTTCAATCTCATCTGCCAATTGGGCGCCTGCAAATCCCTTATCACGGGCCATCTGTGTCAAGTCGCGGCTGCTGCTCAGCATCCGCCAAGTGACAAACATCTGGATGGCAAGCACTATCCCAACAATGCAGAAGACACCCAGGATCTTTCTTGCGATCGTCAACTTCATTGCGTTACCCTCGCTTCCTTTCGATGTGGACTGCCGATAGCCTGTTTCCGAAGTCACCCACCTATTGTTCGACAGCGATATCTACCATCTCACGCTTTCAGAAACGCATGGCCACCTGAATGTATGCCGCGTCCTCAGAAGGTCCCAGAGTGATCTGGTATTCCCCTCGCAACTCGTACCCGGTCAGAATTCGTGCACCAGCACCAAGGGACGCGCGCGACACGCTTGGTTTGTGGTCCGCGGGCCAGAAGCGGTCGAACCGGTCGACCAGAAAGAATGCGCCAAAGTCGTATTCCGCTTCTCCATATACTCCCCGATTGCGCCCTGGCAACCCTTCCGCAAGGCGAATCGAATGCTGGACGAATTCTCCGCGGAAGGCGAAGTTGCCCAGCTCCAACTGCAGGTCTGTTCCCCAGAGACTCATGTCGAAGCGATCCTGACGGTTGAAGAATCCTGCGTAGGACGATCCGATCTCCAATTCCGGTAATGGCTTTATGCTGATGTGCGTACCGACCGCGTCCTTCATCACCACTTCGACGGAGTCGTTTTCATCCGAGGCAATCAGGTCGAGGGCGCGGTAGGCGAAACCGTTGGTCCCGTACACTGTGGCCTCGATGCCGTGTGTGGCAACGTAGATCTGCGCACCGTAGTCATTCCAGCCCCCATGGGTCATTTCCACCATCAGCGGACGTGAGACCAGCTTGCGATCGACCGACGCGTATACGTGCCAGTCGATCCCAAACGGCACATCGAACTTGCCTACTATGATGCCGGAGTGATCGATTCCCTTCACTGGCGTGAAATGTGATCCGCTGGATCCAAACAGGTGAAGGTCCGCAAAGAAGGCTCCGAGCTGGAAACTCTGCGACGAAGGGTCGTATGCTATCGCGGCATTAACATCGACGGAACGGCCGAGCTCGGCTGAAAGATCGACCTCAGCCTGCCCAATCTGAAAAGGACCGCTTATGCCCGAGTCTTGTGGCGTTACAAAGTAGAAATCCCCAAACCCCGAAATCGTCAACGGAACCGGGGTTCCGGCGGACGCAGTTGAAAAGGCCAGTTGAAACGCAATGATTGCCGACACAATCCACCAGCTCCGATGGCCCTGAAGTCGCCCTTGTCCCATGTGGGCGGCGCGCGAATCCAAAATGCACCGAAGTCGTGTGCATTCGGCACTCATTGTGTGGAGCATGTCTCCTCCACCTTTTGTGTGGACGGCTCACTCGTAACGGTGGAACTGATCGCCGAGACATCCTGATTGGATAGCACACGATCGATGTCCAAGAGCAGTTTCACGCGCCCCTCGGACTTGCCGATGCCCAGGATGTAGTCCGTGTTGACGTCGGTGCCGAATGACGGCGGTTCCTCGATGTCTTCGGCGGCGATATCCAGCACCTCTGACACTTTGTCCACGACGATCCCGATCTGCAATCCTTGCGCTTGCACCACGATGATGCAGGTCTCCTCCGTGTGCTCAACCGACTCCATGCCGAATTTCAAACGCAAGTCGACAATCGGAATCACCTTGCCGCGGAGATTGATGACGCCGCAGATGAACTCCGGCGTGCGCGGGACTGGCGTCACGCCCATCATGCCGATGATCTCCTGAACCTTGAGGATCTCGAGGCCGTACTCCTCGCCCCGGAGAAAGAAGGTCAGGAACTTCCCGCCGCTGCCGCCCGCCGTCCGATCAACCCCCGCGCTTCGGTGCTTGGTCTGATTGTGGGTGGCGGTGTCTGTTCCCGTTCTATTCATGCTCCCTCCCTTTTAACCACTGCATTCACGCTCGAATTCGCGAACTTCAGGCGAGGCTGCAAGCCCCTGTCACATACTCTGCTCCCGATGTGGCCAATTGGCGCGCAAGGGCGGTTACACCAGGGGCATCAATGATCAGCCCCACGCGTCCGTCTCCAAGGATGGCACCGCCAGACACACCGGGGACATTCCCAATGCCGCCGCCGAGCGATTTGGCCACGACTTGCTGCTGTCCCAGGAGTTCGTCAACCAACAGGGCACAGCGGCGATCGCCGTCACCGATGACGACGAGCAGCCCGCGGGTGGCGTCCTCGATCGCGTCTTGGATACCGAACAATCGGTGCAGCCGGAAGACAGGCATCAACTCGTCGCGCAGCATGACCATCTCGCCCCGCCCGGCAATTGTAGACAGGGCGCCGGCGACCGGCTGGAAACTCAAGTGGATATTGACGGTTGGAATGATGAACCGCTGCAGTCCGACCCGGACCAGCATTCCATCGGTAATCGCCATCGTCAGGGGGAGGCGGATCGTGAAGGTACACCCGCGTCCCGGCTGGGAATCGATTTCAACACGTCCGCGAAGAGCGTCGATGCCGCGTTTGACCACGTCCATGCCGACACCGCGGCCAGAAACGTCGGTGACTTGTTCGACGGTTGAAAATCCGGGCCGGAAAATGAGATTGAAGACTTCGCGATCAGACATGCCCTTATCAGATTCGATCACTCCGGTGGCGACCGCCTTTTTGATAATCTTCTCGCGATTGAGGCCACGGCCATCATCGGAGAGCTCGACCACGACATTACCGCCCGCGTGGTAAGCCGCCAGGCGCAGGACGCCGACGGGTGACTTTCCCGCCTCACGGCGGCTGTCCGGTGGTTCGATGCCGTGGTCAACGGCATTGCGGACCATATGCACGAGCGGGTCATTGAGGACATCGACCATATTGCGGTCGATTTCGGTGTCCTCACCCTCGGTGATTAAGTCGACTTGCTTGCCGTTCTTGTGGGCCAGGTCGCGGGTGAGGCGGGCCATCTTCTGGAACGCGCCTTTGAAAGGGACCATCCGCATCGACATGCTGAGATCCTGGAGTTCGCGCACGATCTTTCCCGTGTGTCCGACCTTCTTCGCCAGCCCATGATGCCCACCCGTGATTACAGTCGAATCCTGGGCCACCATCGATTGCGCAATCACCAGTTCGCCGACCATGTCGATCAGCCGGTCGAGACGGTCTGTACGGACACGCATCGAGGAATCGACGGCGCGATCCGTGCTGGCGATTTGCTGCTGCGTGCGCAGAGCATGGGCAACGTCGGTCAGTGATGCCGTTTCGGATTTGATGATCGCCATTCCGATCGGCTGCTCGCCCTGATCGACGGCGACCATTTCGATTTCGTCGCGCCGGGCTTTGCCTTCGGCAACCAGAATGTCTCCGACGCGCAGAGGCGTGATCGGTTCCGGCACAGTCTCGCTGGATATCCCGGCGGCCTCCGGGTTTTCCAACAGGCCGAAGAGCTCGCCGTAGCCTTCGGGCCGCCGCAACGGCTCGCCGCCGAGTGCCTCCTGAATCGCCTGAAGCAGCGCCTTGAGTATGTCAACGGCGCGCAACGCCAGATCTGCATATCCGCCGGTGAAACGGATTTCGCGATCACGTACCCGCCCGAGAAGCGACTCGGCGCGATGGGCCAGTTCCGAGATGGCCACCAGGCCGAGAAACGCGGATGTCCCCTTGATCGTATGGAAGGCCCGGAAGACGGTGTTGACGGCTTCCATGTCATCGGGGTTGGTTTCCAGTGACAGGAGCGCGGCTTCGGCGCCCTCGATGTATTCGTATCCTTCTGTGACAAATTCGCCCATCAGCCCCGCATCCGCGTCGGCCGGAAGCTGCTCCACCGCCGACGGGGATTGTGATTCCGCTGGGTCAGGTTTGGTGGGCGGTACCGCGGCACTCGGGGGAGGAGGATTTGGAATGGCAGCGGTGATGTTACCCGCCGGGGCGATCATTCCTTCGGACTCTTCGATGGCGGTTTCAATCAAACGGCCGATCTCGCTGAAGACGGCAGCGGGATCACTGGCTGCGCCGGAGACGATGTTATCCAGATGATGGGTGGCGGATTCCAATGCCTCTCTAACGCGAGGCAGTTCGGACGCTTTGGCCAACGCCACGTTTAGTGACTCACGGAGCTGTTTCGAATCGTCCGTGCTGGTGAGATCACAACGAACCAGGAGTGTGGCCAGATCATTCAAGTTCAACGACTCGATGGAGTCGGGAGCACCGGTATTCATAGGCGGCGCTGTGGGGAGTTTATCCACCACGGGGCCGTTTTTAGGAGCAACTGGCTCACGGCGCGGTTTAGCGCGCCTCGATGTCGTCGATTGGTCTTTCAAGTGCCCCCCGCGCCGCCCGTTACTTGGGCGGGCAAACCTTGGCGATCTTTTCCTGCAATGCTTCCGGAGTGAACGGCTTGTTTAGAAAGTCATTCGCCCCCGCCTTCATGACGGCCATGATTTCGTCCTGCGTGTTGACCGTGGTCAGCATGATGATGGGAACGCTTTTGAACTCGGCCATTCCGCGAAGGGCGCCGACGAACTGGAGCCCGTTCATCTCCGGCATGTTCCAATCCACGAGGAACAGGTCCGGTGCGCCCTCCTTCAATTTGGCGAGCGCGTCAACACCGTTAACCGCCTCGGTCACCTGATCGTGGCCGATCTTGGCCAGGCTCATCTTTTCGATCTTCCGCATGGTCCCGGAGTCATCCACCAGCATGATTTTCAAGCCGCTCATCCTTGCCCCCGACTGCTCACTAGCCATTGGCTGCGGTCACCGCCACTGTGTCCGACTGGTCGCCAACCTGCATCGTGTTTTGCACGAGGCGTTTGAGCCGGTCGATCACGAACGGTTTGACAACATATTGCCGCGCACCCAGTGTCTTGGCCTCCTTCACGATTTCGTCGCTGCTCGAAGAGGAGATGAAGATGACTGGGATGTGCTTGCCGATTTCATTGAGACTTTTCAAGAGCTCGATGCCGGTCATGTCGGGCAGATTCTGTTCGGTGATGATCAGATCGAGCTTCTTGAACTCCACTTGTTCCAGCGCGTGGATGGCGTCCTCCACCGTGATGACCACGCAGCCATCCTCCGTGAAAATGTTCTCGTAGAGGGTCCGCACGCGGGGTTCCGGATCAACGACCAGGATGGTCCGTGCCCCCGATTGGCCGTCCGTAGCGTTGAGGGCGAGCAGCTCTTTGACCTTCATGCCCAGCTTGTTTAGCGGGAACGGTTTGGAGAAGACGGCCGAGACGCGCAACTTCATCGCCTCCCGGACCAGTGCTTCGTCCTTGCCCGCCGGGCAGATCGCGATGATGTCCATCTCACGCGAACTCACCACCGACGACATGTCGCTGGTGAACGATCGAATCTTGCGAATGACCTCCAGGCCGCTGGTGCCCGGCAACGAGAGGTCAACGATCACCAGATCAGGACTCTGGCTGATGGATTTGGAGATGGCATCTTCACCGCTGTCGGCAAACAGCAGTTGATATTTGTTTCCGGCGAGCAGCTGGGCCAGGCTCAACTGCATCATTTTGATCCCGCCGGCGATCAGGACTTTCTTCGCTTGTGCGGATTCCATGTTCGCACGCCCTCCTACACATTTGATATCGGATATTCCCCCCCGCGCTGAAGATCATCTTGAACAGATTTCGTTCATCATATCATGAGGAAATTACTCCTGTTTGATTCGCAAGTGCCGGCGACACGTTTGGCATGTGCTTTTGGCGGACCATCGCGGCCAGTGTGCCTGACGGAACCGTGCACCCGATTGCAGATGTTGCCGAAGATGGTGCAGTGGTTGGCCAGTACAATAAAGAGGAGCCGACCCGGCTGATTCGGACCGGGACGGGTTGCTATGCTCGAGTCAGACCGCGTTTCCCCGTGAGCACACGCGCCGGATCTGTCAGGATTCTCTGATGTTAAGGGGAAATCGAAGTTGGTTCGGTCTGCCCTCCGGCGAACCTTACGGCATTACCGGTTTTAGGGCGGTTTCTTGCGCCCGCAGTGTCAAGCGGGGTATAATTCGTTAATACACAAGAGATTCCGGTGCCGGTCGCGCGCGTTACAGTTGACATTCGCAATGCAGCGCGTGGCTGCCGGTGGCAGATTCTTGCGCACGACGCGGTGTGAACGCCCGATAAAGGAGGACAAAGGTCGAGTATTTATCTCGCTTTACTGTTGACAAGTTCCCCGTTGCCATTAAGTTGAGGGCAGGGAGTGGGGAAGTACACCACGTGAAGTGCCGATAACTAAGGCGGGATCCTTTCGGGCTCCCGCGCGGTGAAGTGCTATTGTCTGAGTCGACACAGTTAAACATATGGAGGAAGGCATGTCGTTCCTGAAACGGTACAAAGTTCTTGTTGGACTCACCGCCGTGTTTGCGCTGGCCATTGGCGGTACCCAGTTGATGGTCGGGCCATGTTCTAACGGCAGTTGCGTTTTGTCTTCTATCTTCGGCTCCTCGACCGCCTATGCCGGTCCGGGTTGCGGCGCTTCCGCCAGCAAGGCCGAGGGCGCCTCTTGCACAGGCAAGATGGAAGCCTCGGCGACCTCGAGTGCCAGTTGCAGCGCCGCCTGCAAAGAGAAGTGCGTCGCAAAGCTGATGAAGGACAAGGGACTGACCCGCGAACAGGCGGAAGCCTCGTTTGCCGCGGACATGTCGGCGAAATCCACCGACGCCACAGTCACGACGGCTGGGGCGGCGTCGGGTTGCACCGGTCACGCCAGCGTGACGACCGCAGCGGTTGCCACGTCGGCTGATTCCAAGACCTGTGCAGGCGGCAAGGAAGCCTGCATCGCGAAGTGCATGGCCGAAAAGGGAATGACCCGTGCGCAGGCGGAAGCGTGCTACGCCAAGCGCCAGGCCTCGATGGCCGATGGCAAGACCTGCCATTCCGGTGGTGTCAACATGGTGCAGACCGCGGTCGCTTCCGATGGCACTCCGCTCCACTCGCGCGAAGCTTGCATCGATGCGTGCGTCGCCAAGGGAATGAGCAAGGCCCAGGCTGAGGCGTGTGCTGACAAGTGTGGCACGGCTGGTTTCCACACCACCGCCGCGATTCAGCAGACCGACAGCAAAGCCGCGGGTTGCGCGGCCATGAAGACCTCCGCCGGTTGTTCGGCGACGAAGGCCTCTGCTGCCAAGGGCGGTTGCTGCTCCAAGGCCAAGGGATCCGCGTCGGAAGCTTCGACCACGGCTCCGCCGTCCACAGATTCCAAGGCGACGACCACAGAAGCCCCGTCGGGCGGCACGAAGTAGTCGTCTCACTATCTGCAATTCGAAAACCCCCGGCACATTGTGCCGGGGGTTTTTTGCATGTGCGCCCGGCATGGGCACTGACTTGGAGGTGTAAGTCCTCTGTGAAGCAGGTCACAGCGACACAAGGGAAACGCAAGGGCGGACGGGTGACCGTTCGTCCGGAGGAAGCGTGGAACGCAACCGCGGGCCGATGAACAAGAACCGGATACGAGGCGCTGGGAACCGGGATGAGTGGGCAAGTGACCACGAAGTTCCTGTGACCAAAGGGACCCGGCGTAAATTCGGCGGTCGTGCGGTGACAGTCAGTGTTCTTACCCGGGGAGATCTCGCCTTACGCCGGAAAGGGCGATCCCGTGGCCGGACCATGGGAGAGCGAGAAGTCAGCCGAGGCCATAGTAGTTCCGGTGGATACCGGGACGAAGGGCTGAACCGAAGGGAGAGTGATTCGGTCGTGCCTCTCGAAGGCGCCAGGCCTCAGATGTCCAGGCAACTGGAGCTCCCGTTGGGAGGCCGGGGTGAAGCCCCGATGATCCCACGGCGTGAGGAAGCGCCGATGGCGGGGCACGGAGAGGAACACTCAGGAACGCATGACGGACTGGGTGTTCCCCGGCTCGTCACGTTTACTCAACCTTCGGAACCGCCCGGTGCGGACCCGCATGGCGGTGGTGTGAGAGGGGTCCTCAGGGAAAAGCCTGAGGCCCCTATCCCGATTTTGTACTTCACGTAAGGATGGATCCTCAACGAAGAGCGGCTTGACGGGGTTCTCGGGCGGCACAATTGAACTCCCTGCCCTCAAACGGCTCCTCATTCAGGTGCAGGCGGGTGAGATTGACTGGGTCGTCTACAAGATCGACCGGCTGTCAGGTCGCTGTTGGACTTCGTTCGGCTGCTGGAGTTGATCGAACAGCAGAAGATTGCCTTCGTCGCTGTGACCCAGCAGATCAAAACCACGACCTCGCCTGGACGATTGATGCTCAACGTCTTGATGAGCTTCGCACGATTTGAACGGGAGATCAGCTCGGAGCGAACCCGGGAAAAGATCCATGCTGCCCGCAAGAAGGGACGGTCGCACTGATCGATTACGTGTTTTCAGGAGCCGCGCCACCGGATCCGATCTACCGTGCGAGCGTTGACTGTACTGCCGAGCAGACAGATATCTACGATGTGATCTACTTGATCGACTACGTTTCCAGCGGAGGACTAATCGCGAGTACTGTGCTATGAGGCGACGGGATTATTTGCGTATCTGACGTGAGCTACCTGATCGGGACGGCGTTCAGCGGAGGACCGAACTCAGTCGATCCGTGCAACCCATAGAAATCTGTTCTCGCGAGTTGGGGGAAGGCGCGTCGTTCGCAGCGCCCCTTCTCATTTTCCGAGGGTCACCGAATCTAATACTTCGAGACGGAAACCGCGGGAGGTTGAGCCGAGTCGTCGGCGTCTTTCGTGCACCGTCACGTCAGGGGTTCAATTGCGAGACCGCGAAAAGGCGATAGTGCTGATTTGCCAATGTGCGGTGTGTTAAGGAGTTACAAAATCGCGAATGCGGAAAGTTCGAAGCCGCAACAAGGTGGTCTTGTAACTCACTGATGGTTCAGGCGTTAGAAATGGCGGGCCGAGTGAAACGGTGTGCGAACTTGTAAGTCGTTGGGACGGATAATGGGGGTCAATCCCAAAGTTAGTTGAAGTTTGAACGGCTCATAATTGTTCAGGCCGCCTTCGCCAGGGCATTGGCGGATTCTCCAATCTTCAATTCACGTTGTAACGCGTCCCGCAGGGCGGGCAGAT
>JAKAKI010000029.1 GCA_021813505.1 bacterium | reverse complement strand
AGCTTGGAAATGACACGGTCGGCAGGTTACATTTCGTCACGGCGAAGCCCCCTCTGTTCTTGGTTCCAACAAACTCAATATCAGAGGATTAAAAGGCTTCGCCAGCCTTTTTGGTGAAATATCCGGGTTAGCGGGCCTTTTCAACTGGCCCCAGGATACCGGCCGACCTGACCGCTCACGCTCCCGGTGAGCTACAAAGAGGGCCGGACTTGGCAGCCCGGCCCTCTGTTGACGCCCATGTAGTGCTGTTTAGAAAGAGTATGTCAGTCCAACTCCGAAAGTGAGTCCGTACCTGTACTCCTGAACCACGCCTTCTTTGCCAGCCATATCGCCGAGAAGTTGCTTTTGGGTTACGCGATAGCGGGCATCCAGCAGGTTCTTGGCGGTCGCTTTCAGCGAAAGACCCTGCCAGAGCTTTTGCCCGAACGTCATGTCAAGCTGATGTCGCGATTTCTCATACATCGGATCGGTCGGCCACCGTCCGGCACTGATCAGCCGGTCGCCAAAGACGTTGTAAAGAGCGCTGATCTCGGTGGTCGCATGCTGGGAGGTGTAGCTGAGGACTGTGTTGATCGTGTACGGGGATTGGCCGTGCAACGGACGGTTGAGTTCCAGAGTTCCTCCACCTTGAACGATCCTCACGTGTGAGCTCACGAAAGTCACGTTTCCTCCAAGAGTCACACCCGAAAGCGCGCTCGAAAGGAAATCCAGCGATTTACGCCCCTCGAGTTCAATGCCGCGATCATACGCCGCCGCCGAATTCTCAAATGTGAAGGTGTTTCGGGAACCGGAGGAGCCCAGAGACACCACGCGTTCG
Source organism: bacterium (assembly GCA_021813505.1). GTDB lineage: Bacteria > Zixibacteria > MSB-5A5 > WJJR01 > WJJR01 > JACRMA01. The sequence continues at coordinate 61,318 of JAKAKI010000029.1, read as the reverse complement.
ATTGGGTCCTTGAACGTCTTCCAGAAGACACTCACAGCCAGCAATTGCCCCGGTTGCGGGTAGATCTCCCAGCGCAGATCGTAGTTCATAATGTAAGTGGTCTTCAGATTGGGATTCCCCACGGTGAGTGGCCCGAGCGCGTAATCCTGGAATGCGAATTGCGAGAGCTCGCGGTACTCCGGCCTGGCGATGGTACGGCTGACAACCCCCCTGACATTCGTACGCTCGGACACAGTCCAAATCACACTGGCCATCGGGAGCCAATCCTTGGGATTGGAACGAATCCGGACCTTTGACCGGGGGTCAGTGGCCGGGTAGGAGCGGTCGGCCGAATTGACCGTCAGCAGGTTATGCTCGTAGCGGGCACCACCCACGAACCGGAAGTGGCCGAACACAGGGAAATCGGACATCAGATAGACGGCCGTGTTGTGTTCGTTGGCATCGTAGTGATCATCTGCGAACGTCCCGTTCTCCAGACGAAATTGATTCCTGCCGGAACCGATGTTCGCCGGCACAAAGATGCTCTCCGCCAGCCCGTTGGCCGGGGCCTGGCCGTAGCTGTCGAACAGATACCGGCTCGCGGCGAAGGCGCGGTCCTTGGACTCTGCGAAAGTTCCGAGCTTCAGCCGCGCGTTGGATCTTCCTAACGGCAAGGTCCAATCGAGGGCAAACTGGGCGTCGTGGTCTTTCAGATCCGTGAAGATACTGGCCCCTGAGTAGCCCGTATGATACCATCGATACAGCGTGTCCTCGGGAGTTTCACCAGTGTTGAGGAAATACAGATTCGAGCGGCTGCCCGGCTCACTCCGTCCGGCCGCCGCGGTGGACGCCCTCCAGTGAATAATCGAGTGCGCCAACCCCGGGAGATTGTGATCACCCGACACCTGGAGTGAAGAAATCCTGCGGCTTAAGAACCGAAGCCGCGTCTCGGCCACGTTTTGATCCGAGTACACGTCAAACCCGGTGGCGGAGCGCGCCTCATCCTCACCAATCCGATTGTACATTCCCGCCAGCGATAGCTTGTGGTTATCGGAAAGCTTCAGAGTGGAGCTGAGCAGTCCGCCCCATAGAACAGACTGCACGCCTCGCTCAATGTGATAGTCGAGGCTGGGACCGTAGCCGTCCCATTCGGTATAGCGTTCTTTCGTGGAGCGGTAACCATTATTGTAGGTCCATGAGGCCACGAAGCCGAGTTCCCGCTGTCCTCCGAGGCTCAATCTGTCGCCGATGTTGAGGCTGTAGCCTCCATTGACTGGTGTTCCTGCGCGCGTGGGTGTCCAGCGCCGGTCAGCCAGCGCCAGTCCCGCTACTCTCTGTATGCTTGAGTCGCTCGCCCAGTTGGCATTGTTCTTAATGACATCAGGGACGCCGCGATCCCCGTTGTCGACTCCCATGTCGAGCCCCAGAAATTGCTTCTGGCCGCCCCCTGACGCAAGGCGCTCTTTGCCCGTCGTGGTCGTGCCGTATGATGTGGAGGTTGAGAAGTTCACGATCAACTTGCTGGGAAACTCTTTGGTGGCGAGGTCAACCATGCCTCCCGAAAAGCTGCCAGGTTGATCTGGGGTGTAGGTCTTGGAGGTCACGATATCCTGCAGCAAGCCGCTCGGGAACAAGTCGAGCGGAACCTCGCGGCGTTCGGGTTCCGGACTGGGCAGGGTCGCTCCATTCAGGCGGACATTCGAATAGCGCCCCCCCATACCTCTGACCACAAGGCTGCGGCCATCCACCACTGAAACACCGGTCACGCGGCGAAGCGCATCACCGGCGTTAGCGTCTCCGCTTTTCCGGATCATCTCGGCGGAAACGCCATCCGTGACACTAAGAGAGGTCCGGCGCTTGACCAAAAGTGATGCTTCCGTACCCTTCACCCGCTCCACAGTCACTTCAATTGGCTTCAATTCAATGGACTGAGGCGGGAGCGCCACATCGATCACCACCGCCCTGCCCGCCGCCACGGTGATTCCGGTGATTCTCTTGCTCGTGTGGCCGAGACTTGAGATCACCAATGTGCATATCCCAAGGGGTGCGTTTCTGATCGCGTAGCGTCCATCGAGATCGCTGGGAGCCCCGATTGTGGTTCCCTCAATCACGATGCTGGCCCCCACAATGGCCTCGCCGGTCTTTTCGTCGAGAACCGTGCCTGTGATCTGTCCCCGACTGGCATCGGCGCCGGCGGCGCGCTCGTAACTGAGCGAAGCAGCCGCCACGATGATCAGCACCAGAGTCAATGCGAAAACGCGTCCTGACCCATGTGGCCTCCTCATCAAGCTCGCTTCCTTGTCCATCCAACCCTCCTTTGAATTCGGCGACATTCCGGGAGGTGACATCTCCACCGTCGCCGAATCCGACAAGGATCACGGTCCCGAATTGAGTCTGTATAGGCTCTATGTTAGGGATTTGTAAATTCGATGGCTCGGACTGCGGTCTCGATACCGGGACCGGCTGGCAGCACGGCGGTGGGCGTGCCTGCTCACGACGGCTGTTCACCGGAGATTGCCGCCCGATACCAATCGACGATTGTGTCCCAAGTCGGTGAACCCTGGGGCAACCTGACCCTGCGGACAATTGGCTTGTCGGGATCGTAGGAGAGCATTACGAGGTTTTCGTACAATTGATGCTTCTCCTTCGTCGAGAGGACGATCGCGCGTGTGGTCTTTAAGTATGTCGACGCAATCGCCTCAAGGATCTTGATCTGTTGCTCCACCTCGGAATCGGCCTCCAAGTCGTCGACCCATTCGGCCAGGCTGGTATCACTGGCCTCCGCGAGCGATGTGTGGAGCCAGGACAGTCTTTGAAGCTGCTGGGGTGTCAACACACGAATTTGCTGAAGTCTCGGGTCCTCAGACGGCATGAGGCGGGGGCTGTGACTTTTCATCGAACGCGCAGGCCGGCGGCGGGACATATACGCCACGACCGCGAGCACGCCGGCACCCAAGCCGACCGCGGCAAAAACCACTGTGAGAATCAGGTCCTCTGACATACGCCGTCTGGCGCCCGGCCGGCACTTCCAGCTCCTGCCGGAATCAAGCTACTCTGGTAACGACGGGCCAGCAAGACCTGGACCGGTGTCGGAAGTCCCTGTGCCGCGATTCTGTCAGTTCGTCAGTTGATGCCCGGGAATCACAGGCTTGTGGCGGTTGGGTGATAGGAAGGTACGAACAACGGAGAATTATCGTCCCGCCCGAACTTCACGATCAATGATCTGAACCCTGTCCAGAATGACCATTTCGAATGGCCGCGGGTCGGTGCCGGTGGTCCGGTGGCATTCGACGACAATCTTGTAGGACCCCTCCTTGACCACCGGAACCTGAGTCCGAAACGTTACGTTCGAGTTGCTGTTGTTGGTCGTGATCATTCCTAGAACAGTCGACGCGCTGAGCACGTCGGCGGAAATTGTCGCGCCCATCGGTTCAGTTCCGAGGCGGTAGAGCCGGCTGAGGACAACTTCCCGCTTGTGCTCTTCCTCGCGGAGAAATCGCAGCCGGAGATGCGTACGGAATCGTCCCTCGATGTCTGGCTGAACGCCGACCAACTGGAAAAACAGCATCAAGGTATCCCCCGGCGCAACGACATCGTGCACGAGCGGTGGATGGCCTCCGAAGCTGCGGGCATTCGTGACCCGCGGATTCAAAAGCCAGCCATACCCGATTGTCACACTGTCGTCAGACCAGCCGACCGGATAGAGAATCGATTTCTTCCAATGTCGGTTCTTCCCATCGGCGATATCCGCCCCCAGCACACGTTCTCGAATCCTGACTGCGGATGCCAACTGGTCGTCTCGCACGATCTTCTGAAGCACGACCAGATCATTGCGTGGCGTCTTCTGCCGCCCGAGGTCGAGAGCCGCGCGGATCGAATCGAGCGCTGTCGGCAAATCGGCGCCGGAAGGCTGTACGCTTACTGCTCCCCACACTCGCAGACTCTTCCAGCCGCTGGAATCGCACACGAAATCCCTGGCCCGAAGTCCCACATTTATCACCGTACATGTCGACCGCCAGTCGGCGGTGTCGAATATCGAAACAGGCTGGATCGTAACGGCACTCTCGCGGAGAAGGGGCAACGTGTCTTGAACCGCCACGCCACTGATCAACTCCTCATTAAGGAGTAGTTGGCCGGCAATTTTCGGAGGCAAACGGCTTGGGCCGCCGCGGGGAAACTCCCGTCCAAGCAGTCGCCAATATCCATAGCAATCCTCTTGGAAGAAGAAGTTCTCCCCCCACCAACTGATCTCATACTGAGGCACCGTGTCGTCATAGGGACACAGTTTCGGCGGGCTTTTCACGATGATCGCTCCTTCAGGCAGCCCGTTCAGCAGAACGAGGCGCCCGACATCGTCGAAGACATCCTCAAGCAGGAAGCCGCCCATGTGAAGAAAGCCGCGATTGCGCGTGTATGCGAGCTTTTCAACAAGCCCGTCGAGGAACGTATTCCCCGCGGCAACCGGGTCCGTGTCGAGAGGGAGAAAGAGGACACTAATGAGCGAGTCGACCTGCCGTCGCTGAGTGAGCACATCACATCGCGCCAGGAGCCGGCGCGCGCTGTCTGCCCCTTGGAAAAATCCCAGCGAGGCCCAAACAGCCGCATAGTAGTCTTTCGACGTCTGGTCCAGCCCTCCCTTGAGAACACTCCATTCGAACACGTTCTCCGCTTTGTCGCGCGTCGCTCCGCTGCCGTCCGTGGCGGCCAGGACGAGCACACAGGCAAGCGCCACGGACGGCCCTCTCGCGAGAGTCCGTTGGAATCTCATAATTTGTCCCTCCGAGTGAATTACCCGTGACGGAGGAACATATTCCCGGTCATGATTCCAGGTTCGGGTGGCGGGACAAAAGAAAAGGGGCGTATGCAACACGCCCCTGCGAAGACCGTTTCGTTATGTGCTCATTCCGCCAGACGCAGCGGCATGATCAGGCAGAGATACTCTGATGTCTTGGCTTCTTCGGCGGGACGCACCAGGCCGGCGGAAACCGACGTCGCCAATTCGAACACAACATCGCCGCTTTCCATGTTTTTCAGAATGTCGATGATGTAATTGGCATTGTATCCGATTTCGAGTTCGCTGCCGTCGTAGCGGCACGCGAGAGTCTCGGTGGCCTCGCCACCGATGTCCTGATTGGTCGTCGATAACTCGAGCCGGTCCTTCGAGAGGGAAAACTTGACCTGCCGCGTCAGGGAGTTGGAAAGCACGGCCACCCGTCGCACGCCCGCCATCAGCGTCGCGCCGTCGATGATCATGCGTTTGTCGTTCCCGGACGGAATCACCTGCTCGTAGTTCGGATACGGTCCCTCGATCAAGCGGGTGGTGACGACCGTATCACCCACGCGGAACAGAATGTTCTTTTCCCCAAATGTGATGCCCAAATCGGCGTCGTTTTCACCCAGAATCTTGATCACCAGCGACAGCGCCTTCGGGGGGATGATCAGGCTGCTTTGATGGCCGGACAGGCGATTTTCCGGAGATGTGACCCGGGCCAAGCGATGCCCATCGGTGGCGACCATGTGCATCCCTTTACCGTTCCCTTGCCAGAGGACACCGTTCAATGCCGGCCGTGTGTCATCGACTGAGACGGCGTATGCGGTCTTATGCACCATCATTCGCAACTGATCGCCTGGAAGCATGACTTCACCGGCGGTGGGGAGGGCCGGCAGCTTGGGAAATTCATCGGCCGGCATACCGCTGATGCGATAGACTCCGCGGCCGGAGCGGATTTCCATCCGGTTATTGGTCACCGACACACTCACATCTTCTTCCGGCAACTCCCGCACCATTTCGGCAAATGTCCGCGCCGGAACTGTTGTTGCCCCAGCCTTACCCACTTTGGCCGGCACTCCGCAGGTCACCGACAGATCCAAATCGGTTGCCGCCAATTCCACTCTCTCTCCATCGCCCTTCAGCAGGACATTTCCGAGAATGGGCAGTGTCGTTCTGGTCGAGACAACAGAAAGGACTGTTTGCAGCTTCTCCGCCAGGCTGTCACGATTCACTGTGAACTTCATATCGGCTCATCTCCACTGAAATGCTCAGAGTTATTCCGCAAACATCCTCTTTGTTTTTCTTTCTTCTTTAAAAAGACAATCGTACTAATCATGGTGTTGAAACGGCAGATAAGTGTCCGCGATCAAACTCAAGCTGATCGTGCATGGGCAGTTGAACGCAGCACCTTATCAAGGCCGGGAGTGAACAAAGTCCCGTTCACGACCGGCTGTCAACAATCCCCCTGAGGATACCCCGTTTCTTCCACACCCGTCAACACAAAACTGCGCCTCTACCAACATCATCCTGACATCCTTGCACACGGCACGAGGAATGCTATCGTTAACCGCTCACGCTTTGGCGAAACCGTTGCCACCGTAGAGAGATGCCACCGCTTGATCAACGCGCAGCTTCAACTCCGGATCCTTGGCCATGGCTTCACGCACCACGCTGACCGCGTGGATCACAGTCGAGTGATCACGTCCGCCAAATTCCGCCCCGATGGATTTTAATGACAGGTTTGTGAGACTGCGGGCCAGATACATCGCGACCTGGCGGCCTAAAGCAATCTCCTGGGTGCGCTTTTTCGATACCAACTGGGCCGGTGGCACGGAGAACAGTTGGGACACGGTGTTGATAATCGACGCCAGTGTGATCGGATTGCGATGCGGCGACAATGTGTCGCGGAGGACATGCTGGGCGGTTTCCAGTGTGATCCGCGCTCCTTCGAGGGATGTGATGGCCAGCAGACGGATCAGCGCTCCCTCGAGTTCACGGATATTGGATTGGGCCGCCCGGGCGATGTAGGAAAGAGCATCGTCGGGAACCGAGATCTTCTCGCCCTCGAGTTTCTTGCGCAAAATCGCCACGCGCGTCTCATAGTCCGGGGGACGGATGTCCACGGTCAGCCCCCACTGGAAACGCGACAGGAGCCGTTCCTCGAGGCCTTTGATATCCCGCGGGGGCCGATCGGCGGTGAGCACGATCTGTTTTCCGTTCTGGTGCAGGGTGTTGAACGTATGAAAGAACTGCACCTGGGTGGATTCCTTGCCGGCCAGGAATTGGATGTCGTCGATCAGAAGCACATCGAGCGACCGGTACCGCTCGGTGAATTCGGCGGTTGTCCCCTTGGCCAGGGAGAAAATGAAGTCGTTGGTGAACTTCTCCGAGGTGACGTAGAGCACCTTGGCATTGGGATTGGCGTCCAGAAGGCCGTTGCCGATGGCCTGTGCCAGATGGGTCTTGCCCAGGCCCACCGTCCCATAGATGAACATGGGATTGAACCGGGTCTTGCCGGGCTTCTCCGAGACCGCCTGCGAGCCGGCGTGCGCCAGTTGGTTGGATTCCCCGACGACAAAACTCTCGAACGTGTAACGGGGATTCAACATGGCCGCCGCCCGGGCGTTGGCGACAAGCCGTTCCGGCGGGAAAACGCGCGGGCCGGGATCACGCAGGACCGGCGCGCTGGGCAGCGCCTTGGCCGCGACATGCTCGCGCTCTTTGTGTGCGCCGTTGCCGTTCTCCGGAGGCAGGTTCGCGCGAATCACCAGGCGATGCGAGCAGGTTCGCCCGGTTAGCGATGTCAACGCACTGTCAATCTCTTCGCCGTACCGATCCTCGATCCAGTCGGCGACAAACTTGTTGGGTACTCCGATGGTGAGCACCTCATCACTGGCTTCGACCGCGACGGTCGGCTTGAGCCACGTGTAAAAGCTCTCTTTCTTGATTCGTTCTTCCAGAAATGTGAGGCATGAGCCCCACGTGTCTTTGGTGAGGGGTTGCATATTCTCTACCGGGGTGAGGAACCGCGAAGGGGTCTGTTGTACACATCGCAAAGCACAGAGCCGTCTTCTCACGGCCAGAGCGCTGCTCTGAGGGTTAGCTGCCTGTATCTGAACGTCTTACGCCGACAGAAACAAATCAATGTACTGGGTTATCAACAAATTACTAACGGTGCCACCTGAACCGGAAACCTTGGATTCTCAAGACGTTAGAAGACATTGTCAACGTTGTCCACGTATCCATAAGACCTTTTGGTACAACAACTTCAACTGTACGACGGTGCAGGAAAAGCCAGGGGGGAGTCAAGCGCTTTCCGAAAAAGGATGGGCTACCGGCGCGTAGGCATTCCGGATCAAGCGGTTGTGGTGTTAATAATCTTCTTTAGGTCCGAGTCACGCTGGTGGGATAGGAGGCTCGATTCAAGGGGCTTGGAGCTCCAGCCGTAATCCGTTGTGCAACAGCGCGTTACTGATAGGTACGACGAGAACGACGCTGTGCCGTAATGTCTTGCCTAGTAGGCAGTTCGATGTCTTGGCTCCGGCGGCTACGTCGGTCACTTTTCGTAACGCGAAACGATACAATGGTAATCTGCCTTATTACAACGAGTTATGCACCAAGGTCTTGGGCCATAGCCTGGAATGCCATCCGCACCGAGGGCTATCGGCTGAGCACCGGGGACGTGAATAAGTCTTGGCGTGAGTCTATTTCAGTCCCGCCAAATCACGGAATTTGGCGTCTGAGGAGAGCGAAACAAACCCGGGATCTCCGGCGATGAAGGCAGATGAGCAACTGTAGTACTTCACGGCTTCGCGGAGGGACGAAACCGCCTTGTCGTTCTTGCCGACACTGGCAAAGATCATCGCGGTCAGGTACGCGCGTTCCGATTGATCGATGGAGCGGAACGACTTCTTGGCCAAGCGGCTGAGTTCTGTCTCGTAGGCGTAACCGGGATCTAACAGGCACTGATTAACCAACGCACGGTACGCTACCGGCATGTTGGTCGAGTCGATGGCAAGCTTCTCCGAATCCAGGCGCAGGCTGTTCCGGAGTGCCTTTTCGGCGGGCCCCTTCTTCCCATTCGTACGGTACGCCAATCCCAGCAACCGGGACCAGTCGGAGCTGGGAGAGTCTTCCGAGGCCTTTTTGAGATGCTCGATAGCGTCGTCCAATTTGCGCTGCCAGAGTTCGATTGTGCCCAACAAGCCCAAGCAGGTTGGTGACTTGGGCATCGATTGTAGGGCGTTCCGGGCCTCAGCCTCCGCATCGGCGAGCCTGCCTCGCCGCAGGTGTTGCTGTGCCGCCTCCAAATGAACGCGCGGTGAGCGCGGCGCCAGGTCGACCGCTTTCTTCAATAGACTGTCCGTAGCAGATGTGTTTCCCGAGTTGAACGCCAAGCGGGAGCGGTAGATGTACGGATCGGCGAAATCCGGGCGAAGTTCGGTTGTCCGGGCAAATTGACGATCGGCATCCTCGGATTTCTGAGCGCCAAAAAGGCTGACCGCCAGCGCCCAATGGGCATCCGGGTCGTTCGGGTGCAGAGCCACCGTACGGCGCGCAGAGGCAACACTCTTGGCGTTTGCGCCCCGGAGACGGTGGAGCGTCGACCAGGCGAGATGCAGATCAACAGTCAGTGATTCCGCGGCAGCCTTTTCGAGAATCGGTCCCGCCTGATCCACCCATTTTGGATCGGGGTCGAAATCGGCATCGATTCTCTGGAGGAGAGTTTGCGCGAGGCCGATTTGAGCCAGTGCAAAGGTCTTATCCGAGCCGACGGCCTTGCGGAAGAACTTCTCGGCTTGTTCGTTGTCATCGGCGGTGCCGAGGTCAAGTGCGAGCCGGCCACGGAGATAGTAGTCAAACGCGTCGCCATTCGCCGTCAGGTTGCGCGCCAGTGTTTTGCGTTCGGCGGATGAGATTTCGAAGGTGAGCGCCCCTGTGATCCCCTTGGCAATTTCCCCATGGAACTGGCTGACGTCTTTCACGTCACCGTTGAACTCTTTGCTCCACACATTGCTGCCGTCTTCGATCTTCGTCAACTGGGCTGATAGCTGGAGTTTGTTGCGATCGCGGCGAGCCGAACCGCTCAGGACATAATCGGCATTCAAGGCTTTGCCGATCGTGCGCACCGCTGTCGCGTGCCCCTCATAGGGCATTGTCTCCTGCCGTGGCAGAATCCGGACAGCGCGCAGGCAGGAGAGGGCCGAATTTAGGTCGCCAGTGAGCCCTGTCGCGAACGACTGGCCGTCTTTGTTCCCCACCGCACCCTCAAAGGGCAAAATGGCGATGCTTGGGGGGATGGTATCGGTGACCACTGGTGGCGCCGCCGTAGCCAGAGCGGCGGGACTCCCCACAGTATCTGTGACGGCAGGCTGGGTGCGCGCCGTGTCGGACGCCGATACGGACGCGGTCTCGGATTGCTTTGCCGGACGCAGTAAGAACCAGCCGCCAACCGCCGCGATCGCGACGACGCCGAGCGCTGGAATCAGAAGCCGTTTGATCGGCAGTGGTTGCGATTTCTTCGCTGAGTGAGAATCCGCCTGAACCTTGTGGGGCTGCGTGACCATCAGCCCCTCCAGCGAATGCAGCTCGGCGATCATCTCGCCCAGATTGGCGTAACGTTTGCGGACGTCCTTGGACAACGCCCGATGGATGATCTGCTGCAGCCGGATGGGAATCTGGGGCCGGAGCCGTTCCGGCGGCGTGTAGTCCTCGTTGAGAATCGCGTAGATGACCATCGCCTCATGCGGCCCGGAATACGGTGCCTGGCCGGTGAGCAACTCATAGAGCACCGCCCCCAACGACCAGATGTCGGTGCGCTGATCGACCGGCTCGCCGCGCGCCTGTTCGGGCGACATGTAGGCAGCGGTCCCGAGCGTGCTTCCGGTGCGGGTCAGCTTCTTGGAGATGCTGGATTTGGCCAGTCCGAAGTCGACGATTTTGACGACGCCGTTTTTGCCGACGATGATGTTCGCGGGCTTGATGTCGCGGTGGACAATGCCCAGGGCATGCGCCGCCGCGAGGCCGGAGGCGATTTGCACGGTGATGTCCACCGCCTGGTCGACCGGCAGCGGTCCCTGGTTGATCAGTTCGCGCAGCCCTTGTCCGTCGATGAAGGCCATGGCAATGAAATGATGGCCGTCAACCTCGCTGATCTCGTGGATCGTGCACAAGTTGGGGTGGTCGAGCGCCGCGGCCGCCTGGGCCTCGTTCATAAACCGGACGCGGTCTTCCTCGTTATCGATCGCGTACGGGGGCAGGAACTTCAACGCCACGATCCGTCCCAGCGTGGTGTCCTGGGCCTTGTAAACAACGCCCATCCCTCCCGCGCCAAGCTTCTCGAGGATCTTGTAATGTGAGATGATCTTGCCAATCATGTTCGTTTGAAATATACGCCCAGGATGTCATAAGAACAGGGGGAAATGGGGGGGGGGCTTAGATAACGACTGTACCCTGATCGCCCTTGGGCAGACCCGGTCCAAGTACGGTTGTCGAGTGGCGGGCAGAGTGCTCATTGGGACCAAGATTGATGATCATGACCTGGTCCTCCTTGAGATTCATGGTCTTCTCAAGATCGGATTGGAGGCGGACCCGGTCGATTTCCTTCAGTACGCAGAAGAAGATGGAGAACTGCCAGTGCTCTCCGTAACCCTTCATCAACTTGAACACCCGGCGCAGTCTTTTGTCATTCCGGATGTCGTAGCAGACGAGGAAACAGTGACGCATGGTGGCACACGTAAGGGTTCAGCGCGTTGTCAGGAAGGAGAGAGTTGGGATCTCGTCCAGCAACCAAGCCGCGACCATGCGGGCATGAAGGATGATCATTCGCCTGTAACTCAGGCAGTATTTGAATGCAGGATGCGTGATTTCTGTGTCCATTCTCCGGCCGTACAGGCTAAAGAATGCCCGTCTTCCGGCCTCAGTCAGGGAGCAGCCCGCCGCGGTTCGAAGGAAATGCCCCTCGCCTAGTTCGTTGCGATTGAAGGCCGAGACCGCTACCGAATCGGCAATGAGCGGTCGGAACGGTTCCATCAAATCGAGGGCGAGGGCCGGCCTTCCTGGCCGTGAAACGTGGAACGCGCCGATCGACGGTTCGAGCCGTGCATGTCGAAGCGCCGCAACACACTCATGAACCAGCATCGAGTAGGCAAGAGAAATGCAGGAGTTGATTGGATCGGGCGGTGGCCGCCGCTGACGCCCGTTGCTGTCGAACTCAGTGGCAACCGGGCCGCTGAACATGCCGGCGAAGTGGGCGAAGTACACAGCCGCCGCTTGGCCCTCGTGGCCGCGAACCTCATCAAGAGTGGCCGCCGTCGAGGCACGCTCAGCTTCGGTCGCAAGCGTGATCGCCACGTCGTTGGGGAGTGACGCGTGATTGCGCATGAGCAGAGTCCGCTGATTCGTGATCTTTGACGAGATCAAAGCGCGCGATATCTCCAGGCAAGTTTGCGGGTCATCAAACCGCCTGACCTGTGCCGTTCGCACGTGCGCGCTCACGGAGTCGAGCGGATCGACCATCGCGACAAGGCGGCCGGCCGCGGACAGAAAGGCTACTGGGATACCTCGATCCGCGAGGGTATGCATAGCCTGCGTGGAAACTTGGACTGCGCCCAGCAACGAGAGACTCTCCACATTTACCAACGGCGACTTCTTGACGATGATCCCATCCTTGTTCTTGAAGATCAGCGACAGTCCGCTCACGCCGATTTTTGTTGCCTGTGCCTGTGCAACCACGTGTATGCCGTCGTCGCGCGGGGGCCACAGCTTCCTGCGGGGCTGTTGACCGGACAACGATGTGTCCCGCTGCAGGTTGATTTCATCAGGTAAGCATAGGGGTTGAAGCGAACAGCCGAGGCAGCGCTCGTCGTTAACAAGCGGAAGGGGGCGCGCGCCCTGTGAGCATCCCTTGGCAGCGTCCAAAACGAAGAGCGCGTCGTTCTTCAGCTTGTAGTCCACCGGTATTTCAAGGCGGTGGCGCTCGGCGGCGTAATACAGGACGGCACGAGGAACTTGGTACCCGCTTTCCTCCAGGAGGATGGCCTGCAATCCCACTTGGATTCTATCTGTTGGCCATGGCTCAGGCGCAGTGGGAGGGATGATGGCATCCTCTGGTGCGCTTTCGGGCCGCTCCGGTGCGCGCCTTCGCGGACGGCCTTTCCGATATTCGACAGGGACGGCGACGGTTCCTTGGATTTCGGCGAGATCCAAAGTGGCGGTCAAGGCAAGGCCAGGGCTGGACAGCACCAAACTTCGTACAGACCTCGGTGCGTCGGTATCCGATCGATCATTGGCCTCCGCACTGGGCTGGTCGACGCGCTCGTGAACGGCCTTGCCCATCTCGGTGTCGGCACTGGGAACGAATAGCCCCTCGACCTCCATCAGATAGAATAGCCGGGGGCAATAGGCGTACTCCGCAATGTTTCGGGCTGGCCAGAGGATTGGCTCTCCATCGTTCAATCCCGCATTCGGCATGATTCGATTACCTCACAACGGGGTGCGGTTGCAAGAAGGTGCACGCCTTTGGATTATCGGATGCGGGATAGTGCCTGATTAGCCCTGCCCATAGCCGTGCGCTTGGTTGCCATCCGGGGAGGCCAATCCGAGTGCAAGCCAAATGAGGGAGTCGTCCACAATTTGTGGACAACTGGTGTCAGCCGATCAGGAGTGCGCCGAATTCGGCGCCTTTGAGGGGGAAGACTTTTCTGGCCGTATGCTCCGGTGTCGCCGTCTCTTTGCGCTCGGGGCGGACGGTGTCAGCCGATCAGGAGTGCGCCGAATTCGGCGCCGAGAGTCCTGCGGCAGGAGAACCTCCAGATCGACAGGTGTCAGCCGATCAGGAGTGCGCCGAATTCGGCGCCGATCCGTCCTGCCACGCGCCCCATTGTTTCAGGAAGTGTCAGCCGATCAGGAGTGCGCCGAATTCGGCGCCTCGATGCCGCCCTCAATCTCATAGCCACCGCAGGCGTGTCAGCCGATCAGGAGTGCGCCGAATTCGGCGCCGAAGATTCTCCGGGTGGGATGGATTGGCCGCTCCCGTGTCAGCCGATCAGGAGTGCGCCGAATTCGGCGCCAACTCAAACCGGCGACAATGTCCCGTGTCGGCAAGTGTCAGCCGATCAGGAGTGCGCCGAATTCGGCGCCCACGTCTCTTGCAGACATTCCTGCAGACATCGGACGTGTCAGCCGATCAGGAGTGCGCCGAATTCGGCGCCACCTGGCCAAGGCCGCAACGGGGAAAGCCATTTACGTGTCAGCCGATCAGGAGTGCGCCGAATTCGGCGCCAATAAAGGCTTTCGGCTTGCAACTCCCGGCACCGGGGTGTCAGCCGATCAGGAGTGCGCCGAATTCGGCGCCCTGGCGTTGACATGCACCGCGCCAACGAGACCCGCCGTGTCAGCCGATCAGGAGTGCGCCGAATTCGGCGCCGATAGCGTCGGCGATCTCAGGTATGGGAACCTGGTGTGTCAGCCGATCAGGAGTGCGCCGAATTCGGCGCCCGCCCTCCGCCATTCGTGCCGAGGGGGATGCTGATGTGTCAGCCGATCAGGAGTGCGCCGAATTCGGCGCCCACAAGCGGTCAAGGACGTTGTGACCAATCCGGTGTGTCAGCCGATCAGGAGTGCGCCGAATTCGGCGCCAGCCGCCCTGTCAACTCCTTGCTGGACAAACGATTATCGTCCGTCGTGCGAGCGTGACCGGTTTTCACGGGGTTAGATTGGCTGACTGTCCTCATCGACTCGCCCTAACCTCCCTTGGCTGAACACCTTCCGACTCTGCGAGCGTACCGGGCACCCCTATGCACCACTGACGCACTCGCGGCTACGGAAACTCCTCCGCGCGTCCCTGACCGGGCGCACATCTGATCGACTCCACGGTGGCAATGCTTTTTGACGGCGAAGACACAGACCGTGGTGTTCAAATCACTCTCCTATAGAGAGGTTCTTAATTCTATACATGAAATACTCGTTCGTCAAGAACTATCCGTTCATACTGACGTAGGATTGTCGGAGAGACGGACCACGCTCACTCCATCCTGCGTAGCTGTGAGCGTAGGATACCGACTACATCCCTCAAGACGATGTTTTGATAGGCCGCGTAGACATGCCATTCCCCTTCACTAAGGGGTCTCGAGGAAACGTGCCGCCAGGCATTGATAACCTCGCTTCCCCCCTTCAGGCTTTTCTTCTTCGCCGCCGATTTCGTTGAATCCGAATCGTCATTGGTGGTGGGCAGGAGTATCGGGTTTCCGTCCATCGCGAGACTTCCTTTGGTGCTCGCGGCGTCCGGTTTGCCTGTTGCGGTGATGCAGGGAACATGCCACCATCGTCCCGGCCAATCCGGGTCGAGAAGGGCCTTGAGGCCGATGTTCGCCGCGGCGTTGAGGTCCGCCTGTAGTCCATTTGCCGCGGGGGAACTGCGGTCTGCCGAGACGAAGATATCCCCGCCTCTAGCAGGTATTCTGAGGATCTTCCGCAGAAGTACCGGATTGTCGCTGCGGCTTTTCTCGGCCAGATCCCGCAGTTCGAGGATGTACCGATCGCGCTCGTCCCCTTTCCCTTGCCCCTTCTTCGCCGCGCGAGCTGCATCACGCTTCCAGAGCGACGATTCCATAAACTCTGCGACGGGCACGTCGACACATCGCACACCGGGTGCACCAGTGCGAGAATCCTGACGCGATGTGTAGCCAGCGCTCACTTCGCGCATGTGCAGGCCGTTCAGCTGGCAGGCCTCAGACAGGTAGTCCCTGACTTTGCCCGAAGACCACGACATGAGCTGGCGATTCTCGCGCCGGGTACGAGTCTCTTCCGGGCGGTAGTTCTGTAGGTTCTCGATGACGACAGCATGGCAGGGGGCAAAGCGAGCGTTCCGGATTCTCTCTCTGGGTCGCCTGGGATCTCTTCCGTTATTCTTGGGCTGCTCGAATCCGATGCCGAGAGCGGCCTCAACAATGCGGCTGGCCAGTTGTTTCACGCGGTTTTCACGCATCCGCTCCATAGTGTCGAGTACGCTCTGGCCGAATCCAGTAAGTGTATCATCGCCCTTTTCAGGGATGTTCTTCCGCAGGTCATCTGGGTCAGGCCGCATCCGAAAGGCTTTCTGGACCTGGTAGAGAGACTTGATCGTGGCGATTCGCTGCAACGAAAGACCGCCGACATGACGAATGGCGCCCGTCACTTTCGATTTGCGAGGCAGAATCCAGTCTCGAAGCCATCGCAGGCGCCCCCGCCATTGGGTGTCCTCCTGCCTCCAGTATGTTGCCCAGAGAATATGCAGTTTCATCCGATCGTGCTTGGCCACTTCGACCGCAATCAGCTTGATCTTAGCCTCGAGTTCCTTCTCAGGTTTTTTCCGGACAGATGTCTCTACGTCTTCGGTTTCCTCTCGGGGTTCGGGTAGGGGGAACCCGCCCGGGAGCGGTTGTATGTGCGTTGTCCAGAGCTTTCGTGCAGGATTGTCGGTCCATCGAGCATCCGTGGCAAGGAGATACCAGTCCACGAGCGTATCGGTGAGAAGGTCCTCCAATCCTCCTGCGGTAATCTTCTCTTCTCGGGCGCCCGGCAGCAGCTTCTTCGAGGCAGTCAGATTGTAAGCGATGCGCGCACGGCGGCCGTGGCGTTGGATGGCGACGCGGACCATTCGGACCGCATCGGACATCAGATCATCCACCCTCTTGGATCGTTTCTCTGGTGACCCGCGGCCCATTTGGCGTTCCAACCGCTCAACCGCCTCGATCTCCTCCGGGCTGGCCCTGCGCGCCACCTCGTACTCACCCTGTAGCTTAATGAGAAATTGGCGGTCGAGCCTTGCCCATGGAGCTGGGTGCGGCTTCACCTCTCCGGATTTTGCATCGACAATCTGATCCGCCCCGATGCGCCGGTAGATCACGGTTCGCCCGTTAGTGATGAGGTGTTGGCAAAGGTCCTCAGGGATCGGGATGCGTTGCCCGGCGGCGCGGCAAGCCTCCGCCATCTGTCGTGCGCTCAGAGCTTCCCACACCGCGCACGCCGCCGCATACCGGTGGCCAAGATCAACTGAGAGGACGCGCAGAGCGGGGAGGCGGGAGAGGATCAGGCGAGCCTGTTTGGTGCGCGCTTTGTTGAGCATTGCGTGGGGCCAGTACTTGGGGTTTGTGTGAAGCCCGCTCCGGCCAGCGAATTCGAGCCAGGGACCTTGTGGCTGCAAACGCGCCGTGAAGGAGATCAGCCAGCGGATGCGGTCGCGCATGACTTGTGCCTTGGCGTCCCATCCGTGGCGCGTGACGCGCGTTGCCAGCTCGTGAAGTTGAGCACGTGGGGCTTGCAACCGGCCATTCCAGTCCTTCTGTTGAAATATCCCTTTGATCTCTGCAGCAGCGTTCGCCCGCAGACCTGCCGCGGCCCGCCCGAGGCGGTCATTGCGTGTGATGCTCTCTGACGCTTGCTGCTCACTCGCCCCTTGACGGGCCATGCCCAAGTCGTGGGTCAGGCGCCTCGACTGCCAACGCAACACCGTGTCAGAGATGGTGCCATTTTGCCATACCGCCAGGAGGAGCCTGTTCCAATCCCGGCCCTGCGTTTCTGGCAACCCTTTCTTCTTCGCCTCGTGTACTTGGAAACTGATCTTCCATCGCGAGCAACCGAAGTCACAGAAGACGGGATGACGGAGAAGATCGGGGTGACGATATGCCGGCACCTTGAAGCGCCGTTTGCTCGCCTCAGCCGTGATAGCAGCGACGTAGTCGAGCAGTGGCTGCGGGTCCGCGATGCCGTCTCGTCTCCAGACTTGGAGCGCATCATCGGATGCAAGGGCTTCGAATAGTTGAATATCCCCGAACTTCTCGATTTCGTCCTGTAACGCCCGGGCGGCAGTAATCCGGTCACTCTCTGTCAGGCACCCAATCTTCGTCCAGGATTTGACGATTTCCCGCCACCCATCCGTCGCTCGTTTTCGAATTCGGTACGACTCCAATGATCCGGAAGCGATGGAGCGAGTTTCACAATAGTGGTTCAACCATGCCCTTACTGGGGCAGGAACGGCCTCGATCTTTCTTGCGTCGCTGTCGAACTCACGCCTTCGTGCTTCAGCGAGCTTGATCCAGGAATGGGCAGAAGAAACGCGACGGGCTGCGTGGTCGAGCATCACCGCGAATTCGGAATGCCGGGCAGGTCCACCGTCTTGCAGGTACGTGAATCCACAGGCGGATTCCGCGTCAGCCAATACGGCATCTGAGTAAGTCCGCCGCCCCTTCGCACCTTTCTTTGCACCGCACTTACGCGCATCCAGCTCCGCACTCGCCCTCAGCCGGTCAATATCCTCGGACGAAACAACACCTTGGCGCGCAATCGCAGCTAGGACATTACGCGTCGCGCTCTTGTATCCGGGCCCGCTAATCAAGCCAAGAACACCCGTAAGGTCACACGAGATTGACCAATGTGATGTTAGGTCCCTTGCGAGCGAGGAGATCACTGTCTTGCCGTCCGCCCCGTGCTGTGCGCCTTTGGTCCACGCGGTGATACGTTCGTACACGGATGCCATAGTGCCGAAGTCGGCACCCTTGCCCGTGCCGAAACGGCTGCTCAGCCACTGCCCGGCGTCTTGCACGAGGTCCTTCTCGTCGGCGCGTGGTTTGGGCGAGCTGGTGTTCTCGTCATCGCCATCGTCGACTTCCATCTTGGTGTAGTTGCTGGGTGCACCGAAGAATCGCCCTAGGAAGTCCCAGACATCGTCACTCGTGAATCCTTCTCCAGCCTGGGAGGCTCTCTTGTCAAACGCATCGCCACGGTTGACCCATACTGCATCTTCCCGGATGCCTGCAGAAAGCGACGACTTGCAGTCGCTAATCCAGGATGCAATCTCATCATCAGGAAGCCCTCGCCTTTTCAGGATGCGCTCTAAAGCTGGCACTGTTTGCCAATTGCTACGTTCGCCACTCTTCCGGTCCAGAGTATGTGCGACAATGAACTCGTTTGGTGCGCCCATCGCGGATTCGACCGATAGCCATGAGAGTGCCAGGAGACTGCGGCGCGAGTTTCTGTTCCCATCCTCAGTCTCGACCAGCCGATGATCCAGCCCCCCGCGCATTGTTAACAGCCAGTCGCCGAACACTTTCGCACCCTTGTTTACCGCCTCGTGTGTGGCCCAGAGAGCGTCGCGCCACGACTGATCCGCCGGATCAGCTCCTGCTAGCCGTAGCGTGTAGGCACGTTGAGTTGTTGGCAGATTGAATCTCTCGGCCATTGCCTCCTCCAAGGAACGCTTTGAGACCGGCGCGACGCCGGAAGCTCTCTGGAAATACTGAGATGCTGGCCCTGCCCTCCACTCCAGCCAGGAAGTCAGTATACAATCCGCAAACCCCCGGGGCAAGTGCAGACGCGGCGCAGGCCAACAGGAGTGGGGCCTGCCAGTGCGGCATGGATGGTTTAGTTATGTAGTGATGATCATTGCCGCAGGTTGTTGCGGATGGCATCCCACAGGCGGTTCTTTGAGCGCGGCGGGGTGGGCTTCTTGCCGGCTTGGAGGTCTTTCCAGAAGGCGGCGCCGAGGGGCTGGTCGCCGATCTCATAATCCATTCCATCCCATGTGTCTTCGCGGAATGAATAGAACGCCCAATGCCATTCCTGCGCGTTGAAGATGTGAATCAGGTCGGACAGATACTCGGCGGCGCCGCAGTTGGTGCGATGGCAGCCGAATTCCTCGGCGATGATACGGTTGGACGGGATGTTGTATTGCCTTTGCCAGTCGGCGACCGGCGAGATGGTGGCGCGCAGGGTGTTGATGTCCAATGGCACGGGATTCTGTGATTTGGCGGCGGTCATGCCGGGATAGCACATCTTGCCGCCGTTGGCCTTCTTGTTGGTGTACTCGAACGGTTCGTACATGTGAAACGCGTAGAGCGTCTTGTCGTCCGACACCGGTTTCAACTTTGCGAAGGCCGAGGCGGATGCCCAGACGCCGGCATCGATAAAGATCGGTGTCTGCGTATCAGCCGTCCGGATGGAAGCAATGACGGTACGGTAGAACGCGTTAAGATCGGCGGCGGTGTTTTCAATCGGAGCCGTCCAGCCGCCCTTTTCGCTGGCGGCCGTCGCGGGTGTCGCGTCCTCCGGGGTGGGCTCGTTGATGATATTGAAGCCGACGAGAGCACGGTGGCCATTAAGCCGTCCCGCCAGCTCGCGCCAGAAACGGGCCGCCTGAGTCCAGTAAGCGACGTCTTGCCAGAGGCGTAAGTCGGGCTGGTTGCCGTTGTTCTGACGCCAGCGCGCGCCGGGGAGCGACAACATGCCGAGGACGACACGCATGCCGGCGGCGTCGGCCTGATCGAGTGTCTTCTTCAACTTGGCGAAATCGGTCCCAATCAAGCTGTCGTAGTGATCGGCGTCGCCAATCAGGAAGTCACGGTGCTGGCCGGGCCACTTGTCGGGGACCAGACGGACAAATTCAATGCCCGCTTTCTTTGCGGAGGCCCACCAGTCGGGTGTGACTTCGCGGTTAAAGCAATTGGCGCCCCGGCGCTGGGTATTCCAGAAGGAAATCTTGGATGGTCCCGGCGCCTTATCGGGGATGACGGGAACAGGGGCCGCGGCGATGGACGCGGCACTGAAGGCGATCAGAAGCGTTGTGAAAAGGATTGTTCTCATGCCAGTATCATACTCTGAAACGCAGGTGTTTGTCCAATGGTTGGGAGGGGATGGATTCGTCGACATGCGCGGAAACGCCCTCACCCCAGCCCTCTCCCAGAGGGAGAGGGAGTTTGTCTGCCGTGAAGCTGGAATCGTTGTGAATACGGAGTCTTTCTCCCCTCTCCCTCAGGGAGAGGGGTCGGGGGTGAGGGCGCTTCCACGCAGCCAACGCTCTCCCCGGATTGATGGGTGACTTCTAGCTCAGCTCCAGCATCCGCTCAAGCGCGAGGCGCGCATCGCGGGCGATGGCGGGGGGGACCTGGATTTCGTTTTTGTGGCCGAGATTCTCGATGCACTCGGCGAGGTCGCCGAGGGTTGTGCGGAACATGTTTACACACAGGGGGCAATTCTGGCCGGACAGTTCGAAGATCGTCTTGTCCGGATACTCATCGGCCAGGCGCGAGGTCAAGTTGATTTCGGTACCGATGGCGATGATCGACCCCGCGGGCTGAGCCGCGACATACTTGGCGATAAACGCCGTCGAGCCGACCGCATCGGCGCGGTCGACAACGTCTTCTTTGCATTCCGGATGCACAACAATCTTGATGCCGGGGTAATTCTGGCGTGCCTGCTCGATATGGCCCACGGTGAAGTTGGTGTGCACGTGGCAGAAGCCCTTCCACAGGATGACGCGCGCCTTGATGAACGGCCGCGGATCAGTGGGCGGATGCATCGGATCGAAGAGCACACGTTCGTCACGCGGAATTCCCAGCCGATTGGCGGTGTTGGTGCCGAGATGTTCATCGGGGAAGAAAAAGACTTTCTCGCCACGGGCGAATGCCCACTGGAACGCTTTCTCCGCATTCGATGACGTGCAGATGATGCCGCCATTGGCGCCGCAAAACGCCTTGAGCGACGCGGCGGAGTTCATGTACGAGACGGGGATGATTTTCTTCGTGTCGATGTGCTGCCCCAACCATTCCCAGGCGTCATCGACCTGGGCGTCGTCGGCCATGTCGGCCATCGGACACCCGGCGCGCAGATTGGGCAGATAGACCCGTTGTTCGGGACGGCACAGGATGCGCGCCGATTCGGCCATGAAGTGCACACCGCAAAACACGATGTGCTCGGCCTTCTCCTGCTGCGCCGCCATCTTGGAGAGGTAATACGAGTCGCCGATGAAATTGCCGAACGGGACGATCTCCTTGCGCTGATAATGATGCGCGAGAATGACGAGTTTGTCGCCCCAGCGATCGATCAATCCGCGGATGTGGGCTTTCAACGCCACATCGTCCAAAGTCTCGGGACGGTCGCAGGTGGGGGCGGTCTGAATCGTCATGGAATTCATCTTCAATACTCATCCTCGGAGGGGTCGGCTCCGTTCGACCCTTATACGCAAATATCCGGAACTTGCGGGTGCGCCGTGAGGGGGCATTTGACAGTGATTGGTGGCACGGGTTTCGTCGAGCCCGTGCGGCAAGGGCAGGATGCCCATGCTACCATTACGCCCGCCGTTTGGACCAATCGTCGAGTGCGGCCGCGGTGGCCTGCTGGGCGAGGACGGAGCAGTGTACCTTGTGCGGCGGCAGTCCGCCGAGGGCGTCGGCGACGTCCGTGTTCTTGATTTGCGCGGCTTCGTCAACGGTGCGGCCGATCAGCATTTCGGTGAGCTTGGATGATGATGCAATTGCGGCACCGCAACCGTAGGTCTTGAACTTCACGTCGACAATCCGGTCGCCCTCGATACGCAGGTAGAGCTTGAGCAAATCGCCGCAATCGGAGTTCCGTGCCAGGCCGATGCACGACGGATTTTCCATATCGCCGGCATTGCGCGGGTTCTGGAAATGATCCATCACCGTGGGGTTGTAGCCAAAGTTTTCCTGGTCGAGTGGCATAGCTGGCTCGAGTAAGGGGAGTTCGTCGCCGCGTTGGTAATACGTGGCTCAGGGTGTTGATCGAAAAGAAAAGAGGCCGGACAGGAGTGTCCGGCCCACCAATGTATCAGTTTCCGACGGCCTCAAACTACGTGGGCGGCACGAACGACTGCGCAGCCGCCTTGATCCAATCGACAACCGGCCCGGGGAGAATCCCAAGGAGCAGGACACCCAGCGCGGACACGGCGAGCACGATCGTCAGCGTGCGCGCGACCGGGAAACCACCCTCGGTTTGCTCGGCCGGGAAATACATCTTCATGATCACCGTCGCATAGTAGTACAAGGCCACGACCGATGTCGCCACGCCAACGAGCACGAGCCAGAGATATCCCTTTTGGATGGCGGCGGCGAACACATAGTATTTCGCAAGGAAACCCGCCGTCGGCGGGACACCGGCCAGCGATAACAGGAACAACGCGAAGAACCCGGCGAGTATCGGCGAACGGCGCGACAGGCCGCTGAAATCACTGATCTCCTCGGAGCCGGTGCGCTCGGCGAAGGCGATCACACAGACAAAGGCGCCCATGTTGGCAAAGAGGTACGCCATCGCGTAGTACGATATCGAAGTCGCGCCCCAGGGATCGAGTGCAACCGCGCCGACCAGCATATACCCGATCTGCGCCACCGAGGAGTAGGCCAGCATGCGCTTGATATTGGTCTGCACAATCGCGGTGGCATTGCCGACGATCATCGCCAGCGCGGCCAATGCGGCGATTGCCTGAATCCAGATGAGTTGCGCAGGTTGTCCACCGACAAAGAAGACACGAAGGAACGCCGCCAGCGCTGCGGCCTTGGAGGCCACCGAAAGGAACGCGGTGATCGGTGTGGGTGCGCCCTCGTACACATCAGGCGCCCACATATGGAACGGCGCCAACGCGAGCTTGAATCCGAATCCGGCCAGTATCAGCAGCAATGCCAGCGCCAGTCCTGGCGGGAACGACCCGGAGGCCATGAACTGTCTCTGAATCCCCTGTGAAATCCTGGCCAATTCGGTGGTTCCGGTCAGGCCGTACAGAATCGCCACTCCGTAGAGCAGGATGGCCGAGGAGATTCCGCCGAGGATAACGTACTTCAGGCCGGCTTCCGCTGATTTCCGATTGGTCTTGTGATAGGCGGCCAGCACGAAGAGCGTGACCGTCGACAGCTCGAGAGCGATGTAGAGTGTCAACAGTTCGGTGGCCGATACCATCAGCATCATGCCGACGGCGGAAAAGAGAATCATTCCGTAGTACTCACCACGGTGAGCCCGAAGGCGCGATACCGTGCCGACCGACGCCGCGGCCGTAAGAATGACACCGGCGAGGATGACTTCCTTGAAGACGACAGCCAGCCGGTCGAATACAAACGTGCCTCCGAACGCCGCGCCGTCCTGGGTCACCGCCACCCAGACCGCGGTGGCCAGAGTGCCGATGATGGTCCAAATCGCAAAGGTGCCGGACTTGGATTCATCGGTGCGCCCGAGCACGGCGGCGCCGGTGATCACGCACGCCCAGAGCAACAGGAAACACTCGGGCAGAATCGTGGCCCAGTCGGCGTAGAATTGGGTGAGATTAAATGGTGTCACGTCAGTCTCAGGCCCCAATCAGGCGGACAAGGTTTTCGATCGTCGGCTGAATCAGATCCGATAACAGCGCGGGATAAACCCCGATGGCAATCATCAGGATCGCGAGCGGGGTGATGGCGACAATCTCACGGAAGTTGATTTCGGTCAGCCCTTCGCTGTGCCCCGCGACTGGTCCGAGAAACATCTTCTGGATCATGCGCAGGAAATACGCCGCCGTCAACAGCACGCCGACCACGCCGATGGCGACTGTGATTTTGAAGTAGGGGAACGCCCCCAGGAAGACCATGAACTCGCTGACGAATCCGGACAAGCCCGGCAGGCCGAGTGAGCCGAGCACGAAGAGGATCATAATCCCGGAGTAGACCGGAACTTTGATCCACATCCCGCCGAACGCGCTGATCTCGCGCGTGTGGGCGCGGTCGTAAATCACGCCTACCAAAGTAAACAGGGCGCCCGTGATCAATCCGTGCGAGACCATCTGGAACATGCACCCCGAGATGCCGGCGACCGAGCCGACCGCCGCCATGCCGACCAGACAATAACCCATGTGCGACACCGACGAATACGCGACCAGTTTCTTCAAGTCGGTCTGCGCCATGCAAACCATCGCGCCATAGATGATTCCGGCAACCCCCAAAATCGCCATCGGCCAGGCGAAGAACCGTGTGGCCTCAGGAAACATCGGGAAGGAAACTCGCAGAAGACCGTACGTTCCCATTTTCAGCAGAACTCCGGCAAGCAGGACCGACACAGCGGTCGGGGCTTCGACATGCGCATCCGGCAACCACGTGTGGAACGGGAGCGTCGGGATCTTGATCGCGAACGCGATGAAGAAGAAGACAAACGCGAAGAGCTGAAAGCCACGCGTCATCTGCGGGGCGCGCTGGATGTGCTCGATGATCGAGAGCGAATGCGGTGTCGATGTGAAGTAGAGCGCCAGAACCGCCACCAGCATGAAGATCGAGCCGAACAACGTGTAAAGGAAAAACTTGATCGCCGCATATTCTTTGCGCGGCCCTCCCCAGATGCCGATCAAGAAGTACATCGGCACCAGCATGACCTCCCAGAAGACATAGAATAAGAAGAAGTCCAGCGAGGAGAAGACGCCCAGCATGCCGGTTTCCAGAAGCAGGAAGAACGCGAAATACTCTTTGACGCGTTTCGTGATGTTGAAGGACACCAGCGCCGCCAGGAATGACAGAAGGGTCGTCAAAGCCAGCATCGGTACCGCGATTCCATCGGCGCCCAGGTGATAGTTGACATTCAGGCCGGGAATCCACGCCGCCTTCTCCACGAACTGGAACTCGGCCGTCGAGGGATCGTACTGGGCCAAAAGAACAACCGTCAGGATCAAGGGCAGCAGGGTCGCAACGAATGCAATGCCCCGGATCAGCCGGTGGTTGTCCTTGGGCATGAACAGCGCCACAATGGCCCCGATCAGAGGCAGGAATATCATCCAGGAGAGAAGGCCGCTCATTTTTGGACCGTCCTTTGGCAGTGCGCGTTTCCGCGTGCCGATTTGGTTTCATTCAGGGTGATGACAATGTCACCCTGAGCGAAGCGAAGGGTCTGCATTTGTGGCCCACGATTGACAGCAGATGCTTCGCTACGCTCAGCATGACAAGCAGAAAACGCTGTACGTGTCCGAATCTTCATGCCGGGCAGCTTTGTCATCGCAGTATCCACAGGATTACCAGGGCAGCAAACACAATGAAAGCGTAGTTCTGCAGGCTGCCGGTCTGCAGGTAGCGAATGGTGGCGCCGAAACCGCGCGTCAGCCATCCGATGCCGTTGACAGCGCCGTCGACGAATGTCTCATCCGCCCAGCGCTGGAACCGTCCCCACAAAACGCCGAATGCGCCGGCGCCGTTGACCAGGCCATCGATGATGTGTTGATCGAACCAGAACCAGCCCTGGCACATCACGTAGTACGGCTTGATGACCAGGACTTCGTACGCTTCGTCGAAGTAGTACTTGTTGAGCAAAGTGTTGTACAGACCCGGCATCGAAGTCGCGATGCGGTCGGGATCGATGCGGCGCTTGTAATACATAAGATACGCCAGTCCGATTCCCGAGAGGCCAACCAAAAGCGAGATGGCCGCGAGACCGTAGTGGAATTCGGCGTGATGCGGTTCTTCGTGGAACACCACTGAGGAAAAGCCGTGATGCAACCACGGCAGTCCGATCCAGCCGGAAACGACCGAAAGCACGGCCAGGAAGATCAACGGATAGGTCATGACCTTGGGCGACTCGTGGGCGTGTTCGAACTTGTGCTTGTCACGCGGCGTGCCGGTAAAGGTCAGGAAGTACAGCCGGAACATGTAGAAGGCGGTCATGAATGCCACGAGCAGCGTCAGCACGGTAAACACCGGATGGCCGAGCGTCGCCGCAACGATTTCATCTTTGGACCAGAAGCCGGACAAGGGGAAGATGCCCGCGATGGCGAACGCCGCGATCAGGAATGTAATCGACGTCGTCTTCATCTTCGAGTGCAAGCCGCCCATTTCGCGGATGTCGTTGGTGTGGACCGCGTGAATCACCGAACCGGCGCCGAGGAACAACAACGACTTGAAGAAGGCGTGCGTCATGAGATGGAATGTGCCGGCGGTGAATCCGCCGAGCCCCAACGCCATGATCATGTAACCGAGTTGCGACACGGTCGAAAACGCGAGGACACGCTTGATGTCGTTCTGCACCAGGCCGATGGATGCGGCCATCAGCGAGGTGATGATGCCGATCCACGCGACTGTCATCGCGGCGGTCTCGGCGCCCATGAAGATGGTCAGCGAGCGGGCGACCAGGTAGACACCGGCGACAACCATGGTGGCGGCATGAATCAACGCCGACACCGGCGTCGGGCCTTCCATCGCATCCGGCAACCAAACGTGCAGGGGAACTTGTGCGGACTTGCCGATGGCGCCGCCGAAAAGGAAGATCGCTGCAGTGGTCAGAAACGCTCCACCCAGCGCACCGGTCTTGACGGCCTCGAATACGCCGCCGAATGTCAGCGTCCCGCAACCGGTGTAGATCATCAGCAGGCCGATGATGAAGCCAAGATCGCCGAGCCGTGTGGTGATGAAGGCTTTCTTGCCCGCATCGGACGCCGACTGTTTCTCGAACCAGAAACCGATCAACAGGTATGAGGCCAGCCCGACAAGCTCCCAGGCGACGAACATGAGGAAGAAGTTGTCGGCCAGGACCAGCGTCAGCATCGCCATCGTGAACAACGACAAGAAGGCGTAGTAGCGGGAGAAGCGCGGGTCGCCGTGCATGTACCCCAGCGAGTAGATCTGAACCATCAGCGCGACTGTCGTCACGACAATCAGCATCATCGCGGTCAGGCCGTCGATCTGGATCCCGATCGGGATGTGCATCGACGGGCCGAGATTGAGCCAGTCGAATGAGAAGCGCTGAACCTCCGGATTTCCCCACACTGTGAACGCGATCGCCCACGCATACAGAAACGAGATCGACACCGCCGTGATCGACAGAGCCGCCGACAAAACGCGATTGCGGTGCGTCAACAGCATGATCACCGCCATCGAACAGAGCGGGAAAACAGGTATCAGCCAGGCGTAGGATAACATGTTATTTCACACTTGCTGTTCCGCGTTGGTTTCGGTTCGTGTGGAGCCGGGAGATTGCTTCGTCGCTACACTCCTCGCAATGGCGACATGCGATGATGTGCGCGGCAGACGCCAATATCGAAAGGATCTTAGCGTCATTGCGAGCGGAGCGAAGCGATCTCGGCATTCCGATCTCCAATAGTCCCTACCACTTCATAAAGTTGATCCGGTCGACGTCGATGCCGCGATGGTGTTGATAAATCAACAGCACGATCGCCAGCGCCACGGTCGCTTCCGCCGCCGCCACCGCAATCGTGAAGATGGCCACCACCTGCCCTGTGATCGTGGCCGGCGTGACGTAACGGGCAAAGGCGACGAGCGTGATGTTGACCGCGTTGAACATCAACTCGATCGACATCAGCACGCCGACGGCATTGCGCCGCGTCAGCATCCCAAAGACGCCAATGCAAAACACAACCGCCGAGAGCGTCAGATAATGTGTGAGTCCGATTCCTTCCATTATATATCCACTACCCCGCGACTTTCTCTGCGGATTTCGGCAACGGCGTCATCGGCGCTTCCGGCTCCCGGCGCACCGAGTCCTTCTTGGCAATCACCACGGCACCGATCAGTGCACCCAAAAGCAGGACCGAGACGATTTCAAATGGCAATGCAAACTGCGTCAAAAGCAACTTCCCCAGCGTGCCGCCCGCGCCTTCAGGCATCGGATCGGACGAAATCGCAAACGGTGTCTGCCACAGCGAATACACGATGACGGCGAGCAGGCCCAGCGATACGAGCAGACCGGTCGGGACCTGCTCGTTGGTGTGGCGAATTGTTTGGTCGGCGATGCGCGCGGTGAGCATGATGGCGAAGATCATCAGCATCGACACGGCGCCAACGTAGATCAACACCTGCGCCGCGGCCAGGAATGGGGCTTGCAGAAGCACATAGATCCCGGCCACGCCGAAGAGCGCCAGGATCAGATAGATCGCCGAATGGAAGATATTCTTCGAGGTGACCACGAAGATCGCGGCGGCGATTATCAGAAAGGCCAGAGCGTAGAAGGCCAGGGAGATCGTGTCCATAGGATTACGGCCTGAAAATGTAAATCCCCAATCCGGTCAGCACGATATTGATGAATGCCAAAGGCAGCAGGAACTTCCAGGCAAAACTCATGAGCTGGTCGACCCGCAACCGTGGATAGGTCCAACGGAACCACATGAGAACAAAGACGCCGGCGAGAGTCTTAATCAGGAACCACATCCACGACGGCAGGAAAGGACCGTTCCAGCCGCCGAAGAACAGGGTCGTGGCAATGGCGGCCACGGTGAACATGTTGAGGAACTCCGCCAGGAAAAACATGGCGAATTTCATCCCCGAATATTCGGTGACAAATCCGGCCACCAACTCCGAATCGGCTTCCGGCAGATCGAAGGGAGTCCGGTTGCATTCGGCCGTGGCGGCCACCAGATAAATCAGGAAACCGAGCGGCTGCCGCCAGATATACCATTGATAGAACTTTGCCTGCTGCGAGACGATCTCGCCCATCGACAATGTCTGCGTAAGCATGACGACGGCGACAATAGCGAGCGCCATGGGCACTTCGTATGAGACGACCTGAGCGGCGGAACGGAAGCCGCCGAGGAGCGCGTACTTGTTGTTCGACGACCACCCGGCCATCAGGAGACCGATGACCGTAAAGGTCGTGATCGACAGGATGTACAGGATGCCGATGTTCAGGTCGCGGACGATCAGCCCCTTGCCGAATGGCACCGTCACGTAAACAGCCATCGCGGCCACAAACGTCACGACCGGCGCCCAGAAGTAGATGCCACGGTCGACGTTGGCCGGGGTAATCAGTTCCTTCTGAAGCAGCTTGAGGGCATCGGCGATGGTTTGAATCGTCCCGTGCCAGCCGACGCGCATCGGGCCCAGCCGCATTTGGAACCGGGCCGACACCTTGCGCTCCCACCAGACGAGGAAGAGCACGACGAGGGCGGCAAACACGACCACCACCAGCGCTGCCACAATCAGTTGCACCAGGGTGACCCAGGTCGGCCCCAACCCCAACGCAGTCACCACGGCCTCAATGCCGTCGCCGACGAGCTTGACCAGTTTATCGAGTTCCAGCATCAGTGGTTTTGGAGGGGTTTGGTTCGCGGCGGATTAGTACCACTTGAGGACGCCTTTGCGCCAGGCGTACAACAGGCCGAAAATCAGAATGGCGATAAAGACCAGCATCTCGACAAAGGCGAACAGGCCGAGTGACCGGTAGGCAATCGCCCACGGGAACAGAAAGACCGCCTCGACGTCGAAAACGACAAAGATGAGTGCGAAGATATAGAAGCGGACGTTGAACTGGATCCAGGCGCTGCCGAAAGGCGTTTCGCCACATTCATATGTCGAGTTTTTGATGGCATTCGGCGCCGACGGGCTGACCAGCTTGGCCAAGAGGAAGGTGATCAGAACGAATCCGACCCCCAGTCCCAGGAAAACCGCTACTGCCGCAAAGTCGGAAACCACCGCCGCTCCCTGCTCGTCGTGCCGAAGTAGCGTCCCTGAACACGATCAATCACCGAAAGGACGCCGGAGCGGCGAGATTACGCCCTCTTTTGATTACAGTCAAGGAATTTCCCCCGTAACCGGACAGACTTTGTGACAGTTTTGACGAGCGCCAAAGCAAGGTGTCAGGATTCGCAGCATTTTGACAGGGGGGCGTGTGTCGAACGGTCGTTCGGTCAGCGGTGGGGTGGGCCGGAACCAACGATGGTAGGGGCGGCCCTGCGTGGCCGCCCGCGTTCACGCGACGCCGCCACACGGGCGCCCACAACACAGGGGCGCCCCTACGGCCGCGTTGAACGCTCCGGCTAATTCATCTGGGTTGGGTTCTCTTCGTCGATGGCCCATTGGACGGGATTGGCGATGATATACGATCGGACCTTTTGATAGTCTTCTTCATTACGGATGACATGGTCGTAGTAACTGCGTTGCCAGAGCTTTCGCGTGAATTGCAGCCAACTCTGTTCCTTAACTCCATGAATGTACGCGCTGGTGGTCATCGTCTTGAACCAATCCATGATCTCGGGGAGCGTAGGGGCGGCCCTGTGTGGCCGCCCGTCTTCGCGCGGCGAGGACCCGGGGCGCCCACACAGGTGTGGCCGCCCGTCTTCGCGCGGCGAGGACCCGGGGCGCACACAGGGGCGCCCCTACGGTCACTTTGGAGGCTCGAAGTGATTCTTCCGAATTGGGTTTTCTTCGTCAATAGCCCATTGGGCGGGATTGTTGATGATGTAGGATCGAATGCTCTCCAGGTCCTGTTCGCTGCGGATTATGTGGTCGTAGTATCCACGCTGCCATAGCTTGCCTTCGAATCGCGGCCAATCCCGCTCCTTGACCCCGCGGATGTACTCATTAGTTGTCATTGTCTTAAACCAATTCATAGTCATTGGCAACGTAGGGGCGGCCCTATGTGGCCGCCCGTTTTCCCGCGGCGAGCACCCGGGGCGCCCACACAGGGCCGCCCCTACGATCACGATAACGCCGTGAAGATGGTTCGGCATCACGATCAACTCATCCGCACGAACGGATGGAAACTTGCTCGCAAGTTCCCTCCACCATCTCACAATCATTTGTCCCGCGTCATTCAGCTGCATTTCTCCATTCCTGATATCACCGAACAGCGCAACTCTACCATGGACGCAGATTGTGACGTAATATGCCCCTTCGCGCGAATAGTCGTAGCGCGACAAGCGAATCGATTTCCGGGTGGGACGTGCCGGTTCCACGCAGCATAGTTGAGGAATTCCACCGAGTTCGGGCAATCACTTCTTCGTGAATTCTGCCCTCACCACATCCCCGCACCGCTCGCACAACCCCGGTCCCTTCAAATCAATCTCTTCGGCGTAAGTCGAGCCGATCATCGCGCAGCCGGGTGTGTGGCAGTGGGTGAGGCCGGCAGTGTGGCCGAGTTCGTGGATGGATTCGACGAGGAGGCGGCGCGAGAGGATTTCCGGATCGGGATCAAGACCGTAGAGTTCCGGGCGCAAGCGGAAGGTGGAAACGACCGCGGCGGGGCCGTGCATCTGTGCTTCGCCGAAGACATACGTCAGTACTGGTGCGAACAGATCGACATCGGTGACTCCGAGGATACGCGTCGGCGGATCGCTCCTGCGATTGAACAGCTCGGCCAGGATCATCGAAGAGTTGTACTGTCCACGCGCCGCTTCACGCGCGAACTGCGGCGAGAGATCCCACGAGGCCACCGTGGCGGCACGGGCGAGAGTTGCCTGCAGATCGATGGTCAAGCGCTGGAGCAACGCCAGATTGGCGCAGTCCACTGGGACAACCAGGATATCCCCCCCGCTGGCGCGATCACTGTCGGCCATCGGTTACCGGGGCAGGTTGAATTTCTTGATTTTGTTGTACAGCGTGACCCGGTCGATGCCCAGCGTCTTGGCGGCCCGCATCACGTTCCCCTCGCACTTCTCGAGAACTCTGCGGATATGGGCGACTTCGACCGATTCGAGACTCATCTCGTCGGCCGGCCCGTCCTCGCGCGGTGCGCTAATGGGAAGATTCGCGGCACTGACCGTCGGCGGTGTGCCGACCACCACCGCGCGCTCGATCGCGTTTTCCAGTTCGCGCACATTGCCCGGCCAACGATGCCGGCGCAGAGCTTCGAGTGCCTCGGGAGCAAAGCCGGTAAACTCACGATTCATCGACGCGGCGTATTTCGAGAGGAAGTGCTGCGCCAGGAGCACGACGTCTTCGTCGCGTTCGCGCAACGGTGGGACACTGATCGAGAATACATTGAGGCGATAGTAAAGATCCTCGCGGAAACTGCCGGCGGCCACGGCGGCTTCGAGGTCGCGGTTGGTGGCCGAGATGATGCGAAAATCGGATTTGACCGGGGTGTTGCCGCCCACACGGAAAAACTCCCTCGACTCGATCACGCGCAGCAGGTCCATTTGAATCTTGGCGCTGACATTGCCGATTTCATCGAAAAAGACCGTGCCGCCATCGGCCATTTCCAGGTGGCCCTTGCGGCGGAACTGCGCACCGGTGAACGCGCCACGTTCGTGGCCGAACAACTCGCTTTCCAGAAGCGTCTCGCTCAGGCCGCCGCAGTTGATCGGCACAATCGGGCGATAGCGCCGGGGCGACCCGGCGTGAATGGCGCGCGCGATCAGTTCTTTCCCGGTACCGGATTCACCGCGGATCATGACAGTGGTATCGTTGGGCGCCACGGTGGCGATCATGTCACGCAGTTTCTGGATGGCGGGCGATTCACCCAAGATGCTGCCGCGCCCCGCCATCCCGACTAGACGTTCCTTCAGCTCGGTGTTTTCTGCCACCAGGGAGCGCTGGCGAACCAGCTTCTCGACTAAGTGCGAGAGGTAATCGGGATCGATGGGCTTGGTGATGTAATCATGCGCGCCATCTTTGAGCGCCTCGACCGCGGTGTCGACCGAGGCGAAGGCGGTGATGATCACGACGGTGGCGTCGGCGTTGATCGTGCGAATCTTGCGCTGCAGCTCCAAACCGGACATCCCGGGCATCTTGATGTCCAGGAAGATCAGGTCGTAATTCCGCTGCGCGAGCCGGTCCAACGCGGCGCCGCCATCACACGCCGTCTCCACCAGATAACCTTCCTCGCTGAACCATTTGCCCAACGAGTCCCGCACAATCGGCTCATCGTCGACGATCAGGATGGAGTAGTCTTTGTGGTCCATGACCCTCCCTTGTCCGCGGCCGGCGCGGCGGGGTTCTCGGAGTGTGGTTCCGCTGGTCCGGTGGGCAGCGTCATTGTGACTCTGGTGCCTTCGCCCACTTTGGAATTGATGGAAATCTGGCCGTCAAGCTGCTGCATAATTCCATATACGACCGAAAGCCCCAGGCCGACCCCCGCACAATCGGACTTCGACGAAAAGAACGGCTCGAAAACGTGGGGCAGATCGCCCGGCGCGATCCCGCGGCCGGTGTCGGTCACAACCAGGTCGCAACGCCCTGCTGTTCCCGACCGCCGGGTCGAAATCGACAGTTCGCCTCCGGCCGGCATCGCCTCGACCGCGTTGATCAGAATCGCGATCAATGCCTGGCGCAATTGCTGAACGTCACCGTACACGATCAAGCCGGGCTCAAGCTTGGTGTTGAGATGAATCTCGTGGAGTTGCAGGTGATGGTTCACCAGTTGAGTGCAGTGGCCGACGATGTCCTCCATCGACACCGGAGCATGCTCGGCCGGCGTGCTGCGGGAGAACAACAGCAGATTCTTGACGATCTTCCCGCAACGGTCCAGTTCGCTATGAATGAACTGGAGTTCCTTGATCGTTTCGCTGATGGCGGGGTCGGTGGAGCCGGTCTTGCCAAGGCGGCGCATGCCGAGACTGACGTAGGTGTTGATTCCCGAGATGGGATTGTTCAGTTCGTGCGCCACCGTGGCGGCCAGACGTCCCAGCGAAGCGAGCTTATCGATCTGGGCCATGCCTTCATTGATGCGCTGCAACTGGCTGGTCTTCTCGGTCACGCGAGTTTCCAGCGTCCGGGTCCATTCGGTCAACTCCGCGCGCGCCGACGAGAGTTCGCCGGTCATGTGGTTGAAGTCGCGTGCGAGCTGGCCGAGTTCATCATTGTGGTCGATGGGAATCCGATAATCCAGATTGCCCGCCGCGAGCTCACGGGTGCCGCGTGCGAGCCGTTTCATCGGGCGGTGCACAAATCGCCAGACAAAAAAGCCGCTGGCCGAGGCCGCCAGTACGGCGAGGACCACCGACCAGGCAATGAGATCGCGGCGCGAACGTGCCAGCGCCGTGTCGACATGCTCGAGCGACATCCGCACATCGAAGACACCCAAAATCGCCCGGTCGGCCGGATGCGCGTGGCAGACCGCCTGTGCACAACTGTTCAGATTGCGAATCGGGCTGATCAACCCCAGCGTGCGATGGCCGTCCGGAGCGGTGATGACCCGATAGCGCAGATTTTGTATGGGTGTGGTCAGCGCGCCGGCCTTGGTGTGGCAGACAACACACGCCTCCGCTTGCGCGTCGACTCGCTTGAATTGCTCCGTCGTATCAGTGGAGACAATGATCTCCCCGGCCTTGTTGTATATGCGAATGCCGTCGACACCCGGCTCGGCGCCGATGGTCTGGATGATGTCGCGGACGTCGCTGCGCTGGTTGCGCATCATCGCCAGACGGGTGGCCGACTGGAGAATGTCGGCGACGCGGTCGGCAGAAGCGAGCGTCTGGGACATCAGCGTGGCGGTGTGTTTGCGCACCGTCAGCCAGCTCGCCATCCCAAAGCCGATGCCCAGCACAATCACCAGGAGTGCGAATAGTTTGACTGACAATGAACGGCCGAGCGCGAACACACAGGCCTCCACACGTCTCACTTGACCTTTCGTCAAGGAATGGTACGCAAGTGAGACCGACCATTAGATATATGGCCGTATCAGGCGGTTATTTGTCAAAAAGTCAGCGTCGGCCGGGGAGCAACCGCCACTGGGCACGAAGAAATGCCAGATAGTCACGCAATGGCAAAATGCGGTCACCAGGGGCGATCAACGTGCCGCCGTCGTAGGCGGTCCGGCCGGCCGGGGTCCCGGCCTTGAGTCCGGCGAGTACGAGTTCTTTGAGCGAATCTCTCTCGGCGGTGGCGATGGCCGCCATGGCCGCGGTTTCCATCCAGTCATCCGCGCGCGGCGGCTGGAGGAATTTTGCCAGGAGCGCCCAGCCATCGCGATAGGGCGAGGTGCGCAACATGGCCGCCTCGCGCACCCAGCGGTCATTGCGTTCCAGAATCACGACATCGACGGGCGCCGGCCAGCGCAGGGCGTCATCGTCGACAATCAGCGAAATGAGTTCCTCCCCGCGGCCGATGTGGCGCCCCGGACGCGGCAGCGAAAACGTCGGCACACTCGAGAACGCGCGCAGTGCATGATGATCAAGCCCCAGGATCCACTCGCCGCGTGTCGAGGCTTCGTTCATCCAAAGATGCGAGGCATGGAAACGCACCGTGTCCGGAATATCCGCCGTTTCCGCGATGCCGGCCACCGGCGCTCCGTGACCACCCCGCATCGCCTGATCGAGCGGGCAGTTCTCGCAATCGAATGACCGCTCGCAAAGCCGGTAATCCAGCATCCCGGCCTCCATCCAAATACACGCGCCTTCGGGAACGGGAAATGTCCGGCCGCTACTCATTGGATTGACACCCTTGCCGGCTGCAATTCAGCCTGACGAGCGACACGCTCGGTTTCCAGTGCGGGCGTGATCACCACCGTCCCGGTCCAGGGCGACGGCCCAAAGACCGGCAGATTCTTCACGGCCCATGCGAACGCGGCGAATCCCAGCGCCACCAGCATAATGCTGATCGACAACTCCTCCCACGATGGGAAGTAAGCGCCGAGCTTGGCGGCCATGCCGGTGATCGACACGTTCATGCGATTCAGAATCAAACCCAGGACGGCGGCCAGCCCCGCGTAGAACATCCCCTGCGGGTGCGCACGAATCTTGGGAATTGCCACCAGGATGACGGGAATAATGATGCCCAGTCCGATCTCCAGCCAGAAGAGCCCGGCTTCGGTGGTGGCCTGGAACATGTACGGCAGGCCGCCGCGGCCGATCAGGTCCTGGCCGCGCAACACCGCCAGAAAGATCAGCGACACCATCATGGCGCGCCCCAAATCGGTGATGATCGGCCGCTCCAATTCTTTGCGGAACGCCCGGTTGGACAGATACGATTCCACGATCACCATCGCAAAGCCCACCGACATCGCGGACACAAAAAACAGGTAGGGCAGCCGCGCCGAATACCACAGCGGGTGGAGCTTGTTGGGCACAATCAGAAAGAGTGATCCCAGCGACGACTGATGCAGACTCGACAGAAGCACGCCGAGGATCACCAGAATCGGCGTGCCGACCTTCATGACTTTGACCGCTTTGCCCCAGCCCAGCCGTTCGAAAAACGCCGGCACAAACTCGAAAGCCAGCACGGTGAGATAGAGCATCACGCACCAGGCGACTTCGAGCATGACCGAGTGCGGATTGCGGAAGAAGATCGGATGCCAGATGTACCAGGGCCGCCCCAGATCAAACAGCAATCCGACGGCAACGAGAATATAGCCGAGGAACGCAGTCAGGATCGCCGGCCGTACGACCGCGTGGAATTGCTTCAGATTAAAGATGTAGACCAGCGCCGACAGCGTGAACCCGCCGGCGGCCAATGCCACGCCGCTCATCACGTCGAATCCGATCCACATTCCCCATGGAACCTGGTCAGACAAACCGGTGGTCGCGCCCAGCCCCAGGTAGAAGCGCCGGAATCCCGCCACCATCCCCACAGCGAGGATGATGACAAACATGATGCGCCAGAACGTCAGCTTTTCTGTCCAACGGTTCATCGAGATTCCCCTCCTGCCTGATGCGTGCGAATGTTTGCGGATTGTCCGGGATGTTTGGGATGGCTCTCGCCGGTCTGATGGCGCAACTCATCGACGGTTGCGCGGCGGTTGATCAGCCACCACAGGCCGCCCAAAATCACACCGGAGGCGACCACGAAGTTCGGAATCTTCTCCAGGACCTCCCAGGTCAGAGGCGGCAGCGCCGCATTCCCCAGATTGGTCGGGAATCCCAGATCGGCGAAGTTCACCGGCGACAGGAACAGGACATTGGTGCCGCCCACTTCGTTCTCGCCATAGACCAGATTGTAATACCCATCGGGATTTTCGCTGATCCGGCGGTGGGCCTCGGCGATCAGTTCATCGCGCCAGCCGAAGACGGTCGCTTCCGCGGGGCAAGACTCGGAGCACGCGGTCATCTTGCCTTCCTTGACCCGCTCACTGCACATGATGCACTTGCGGACCAACGGCGCCCGGCTCGTCCATTCGTACCGCGGAATCGAGAAGGGGCAGGCCGTCATGCAGTAACGGCAGCCGATGCACTTGTCGCCGTCATAAGTGACCGGTCCTTCGGCGGTCTTCTCGAACGCGCCCACCGGGCAGACCGACACGCAGGTCGGCTGCTGGCAGTGGCGGCAGAGATCCCGGACGAAGTAGTCGCCCTTCTCCTGGATGACTGTGTACGCGGTGGCGGAGAGAGCCTTCTCCGGCTCGGGCGGCAGGTTGTTCGCCGTCTTGCAGGCTTCGGAGCAGGCCCCGCACCCGACGCAACGGGTGATATCGATCAGTAATGCGCGCTGGCGATCCATATGAGCGTCCTCGTCCTTCCGGTCCGTTTGATGGATTGTTGATGAAGTACAACCGCTGTCATTCTGAGCCCCGCGGCTTCTTGCGGGGCGAAGAATTTGCTGCTTCTCCCTACGGGCGACACTGCAGATCCTTCGCCCGCTAACGCGGACTCAGGATGACACGTGCAGTGTCGTTCCGGACGGTGAGTGTTTGTCAGCACGGTGTGAGTCCTTACATCAATCCAAAGGTGTTTTTGATTTTGGTGAACTCGGCTTCGTCGCATTCACTGACCAAAGGATCGCGCGCCAGACCGCCATCGGCGGAAGTGGCGCCGACAAGGGCCGGCTTGGGCATCAACTGCGCCGCGACACCCTGAAGTTTTCCGATCTCGCCTTTAAGCCACACCAGTGCCTGCTCACCCACCGACATCCGTGTGAGATGTTCGGACAGGTTTTGCGGCGCGAGCGAATACAGCGGGGGCTCCACACCCTCGTCGGGCATGGCGGGATGAAGCAGCGTGACCACGCCATCAATCGGCGAAAGGACGCGTGCCGTCCGGCCATTCGAACGCAACTCCGCGATCGGCTGGCCACGGCTCACCGTCTGGCCGGGGGTGACCAGGCCGACCAGACGAAAGTCGGCCATCATCTCGCGGAGAAAGCGGTCGACACCCACCGCGACCGTGCCGTCCGGTTCGAGCTCTACAAATGTATGCCCGGGATCATAGAACCGGTCGGGCCGCAGACGGAAATCGGCCGGCGTCAGCGCCGGATGTCCCATCCACACTTTCTGAAGCGCTTCGCGGACAAACGACGATGCAAAAACGCGAACCGGCTGATGCGCCAGTTGCCGCCGTCTGACTAAGACATCAATCACCAGGAACACGGCGATTGTGAGAATGACCAGTATGGCTACCATGACGAACCTCCCTCTTTTCTTTGTCCACTGTTTCTCATCTTCTCATCTCGATTTGGTCCCAACCCACCACGCTGGTCGGATCGCGGGGAGCTAGTTCCACATTTCACATGAGCGACCTGCGTGCCGAAAACAGCAACACCCATGTCACAACCGACAAGGCTGCGTATCAATAGGTCCTATAATGTCTTATAAGTCCTATTCTGCAGCGGCCCAACGCAGCTCCCAACCCGTAGAAACCCTGATCGTTGAGAATTTATACGCCAATATTCGCGTAGGGCAGCAAAGCCCTCAACGGCAGGCGATTGCGTTTGCTGAGAAATACAACGTGGAAAGCCGAGAAATTCAACGCTAAATGGCCACCGACGTCCTTTCCGCGAACGGGGGCGTTGCAGATAAAGCCCTGAAAGGGCACCCTATCTCAGCCCAGCGCGAAGCGCTGGGACTCCGGTCCGACTCCTGAACCAAGCCCTGAAAGGGCGAACTATGGTGTATCGTTTCGGGACACCCGGCTGGAATAGAACGTCCTTTGAATTGTAGTAATCATGCTGTCTGGATCCTGGCTGGCCGCAAAAGCCATTTGGCCAATCTCAATCCGACCCCGAGAGTGATGGAGGGTTCGAGGCTATGAGGTTATTTATCGCAAGTTGCGTCGGCAGAAACTGTAGAGCCGCGGCAGCATCCGCTGCAACGATCGCTGTCGTTACCGTGATCATCACAAGCTTGTCGCTGACCGGTTGCAGCAAATCGACGCAACCGAAAGAGCCCAAATACAACATCTACCACGGCGCCAGTTATTCGAAGAACTCCGATGGCCAAAGATCGCTGTTCAGCCTACTCTATGTATACGATGCCGACAGTCTCACGCGGCTTGATTCGATCCCGCTCCCCGGCTGGGCGCGGGAATTGGCCGTTTCTCCCGACGGCCAATGGCTTTATGCCTCGGTCCGTTACACGACTGACCTGGGCATTACATGGTATCTGGTCAAGATCAATGCGCGAAGTCGCGAGACAGCCTGGACGGTTGATGGAACGGGTCCTTCGGTTGCGCTCCTTAAGAATGGCGCACTGCTCGTGAACGAACGGCGGGTTGTTCGGACCACCGATGGCAAACTGGTCCGGCAATATGGCGATACCCTCGATATGGGTGGCGGCCCGGTCTCAGGGGCCAGGATTGCACTTGTCCACCGCGGTGCGGTGCGCATCGCCGATGTTGAAACCGGCGAGGTCTTCGGCGACTATGTTCCCAATGATGGAACCAGTGGGATGTGCCCGGCGTGGTACGCCACGCTGCATCCGGATGGAGTGCATGCGCTTGTCGGTGGCGGCTCGTGTCTGGCTTTTGGCAATGTCCTGACTGGCGAGACGATCTTCGGGCATCCTACGGAGGCGTTTGGCGATGGGCATCGTCTTCTTGTCAGCGAGGACGGCAAATTCGGACTCTACACCCATCCAGGACTGGGGCCACTTGAGCCGGTGCCGGATGGGATTGATGTGATTGATATCGCGGAGCAGAGGTACCTCAAGCGGCTGGACCTCCGTTCGGGATTTCCCGTGGAAGCAAGCGGACGGGTATGCTTTGTACCAGGACGCCGGACCTTCGTGGCTGGACCCGACATCTTCTCAGGTGGGCCGCTCTGCCTCGTCGATCTGAATTCCCTGACCGTTGTCAAGTCGATCTCCGAAGTCGGCACGTCCCGAGGCTGCCTCGGCGTCGGTCCAAGACCAACTGGGGGGCAGTGATCTTTTGGGATTGTTCAAGCGCCCAACTCTCCTGAAGGGTGCCACGGACAAGCAGATTCTCCGGCTCTTTGGAGAATCTGCTTGTCCGTGTCTTTTCCACGCAATCCGAAGAAAGTCACGGACAAGGATAATCAGGCTTTCGACTTAATAGACCGGCGTTATTCAACACGCCCCAGAGCTGCGGGGCACCAGGCAATCTCGCCCCTGCGCAGCCGCCACGATTGTGCGATAACCTCAACGAACGGCCCGGGGAAGCCATGACCAATCAGTTCTACGTGTACAATATGACCAACCGGAACAACACCACGCTGTACACGGGCATGACCAACGACCTGAGGAAACGAGCGTTCGAGCATCGCAACCTCTTTGGCAGCCAGTTTGCGACGAAGTACAAAACCGTGAAGCTGGTCTACTTCGAGGTCTTCGCCGACGCGTGGAACGCGATCCGGCGCGAAAAGCAGATCAAGGCAGGGTCACGCCAGAAGAAGGTCGACCTGATCGATAAGATGAACCCGCGGTGGCGGGATCTGTACGATCAGCTCTGAGGCGATGCACTTGCGTATGGGCGAGATTGCTTCGGCGCAAAGAGCCGCGCCTCGCAACGACAGCTCACACGACGTTGGCAATGCAAAGCCACAGTCTGCATTGCGAGGAGTGTCTCCGCCGAAGGCGGTGGAAGCGACGAAGCAATCTCGCCCTTCCTTGTCTGTGGCACCGAATAATCATGCTTTCGGTTTGATCAACAACGATCCTTCAACAGGCCGACAGGTCCGCAAAACAAAAACCTCTCCCGCGGCCCATGACGGTGCACCTTGCGCTGGAGCGCACGTGCTCACCCGAGGGCGGCACAACTCCAGACGGGAGAGGGTGACGCAAACCAAATACACGGCGCCACCGGGAGTCAAGGGGGACAATCCAAGGGTCCGAGTTCCATCAGTGTCGTGCTCTTCGTACCACGTCCCCACTGTCACCCTGAACGAGCGGAGCGAGTGAAGGGTCTGCAGTCCGTCGTGTGCGGCGGCAACGCCTTCCTCCCTGGAAGATGTATTCACGCTCCGGCCGTCCAACAGCAGATGCTTCGCTCCCTTCGGTCGCTCAGCACGACAGGCGTGGCCCCTCCGACAGCGCGACAGGCGTGACTCCTCCGACCTCTACGCAAGAAGTGCTATTCAGTCGAGCCGTCCCCGCTGTCACCCTGAACGAGCGAAGCGAGTGAAGGGTCTGCTGTCCGTACGTGTGCTGTAATGGCTTCCCACTCAAGAGCCTGTTGAAGGCCCCCAGCATCTGCGGATGAGAACGCAGACAGGAGTAGCCGGGCCACTGAGAGACAGGAACTTCGGTGATCAAGGGTGGGGCAGACACTCTTGTCTGCCCAGCTTTTCAACCCGCCTGCGAGATCGCGCCCACGACGCAACTGTGCCGTCCTGATTCCGGGCACCCGGCATTCAGCATACCAGCGATCCGACAGCAGATGCTTCGCTCCAGTCGGTCGCTCAGCACGACGATTCAAACGCGGGAGGCGGTAGTGACAACTGCATGCCACGATCCGCGCCGTCCCGAGTTCGTCATGGTGCTTTAATCCAGCGACAGCGGCAATGTCACGAGGAGAGGGTGCCCCGCAGCTCTGGGGCCTGTTGAAAAACTTGTCCTCGAGATCGCGGCAGTTGTGTAAGGGGGAGGTTGCTTCGTCGCTCCCTCCGCCTTCGGCGGAGACGCTCCTCGCAACGACAACTGTGCCTTTCCATTGCCAACGACCAGTGTGCTGTCGTTGCGAGTCCGCCGCGGCGGACGAAGCAATCTCGCCCTTGCGCAAACGCCTGGCACCTGCTGCTGTCGTTGCGAGGCGCGGCTCTTTGCGCCGAAGCAATCTCCCCCTAGCGCAGCCGCCACGATTATGCGATACCCTCAACGAACGGCCCGGGGGAATACGGCCAACCCGTTCCACGTATACGAGACGGCAACATCACGCAGTCAGTGGCAGGGGCCCCTCTTCTCGCCTGGCCCCTGCTGCTGTCGTTGCGAGTCCGCCGCGGCGGACGAAGCAATCTCGCCCTAGCGCAACCGCCTGGCCCCTTCTGCTGTCGTTGCGAGGCGCGGCTCTTTGCGCCGAAGCAATCTCCCCCTTACGCAACTGTCGCCACCTTTCGGAGGGCTTCTTCAACACGCCCCTCTGCTGCGGGATGTCACTTTTTCACGACCACGTCACTCAATGTCTACACCTCTACCATCATCCACTGCTTGGGAATCCAGATTCCCCGTTCCGTCATCCCGCAGCAGAGCTGCGGGGCACCAAGCCACCTTCCACTTCCAGCCTTGGTGTTGGTCTCAAAGTGCCCCATCAATCCCCTCTGTCACATCCGGCGGAGCTACAGAACTCGCCGCAGCCGCATCTGCCACACACTTCGCGTCAATCGTGGCCGTCTTCTCGTGAACAGCATGTAGAATTACCTTTGCGGCACGTGACAATAACATTCTCGGGTGAACTGTCTCACGGTCCTCAAGCAACGCATTCAACCCGTCCTCTGTAAACGGACTTATCGTACCTTGGTCCTTCTGGTCGATCCGGTACCAATCCATGTGAGCAATAATAATCTCCCTCGCCTGATCTTTGGTTGGAAACGCCAACTCCATAGAGTTGGGCGCCCCAGGGTCCAGCCGTGCAATTCCGGATAACCCAGCATCGGCCCACGCTTGGGCGAGTCCAACCGATGCTTGTTGGTGCGTCGTCAGCACGCAAGAGAAGAAGCTGTACGCTGTGTTCGCATATCCAGGCCGCACAGTACACAAGGCGAACTCCTTGGCGAATTCTATCCGGTCCCGCCGGCCCATTTGATCTACAAGATTCTCAATGTCATCAATGAACAGGTACCCACCTTCGAATCCTGCCGCTCGCAGATAGTTCACCAGGTCGTCGAAGAGCAGCGTTCGCGAGTAGTCTAGAATCTTCGTGTCTCTAGGCACGTACAGTGGTTCCAATGAACGGTCTTTGCGA
Source organism: bacterium (assembly GCA_021813505.1). Taxonomy (GTDB): domain Bacteria; phylum Zixibacteria; class MSB-5A5; order WJJR01; family WJJR01; genus JACRMA01. The sequence continues at coordinate 18,068 of JAKAKI010000029.1, read as the reverse complement.
AAGTCTCGCAGGAACTCTCCAAACTCGCCCTTCGCGAGGGGATAAGCACTTCTACGTTCCACGCCTGCTGTTATCAGTTTATCTGCTATCGATTCGTCCAGTTGCTCAACGTCGAGTCCTTCCATTTCAAGGATGGAGTCATCCAGCAGGTTACCCGGTTCATAAGCCCCTCCTCCATGTTCCAGAACGGCCTTGGACTGGTCGGGAGTAAGATTCTCGAGTCGAAGCGCGGCTCGTGAGGACTCCAATACTCCGGACTTTAGAGTGTCTCTAAGCGCCGACAGGGCCAGTTGCTCCATGTAACGGCGGTCTACTTGAGAGGGGAACGATACATAAATCACACAGGCTGAAAATTGTCCAGCGAACTCACTTTCGCCCCAATTGCGATTGATACGCTGCATGAAATATCGGAGGAGCGCACTCTTTCCGACACCTCGTCCTGTCTCACGGTCACCTTTTGCCCACAAGTATGCCAGTCGATGGCGATTACGAAAGTCTCCAGGGCAAATGAGAAGTCGCTCAAACTTCTCTATGGCGTCGCGCGCTGCAGACTCCGCATAAATGCTCCCATTCCTTCGCGGATCTCCATTGTACGGATCAATCACGGGTTCCGTCGGAAAAGGGAGATCTCTAAGACCTAAAGACTCGTACCTGGAAGGTCCCGCAGGTCCAGTCCGTCGTGGGATTGGAAGTGTCATTATGCCCTCCTAAGAAGATTGAAAATCTGAATTGACTCTCGGCTCCTGACAAGAGGTTTCCGCCGACCCGAAATCCCCTCATATGTCAGGCCCACTGTTACCGGCGACGGCTGCCTATCCAACAGCTCGTTGACACCCTCATCAAAAGCCGCCTCTGGAATCCACATCCGCTCGCACACCGTGTCGCGCACCTGTGGCAAGTCATAGTAACCCGCTTGGGATCGTAGGCCTTGGAGTGCATCGAGAAGCTCCGCTAGAAGGAAATCACAAATCACCTCATCTTTCATGTCTGGTTCAGATACAAAGAATTGAAACTGATTGTCGCCATTCAAAGTTACTGAAAGACCAACATGCCATGTCATGAGCGATTTCCCGGAAGAGCAGGGCGAGTAATATTTTGCAAACTCGCAATCGTCTACAGTCGCGCGCATGATGTTTACGAGGCGCAAACTCGCAAGTCTGTCGCACATTGATCGAAAAAGTGGAAGCCGAATACCATCAGGTGCGTACACACGGTCCAATATTGCTTGCCGAACGACATCCTCTGTTTTCTTCGCTGACTCAGTCAGTCCGGAGAGTCGGATGTTGTCTGCTGCCTCGAGAGCATCCGATCCATACGTTGGCTTCAGCAGTTGCGCGATGTACTCAACATGGGAAAAGCGCTTAGCGTCCACAACCGGACTCCAGATCGCGTACTCATCCAGCTGTTTGGTGAGCACTTCCCGGAGGTTGTCATATGTCTTCAGATGCCGTTCTATCATTCTGCGTCTGAGTTCCGCGTGATGCTTTTGATTCAAGAGTTCAAGAGATTCCCTGCCGAGCGGTGTTAGCCCGTAGCCGCTACCATAGGGTGCTTCAGCCAACCCAAGGTGCACGAGTTCTTGGCAAACCTTCTCGCCGACGGTTTGGAAGTCGCCTCTCGGAGCTGGAAGCATCAATCGAAGGGATTTGTCATTCGCGTATTTCAGGACGTTTGCGGAAACAGCGCTGAATTGTGCTTCGCGTGGCCTCTTACTACCTAAGTTTGCAAGCACACGCAAGCCGATATAATGGTAGCCGACATCGGTCACATTGTAGCTTGAAATGTTCATGCTTTCGCCAGTCTCATCTGTATCCTAAACTCGCCCAGCAGTTGGTCGCAAAGTCCGTTCACCTCCCGCAGGGTTCTAGCCAGACCAATCGCGTCGGGACAGAGGATAGCCTTCACCGCTATGCTAGTCTCTGAAAGGTAGCCGCACCGGCTGCTCAGCCATGTTACATCTACCTGTCTACAGAGTTGCTCAGTTACGCCCCACAAGTCTGCCAGGCGCTCGCTTAACTCCACGCCTACATTCAGTCCGCGTCGAATCTCCGCGTCCATCCGTTGGGCCGAGTCAACCACTATCGGGAGCGGCCTCAATCCAGGGGCCATAGGGTGAATCCCAAGACCCACACATGCCGCAAGGCCACTCTCGTCAAAGCCCATAGCTGACAAGAACAATGGGCAGAAATCGTGGAGCATGAGTGAAGGGTTAGCAGCGAAATAGTCGAATAGTTTTGCAAAGAAAACGACTACCTCATTCTTGCCGGGAAGTGTCCCGGTCCAGTTCTTTAGTTCTGCAGCAACCGACACACTTTCGTGTATTCCTACGAGATCAATCTCGTGCAAGATTCCAGAGGCGCTCTCCAAGTTCTGGCCAAGGTTCATTTCACGAATCTGTGATATCCTCCAGCTTTGGAGTTTCGTCACGCACATTGTGCGAAACGCTTCTTCAAAACCGCGATCCGGAATTGGTTCACGAACCGCGTGGCTCCACTCCTCAGAAATAAACCTGTACGCCATCCTTAGAAAGTGCAGGCACTCGGCCGAGACAATGTTAGTTGCTTTCGGATCCATCCGTGGCAGACCCTCGCCCGCACCGCCTACTCTGAGCGCTGCGGGCACCGGGCTCCATTACCCCTTGAGGAGGTCAAGTATTGCTTTCTTTAGCGCTATCAACTCCGGAAACTCCTCAAGGTTCGCATGGCTGAGCACATGCGCGAATGGGGCGCCACGTTCGCGAGCTATGTCGTGACAGCGTTGAGCGATGAGTCCCTTTACACCAAGAAAAGTCTCTGAACCTGCCCAAAAGCTCCGATATGCTTCCTCATGTATCTGATTCCGTGGTGCCTCAAAAATCAAACTTGGTTTCAAATACTGCTGGAACTTTCCAATTGTTAAACGCCCGCTTCGCACTTCCTCTGCCATCTGACTGTATTTCGCCTCATATTCCGCGAGGAAAGTCCGAATCTTGTCCGCGGCGATTTCAGGGAAGGCGGCAGTGAGCGTGGTTTCGTTCAAGAGGTAGGACTCTATCGCATACTTGTCAAGAATGAAGATCTTTTCCTTCACCCTAGCGTCTAGATCCGGGGGCGGATTCTTGAACTGACGGCGCACTTCCTCCTTCAGTTTCTCCTTTCTCTTCTCCGGGCCTTCGCCGTCGCTGTCGGCAATAAGAACGAACGAATTCTTCACGTGCTCGCTGGAGATGATCTTGATGAATGCGTAATAGTGGATCGCGCGGAAACTGTCAGTCCAGATAATTCGAAGCTTTGGGTCTTTGATGCCAAGCTTCTCGTAGAACGCAATATCGTCCTTGCCCTCAACAAACACCACGAGCCTCGGATTCAGAACATCCTCGTAGCGTATCCCGAGTTCGTCTATAACATCTTCGATCTTTACGCTTTCTACCTGCGTTTCTCCATTGTTCAATCGGATTTGTCTCACACTCTCAGTGAGCCAAATGTCAGCAATCATGATGGGCGAGTGCGTGGTGAAAATGACTTGATTCTGATCCGCGATGCGCCTTAGTGCCGCAAACATCCGTCTCTGATATTCCGGGTGTAGATAGACCTCCGGTTCCTCAATTATCAGAATCGCGTCGCTGTCCTTCACGGACAGTTCCGCGAACACCTCAAGCAAAGAAAGCAGGTACATACTCTGCAGACCTGTGCCGGAGTTCAGGATATCTACTGTTGTTGCGTCAGGAATGTCATGGTCGGTAATGCCGGTCCTGTAGGCGATGCCTTTCTCGAGATCTATGTCAGGAGTGATGGCCACAGAGAAACTCTGTTCACCAACGACGTCTCGAAACTTCTCGGTAATCTTCTCTGAAAGTGCCGCCGTCTCTTGTGTCTTCAGTTGGGTCATCTGTTGAGAAAGAGCAGATAATCGTTCTCCAAAGTCCCCGTCGCTGGTTTCGCGGAGTTTCATGATTTGCTTGAGCAGCGTGGTCCTGTTCCCATCTGACGTCATCGAGTCTTTGGGGTTTCGGATGTCGCTAATACTCAGCAGTGTCGGGAGGGCGGCAGTGTAGTCTTTTTTGTTCTTCAGCTTCTCCCCGTTGATGTAGTAGCTCACCTTCAATTCGTCTCTGGCGCATACGACTTTCAGCTCTTTTGACTCTCTCGTCTCTCCAGAGTTCTTTTCGATTACGCAGGTGATTTCCAAGTCTTCGGCGGTATCTTTGTGGAAGTCGTTAGCGTCTACGGAGCGCTTGTCAAAAGCAATTTGAATTGCCTTTAGGAAGGAGGACTTCCCGGTGTTATTGCGACCAATGAGTGCAAAAATCTTCGTAATGTCCCTAATGGGGCCGGAGTCCTTGATGGACCTGAAGTTCTTGATGTAAATGCTTGTTATCAGCATGGTCTGTTACTCGACCACCGTCGATCGAATGCGGAACCCCTGCAGTCTGAGTGTCCGAACTGTCTGCAATCGCGGCGCGGTCGTTGTCAGTTCCACCTCCGCAAGAGCTTCAAGACCCAGATGCAAGTAGACGACGCGTCGGCTTGATGTCAAACGATTTCAGGATTGCCTATTCATGATCTGTTCGGTGTACTGGGCTAAACCACGCCCATCACCTCCAGCAGCCGGTTCAGATCCGCATGCCCATAGTAATCAAAGATAATACGGCCGCGTTTGCGGGTCTCGCGGATGTGGACTGTCGCGCCGAATTTCATCCGCAGCTTCTGCTCAACCGCCTCCAGGTCCGCGGAACGGCGCTTGGCACGCGAAAACTGGCGCCGAGGCTTTTCATTGATCAACTCCTCCGTACGCCGTACCGACAGCTCCTCCGCAATGATCCGCTTGGCAAAACTGATCCGCTCCTCATCGAGTATCAGCGCCAGCAGCGCCCGCGCATGCCCCGCCGAAATGGCCCCATCGGCAACTTGGGCCTGCACCTCATCCGGCAAATTCAAAAGGCGAAGCGCGTTCGAGATCGTCGAACGGTCCTTCCCAACATGCTTGGCAATATCCTCATGCGTGTATCCAAAAGTCTCGCCAAGTCGCTGGTATGCAACCGCTTCCTCCATGGGATTGAGGTCCTCACGCTGAAGATTCTCAATCAACGCCCATTCAAGTTCGTCAGCTTGAGTCGTAATTTCTGCCACAATGGCCGGTATCTTGGCCAGTCCGGCAGCTTTTGAGGCGCGGAGACGACGTTCGCCGGCGATGACCTGGTATCCAGTCGCGGTCGCCTTCACTAAGATTGGCTGGATAACCCCCTTCTCGCGGATCGATGCCACTAGCGCCTCGAGCTTGGCGCCGTCGAACTGCACTCGCGGCTGATTGGGATTGGGGACAATCTTGTCGAGAGGCAGATCGATCACCTGTTTACCCTTGGAGGTCAGTTGATCGGACTGAGTGGGGATCAGGGCTTCGAGCCCGCGGCCTAAGGCGAGACGGTTTCCGTTCATGATGCGATCACCTCTTTGGCTAATGCGACATAGTTCTCCGCGCCGGCGGACGTTGGGTCATAAAGGACAATGGGCTTGCCGAATCCGGGCGCTTCCGACAACCGCACATTCCGTTGTATCATCGTTTGATACACCTTGCCATTAAAGACGCGCCGCGCTTCCGCCTCGACTTGGCGCGACAGATTGAGTCGGCTGTCGAACATGGTGAGCAGCACTCCTTCGATAGCCAAGTCGGGATTCAATGACTGTTGAACTTTCTCGATCGTGTTCAACAGCAGCCCGAGTCCCTCGAGAGCGAAATACTCACACTGCACCGGAACCAGCACCGACCCCGAAGCGACCAAGGCATTCACGGTGAGAATGGAGAGCGACGGCGGGCAGTCGACAATCACGAAATCATAGGCGAGACGCGGATCGTCAAGCGCGTCCTTGAGACGGTGCTCGCGATTGTCCATGGTCACCATTTCAATTTCCGCCCCGACCAGACGCATCGCCGATGGGATCAAGTCGAGCGACTCGACACAAGTCGGGAGGCGCGCATCGAGCAGAGGGCAGCCATCGACCATGACTTCGTAAGACGACAAGCTGATCGCACTCTTCTCAATACCGAGGAACGAAGTCGTGTTGGCCTGCGGGTCGAGATCGATCAACAGCACACGGCGATTGGCCATGGCAAGGCTGGCCGCCAGGTTGACCGATGTCGTCGTCTTGCCCACGCCGCCCTTCTGGTTGGCAATGGCAATAATCCGGCGTCGCGATAAGAGTTTGATATCCATACGACTGCTGATTCTATAAGACGGACCTTGAAGAGGTCAACGAAATTATTCCAACAGAGTCACTTATCTTCGCTCTCTTTTTCTACAACGAATATATGAAGTCCGGCATTGGGGAGTTTCTCGATTATCGGGGTGGAAGACAACATCTTAAAGCCATACTTCCGCATCGCCCGGCTCTCGGCCGCGCGCACCAGGATTGGCTTGTAGGTGAGCAGGCACCCCGATGGCTTAAGGAATGAATCCCCCCACTGAAGCGAGGTCTCCCATTCGGCGACAGCCTTGACCGACACCCAGTCGAACGAATTGTGCAGGACTTTCTCGTTGGGACCGCGTGGCTCGAGCCGGCCGTGCGCCACTTTCACATTCGGCAAGCCCAACGATTCGACGGTACGTTCGAGAAAGTACGCCTTCTTGGCGATCGACTCCGCGAGTACGAATGAGATGTCGCTGCGAAAGATCGCAAGCGGGATCGCCGGGAATCCGCCGCCCGATCCGATGTCCAGCCAGGTCAGCCCCTTGGTGCTGGGGATCAGATCCAATGCGGCGATCGATAGAAGAAACTGGCGTTCGATTGTTTGCGAGACATCGCCGCTGCGCGAGATCAGGTTGATCTTGCGATTGGCCTCGAGCACGAGCTCGCAATACTGCTCCGAGCGCGCCCATTTCCCTTCGTCGATCTCTTTTGTAACAACAGCTTTACAGACAAGATCACGAGTCAGTTTCACGTGAAACATTCCCCTCAGGCAAATCAATGGAAAAGACAAGATGATGTCAATCACCTCCGATCAAGCTTTGCCATGTTTCACGTGAAACATGCCAATCGTTCAGAGCTCAGACTGGAGTCTGTCGCGATCTAATTGGAGTTGGTGCGCAGGTGGACCATCAGAACGGCGATGTCGGACGAAGTAATGCCGGGAATTCGAGACGCCTGGCCCAGTGTATAGGGACGGATGCGCGTGAACTTGTCTTTCGCTTCACGCCGGAGACCGGTCAATCCCAAATAGTGCAAGTCCGCGGGGATCCGTTGCGATTCGAGGCGTTTGAACTGCTCGATCTGGCGCGCCTGACGTTCGATATACCCTTCGTACTTGATGGCAATCTCGACTGCTTCGGAGACGAGCGTCTCGACCGGTGCGATCTGAGCCCCGAAACCGTTGAGATCGTCAAACGAAACTCCCGGAATGCGCAGGAGTTCGGCAAGTGTCGCGCCGCCCTGGCGTTTTATTCCGGGGAACGGGATCGAAGCAGCGGGAATCGCGGTCTTCTCGAATTCCGCGATACAGCGATCGATATTCTCCCAGCGCCGACACAGCGCATCGTATTCATTCGCTGGGACCAGGCCGATCCGGAACCCATGCTGAGCGAGGCGGCGTTCGGTGTTGTCTTCACGCAGATGGAGACGGTGCTCAGCGCGGGAAGTGAACATACGATACGGCTCGTCGACGCCGAGTGTGACCAGATCGTCGATCATGACCCCGATGTACGATTCACAGCGACCGAGGATGAATGGCTCCTCACCACGAATCGCGAGCACGGCATTGACCCCCGCGACAAATCCCTGCCCGGCGGCTTCCTCATACCCGGAGGTTCCGTTAATTTGGCCGCAGAAATAGAGTCGGTTGATCGGCTTTGTATCAAGAGTCAGATGCAGTTGGGTCGGTGGGAAGAAATCGTATTCGACCGCGTAGCCGGGACGGGTCATCTTCACATCACGGAGAGCAGGAATCGTGCGAAGCGCATCGAGTTGCACCTCGGCGGGAAGCGAACTTGAGAATCCATTGATGTAGATCTCGTCAGTCCCCATCCCCTCCGGTTCGAGGAAAAGCTGATGTCGCGGCTTCTCCGCAAACTTCATGACCTTGTCTTCGATGGACGGGCAATATCGCGGACCAATGCCGGAGATCTGGCCGTTGTAAAGCGGTGAGCGGCCGATGTTATCGGTGATCAGTTGATGGGTCTCGGTGGTTGTGTAGGTCAGCCAGCAGTTCGCGCGGTTGGCGATGGGAATCGGCCGGCGGCGCGAGAACCCCCGGGGAGGCTGATCGCCGGGCTGGATTTCGCAGAGCGAGTAATCGATCGATGATCCATCGAGGCGGGGCGGAGTTCCAGTCTTCAATCGTCCGACCTCGAAGCCCAGGCTGCGTAACTGGCCCGACAAGCCACGCGACGGTGGTTCACCGAACCGTCCCTCCGATTTGCGCTCGGCGCCGACATGAGTCACCGCTTCCAGGAACGTGCCAGCGGCGAGGATCACAGCGTCGGCGGGGTATGTTTCACCGCTGTCACCGATCACCGCGGTCACACGATTGTTTTCGATGGTCAATGACCGGACATTATCCGTCGCGATTTTGATATTCGCGATCGCGGCGATTTCATCCTGGGCTGCTGACTGATATAACCGCCGATCACATTGGGCGCGCGATGATTGCACAGCCGGGCCCTTGCGGCGATTGAGGATTTTGAACTGGATCCCGGCGCGGTCGGTCAGAAGTCCCATGCGTCCGCCCATGGCGTCGAGTTCGCGAACGATCTGGCCTTTGCCGATACCCCCGATTGCCGGGTTGCAGGACATTCTTCCGATGGCCTGCGGATCCTGCGTGATCATCGCGACTATCGCACCCATTCCAGCGGCCGCACAGGCGGCTTCAATGCCGGCGTGGCCGCCGCCGATGACGATGATGCGCGGGGAGCGAGTCATAACTGGTGAAACGTGGCTCGATTGGTCGCGTTTGCGGCGTTGAGGGTGGACGGAGTGGACCAAGTGGACTTAGTGGAAGAAGTGGACCGCTACTTGCCGATGCAGAAGTTTTTGAAAACCTCGGTGAGCACGTCCTCGGTGGTGGTTTCGCCGATGATCTCGCCCAAGTGAAGTGCGGCGTTGCGGGCGTCGAAGGCAGCAAGCTCGACGCCGTCGGCACGGGCCAGCGACTCGAGCGCGGAAGCCAATGCGGCATCGGCGGATTGCAGGGCGCGGCGGTGACGATCGTTGATTGCGAAAGTGCCTCCACTTCTCGCCGTGCCGATGGGTTCGATCCACGCGGATACCGTTTTCAGCAATTCATCAATGCCGGCGCCGGTTTTCGCGGAGATCTCGAGTACTCGCGTGTCATCGCAGCGAGGCCGGACAGGAGTGTCCGGCCCACCGATATCATGTTCCACCGGTTGACCATGTTCAGATGCTATTTCGCTCTTCGATGTAAGACGCTGTGACACAATTGATAACACAGATGAAACATCGCTCTTGTTGCAGCAAATTGCCCAAGGTGTCCGATTCGATTTCTCGTCGATTACTGGCAGTTGTGGGGTCACATCGGTTGTGCTGTCGATCAACCAGATCACGCCATCAGCTTCCTTGATGGCGTGTTCGGCGCGCTCGACGCCGATTCGTTCGACGACATCGGCTGATTCGCGCATGCCGGCTGTGTCGAGAATGCAGACGGGCCAGCCGTTGAGATTGATGTACTCGCGGAGAATGTCGCGCGTGGTTCCGGGAATGTCGGTGACGATCGCGCGCTCATCCTGCGCGAGCCGATTGAAGAGCGTCGATTTGCCGGAGTTGGGCGGACCGGCGAGCACCACGGTGAATCCCTCGCGCAACACGCGGCCGCGATCATAACTTCGGAGCAAACGCAGCACGCGCCCACGAACTTCCTGTATTCGATCCCTCACGCCCGCAATCTCAGACGGCGCGATGTCTTCTTCGGTGAAATCGATACCGATTTCCAAACGCGCGAGGGCCGCGATGATCCCGGCACGCAGGGCGAGAATCTCCTCGTGCAACTGTCCCTTCAACTGCGCGAGGGCCGCGGCGGAGGATTCATCGGTCTTGGCGGCGATCAGATCGGCCACCGCTTCGGCTTCCGTCAGATCGATGCGTCCATTGAGAAACGCGCGCAGGGTGAATTCGCCCGGCTGTGCGGGGATCGCCTCCGCGGCGATGCAGGCATCGACGATCCGGCTCAACACCAACTGTCCACCATGCGCTGAGAATTCGACCAGATCTTCGCCGGTGTATGATCGCGGGGCGCGGAAGAGCGTTGCGAGCACTTCATCGATCTCGGCATGAGTGCGCGAGTCGACGGCGAACCCATGATGGACGGTGTACCCCTCTTGCTCACTGAGCTTGCTGTGTCCCTGGAAGATCCGGTCGGCGATCGCGATTGCATCGGGGCCGGACAGACGCACGATTCCCAATCCGCCTCGTCCCGGCGGAGTGGCAATCGCGCAGATGGTCTTGGTCAGGTCAACGTGAGCGGATGAAGGGGACATTGCATTCTTCACCCCTTCGACTTGGCCGGGGCTGTTTTGAGAATCGCGCCCGAACCCACTTCGCCATCGGCGCCGGCAGCCGGCGGATGGCCGATCAGCCAGGTCATTTCGATCACCGAGAACAGATTGAAGACCGTCCAGTAAAGGGTCAGTCCTGCCGGCATGTCTTTGAAGAAGAAGCCGAATACCAAAGGCAGGATGTAGGTGAGCATCTTCTGCTTGGGATCTTTGGTCGATAGCTTTTGCTGCAGGAAGAAGCTGACGACCATGATGATCGGCAGTACGTAGTAGGGATCTTTCTGCGACAGATCGGAGATCCAGCCGACGAAATGCGCGCCGCGCAGTTCAATTGTCGAGCGGAACACCGGATACAGGGAAAAGAAGATCGGCATCTGAGGCAGCAGGGTCAGGCAGCCGGAGAGCGGGTTGATCTTCGCTTCCTTGTAGAGCTTCATCATTTCCACGTTGAGCTTTTGGGCGTCGCCCTTGTGGCGCTCGCGCAATTTCTCCATGCGCGGCTGCAGCGCCTGCATCTGCCGCATCGACATCGTGCTCTTCTTCGTGAGCGGATGGAAGAGGACCTTGATGATGAGGGCGAAGATGATGAGCGAGACGCCGTAGTTGGGGATGACGGCGTGCATGGCGGTGAACAGCCAGAGAATGACGAGGGCGATCGGACGGATCAGCCAGCGCCAGCCCAGATCCACCATTTCTTCGAGGCCGATGCCGTAGCTCTTGAGCAGGCCATATTCCACCGGTCCGATGTAGACGGTGAACCGGTCGTTGAGCGGTGTGCCGGCGGGCAGGTCCATGCGCACCGCCGCCGAGAATTTCTTAACCTCGAGCGTCTTGCCTTTGAACGTCAGCGGTCTTTGATCGGTGACGGCCAGAAATCCCTGCGCGTCGCGGCCGCGTGGAACGGTCGCGCAGACGAAGTACTTGGTGCGAACAGCGGCCCAGTGGGTCACGCCGGAGAGGTTCTTTCGGGGTGCCTCGGGGTCATAACTCGAGACTTTTTCGAAGTCCTTCCCCATCAGCGCGTCGGCCGAGAAATAGCTGTTATCCTCACTCGGATCTGGCTCGGTCGGCCAGAGGCCGCCATCCCAGCCGAAGTAGTACTCATTCTCGAGGCCGTCAGCCCAGGGCTCGGGTACCGAGACATTCACGTCGAAATCGTAGCGCTTGCCGTGGATCGTATAGGCGATGATGATGTCATTGCCTTTGCTCGAACGCGCCTGGAAGCGCAGGACGGTCGAATCCTCTCCCGCCAGCTTCATGTCGGTCTGACTGGTCGTGAAGGGTGCGGTGGACCAGTCGAACAGATCGCGTACCGAATGGAACCGGAGGCCCGCGTCACCGGTCGTGTCCGAGATGACAATCGGTTGATTGTGACGGGGCTCGTCGTTGTAACGGAAATTCTTCAGTACGAGCCGTACGATACGGGCGCCACGGGTCGAGAAGAGCGCATCGTACACGTCGGTTTCGACGTGGACGTATTTCTCGGTCCACGTTGAATCCCAAACAAACGGGCCGCCGGATGTGTCGCTGGAGACCGGGGCCGGCGCGGCTGCCAGCTTTTGGGGGCCGGGCGCGGGCCGGTGGACTGTGTCCGCTGGTGTCACTGCGAATGTACTGTCTGTGACCACGGGGACGGTGGGCTCAGGTTTCTTGAAGCCGATCCATTCCCAGTACACCGGCAACAGCAGAACCAGTCCGATTAGTAATGCAAATCCCAGGAGTGCCCTGGCATCAAACGGCTTCGACTCATCGCTCATATTCTATCATCCACGCTTTCGTTATCAGGGTACCGGATCATAACCGAATGTTCCTTTGGGGCGGCATCGCCAGATTCGTGCAGCGGTCAGGCGCAGGCCGTGCCACAGTCCGTGGCGTTCCATCGCTTCAATTGAGTATTCCGAGCAGGAGGGAATGTGCCGGCAACCACCGGTCAAAAGCGGCGCGAGCAGGAGCTGGTAGCTCCTGATGGCGATGGTCAAGATGCCCACAGTAATGCGGCGTAGGGTGCGTGATTGACGCGCGGTCGTGTTGACCGGACAGCTTGCAAGTGCTCGTGCGTCAATCACGCACCGTTGCCCCCGATGTGAAGTGGCGCGAAAGCCACGCTCGGAGGTATGGGCCGTGTTGTGTACACAGGGTTGTGCGTCAATCGCGGCGCTTTGCCTCGGATGTGAGATGGTGCGCAAGTCACGCTCGGACGCACTGGCCGTATTGTGTACACAGGGTTGTGCGTCAATCGCGGCGCTTTGCCCCGGATGTGAGGTGGTGCGCAAGTCACGCTCGGACGCACTGGCCGTATTGTGTACAGAGGGTTGTGCGTCAATCGCGGCGCTTTGCCCCGGATGTGAGGTGGTGCGCAAGTCACGCTCGGACGCACTGGCCGTATTGTGTACAGAGGGTTGTGCGTCAATCGCGGCGCTTTGCCTCAGATGTGAAATGGTGCGTGACTCACGCTCGGATGCCTCCGGCAAGGGATGAGCATTGTGTGGTGCGTGAGTCACGCACCCTACGTCCGGTGGTTTCATTGAGTTATTCATGTTGCGGCTTCTTTGATTCACCGATTTGTGCAAAGATGCGCTTCACGTCCTGCCTCAGATTTTCGAAGGCGCTGTTGGCCGCGGTTGCGCCGATCGCGCGAAAGACGATGTCCAACCCACCCGGCGGTTGGGGCCAAGCGGCGCGATTGATGCGGACTGCTTCGCGCAGCCGGCGTTTGATCCGGTTGCGCTCGTGGGCGCGACCGCTGTGACGGGAAACGACAAATGCGAGGCGCGGCGCGGTCGTTGTCCGGTCGGATTTCGGGTATGAGATCGGGGACCAATGGACCGAGAAGCCGTCACCATAAAGACGGCCCCCGTCACGGGAGACACTTCGGATCGTGAGGGGGCTTTTGAGACGGTTTCGTCGCGGGAATCGCAGAGTGTGTGGCAAGGAGCCCATTCGACTCGGACGTGCCAAGTCTACTTTGCGGCGGCCGTAACCGTCAGCCGCTTGCGACCATGGGCACGCCGACGACTGAGGACCTTGCGTCCACCCTTGGTGGACATGCGCGCCCGGAATCCGTGATCGGCCAGTTTCTTGCGATTCGATGGCTGGAATGTTCTTTTCATGTTTTTTCCTCACCGGCAAAGACGATCAGTATACCTTATTCAGGCCCAAGGTCAAGCGGTTTCGGTGATTGGTGCCCAGTGAAAATGACGCTGCGGGCCGCTTGGGACGATTATATTGCTCTGCGGTGGGTGAAGGACCACACAAGCAATGGACTCGCAACTCACACTTCTGCTCGGGACCGCGGTTTCCATCGCGCTGATCCACACTGTCTTAGGTCCGGATCACTACATCCCGTTTGTGGCCATGGCCAAGGCCGGGAACTGGTCGCGAACCAAAACGCTGGTCATTACTGTGCTCTGTGGCGTCGGGCATGTCGCCAGTTCAGTGGTCATCGGCCTGCTCGGGGTGGGTTTGGGGTGGGCCGTTGGGGGCATGACCTTGGTCGAGTCGGTGCGGGGCCAGTGGGCGGCGTGGGGGTTGATAGCATTTGGACTGGTCTACTGTGTCTGGGGGATCCAACGCGGCGTGAAGAACCGGCCTCACACGCATCATCACGCGCACCTGGACGGGACCGCACACGAGCATGCGCATGGCCACGCCGAGGGACATGCCCATGCGCACGTTTCGCCAGCCAGACCCAGCATGACACCCTGGATACTCTTTACCATCTTTGTTTTTGGTCCCTGTGAACCATTGATACCGTTGCTCATGGTCCCGGCGGCGCAGCACAGTTGGTGGGGTGTGTTGCTCGTGTCGTCGGTGTTCGCAGTGGTGACCATCGGCACGATGACGGTGATTGTGACAGTCCTCAGTTTCGGTATCGCCCGGGTTTCGATGGGACGGCTGGAGCGTTGGAGCCATGCGCTGGCGGGCTTTGCGATTCTGGCGTGTGGGGCGGGGACTCAGTGGTTGGGGTTATAGGACAATAGGACCTATTGGACTGATAGGCCCTATTCTTGTCACGAAGGCTGTGCGTTGCCGCGCTTAAGCCTGCGTCTGGCACAAAGCCGTTGAAAATCAGTCTCAAGTTCCCTATGACGCAGGGCTTTCCGCCCGGTGGCGACTCGGGCCGGGCTATGTTGCTGGTATTGCGGTACCGAGACTGAGGAATTCATGGCCCAGAAGAGTATGAAACCTGAAGATATCAGAGCCATGGCGAATACGGCCTGATCGTCCGTGGCGAAGCGCGCTTTGAAGATGTCACCAACGGGGTGCTCAACGCGGTCGGGGAAGTGGAAGAGCTTGATGGCCGTAAGTTGTTGGACGATAATGGGAAACTTATCGCTCCCGACAATGGCAAGGTGGGCACAGACATCCATATATCCCCAGCACGAGAACCTTCCGTTGTGAGCAGATTTCGCTTGATTCTTGAATTCCGGCGGACGATCTAATCAGGAGCAAACCCGTCCCGTTTTACGGGAGCAGCGAAGATGGGCCGGGGGAGGTTGGCAGGAGGATGGTATCATCCTGCTCAGAGGAGCATTCCAACTCCAGTTAAGAACGGCGAAAGAGGTTCTGGAAATTTGGCAGGACGGTGCGTAGTTCGCGGAAGGAGAACGGTGCGGCCCGATTCGACTGTCGACAAATGTGACCCCCCCCCTCTACGCACTCGTCTTGGAATCCACGCATCCGAGTCTGGCTGGACAAGTGCCTGCCCTGCAGCCGATGGCCAGTTCGACGGAGTGATCGTAGCGGTGTCACCGATCCACTCCATTGGTGGCGTCAGGCAGGGGTGAGATTGTCATTATTGGCCAGTGATCATAGGGTCGGATGGCGACCCGCAAGTCAGCGTATTTTAATGGTTTTTCAGAGGGAGGAGTGTGAGATGGTGGCTCAGCGTTCATTCGTCTCAAGCATTGCGATCACCCTGGCAGTGATGCTCGTGGCGGCAATTGCAGTGCCGGTCCGGGGAGAAGATCAAACCAGAGCTAAGTCCGGAACCGGGCAGACACAGGCGGAGAAATCGCTCTATGACCGGCTCGGGGGTGTCTATGCCATCGCTTCGGTCGTGGACGACTTCATCGAGCGGCTTCTGGTCAATGATGTCCTCAACGCGAACCCTGCCATCAAGGAGGCGCGCGCTCGTGTTCCAAAGGCGGGGCTGAAATACTCCGTCACTTCCCTGGTTTGCCAGGTGACCGGTGGGCCAGAGAAGTACACCGGCAGGAACATGAAAGAGGCCCACAAGCATCTGAACATCACACAGAAGGAGTGGGCCGCAATGGTGGCCGATTTCCAGAAAACGCTGGATGCATTCAAGGTACCTGAGCACGAGCAAAAGGAACTGATCGGTATCGTCGAGAGCACGAAGGGCGACATTGTCGTGGGGGCTGACTCCAAGAAGTAGATGCCCCCTCCGAACAGGGAGAGCTCCGATCACGCCGCACCGGCCAACTCAGCCGGTGCGGCGTTCTCGTCTTGGAAGCGCCGGGTGCCTGTGACCCATTGGAATTGTGGCCCTGACCCCCGGGGGCTTACCGAGACGACACGTAGCAGGCGCCGAAAGCCATTGAAAAGCAGCTCAGGGTTCCTTATGATGCAGGGCTTTTCGCCCGGTGGCGACTTGTGCCGGGCTCTGTTGCTGGTATTGCAGTATCGAGACTGAGGAATTCATGGCCCAGAAGAGTATGAAACCTGAAGATATCAAGGTCATCCTCGCGACCGATTGCGGGTCGACCACGACCAAGGCGATTCTGATCGAGAAGCGAGATGGCGAATACCGCCTGATTGTCCGTGGCGAAGCGCCCACGACGGTCGAAGCACCCTTTGAAGATGTCACCAACGGTGTGCTCAACGCGGTTGGGGAAGTCGAAGAGCTTGCGGGCCGTAAGTTGTTGGACGATAACGGGAGAATCATTACCCCGGCCAACGGCAATGTCGGCGCCGACATCTATATATCCACATCTTCTGCGGGTGGCGGGCTTCAAATGATGGTGGCCGGTGTGGTGCGTTCAATGACCGCCGAATCGGCCGAGCGCGCGGCGTTGGGTGCGGGGTCGATTGTGATGGACGTGATCGCCTCCAACGACAAGCGGTTGCCCCATCAGCAGATTGAACGTATTCGCCGGTTGCGCCCCGACATGATTCTCCTGTCCGGAGGAGTCGATGGCGGCACGACCACGCATGTGGTCGAGATTGCCGAGCTGATTTCCGCCGCCGATCCCAAGCCCCGGCTGGGCTCCGGGTATAAGCTGCCCGTGATCTTTGCCGGCAATAAGGATGCCGTCGGTCCGGTCAAGGAAACGCTCGCGGAGAAGACCGACCTGACGGTGGTCGATAATCTGCGACCCGTCCTGGAACGCGAGAACCTTCTCCCCGCCCGTGAGAAAATCCATGACCTGTTCATGGAGCATGTCATGGCGCAGGCGCCGGGATACAAGAAGCTGATGTCGTGGTGCGATGCGCCGATCATGCCGACACCCGGCGCGGTGGGATCGATCATCAAGCGCGTGTCCGAAATTGAGAAGATCGAGGTGGTCGGCGTCGATATCGGCGGGGCGACCACCGACGTGTTCAGTGTCTTCCAGGATGTTTTCAACCGGACGGTCTCGGCGAATCTGGGGATGTCGTATTCGATCTCGAATGTCTTTGCGGAAGCGGGACTTGAGAATGTGATGCGCTGGGTGCCGTTCCACATGGACGAGCGCGACCTGCGCAATCGGGTGAAGAACAAGATGATCCGCCCGACGACGATTCCGCAGATGATGGAAGAGCTGATCTTCGAGCAGGCGATCGCCAAAGAGGCATTGCGGCTGGCGTTCGTTCAACATAAGTCGTTTGCGACCGTCCTGAAGGGTGTGCAGCAACAGCGGACGATCGCCGATGCGTTCGAGCAGTCGACATCCGGGGCGACGCTGGTTAACATGATGACATTGAACATGTTAATCGGGTCAGGCGGGGTTTTGTCGCACGCGCCACGCCGTCAACAGGCGGCTCTGATGCTGATCGATGCTTTCCTGCCGGAGGGGATCACCAGGCTGGCGGTGGATTCGATCTTTATGATGCCGCAGTTGGGGGTTTTGGCGGAAGTGCATCCGTTGGCGGCGACGGAAGTCTTCAATAAGGATTGCCTGATTCATTTGGGCACATGCATCGCACCTGCTGGAGAGATGAAGTCCGGTAAGGGTTCGGTAATGAACTACGAAATCGAGCTTCCTGGCGGGAAAGTCGAGAAGGGGTCGCTTGAGTTCGGGACGATGAAGCTGATTCCTCTGGGCACCGACGAGAAGACGAATCTGCCGGCGACGGCCAAGGCGGTGTTCGAGCCGGCGCGCGGATTCGACTTGGGCGCGGGTAAAGGCGCCAAGGTCGAACGCACGATCTCGGGCGGTGTGGTGGGCGTGATTCTCGATGGCCGTGGACGGCCGTTTGTGGTGCCGACCGACGATAAGATGCGGGTCGCGAAGTTGCGCGAGTGGATGTTGGAGTTGGATATCTACCCGAAGGCGGCGTTGGAGCGAGGGTAGGGTGGGCTTTGCCCACCTCAGATTCGTGATGGGAATCGGCGAGACACTGAAATCAAGGCGGTCTGAGATTCTTG